>DHVK01000036.1 GCA_002412625.1 Cloacimonetes bacterium UBA5210
GACAGAAAAACGTTTCGGGAGAAACGAGCTCCAATCGGAACACGCCGCTCCTGGGGCGTTTTTCTGTCAGACAGCACTCAACCCGAAACAAAAACAGTACCCACCCGAAATCACCATCTAACTAGATTCAACAACATCACCAAGCACTAAAGCAAAAACAGCAGCCAACAACACATTGCCAGTTATCCTTTGGCTCGATTGTCCATGAGAATCATTCATTAGCTTGGAAAAGTCCTGTTGTCCGGGGTTGAAAGAAAGATTGGGTGCTCCGTCAGGGATAGGATTATAAATGCCATTCCGGCAGGAAAAGTCCGGGTTCGCAAGGGTTGCAAACTTCTATATTGACACAATTGCCCCCTTCATTGAAATTGCCATTAGTCATTATAATTATGGAGAAACAATGCAGATAAACGGACAAGAATACCGCAGCGTGTGGTTTGAACACGCCCGGGTGAAAATGATAGATCAAAATAAACTGCCCTTTGCCTTCGAGATTCGCGAATACAGCAGCTACCTGGAGGTGGCGGCAGCGATCCGGGATATGACGGTGCGCGGGGCTCCGGCGATCGGCGCGGCGGGCGCTTATGGCCTGGCAATGGCGGCGCAAAGCGCTCCGGAAGAGAAGTTTCGGGCATATCTGCGCAGCGCGCGGGACGAATTGATCAGTGCCCGCCCCACGGCGGTGGATCTCTCAATCGGGGTCAACAGCGTGTATGAAAGCACCTTGAAGTTTATTCCGGATCTGGTTCACGCGCGGCAGGTAGCGCTGTTGGCAGCCAATGAATTTGCCAATCGCAGCGCGGCGGAGTGTTTGGAACTGGGAAACCGGGGAGCAGAGCTGATCAAAGAAGGTTATCGCATCCTGACACATTGCAATGCCGGCGCTTTGGCGACGGTGGATCACGGCACGGCGCTGGCGGTGATCCGGCAGGCACATAAACAGGGTAAAAACATCTTTGTCTATGTGGATGAGACGCGTCCGCGCCTTCAGGGAGCGCGTTTAACGGCGTTTGAGCTGGAGCAGGAAGGGATTCCGCACGCGATTATCGCTGATTCCGCTGCCGGCTTCTATTTCTGGAAAAACGAGATTGATCTGGTGATCACCGGGACGGATCGGATTTGCCTGAACGGGGATATTGCCAATAAGATCGGTACTTATGAGAAAGCGGTGATGGCGAAAGTCCACGATGTGCCCTTCTATGTGGCAGCCCCGCTAAGCACCTTTGACTTTGGCTGCGCCAAGGGAGAGGATATCCCGATCGAAATCCGGGATGAAGCCGAGATCAAGTATATCGGTGAAAGCTGCATCGCAAACCCCGGGTCAATCGCACTGAACCCCTCTTTTGATATCACTCCCGCCAGCTATATCACCAAAATTATCACGCCCAAGGGGATCTTTGAACCCTCCGAGGCAGCCCAGAAGGTTCAGCAATGAAAGAGAGATGTGACCACATCATCAAGGGCGGCAGGATCGTCTGCATGGATGCCGGCTTTCGGGTGTTGGAGGATCACTTCATCCTGGTCCGGGATGGGCTTATTCAAGATATCCTCGCGCTTGACCGGCTGAAGGACTATAAAGCACAGAGCGTTGTGGACGCCACCGGCTGTTTGGTGATTCCCGCGCTGATCAATGCCCACAGCCATTTGCCGATGACCTATTTTCGGGGCCTGGCGGATGATCTGCCCCTGGATCGTTGGCTGAGTGAATACATCTGGCCGCTGGAAGCCAAACTGGTGGACGCGGACTTCGTGTATGACGCCAGCCTGCACGGCGCGGCAGAGATGCTCAAAAACGGGATCTGTCTTTCAAACGACATGTATTTTCACAGCGATATGATCGCCAAAGCTTGCTCCCGGGCGGGCATGCGGGTGATCGTTTCCACCGCGGTCATTGCCCCGGATTTTGCCGGAGACCCCGCGCTCTACGAAGCCAAGATGCTGGAGCTGGAAGACTTTTGCCGGGATCTCCCTTTGGCAGAATGCGCTTTGGCGCCTCACGCGCTCTACACTTGCTCTGAAAAGCTCTTGAAAGCCTGCGCGGGATACGCCCTCAAGCACGATTGGAGGCTGCACACTCACCTCAGCGAGACCCGCTTGGAGCTGGAGGACTGCCTGAAAGCGCATGGCAAACGGCCGCTGGATTATCTGGCAGACCTGGGCTTTCTGGAAGCGCGCTGCATGTTTGCGCACGGAGTGTGGCTGAGCGGGGAAGAATGCCGCAGACTGGGAGCAAGCAATTCCGCCGTGGCGATCTGCACGGATAGCAACCTGAAGCTGGCAAGCGGCTTTGCCCCGCTGAAAAGCATGATGGAACACGGCGTCCGCTTCGCGATGGGCACAGACGGAGTAGCCAGCAACAACAACCTGGACCTGCTGGAAGAGCTTTCCACCACCGCCAAACTGCATAAAGCCCTGAACGGGGATCCGCTGTTTCTGCCGGCGCGAGAGGCTTTTGCGCATGTGACCATCGAAGCGGCAAGAGCTTTGGGTATGGAAGACACCTTGGGCAGCCTGGAGCCCGGCAAAGCCGCCGATCTCTGTCTTGTGGATATCCAAAACCTGCCAAGTTCGCCTTGCTACAACCCCTATTCCCAATTAGTATATTCAATGGGGTCGCACCAAATGCGGGATGTGATGGTTGCAGGTAAATTTGCGGTGCGGGATTATCAACTGGTGAATCTGGATGAAAGCGAGCTGATCGAGCAGGCGGATGAGTTCATGCGCAAGATCCAAAGAGAGATGCAAAAGTGAAGGCGATAACGAACCGCAAGGCCACTCACGATTATACCATCATCCAAAAGTTTGAAGCCGGGATCTCGCTCACCGGCACGGAGATCAAATCCATCCGCAACGGTGCAATCAACTTCAAGGATAGCTTTGCCAAAATCAAAGACGGCCAGTGCTGGCTGATGAACTTCCACATTTCACCCTGGGAAAATGCCGGGGTCTTCAACCACGAGACAGAGCGTCCACGCCGGCTGCTGCTGCACCGCCAGGAGATTCGCCGCATGCAAAGCAAGGTGGATGAACTGGGCATGACCATTGTGCCGCTGAACATCTATATCAACGATCAGGGAAGGTGCAAACTGACCATCGCCCTGGCCAAAGGCAAGAAGACCTACGACAAAAGGGACAGCCTCCAGCAAAAGGATATGGCGCGCGATAAAGAGCGCAGCCTGCGCCGCGAAGGATAGAATATGTGCAGGAATGCCCGCTGTTTGCGGTATAAGCGCTGATGATGCAAATTCTGTGCTTGACAAGCCCGGAACATGGAATAATCTGTATCCGGATGTGGATTGATTAACCCCAAGGATTGATGAACATCAAAAAGGAGCCAAAATGAACTATCGGCTATTTATCACTGTGCTGATGCTGGTGCTTTGCACTCTGCCGCTTGTGGCGGAAGATTGGATTACGATTTATAACGACGACCTTTCCCTGATTCGCAGCGATTTTAATCTGGATCTGGAGCAAGGTAAACAAAAATATAACTTCGACGACATTACTTCCCGCATTATGCCGGCATCCGTGATCGTGAGAAGCAGCGGACTGCGGGTGGCAGAACAGAACTATGAATATGACCTGGCGGGGAAGTATCAGATCATGACCAAATACCTGGATCAGGAAGTGTTGGCGGTTACCAAGGATCAATCCAAGCTGCGCGGCATCCTGAAGTTCTTTGATGGCGCAAACATCGGCATCATCGAGGATAGCACCCGGCGCTTGCTGGTGATCGCGGATAGCGAAGTGCAGTGGATTCAGCTGGCCTCGCTGCCGGCAAACTTCTATACCAAACCCACTCTGGCATGGAGCCTGATCGCCCCCAAAAAAGGGAAATACCCGGTGCAGCTGAGCTATTTGAGCGGCGGATTTTCCTGGGATGTGACTTACAACGCGGTCTGGGACGAATCCAAGCTGGACCTCAACAGCTGGGTGACGATCAACAACAGAAGCGGCAAAGCCTTTGAGAATGTGAACCTGAAGCTGATCGCCGGAGAAGTGAACCAAGTGCGCCAAAAGTTCGGCGGCTACAACCGCTTTGAAGCGATGGATGAATCTGTGTCTATGGCTGCCGGAAGCGCGCCCTCTTTTGAGCAAAAGGCCTTTCACGATTTTCACATGTACACTCTGGACCAAAAGGTCTCCTTTGCCAACAACCAGACCAAGCAGCTGGAGCTGTACCCCACGCAGAAGGTCACTGCCCAGTCTGTGTATGAATTCACCACCTTTGGCAGCGGCGTGAGCAGCGTCATCAAATTCACCAATACTGCCGATCAGGGCCTGGGTAAACCCCTGCCCAAAGGCACTTTCAAGATATATAAAGCGGATAGCGACGGCAACATGGAGTTCATCGGTGAAGACAGCATCAATCACACCGGTCGCAACGAAGAAATCAAGATCAACACCGGCAAGGCCTTTGATCTGGTGGCAAACTCTTCCGTGCGCAACCAGAAGACCATTTCCCGCAATGCTTCCGAGCGCGAGATCCATGTGAACCTGAAGAACAACAGCAGCACCCGCAAAAGCATCAATGTGATCCACCAGCTTTCCGGCACAGCCCGCATCGTGGAAGCCGAACGCCGCTACGCTCTGGATAATGTGAAGAACACGGTTACTTTCACGGTAGATCTGGCTCCGGATACGGAGTATAACTTCTTCTTCCGTGAACGCAACGAATGGTAATGCGATAAAGATAAACCTGAGGAGGTTGAACTGATGCGCGAGAGGATATTTTCGAACCTCGTGGGCATACATCGTGAAATGCTCAAGCTTTTGGGCGAGGTTAATTCCTTGAATAGCGATACCCAGGCCATCGAGGAAGCCATCGACGAAGCCTGGCATCCACGCTGTGATGTCTTTCAGACCGATACCGAGTGGATTGTGGTGGCAGAACTGGCGGGCGTGGAGAAGGACGAGATCGCCATCTCCGTGAGCCCGGAGTATCTGCGGATCAGCGGCAACCGCAGCTTCCCCGCCAAGAATTGCCCGCTTTGTTATTACAATATGGAGATCGAGACCGGTCACTTTGAGCGCAGAATCTATTTCCCGGAGAGCCCGGTGGATAAAGATAATCCCCGCGTGAGCTACATCAACGGCATGCTGAGGATCGCCTTCACGCTCGCCCCGGTGGTGGAACGCATCATCCCCATTACCTGAAGGGGAGGCTTATGTTAGAACTTCTTGGCGCCAAGTTATACACCGGCATCGTGGCCTTGTCTTTACTCTTATTTTCTTCGTTTCAGGGAAATGATCCCCGGCTGAGCGCCATCACCGTGCAAAAGAGCGAGAATTATCTGCATCTGAGCGGAAGCCTGATCTCTGCCTTCGACAACGATTTTCCCAGCATCTTCAGTTCCGGAACTCCGATCCCCGTGCATTTCATGCTACAAATCCGCTCCGGAGGAAAGGCAGTGGTGCAGCGCCGCTTCACCCACACGGTCAGTTTTGATACCGCCACCGGGGTTTATGAACTGGGCAAATCCGGCACCGGCGAGGTTTACCGTTCCGACCGGGTGGAAGACATCATCCGCGAAGTATCCCGCTATCGGTTTGGCATTCCCTACCAGGCAGATTGGGGTTCGGTGAGCATCAAGATCGATGCCAGCCTGCCCCGGGTGAATTTTGAGCAACTCAACAAAGAAGTAGATCTGATGGTCTTGTGGAAGCACAAGATACCTTCCGCCCGCACGACTGCTGATCTGCGCAGGGCACAATAAGTTAAGGAGATAGGATGCCGAAGATCGGTTTGCACACGCGCATCATTTTGCTGTTTCTGATCGTCTCGATCGGTGGGCTGATGCTGCTCAACATGGTGTTTCAATCCAAACAAGAGGAGATTCATGGCGCGATCAAGCGCATGGAGCTTTTGGAGCGCTTGCGCGGGCTTCGGCAATACAGCCATGTGGATTCGGTTCAAGCGCAGGAAATCATGCGTGAATACGATGCCGCCAAAGCCCTGCTGAATGTATCCCTGGGCGATTCCCGGGTGGTCACCTCCGTGGTTCTGTTTTTGGTGATCATCCTTTCCAGCTCGATCTTCATCGTCTTCATCATCCGCATCAGCAAGCCTCTGCGCGAGCTAAAACACGCCACCGATCAGATCCGTCAGGGCAATTTCAGTGTGCATTTGCCCGAAACCGGGATTCTGGAGATGCGCGAACTGAAGAACAGTTTCAACGTGATGTCCCGCGAGCTGGAGACGATTCAGACCAAGCTCCTGGTTGCCGAGAAGGAGATGATCTGGAAGGACCTTTCCCGCATCCTGGCCCACGAGATCAAGAATCCGCTTACTCCGATCCAGCTGGTCATCCAGCGTCTGGAAGGGCGCCTGGAAAGCGATCCCGAAAGTATCAAAGACATCATGCCGGAATCCGTCTCCATCATTACCCAAGAAGTTGAGAACCTGCGGCTGTTGGCGCAGGATTTCAGCAACTATGCCAAGGCCAGCCAGCCCTCCCGGGAACTCTTCAATCCGGCAAGCTCCATTCGTGAAATCGTGAAATCCTATTCCCAAAACTACGACATTCAGCTACAGCTGGCTGAAGACCTGAGCATATTTTTTGACAAAACCCACTTCTACCAGGTGCTGACAAACATTCTGCAAAACGCCATCGACGCCTCCCAAGATGCCAAGCCGATCACCATAAAACTATATGGAGAGCGCTCTTATGTAGTGCTGGGCATCAATGATCAGGGCTCCGGGATCGAGAGCAAAGACCTCGCCCGCATCTTTGAACCATACTTCAGCAAAAAAAGCAAAGGCACCGGCCTGGGCCTGGCGTTGGTGAAGAAGCTCTGCGATGCAAACGGCACCATCGTCCGTGTGAAGAGCAAACCGGGGGAAGGCACAGAGTTTACCCTGATCATCGAGGAAACCACCGCTTGAAAATCCTGATTATCGACGACGAAAAGAACATCCGGCTCAGCCTCACGGGAATTCTGGAAGATGAAGGCTATGAAGTGGTTAGCTTCGGTGATATCGAAAGCGGACTGGCAGCTTTGGACGATGAAGACCCGGATTGCATCCTGCTGGATGTGAAACTACCGGACGGCAACGGGATTCAGGCTTTGCAGAAGATCAAAGAACGCGGCCTGGGGATGCCGGTGGTCATGATCTCCGGAAACAGCAGCATCAGCGACGCCGTGAAGGCCATCAAACTGGGCGCGTATGACTTTCTGGAGAAACCCCTCTCGCTGCCCAAGATCAAGATCACCGTGGCCAAAGCGCTGGATTTCTACCGCCTCAGTTTGCAGCTTATACGCATGCAGCAAGATAATGAGCGCGGCTGGCGGATGATCGGCGAAAGCCCCGTGATGCGCGAGCTGAACACCCTGATCGGCAGAGTGGCACCCAGCAATGCCAAGATCCTGATCCACGGTGAAAGCGGCACGGGGAAAGAACTCATTGCCCGCCTGATCCACACCCGCAGCAGCCGAGCGGATAAGGCCTTCATCAAATTCAATAGCGCCGCAATCCCCCGCGAACTGATCGAAAGTGAACTCTTTGGCTTCGAAAAAGGCGCCTTCACCGGAGCCACTGCCCGCAAAAAGGGCAAGCTGGAAGAAGCGGACGGCGGTACCCTGTTTCTGGACGAGATCGGGGATATGGAACTGGCAGCGCAAGCCAAGATCTTGCGCGTGATCCAGGAGGGGGAATTTGAGCGCGTGGGCGACAACCGCACCCGCAAGATCGATGTGCGCGTGATCGCCGCGACCAACAAGAACCTGCCCGAGCTGGTGCAAAGAGGGGAGTTTCGCGAGGATCTCTATTACCGCCTGAATGTGGTTCCGATCCTGAGTCCGCCGCTGCGCGAGCGCAAAGCTGATCTGCGCCTGCTGATCGAACACTTTGCCGCAGACCTCGCTCTGGAACTGGGCATGCGGATCAAACACTTTTCTGAAGACGCGCTGGATGCTTTCAAGGCTTACGACTTCCCCGGAAATGTGCGTGAACTGAAGAACATCATGGAACGCATCTATCTGCTCTGTGACAAGCATGAACTTCACGCTCCGGACGTCTGCACCTGGATCCCTGATCAAAGCAGTAAAAGCGCGCAAGACGCACAGTTCTGGCAGGATACGGCTATCTTTCAGGATAAAAAACGCGAGTTCGAAAAGCGATACCTGAACGAGCAACTGCGCAAACATGGCGGAAACATCAGCAAAACCGCGGAAGCATTGGGCTTGCAGCAGAGTAATCTTTCCCGAAAACTGGCTGAACTTAGGAATCCCTAATCCTTCATTGTTAATTATTAATTGTTAATTGTTCATTGTTCATTGATAATCCGTTGCTTGCCGCATTTATCCGCTTAGTTTTATGTGGATTTTGTGCCCTGATGCTGCTGTCTTCACCCGATAAAAAGGGCTTAAAATCAGCTTGGTTTTGTCTTTATGAGTTTAGGTTACCGACGGGATTGCGGATTCATCGTAGGCGTTTTTCTATCTGAAATGTCGTACCTACGGCACTCTTCCCGACCGGGCTTTCCAAAGCGGCTTGAAGCAAGGGCTTGAGGTGGCGAATATCTGTCGATTTCTAATGGGGCAAAACCTTATAGCGATAATGCTTGACAGCATTTGGATTACACCACAACCTGCCATCTGTGAAAAAACAGAGAATCCTGCATTGCGAGATCAAACGTCACCGGCAGATAGCGCCCGAGCTGTGTGCGGTGTGCCCGCGTGTGCGCAAATGCAGAGCATTCCGAGTTTGGTATCAGAGCCATCAAAGCGAATATCTGGAATTTGTTCTGGATATCATCACAAAATTCCCCGAAAAATACCAACTGGAGGTAGAGTTCATGGCGGAAAAACAACAATTTGTGCAGATCGTGGACATGACGAGCGGCAAGATTGAACGCATCGTGAACCTGAAAGAGATCGACGCGATGAGCGCGGAAGACAAGCTGGCGCTCTCCAGAGAGAAGAACCTGTTCATCGTAACACACCGTTTACAACCGATTGTAAAGGTGGAGATGAAGAAATCCGTGATTGACAGTCCGCTGCAATTTGGTGCAGAACCCGCGGCGGAAGCAGAAGCAGAACCCCCGATCCCCGAACCGGAAGAAGCGCCCAAAGCGAAGAGCAAGGGCCGCAAAAAGAAGGACTGAGCATAAGCGCAGAGGACTAAGCAAAAAAAAGCTTTTACAAAATAGCGCTATGCAAAATAGTGGTACAAACTGCCCTGATATCGTTGCACAAGCAGCAGATCAGGATGATACAGGCATCTCAAAAAGGAGATATTATGTTTATATTAGACGAAAAACATCTGGATGAAGCCAAGAAAATAGCGGCTGAACACCGCAAGAAAAAACGCTGCGACGAATGCTATGACCGCGGTTGGATCGGCGCATCCGAACAAAACATGCTGGTGCTGTGCACTCGTTGTGTGGACATGGATACCGCCATGGAAGCCTGGAAACAGTATGTGACCGATCACGAAGAACTTAAGGAGCATTTCGCGGAGCTCTTTGAAGAACCAGCAGTTACCGAAGAAGCGGAAGAACACCCCACTGTGCAAGCTCATGAACACAAGAAAATCCATCCTGTAGGCAAAACCGCCTATACCCCGGTACCCAGAAGAACAGGAAGAGCAAAGAAAATCTAAGCAATGTATAAAACGATAGATCTGAAAGAAAATCCCCGGGATTTAGAAGCCCGGGTGCGTGCATATTGGCAAGCGCACGATACCGCCCAGAAGAGCATCGATACTCGCGAGAGCAAACCGCAATTCGTATTTTATGAAGGTCCGCCCACTGCCAATGGCAAGCCGGGGATTCACCATGTATTGGCGCGCACGCTGAAAGACACCGTGTGCCGCTATAAGACCATGACCGGGTTTCAGGTGAAGCGCAAAGCCGGTTGGGATACTCACGGCCTTCCGGTGGAAATCGAAGTGGAAAAGATCTTGGGTCTGGAAGACAAAAAAGGCATCGAAGAGTATGGCGTGGAAGAGTTTTGCGGCAAATGCCGTGAATCCGTGTTTTCCTATGAAAAGCTCTGGCGGGAAATGACCGAACTGATGGCATATTGGATCGATCTGGATAACCCTTACATCACTCTGGATAACAATTACATCGAATCCGTGTGGTGGATATTGAACGATTTCTTCCGGCGCGACCTGATCTACAAAGCGCACAAGATCGTGCCTTATTGCCCCTCCTGCGGCACTCCGCTGTCTTCACATGAAGTGGCGCAAGGCTACAAGGATGTGGAAGACCCTTCAGTGTTTGTGCGCTTCAAAGCCATGGACGAAGAGAATACCTACTATCTGGCATGGACTACCACGCCCTGGACCCTGATCTCAAACGTGGCGCTGGCGGTGCATCCGGATGAGACCTATGTGAAAGTATTGCACAACGAGCAGCATTTGATCCTTGCCCAAGCACGCCTGAGCGTGCTGGATGGCGAATATCAGATCATCGCCGAAATGCCCGGTAAAGCCCTGGAACACAAGCGCTATGAGCCGCTGTTCCAATTTGTCCCGGTGGATAAACCGGCTTGGTTCATCGGTCTGGCAGATTATGTGACGATGAGCGACGGCACCGGCATCGTGCATACCGCACCGGCTTTTGGTGCGGACGACTATTCTCTGGGCAGAAAGTATGACCTACCCTTTGTCAATCCGGTGGATGGCGAAGGCAAATTCAACGAGCAGGTGACGCCCTGGACCGGGATCTTTGTGAAAACCGCGGATAAAGAGATCATCCGGCATCTGAAAGAGAGCGGCAACCTCTATCGCCGCGAACAGATCAAGCACAATTATCCGCATTGCTGGCGCTGCACCAGCCCGCTGATCTACTATGCCCGCGAAAGCTGGTATATCCGCACCACGCAGTTCAAAGAACAACTTTTGGAAGAAAACCGCAAGATCAAATGGTACCCCTCATTTGTGGGCGAAAAACGCTTTGGCGAGTGGCTGGAAAACAATGTGGACTGGGCGCTTTCCCGCGATAGATTCTGGGGAACACCCTTGAACATCTGGGTCTGCGACGATTGCGGCCACCTGAGTTCGGTGGGCTCCCGCGCGGAACTGGCAGCCAGAGCCCGGCAAGAGAACGGTGACGCGGTTTCTGAAGATATCGAACTGCACCGCCCCTATATCGACGAAGTGGTGTTGAGCTGCGAGAAATGCGGCAGCAAGATGCACCGCACCCCGGAAGTGATTGACTGCTGGTTTGATAGCGGCGCGATGCCCTTTGCCCAGTGGCACTATCCCTTCGAGAACGCCGAGATCTTCGATAGCGAACTCTTCCCGGCGGATTTCATCTCCGAAGGGATCGACCAAACCCGTGGCTGGTTCTACAGCATGCTGACTATTTCCACCTTGCTGAAAGGGAAGTCTTCATACAAAAGCTGTTTGGTGAACGACCTGATTCTGGACAAAAAGGGCCAGAAGATGAGCAAGACCCGCGGCAACAGCGTGGATCCCATCCAATTGATGCACGAATATGGCGCTGATGCCATCCGCTGGTATCTTTTTGAAGTGAGCCCGCCCTGGGTGCCCACCCGCTTTGATGTGGACGGAGTGCGCGAGATTCAGAGCAAATTCATCGGTACTTTGAAGAATGTGTATTCATTCTACGCCACCTATGCCAATATCGACGGCTTTGATGCCGCTGCCTATCCTCAGGATTGGACGCGCGCCGCCGAGATCGACCGCTGGATCATTTCCAGACTGCACAGCCTGATCCGGGATGTGCGGGATTATACCGAAATATACGAGTTCACGAAGAGCGTGCGCGCGATTCAGGACTTTGTAATAGATGAACTTTCAAACTGGTATGTACGCCGCAGCCGGCGCAGATTCTGGAGCCTGGAGCTATCTACCGACAAGGTGGAGGCATATCGCACCCTGCACATGGTGTTGGTGGAGATCAGCAAGCTGATCGCGCCCTTTGTGCCGTATCTGGCAGAAGAGCTGTTCCAAAGCCTGAAAGCAGGGGAGAGCGTGCACCTGGCGGAATATCCGCAAAGCGACGCCAGCTTCATCGAAAGCGCGCTGGAGCGCGATATGCAAGCCGTGATCGATGTGGTTTCCCTGGGCAGAACCGCCCGCGGCGAGGCCAATATCAAGATCCGGCAGCCTCTGGGCGAGATGTATGTTCCCGCCAAGCTGCGCGCTTCACTGGAAAAGATGCTGCCCCTGGTGCAGGAAGAGGTGAATATTCACCACATCCGCTATGTGGAAGAAGGCAGCGACTTTGTGAAATATGACCTGAAGGCGCAATTCAAGGTGATGGGTCCCAAATATGGCAAACAGATGAAGGCGATCGCCGGCTATCTGGAAACAGCGGACGCGGCGCAAGCGCTGCAGGCTTTTGCCGAAGATCAACCATTTGTCTTCAGCCTCGGTGGCGAAGAGATCAGCCTGGTCCCGGAAGACCTGCAAGTGCAGATCCAGACGCGTGAAGGCTATCAATTTGCCTCCATGAAGGATATCTTTGTGGCGCTGGATACAGCGCTGAATGAAGAGCTGGTGCGCGAAGGTTATGCCCGCGAACTGATCAATAAGATCCAGTTTTCCCGCAAGGAACAGGGTTTTGAGATCATGGACCGCATCCGGGTGGAATACCAGGGCCCCGGTGAGATCATTGCTGCCATCAGCAAACATGGTGAATACATCATGAGCGAGACCTTGTGCGACAGTATTCAGGAAGCCGCGGGGGAACTGCCCCAGGTGGATATTAACGGCCTGCAGGTCGGGCTGAAGGTGATCAAACAAGAGGCATAAATGCTTAGAATCAGGCGGAGGCAAGCATCGCACACTATTGCATAAGCTGCGGAACGAAGATTCCGGAAAGGGCACGCTTCTGCCCCAGTTGCGGGGAACAGGTAGAGCTGAATCCGGCTCCCGTAGCGCCGGGGACTGTTTCCAAAGCGGAATTGCCGGATCTTGCCCAAACCCAGGAGCTGGTGAACGCAAACTTCACCCTGCTGGATCCGGGCGAGGAATTCCGGGGCTACAAGATCCTGCGCATGATGAACAAAGATGCCGAGGGCATCAAGTACATCGCGGAGAAAGACGGGCGCGAATATGTGCTGAAGGTCTTCTACAAATCCAGTTTCCACAATATGGATACCCTATTTGCGCTGCAGATGCGGCTCTCGCGGCTGAATCACCTGAAGGACGTGCGCACCGCGAAAGTGGTGGAAGTAAACCAGAGCCACTCGCCGGCATATATGGCGGTGGATTATGTGCATGGGGTGTCGCTGGCAGAGCTGAAGAAGTATAACCCGGAACGCATCACCGAAGATATGGTGCGCGAGCTGGGGCAAAAGCTGATCACAAGCGCGCTGATGGTGCGCAAACATGGGCTGACGATCTCGAATATTACCCTGAACGGGGTGATGATCAAGGACGATGGTGAACCGGTGATCCTCTCCAGCGGAATCGTGTATCACGACACCGACGAGCGCGAGGATGTGTTTGCCCTGGGTGTGGTGATGGCGCAGTGTCTGGCACAGAATTCACTGTATGCGGCTCTATATACGGAAGAGCGGCTGAAAGTGAACAAATTTGTTCCGATCGTGGGCGTTACCATGGATCTGAACAAGGTTCTGGCGGAATGCCTGCATCGCAATATCAATCAGCGTTTCGGCAACCTTCAAAAGATGGACCAGGCCCTGGCGAAACTGCCTCCGGTGCAAGGCGCGGAGATCTGTAAGCAGCAAGACCGCAAAGCCTTGGAAGACAGCAAAGCCCCTGTGGAGAACATCCCCAAGCGTCGGATTGAGATCGGGTTTTGGGCTTTGGTGATCGGTGTCATGATCACAATCGCTTTGCTCTTCACCACGAATATCTACACCGTGCTGTTTGGCGCAAAAGGCGATAAACTGCAGCTTACCGGCTTCAGTTTCGGAGCTGATGCGGTGGCTGACGACAGCCTGCGCGCGCCTGCCGCAAGCTTGCCCCCCAGGGAACAACGCGGCCCTGCGCAGACTACATATGGCGAACTGAAGAACATCTCCGGAGAGGATCGCGAAGACCCCCGCCGGCTGACAGCACAGGCTCCGCAAAGCACCACTCCGGTGAACCCCCTGGTTAGTCCCGCGCGTCCCGGTCCAAACTTTGTCTATGTGGAGCCCGGCACCTTCGGCTTTGGCCGCTTGGGCGAGAATCTGGCGCACAACGTATCGCTATCCGGGTTTTACATCAGCAAATATGAAGTCACGCAAGCTCAGTGGAACCGCTTCATGAAGCCGGCGAACGTGAGCAGCGTGGGCGACAGACTGCCCGTGGACAACGTCAGCTGGTTCGATATCGCCACCTTCTGCAATGGCCTCAGCGAATCCGAAGGGCTTACGCCGGCGTACCGGATCCGGGGAGTCGGCGCATCGCGGGTGGTTACCTGCGATTTCAATGCCAATGGCTACCGCCTGCCCAGTGAGGCAGAGTGGGAACTGGCTGCCAAAGCCGGAAAGCTCTTCAATTACAGCGGCTCGGACGACCCTGCCGAAGTAGCCTGGTACCGGGACAACTCTGCCGGAAAGCTGCGGCAACCCGGTCTGAAGAATGCGAACGACTTTGGGCTCTTTGACTTTACCGGAAACGTCTCGGAATGGGTCTGGGATTGGTTTGATGCCGGCTACATCCGCGCGCTGCCAACCTTTGTGAACCCCAGAGGACCGGAAACCGGAACCCAGAAGACCATCCGCGGCGGCAATGTGATGAACAGCGAAGGCCGCAACCTGAACATTCTCTGGCGTGAAAAGGGCGATCCCAACCGGGGTTATCAGTTCATCGGCTTCCGCCTCGTGCGCAGCAAGTAGCAAAACATCTACAGATCTTGTATCCTGTCCGCAAAAAAAAGTGGACAGGATTTTCTGTATAAGGAAACTCGCCCCATGTGTATTTTGAGCGAATCTAAACATAATAAATTACTTAGTAAGGAGATTCTTATGAGAAAGAACTCACTCATCATGCTGCTTCTGGCATTGTTAATGATTAGTGTACTTCCACTCTTTTCGTCAGTCATACGCAGAGAGCGACCTTATGTGGATATCTACAAAGTACCGGATAGTGCGATTGTGCCCGGTGTGATCCGCGTAAAGTTAACAGAACGATATGCCCATCTGAACCATATGAGCAGGGAAACAAACGGAGATTTGAGAACCGCCGGGGAACCTCGCTGGGATGCCTTGAATCATAGTAAACAAATAACCAAGATAAGCGGGCTGTTTGAATCTCCTGCCCTTAGCTCCAGAAACGCCAGTAAACACCGCGAATGGGGTTTTGACCGCTGGCTGGAGTTGCGTTTGGATTCAAAGTCCAATATTCGCGACATCGTAATGGAATATCGCCAATTGGGCGACATCGTGGAGTTTGCTGAGCCGGAATATAAGAAGGTTCTCTATGCAGACATGGGCGGCTTCCAAATGCTGAACCCGGAAGAGATGAGCCGCTGGATACCCAATGATCCCCGCCTCAACGAACAATGGCACTATAACAACACGGGACAGCAATCCGGAACTCCAGGAAAGGACATAAGCCTGTATAATGCCTGGGAGATAGAAAGAGGGCATGAGGATATCATCGTAGCCATCATCGATGGAGGGATTCAGACCAATCATCCTGATCTCGCTGGAAACATGTGGTCCGGAATCGGCTACAATTTTGTTGATGACAGCCCAACCATTTCACCTCACAATCATGGTACTCATGTTGCCGGAACGGTCGCCGCTGTTAATAACAATAACGTCGGTGTGGCAGGGGTAGCCGGAGGTAACAACACTACCAGAGGCATTTCTTTGATGAGTTGCCAAGTTTTTACAAACGACAGTAATGGCGGATTTCACCTTGCTCCCGTCTATGCTGCCGATAATGGAGCCGCAATCTCACAGAATAGCTGGGGTTACACTGAAGTCAATGGTTACAATCAATCAGAACTGGATGCGATTGATTACTTTAACATAAATGGCGGTGGCGGTATCCTGGATGGTGGTATTACCATCTTTGCCGCAGGTAACAATGAGGCAACCGGAAATTGGTATCCGGGCGCTTATAGTGGTGCAATGGCTGTGGCAGCTACCAATAATCAGGATGTGTTATCCTGGTATTCAAACTGGGGATCATGGGTGGAAATCTCTGCACCTGGCGGCGAGACCAACAGCGTTTCTGCCAGAGGCGTTCTTAGCACCCTTACTGGAAGCACTTATGGTTTTTATCAAGGCACTTCCATGGCTTGTCCCCATGTTTCGGGCGTGGCAGCGCTGGCGCTTTCTTATGCGCATCGCAATAACATATCCTTGACCAATACCCAGTTAAGAAACTTACTGAAGGAAAACACGGACGATCACTACGCTCTGAACCCTTCCTATACTGGAATGCTTGGCACTGGCAGGCTAAATGCTCACGCCGTCTTGCTGGCAGTAGACCCTTCTATGCCCCAAGTTTCCATCACCACTCCGGCATATGGCAGCACTCATGATCTGGGCGCTACCATCGAAGTAAGCGCTACTGCCACCGATAGCGACGGGACCATTACATCCGTTGCCTTTTATCTGGATGATGTGCTCAAGCACACGGATTACAGCAGCCCCTACACCTGGAGCTGGAATACCGCTACCTTAGCCGGCGGCAGCTACACAATCAAAGCAGTTGCCACTGATAACGACTCTAATACTGCCCAGAACAGCATTACCGTAAGCCTTTTAGCTCCTGCCGATGAAGGCTTTGAATCCGGCAACTTCAACGCCTACCCTTGGGTGAATAGCAGTGATGTGCCGTGGACGGTGCAGAGCGCGGAGAAATATTCCGGAACTTACGCGGCGAAGTCCGGCGCCATTCCACATGATGGCACCACAATCCTGAGCCTTACCCAGCAGGTTTCAGAAGCCGGAAACATCAGCTTCTTCTACAAAATATCGTCCGAAGCTACATATGATAAGCTCTTCTTCCTGATTGATGGGGATGTGCAAGAAGACTGGTCGGGAGAAGTGCCCTGGACAGAGGTCAGCTTCCCTGTTAACCCCGGCACCCGGACTTTTTCTTGGTTTTATGCCAAGGATGGTTCAGTATCCAGTGGTTCAGACTGCGCGTGGATCGACCATATCATTTTGCCACCAACAGCGCCATATTATGCACCGGCGACAAACCTCTCTGGATTTCCCGGAGACAATAGCATTACCCTGAACTGGAACTCCCCCGGTGGCAGCGTGCAGAGCTTTGACATCTATCGCGATGGCAGCTATCTTGCAAACACTGCCAATAACACATATCAAGACAACACCGTTACCAATGGTGTAAGCTATTCCTATTATGTGGTTGCGGTTTATACCGGCGGAGAATCGGATCCTACCGCGACCATCGATGTAACGGCAGGGCAGGTGTTCGAAGTGATCCTGGGAACAGTNNCTATAAATCCCGCCACGGACAAGCTGTATATACGAAAGCCGAATTGAACGCTGTCGGCATCTTTGGTCCGATTTCCATTACCCAGCTCGGTTTTGATGTGGTAGGAGTTCCAAACCAGTTTCTAACGAACTTCATTATAAGGTTGAAACACACTACCGCTACCAACGTGTCCAGTACTCAAACCGCGGATGGAATGATAACGGTCTATGGTCCTGTAAACTATACTCCTTCCACCGGCTGGGATATGCTCTCGCTAAACACACCCTTCCTTTGGAACGGAACAGACAATCTGGTGGTGGATACCGCTTTTGATTTGATCGTTGGCAATTACAATGCGTCTGGGACACTGCGTTACACAACTGTCACTAACGGTTATCGTTACTGGCGCTCAGATACAGTCAATCAAACAAATATCTTCTCCGAAGGCACCCTCTCACCCAACCGCCCCAATATGAAGATGATCTTTGCCCCGCTGGCAGAAGATCCGGAGATTGCGGTCAGCACTACCAGCCTGGATTTTGGCACCATCCGCATTTATGAGACCGCTACTCAAAACTTCACAATATCCAATTCCGGTGGCGCAACCCTGGAAGGAACTATCAGCACCAGCGGAGTCTTCAGCGTTGCCGAAGCCGGAGCCAAGGCAGGCGCGCTTACCAAGAAACGCAGCGCTTCCAGAAACGTGTTGAACTACAGCCTCGGCGAAGGCAGCAGCCAAAACTTCACCGTCACCTTCGATCCCGAAAGCAGCGGGGAAAGCACCGGCACCATCACCATCACCCACAATGCCGAGGGCGAAAGCAAGAGCATTGCGCTTTCCGGAACTGCTTACAACCCCGTTCCCGGCACCCCCACCCCCGCAAACGCTGCCACAAACGTTAGTATCTCCCAGGCTTTGAGCTGGGTCAACGATGGCACTGTGACCGCCGTGGACGTCTATGTGGGAGATAGTGAGCTGAATCTGGTGAAGATCGCGGACAATCAGACCGATCCGCTGAACAGCTATACCCCCGCCACCCCCTGGGCTTACGCAACTACCTACTATTGGAAAGTAGTTGCCCACAACGGCTCCATCTACAGCGGTGAGAGTGGAGTATATAGTTTCAGCACTGTTGATGATCCCACCGTCATCCAATTCCCCTATCTGATGGATTTTGAAGCCGTCACATTCCCTCCGAATGGCTGGACGACAGTGGATAAAGATGACTTGGGCACAAACTGGGAGTCCAGCACTGCATTCAATCACACGCCAGAAGGCAGCAAAGCCGCGCGGCATAACTATAGCTCGGCCGGGGCTGATCCGGGACAGGATGGCTGGCTGATTACTCCGCCTATCGTGTTGCCGGAAAATGCCAGTATGAAACTAAGTTTCTGGTGTTATAACAATTGGACATCAGCCTATCATTACAATGGCGTGATGATCAACACCAGTCCCGATGCTTACGCTGAGGACTGGGTCGAATTGTGGACAGCTCCATCGGTTTCGTCTGAATGGACTCAAGAATTGCTAAGTCTCGATGATTATGCCGGACAGACAGTGTATCTGGCATTTGTCTACAAAGGCCATGACGCCGATGGCTGGTATCTGGATGATGTCGAGATCCACCGGATCTTCGACTATCCGCAAGACCAGCCAGTCACCATCGGTGAAGGCGAAACTGCCGTGACCATCACCGTCGGCGGCGGTAATGCCAACAATGCTGCTGATGGGGTAATTCCTCCGTTCAATAATGGATCTTTTACTCCCGCGCAGTCTTTTGTGCTGGAGCTCTTAGGCGATGAATCCTGGACGATCAATATTCAAACAACAGCCCCCTGGGGTGCCTACTACAGGAATGGTCAATGGACAGCAGAGGCAAACCAGGGCGGAGAGATCGTCCTTGTGATCGAAGCCAGCAAAGACCTGAATCTGCCGATCATCCTCGGTGATCAGGATCCCACCCTGCCCGTGACCCTTTCTTCCTTCACTGCCATCTTTATGCATGGCAGCACCGTGAAGCTGAACTGGGTCGCTGCCACCGAGACCGGTGTCCTGGGTTACTACGTATTGCGCAGTGAATCTGCTGAACTCAGCTCTGCCCTGGCGGTTTCTCCGCTGCTGGAAGCGGCAAACAGCTCTCAGGCCGTGAGCTATGAGTTCAAGGACAACGAAGCCCTGTCCAATACCAGCTATAACTATTGGCTGATGAGCTTGGATTTCAACGGTAGCGAAGGTTTCTACGGTCCGCTTAGCGTTACCACCAATGCGGATCTTGAAGAGCCGACACCGGTCATTCCCACCGTCACCCAAAACCTGGGGAATTTCCCCAATCCCTTTAACCCGAACACCAATATCCGCTACTCTCTGGCAGAAGCGGCAATGGTGAAGATCAGCATCTTCAATGCCCGCGGACAGCTGGTGCGCCAGTATAACCGCGAGCACGGCACTCCGGGCTTCTACAGCCTCGCCTTTGATGGCAAGGATGCCGGCGGACGTGAACTGAGCAGCGGTTTATACTTCTACCGCTTCGAAGCCGGCAAGGTGCTCAGCACTCACCGCATGATGCTGCTGAAATAAACCAATAAGGGCAGTTTTGGCTGCCAAGATATGATGGGGCGGACTGCGGTTCGCCCCTTTCTTTTAGGAACTCGCCGCTCCCGGGGCGTTTTTCTGCCAGATATCTCTCAACAACACATTGCCGGATATCTTTTAGCTCGATTGTTTCTGATCTATCCAGTTATCCTGTTGTGTGAAGTCCAAGCCCCTATGAATTGGCATGCAGCAATATAGCGCGAGAAAGGGGCTTGAACTCCACAAATCTCCGGAACATGCTTCTCCTGATACTTCGTCCTGACGGTTAAACCCGGTTCATGCATTTGGAGTTCATTTGACCTTGCATATATTCATGATTACCAATATTTTATACGGTCAAATGGACTTCAAAATCAAGGATCGAAAATATGCATTGCCTGATTCCAAACCACCCTTTAAATATTCCGAAAGAGATAGATACAATTAGGCGGCTTGAACTCAAGTGCATGATTTGGGTTCAAAGCGGCTACAAGCCGCTTCCACTATTTTAGTTTTGTTCTGATTTCAGGCCGTTATTATGCTATGCGGAAACGATAATAATGCCTTTGTATCAAGCCAAACCCAGATGAAAAGCTTCTTGTAACAGTGAATGAAAACCGGGGGCAGGAGTGCAGACATCCTCGTCTGCACTCCTCCCCGGAACACGTTTCTCCCGAACCGTTTTTCTGTCCGATATATCCCAGTTATATATTGCCATCCAATCCCGCAGCCAAAGCTATCTAAGCATTCTGCCGCGTTCCAAGCCGATTTCTATAAGAACACAATAAAACCTTTGCGTAAATCCAAAAAGCATTTAACTTGTGTGTAATGGTCTCTGAAACAGTCAATGAATCAGATTCAGCACAGCTTTATAACTATTTGCAGGTGAAACGGAGACAAGGCTCAAGATACATGTAAACCAACGATATAGCATTTCGATACAGAGGAGACAACATGAAACAAGGCTTCATTCTTTTCGTTTGTCTGATCGCTTTCAGCGCTTTGACCGCTCAAGTAACTGAACCGATGCCGGAGATATTGAATCTGACCTCGATGATCAATGTGGATAGCATGCAAACAACTGTCCAGCATCTTCAAGACTATCAAACGCGGCACCCTCTGGCGGGCAACCAATTGCAGATCGCCACCTGGCTGTCCGACAAGTTCCAGTCATATGGTTTTTCAAACACATATCTGCAGCAGTATCAAAAGTATGGAACTACTCAATACAACGTGATCGCCACGATTCCCGGTTACCTGTATCCGGAGCGCTATATCCTGGTGACGGCGCATTACGATTCCCAATCTTTGAACAGTCCGAACAACACCTGGGCACCCGGCGCAGACGACAATGCCAGCGGAACAGCCGGGATCCTGGAGATGGCAAGAGTGATGAAGCAAAGCGGCTACCAGCCCCGTTGCACGATCCGCTTCATTGCCCTGAGTGCCGAAGAGATTCACATGGCATTGGGTTCTGAAGCGTATTGTGACTACGCGCTGAGCGAAAACCATGACATCAGGCTGATGCTGAATCTGGATATGATCGGCTCCAATGATCCCATCAGCAACGAATTCCGCGTAGTCCCCTTTAGCGGATTCCTGGCTCAAGCGGCAGAAGTAAAGACAATCGTGGATCAATACAGTTTGTTACAACCGGTTGACGGAATTTTGGATTGGGCGGGTGATGGGATCAATTTCAGCCAGGCAGGTTTCCCTTCCGTTATGTTTATCGAGCGCTACCTCAGCCCCTATTGGCATTCCGGAGAAGATCTGATCGATCATCTGGACTTTCAATATGCCCTGCAGATCATGCACGCAGCTACAGCCACCGCGGCGGTGTTTGCCAATCAGCCCCAGGCTCCGGAAGCTGTGAGCGTGCTTGATACAGGCACCGGCAACTCTCTGCTGGTGCAGTGGAACAGTGTGCCGGATGCTGAACTGAGCCATTACGCGGTGTATTTTGGCACCCAGGTGAATGATCTGGCGTTTTGGCAAAACGTGACCGAAAGCCAATGCCAGATCAGCGGATTGGAAGAAGGGCAATACTATCACATCGCGGTAAAAGCAATGAACTCTGCCGGATATTTTTCCATCCCTTCGTATTCCGGGGAGACACCTCAATCTATACCCCGGGTTCCACAGCTGGAGGCGGATTATCCCGCCGCGGAATCGATCACGATCACCTGGATTGCCAATACTGAACTGGATCTGGCAGGGTATCGGGTGTACCGCAAGTTGGGTCCGGATGGCGAGTTAAGCATGATCGGTAATCCTCCGGCATTTGCCACTTCGTTCACCGATACACAGGTTGCCAGCAATCTGGACTTTTATTACTATCAGGTTAGCGCGATCGATAACCAGTATCATGAAAGCTCGCTTTCAGAAGCTCTGAGTAGCCGCATGGTGTCTTTGGACCGGGGGATATATGTGATCGACGAGAGCAAAAACTTCCCGGGGACAAATCCCTTTTTGCCTGCAGATGAAGCGGTGGATGACTTCTATGCCGGGCTTGTGGAGGGCTTTGAACAGATCAGTCATCTGGATCTGGAAGAGTATGGCGGTACTCTGCGAGTGGCGGATATCGGCATCTATTCATCCATATTGTGGCATGGTAACGACAATACGGATATCACTTATCCTTTCGGACTGCAAGAAGTGTTTCGGCAATATGTCTATTGGGGCGGGCAACTACTGTTCAGCGTATATTTCCCGGGCAAGGCTTTCGAAATGAACGCGGGCTATCCGGCCGCTTTTCCGCCCGAAAGCTTTATCAGTGAAGTTCTGGGCATCTCCGGAGTGGATTATAGCCCGGGTGCGAGGTTCAAAACTGCGATCCCGGGGCAGGCAAACTATCCCGGGCTGGAGGTTGACCCTCTCAAGACTTTGGCTGCCTGGGAAGGGCACATCTATGGCGTAGAAGCTCTGCAGCCGGTGGATCCGGAGAGCAGCATCTATCTGTTTGGATCGGATTACGCGGCGGACAGCAATCAGGGAATCCTGAACGGCAGCGCGGTGGGGATTCGCCATCAATACGGAGCCGGGCAGGTCATTTGCCTCAGCTTTCCGCTCTATAACATGGATGCCGGCGCTGCAACAGCTTTTGCGAACTATGTGTTCGGCACTCTGTTCAACGAAACCAGCGCTGTCCAGGATCCGGCGGTGCCGCCAATCGCAGGACTGACGCTGCAGCCGAATCATCCCAATCCCTTCACGCGTGAAACAACGTTCCGGGTGCAGACACCCAAAGCCGGCGAGCCTTTGCAGGTGGGAATCTATAACCTGAGGGGGCAGCTGGTCCAAAGGCTGCACAGCGGTCCTGCCGGTAAAGACCAGCAGTTCGTCTGGGATGGCAGGGACGCCGGGGGCAAGCCAGCCGGCTCTGGCATCTATTTCATCAAAGCCGGGACAGCCCGGGAGACCGCGGTTGCGAAGATCCTGAAGTTGTAGCGCGGGGAAAGGGGCAGATTGCGCTTGACAGGCATTGCGGCTACCAGCTTATGTAAAACATGCTGGAATCTAATAGCGCATCGGAACTGCAACGCTTTGCGGAATACCTGAGGCAGACCCCAAGGTTTGCGCAGACCATCGTTTCCACAAACACCCTCCCCGCAAACTCCGGAAGGACGGTGGAGTTTCCCGAAGCCCTGCATCCGCAGATCAGATCCATTCTGCTCCGGCAAGGCATCGAGCGGCTTTACGCGCATCAGAGCGAGGCCATTGGCAAGGTTCTGGAAGGGCAAAACATTGTGATCAGCACCGGGGTTTCCAGCGGAAAAAGCATGGCGTACTGGCTGCCGATCTTGCAGGAATTGGCGACCGGCGGCAAGGGTAAAGCCCTGCTGCTGTACCCCACCAAGGCGCTGGCGCAGGATCAATCTCAAAAACTGGCAGCACTTTGCACCCAGCTGGCAGCTTTGAGTGGGCGCAAGATCCAGAGCGCGATCTACGACGGCGATACACCCACCGAGCAGCGGAGCAAGATCCGTCGGGGAGCGGACATCGTGGCCAGCAACCCGGATATGCTGCATTTGGGCATCCTGCCACACCACGCGCTGTGGAGTAGCTTCCTTTCCCGCCTGCGCTATGTGGTGATCGACGAAGTTCACTACTATCGCGGGGTGATGGGCTCACACTTCGCCAACGTCCTGCGCCGTTTGCAGCGCGTATGCCGCATCTATGGTGTAAACCCGATCTTCATCTGCACTTCTGCCACCTTGGGTAATGCCCGGGAACTGGCAGAAAACCTGATTGAAGCTCCGGTTTGGGAGATCTCTGAGGATACCTCAATCCAGGGTGAAAAGCAGTATATGATCATCAATCCGCCCTTGGTGGAGAGTGATCTGGGGATCCGGCGCAGCTCCATGATGGAATCCGTCAGCCTGGCAAAAATAGCGCTCAAACACGAGCTGCAGAGCATTCTCTTCAGTGTAACCCGGCGCAGTGTGGAGATGCTGCTCTTGCACATGCCGCAAAAGGACTTGCCGTTTATCGCCAGCTATCGCAGCGGATATCTGCCCACGGACAGGCGCAAACATGAGCGCGACCTGCGGGAAGGCAAACTGAAGATGATTATTTCTACTAATGCCCTGGAATTGGGCATCGATATCGGCGGCCTGGATCTGGCGATCATCAACGGCTATCCGGGCAGCATCGCTTCTGTGCGCCAGGAAGCGGGGCGCGCCGGCAGAAAAGGGCGCGAGGGCGTGGCGATCCTGGTGGCGGGCTCGAATCCGCTGGATCAATACATTTGCCATCATCCGGAGTATCTGTGGCAGAGCAACCCGGAGCAAGCGTTGATTGACCCCGATAATACCGAGATCCTGGTGCAACAGCTGGAATGCGCCATCAGTGAACTCGCTTTCAAAGAGGGAGAGAGTTTTGGCAAGATGCAGTTCACGGAGCTCTCCGGATATCTGGAGCTGATGATCTCTGAGGGCAAAATCCGCAAAGTGGGGCAGAAGTATCTGGGCGTCCCGGAGCGCTATCCGGCGGCGGAAGTTTCACTGCGCAATGCCTCCGGCGTGTACCCGATCCTGGCAGAAGGTGAGGTGATCGGCTTTGTGGATGCCGAAAGCGCGTTGTGGATGACGCACCCGAACGCCATCTATCTGCATGCCTCCGAGACCTGGATCGTGGAACAGCTGGATTTTGAGAAGCAGGTGGTGCAGATCAAGCCCTTTGCCAGCGATTACTACACTCAGGCACTTAGGGAAACAGAATTGACGGTGGAGAAACTGCAATGGACCACCGCCTTCCCCTGGGGCAGAAAGAGCTTCGGTAAAGTGCAGGTGCGCTCCCGGGTGACGGGCTTCAAGAAGATCCGCTTTGGCAGCATGGAAGTTCTGGGCACTGAGGATTTGGAGATGCCGGAGCAGGAACTAAACACCGTGGCGTGGTGGATCTCCATGAATGGAGCCTGCGTGGAGAACATCCGGCAAAAGGGCTTGTGGAACAGCGATGTGAACGACTACGGCAGAGGCTGGCAGAAGACAAGCGCCATGATCCGCGCGCGGGACGGCTTTCGCTGCGTGAACTGCGGGGCGAAGGAAGACGGCCGCGCCTGGGATGTGCATCACAAAATACCCCTACGCAAGTTCGAGACTCCGGAAGCGGGAAATGAGCCGGGGAATCTGGTAACCTTGTGCCCGCGCTGTCACCATCTGGTAGAACAGCGGGTGCGGGTGCAGAGCGGGATTGCGGGCTTGGCGTATCTGATCCACAATCTGGCGCCGTTCTTCGTGATGTGCGATCCAAATGATCTGGGTTTGCACTTCGAGCCGGAATCCGAGCTTGCCGATGGAGACCCGGTGATCGCTTTGTACGACATGGTTCCGGGTGGCATCGGGCTCTGCAAGAAACTGTATGAGATTCAGCAGAAAGTGTTGCAGGCAGCCTTTGAGCAAGTGTCCGCCTGCCCCTGCGAGATGGGATGTCCGGCGTGTGTGGGCCCGGTGGCGGAACTGGGTGAAGGGGCTAAGCTGCACGCACTGGCGATTCTTGAGGAGATCCTGGCAAAATAAGCTACCCTACGGGGCGTTTTTGCTTGACATTAGGCACTGCTTTTTTTATCTTGAGATATCACAACAAGGTACGTGAGGTATCACATGGAACTCAAACATCTGCAGCTCAGCTTTCCCGAAGATTGCAATATCATCTTGGGGCAGAGCCACTTCATCAAAACGATTGAAGACCTCTATGAGGCGATGGTAAACAGTGTTCCCGGCATTCAGTTCGGGCTGGCTTTCTGCGAAGCATCCGGTCCCTGTCTGATCCGCAAGGACGGCACGGACACCGGCTTGATCGAGATCGCGGTGGAAAACATGCGCAGGATCAAAGCCGGACACAGCTTTCTGATCGTTTTGAGAGACGCCTTCCCGATCAATGTACTGCCTGCCGTCAAAGCCTGCCGGGAAGTGGTGCAGATCTTCTGCGCGACGGCAAACCCCACTCAGGTGATCGTGGCGCAGACCGAGCAAGGTTGCGGAATATTGGGCGTGATCGACGGCTCTTCTCCCAAAGGAGTAGAGCTGGATACCGATATCACGCACCGCAAGAAGTTTCTGATGGACATCGGGTATAAGCGCTGATGCGGCTATTTGTGGCGTTGGAAGCACCGACCGAGACCCTGACCAAGCTCCAGGATGCGCTGATGTATCTGCAAGGCCTGAAGCACAAAGATATCAACTGGGTGAAGCCGGAAAACCTGCACCTCACGGTGAACTTCATCGGCGAAGTGGCAGAACACAGATTGCCAGAACTGAAAGCGCTGCTTGCCCGGCAAGTTCAGAGATTTACCGCGCCGTCGCTGCGGGCAGAGGGCATCGAGCTGTTCCCGCATCGCTTTCCCCGCCTGATCTGGCTGAAACTGAGCGGGGATGACGAGGTGTTGAAGACCCTGAACCGGCAGACCCTTTCCAGCTTGCGCGCTTTGGGGATCGAGGCAGACGCCAAGAGCCTGAAGCTGCATGTGACGCTGGGACGCATCAAGAGCCAGCAGAGCGCAGATTTCGAGCGCGCGGCGATGATGTATTCGTTTCCGGAAGAAGAACGCGTGTGGGGCACTCTGAGCCTGTATCGGAGCATTCTGCACCCGAGCGGACCCAAATATGAAATAATCGAACAGTATGATCTAAAATAAACGGAGGAAAAATGCTGGATAAAAACAAAGATGCAGCCCTGAAGACCGCGATTTCTCAACTCGAAAAGAAATTCGGAGTGGGCACTTTGATGCGCCTGGGCGACAAACCGCTGAAAGTGGTGGATGTGATCCCCACGGGCGCCTTCAATCTGGATATTGCCCTGGGCATTGGCGGCATCCCGAAAGGCAGAATCATAGAAATATACGGCGCCGAGGCCAGCGGAAAGACCACTCTTTCCCTGCATATCGCGGCGGAATGTCAGAAACTGGGCGGAACTGTGGCGTTTGTGGATGCCGAACACGCGCTGGATGTGCTATATGCCAAGCGTTTGGGTGTGCAGACAGACAACATGCTGCTTTCGCAACCCGATGGCGGCGAGCAGGCTCTGGAAGTAACCGAGACCTTGGTACGCAGCTCTGCTGTGGACCTGATCATCGTAGATTCCGTGGCGGCATTGGTGCCCAGACAGGAGATCGAAGGCAACATGGGCGACAGCCACGTGGGATTGCAAGCCAGGCTGATGAGCCAAGCCCTGCGCAAGCTCACCGCGATCGTCTCCAAGAGCAATACTGCCGTGATCTTCATCAACCAGATCCGCATCAAGATCGGCGCGCCCGCTTTTGTGAATCCGGAAACCACCACCGGTGGCGTCGCGCTGAAGTTCTACAGCTCGCTGCGTCTGGAAGTGCGTTATGCCGGAGCCATCAAGGAAACCGGCGGCGACACCCAGGTTATCGGTGCCCGCACCAAAGTAAAGGTAGTGAAAAACAAGTTTGCACCGCCGTTCAAAACCGTGGAATTCCCCATCATCTTCGGCAAAGGCATCTCGCATCTGGATATCCTCATCGATATGGCCTCAAACCACGACATCGTGAAGAAAAGCGGTTCCTGGTATGCCTACAACGACGAGAAACTGGGGCAGGGCCTGGAAAAAACCAAGCAATATCTGCTGGATAACCCGAATCTTTTGCAAGAGATCGAAGACAAACTGAAAGTCAAAGTAAGTCCGGAAGAGTTTATCGGCAACCCCGAAAGCGATGCTTCTGAAGTATTGGACGAAGAATAAACGCCAAAGCTTCGTAAGCCTGGATAGCATATTGTGGGGGGTCCTGCCAAGCCGGACCCTCCATTATCTCTATCCCTTTTCGCCGGAGCAGGAAATCAGTGATGCCCAGGCGGAAGAGCTGAAAGCCGCCCTGGAAGCCCGCGCCTGGTGGCTAATCACGGAGTATCTGGCCAAAAGCGAACACAGCGAGCACCAGTGCCGCGCGTATCTGAAAAAACACTCCTTTCACCCCAGTATCGCGGACAAGTGCATCGCTTTGTGCAAAGCAAAGGGCTATCTGGACGACCATCGCTTTGCCGAAATCTATATCCGCAGTATGCTGGAGCGCGGCAAGAGCAGACGCGCCATCATCCAGAAACTATCTGAACACCGAATCCCCCCGGAAGCGCTCTCCGCGCTGTTTGAGGAGCAGGAAGAGCCCCAACAAAGCCTGGATCTGCTGAAGGAGCAGATCTCCCGTCTCTTGTGGAAACACCGTGCCCAAGAGCCGCGTAAAGCCAAGGAAAAGGTCTATGCCTCCCTCTATCGCAAAGGATTCACGCTGGAAGATATTGGCGAGGCCTGGCGGGAATTGCAGCGCGATGACTAACAAAGTATTTGGCGGGCTGTGGGTCTGCGGATTGTTGTTTCTGGCATCCTGCGCCTATCAGGGGGTCAATCAATATCCGCTAAGCGCCGCCTATCCGCGCTATGAAGCCCTGCTGGGCAGTTTGAATGAACTGAGCCGGGAATATCCGGGCGTCTTTCAGCATCGCATTATCGGCTTCTCCGGAACCGAGAACCTGCCCATCTACGCTGTCGAACTGGGCAAAGGCGAGCGCAATATTTTGATCATCGGCCAACACCATGCGGACGAGATGTTGGGCGTGGCAATCAGCCTGCACCTGGTGGAAGAGCTGAGCCGGGCTTATCTGAAGGATGCCAAAGTGAAAGCGTTGCTGGATGAATATCGCTTGTGGATCGTGCCCAGTATCAACCCGGAAGGCTGGCGCGTGGTGAGCTCCGGTTTATCCCGGATCAAGCGCAAAAACAACCGGGATACAGACGGCAACAAGAAGTTCGATCTGCGTACAGACGGAGTGGATCTGAACCGCAATTACCCCATATTTTGGGATCTGGATGGCGAAACTAACCACATGAGCAGTTTCTACAAAGGCCCTGCCCCAGCCTCCGAACAAGAGGTGAAGGCGATCATTGCCCTGGGCAGAAGAATTTCCTTTGAACTGGCGATTTTTTACCACTCTTCGTTGACCGGCGCGCTCAGTGAACGCATCTTCCTGCCTGCAGTGACCGAGGAGAGCCCGGAATTTATGCAATTGAGAAAGTTAGCAGAAGAATACGCAAAACAAAGCCCCAGAGATTATCACCGGGGAACATATCGCGTGCAAACCGGAACCAGTTCCAGAGTGGGCAACGCCCGCAATTTCTTCTGGCACGCGCTCAAAGTCCCCGCCATGCTGATCGAAGTGGGGGGCGTGAACCGGCAGGGACAAAGCATCATTCATCCCGGAGAAAAGATGGTGAAACGCATCAGCAAACGCCATACTAAAGCCCTGCTCAGCCTTCTGGAATACAACAGCGGTTCATAAAAAACCGCCCGGGCCAAGCTGGGCAGAACCTCTTCAACCGGCACACAAACCGGGTTGATCATTGCTTTCCGCGTTCATCAAAGCGTGCTCAAGCTGAAATCAAGGCGTTATTATCGGGTGAACACAGCATAATCTCAGCTTGATATCAAGTTAGTTTCCGGACAACTGAAAGAGAAAGCAAAGAGTGAAAATACAGTATTTTTCGGGGCAAACCCAAGTCGCTCCCGCTGACTTCAAGCTTCTCAACCCAATAAGCCAAAATCATGCACTGGAGTTCAAGCCACCTATTGTATCTATCGCTTTCGGAATATTTAAAGGGTGGCTTGGACTTCAGGCAATGCATGGTTTCCACCCCTGTTATTTGAAGTCCATTTGACCGTTTAATATATAGGTATTCATGAAGATACACACAGTCAAATGAAACCAAATCCATAAACCGGGATAAACCACCCCTGGGCTACAACACTATCTACAAAGCAAAAAAGCTATTGCCGCCTTCTTTTTCGATCACTCCTTTCAGCTCCAGATTGGTCATCAGGGTGCTTAGCCTGCCGATGGGGAATTTGGTGATGATCAGGATTTCATCGAAGCTGAGGGCTCTTTGCTCGTTCTTGAGCAGCTCGTAGATTACCTGTTCATCCTTGCTCAGGATGCCGGGGATTTCCAGCTGTTCCGCCTTCTCCGGGTTCATCCCCAGGATGTTCATCAGGTCTTCAGTGCTGGAGATCAGGGCTGCTCCGTTCTTGATCAGATGGTTGGGGCCTTCGGCGTTGATATTGTTGATGTTTCCCGGCAGCGCACAGATCTCGCGATCTTGCTGAATGCCGTTTTTGGCAGTCAATAAAGCTCCGCTGGATATGGGGCCTTCCACCACAAAGACTACTTCCGCCAGGGCACTGATGATGCGGTTGCGCGCGGGGAAGTTCCACTTCTCGGATTTTGTGCCCGGTTCGTATTCGCTGATCAGGGCACCGGATGCCAAGATCTGCTTGGCGAGTTCGGCGTTTTGCGGGGGATACACGGCGTCCAGGCCGCCAGCCAGGACTGCCACGGTGCTGCAGCCTTCCTGCAGCGCGATCTTGTGGGCAAAAGTGTCGATCCCCAGGGCCAATCCGCTAACGATATTCACCTTTTGGCGGCAGAGCGGGGCGAGCAGTTTGCTGCACATCGCCCGGCCGTATGAACTGGATTTTCGGGTTCCCACCACTGCCAGGTTTTTGGCTTTGAACAGGCAGTCCTTGTTTCCGCGGAAATAGAGCAGGAGCGGCGGCGCAAAGATGTCTTTCAGGCGCACGGGGTATTCATTGATGTTCAGACATTCAATCTGGTAGTGGTCCATCAGTTTCAGAATAGCGTCTGTGTTGTGCGGCAAGTTATTTTCTTGCAGATGCTTAGTAGCCGCTTCGGTCAGCATCTCGCCCTGATAGAGCGGATGCCGGGGCTTGCCGGTAAACTCGGTGGGATCCGGGTAGTGTTTCAGCACCTCGAGCGCCAGCTTGGGCCCCAGCTCGGGAGCGGTTTTCAGGCAAAGCCAGCTGAGGTATTCGGCATGGGTCAAAGCGATTCCTTGATCTGTTTGTAGAGAGTGTATTTCAGGGGTTCCAGCCCGATATTGCCCACGCTGGAGATTGCCTGAATCTGGTGATCTGTGGTTTTGGCGAAGATATTGCTCACTTCCGCGATTCTTGCGGCGCGCTCTTCCTCCGGAATGGTATCGATCTTGCTAAGCGCGATCGTGAACGGTTTCTTCTCCATAAAGTTATCATAGAGATACAGTTCCGCCTTCAGGGTGCGATATGCCTCGAGGGGGTCTTCGCTGTTGATATCGATCAGATAGAGCAGGATGCTGGTGCGCTGAATGTGACGCAAGAACTGATGTCCCAATCCTTTACCCATGTGCGCGCCTTCAATGATGCCGGGGATGTCTGCCATCACAAAGTGCTGATATTCCTGGATTTTCACCACTCCGAGCATCGGCTCCAGGGTGGTGAATTCGTAGTCCGCGATCTTGGGGCGCGCGGCTGAGAGCACGGAAAGCAAGGTGGATTTGCCGGCGTTGGGGAAGCCCACGAGGCCTACGTCTGCCATCAGTTTCAGCACCAGCTCCAGTTGGAGCTCATTGCAGCGTTTACCGGGTGTGGCATGGCGTGGTGCCTGATTGGTGGGCGTGGCGAAGTTGCTGTTGCCTTTCCCGCCTCTGCCGCCTTTGGCGAGAACAAATGTTTCTTCGGCATCGGTCACATCCGCGAGCTTGATCTTGGTGCCGTCGTCCATAATCTGGAAGATTTCGGTGCCCATGGGCATGCGAAGCACCAGATCTTCACCGCTGTGGCCGCTCTTGCGATTGCCGGAACCGGCGAGGCCGTTTGCTGCCGTGAAGCGTTTGCTGTAGCGGTAATCCAGCAGGGTGTTCACGTTTGGATCACCCTTCACCACGATGCTACCGCCGCGTCCGCCATCACCGCCGTCGGGGCCGCCCTTGGGGATATATTTCTCTCGGCGGAAGCTTACTGCGCCATCGCCGCCATTGCCCGCTCTCACGCGGATTTTTGCATAATCTATGAACAAAATTGACCTCTCTGTTACATGGTTGTTATCTATGGAATATCCGAAGTACGTCAGTTTGTCTCAAGCGCGGCTTCGGATCTTTGTTTGAAGTATGTCCAAGGCGTAGCATTCGGCTCTGAAAACAGGTTTGGAGCGGATGCAAAACCGGGATTATTCTTTTCGACGTATGTGCGGAGCTGTTGCGGAAGTTCGTCAAATCCGCCAGCCAGTTTACTGCCTTTGCAGACAAAAAGCAGCTGTCCCTGACGGTCGCCCATCTTCATGAAGGGTAGCCAGGGGGCAATCCAGGTGAATGATGTTTCGCAGGGCACGGAGCTCAACGTAGTATTTGTCAGATCAAGCTTGCGCGCTCTGTATTCACTGAGTTCCGCGGACTGGAAGTATTCGCTCTGCACATGGTCTCCATATAGCCTGCGGGAAAGCACATGCGGATAGAAGGGAAAGATCTCGGAGTGATAGACGATGCTTTCTCCGAGGTCAGTGGAGGGCAGGAATTGCCTGATAAAGGGCAGAGTATTGGCATCATATTCAAAGCTCTGATTCACCGGGTCGTTCCAGATCTGGATCACCGGCAAGGTCTCCTGGGTAAAGGGATTGCGCCATGTTTCCATGATCTGTCGGGTACGATGATCCAAAAACAGGCCTACTTCTTTGCTCAAAATGCGATATCCCGCCTCGGTAATCTCGATTCTGGAGATCGTGTAAGCTTCATAGGCAAACAGTTCCATGCTTTTTTCACCGGGAATCAGGCTGTAAACATGGCCCTGCAAATGGTGCACGAATTCATTGCCGCTCAGATCGCCACGCACCCGCAGATAGTCTTCCAAATAGCGGCGCGGGCTTTCCGTTGCCGGCAAAAATATCGGCAATATCAAGAGCAGTATCAGCAGCTTCTTCAGCATGAAGGATCTCCTTTTCCCAGTTTATCGCCAATATGATAATAATGCTTTGAGTGTCAAGTGTTTTGGCCTTGGTAAAGCTTTAGAAATGTCAATTAGCCAGAGCTAATCTGAGGCTTCGGCAGCGAAAAGAGTCACGGATATCTGCGAACACGGTGCCAGAAAGCGGTTTATACAGGACAATTGAAGCAGTCCTTGGGTTCACAAACCTCACTGTTGAATTCTATGTACGATCAATGCCTCGCGGGGGCGAATTGTGCTTGACAGAATAATTGCAAAGATAGACACTTGTATGCGGTGACTTGGTTAGCTTCTGTGGAGAAATGAAATAAAAAGAGGTACAGACCAATGAGACATCGACACTTGCATTTGTTTGTTTTTTGGATTTGTTTTTTCTCCTATCTTGGCTTAAACGCGCAGACGATGGTGAGCGGCACCATATCCAGCTCTCAAACCTGGAACCCGGCAGGCTCTCCCTACATTCTCAGCGGCACGGTGCAAATCTCCGGAACCAGCTATCCCGTGTTGACGATAGAACCGGGAACCGAGATCAGATTTGCCGCCGGGGCAGGATTGAACATCGGACACCCAAGCTCTTCCAGCTATCGGGGTGGGCTTGTGGCAGAAGGGACAGTATCACAACCAATATTATTCACTGCTCATGCGGATACGCCCGCGGCGGGAGATTGGAATAAACTGAGTTCCCTGCTTTATACGGTCAGCGATCAGCTGAGCTTCAGTAACTGCATATTTGAATATGGCGGCGGTACCGGATCAATCTTTGAAGTCAGCGGTTCCCATCCATCATTTACCGGCTGTACATTTCGCTACTCACAGGGCTATGGTATCTATCATCCCAGCGTGAACTACGCGGCCTATGTGAGCCAATGCAGTTTTCAGGATAATGGCGGCTATCCGCTCAATGTGTATCAGAACAATATGCAACGGCTGGGTGAAGGCAACAGCTTTTCCGGAAACAATCCCGACCGCATTCTGTTGCAGAGCCAGAACGTAACGACTGCTCAGACCTGGCGCAACTACGGCGTTCCTTACGAACCGGTGGCGGATATATTTGTCTATTGCGGAGCCACAGCTCTGGTGATTGAACCGGGGACACAAATCCTCTTCAGAGCCGGCAGCAGGCTACAGCTGGGCTCGGCATCAAGTTCTTCAAACAGTGGCAGCCTGGTGGCAGAAGGGGTTCTGTTCAGTGCGCTTGACCCCACCCCGGGTTCCTGGGTGGGTATTGTCACCGGGGGCTATGCTGTTACCGCCAGCACGGATATTGGCGGCTCCACGATCGAATATGCCGGAGCCTCCTACGCCGGGATCAGTTCGGCAGTATTTCTTGCCACGAATGGCGGCATCGGGCTTAGCGGCTGCAATATTCGGCACAGCGCGGGCTGGGGGATATATCTGCACAGCGGCACAAATCAACCGACGATAGAAAACTGTATCTTTAGCAATAATCTGCGGAGCGTTTCCCTGCCCGCGGTGGATGTCTGGCGTTTGGGCAGCGGCAATAGCTATACCGGTTCTTCAGACCAAAGACCGGAAGTTCGCGGCGGCAGCGTAACGAGCACCTGCACCTGGGTAGATCAAGGGATTCCCTGGTTCATAAATGGCGATTTGACGATCAGCGGCACCAGCAGTCCGCTGCTTACCATCGAGCCCGGCAGCGCTCTGGAGTTCAGCGAGGGCAGCAGCTTACTGGTCGGGAGCCCCAATAGCTCGAGTTATTACGGTGGCATAAGCGCGGATAATGTGACATTCAAGCCGGATTCCTCTGCCATTTGGGCTGGAATAGACTTTCGCTATTATTCTCTGATTTCCAGTTTGGCGAACTGCATCATCCAGGATTTCGGCAGCGTGGGGCTAAGGCTGGGCGCGAACAGACTCATTTCAATTCAGGGCCTGATGATCAATAATGGCAATGGATTTGGGATAGAGCTTAGTGGCGACGCCAAAGCAAGCATAAGTTCCACCACCATCATGAATTGCGCAAACACCATCAGCATCTATGCCCGGGATTTGCATCAGCTGGGAACGGGGAATATATATCTTTTGAACGACGATAACCGCATTCAGTGTCTGGGTGGAGCAGTAAGTTACACTTGTAGCTGGATCAGCCATCCGGTTCCCATCCGCGTGTGTGCCAATATCGAAGTGAGTAGCTACAGCCGGCCTGTCCTGACTATGGGGTATGGAAATGTATTTGAGTTCAGTTCCGGGACGGGGTTGACCATCGGGACTACCAGTAGTTCCTCAAACCGTGGAGCCATCCGTGCTACCGGAATCACTTTTCGGGGTGAAGAACAGGCAGCCGGATTCTGGAGTGGCATTATCATCAGGCCATATGCGGACGCTTGTTTAATTTCCGGATGCACCATCCGCGATGCCGGGTTTGGTCTGAACCCTGCCATCACGGTGTTCTCCACCGGCTCAACGCTGACCGGCTCGACAGTTACAAATTGCTCTCAGGTGGGCTTCTACTTGGGGACAAATGGAAGGATCTCACTGTCCGCGAATCAGATTGAGAATTGCGGCAGTAACCCGATCTCCGTTCCTGCCAATGCCGTAAGCAATATTGGCCCGGAAAACGACTTCTCCGGAAACGCCATCGACCGGATTGAAGTGAGAGCGGAAACCATTAACAACAGCACAGTCTGGAGGGATGCCGGGATTCCCTATCAACCCACCGCGACGATAACGATTACCGGCTACAGCCAACCTCACTTTCAGATCATGCCCGGTGCGGTGATCATGTTTCCTCATGGAGTTGGCTTCATCATCGGATCAAGTTCATCCTCCTCAAACCGGGGTTCTCTGGAGGCGGACAATGTGCTGTTCACAAGAAGCGAAGAGAGCGCGGTGCCCATGGGGCTGGTCTATTTGGCATACATCGTGGAATCCAGAAGCATTCTCAACAATTGTATCATTGAATACGCGGCTCACAGCAGCCATAATTGCGCGGTCTATGTCTATGATTCAGCCCCGCAATTTGAGGCTTGTATCATCAGAGAAACTCCCGGGGATGGTATTCTGGGTAGCGGAGCGGCCGATTTTGGGGTGAATAACTGTAGCTTCAGCAATATAAACGGTTATCCGATCCGCACCTCAGTTCTGTACTTCGCTGCGGTAAGCGGAGTGGGAAACAGCTTTTCAAACTGCAACCCAAACCGGATTTTGGTGAGCGGAGGGACGATCACTCAAAACGCAGAGTGGCATAATCCGGGTATTCCGATCGAAGTAAGCTCAACCATCACAGTTACCTCCTACTCGAGCCCCATTCTCAAGATTAATTCCGGGCTGCAACTTCTGTTCAGTGCGGGCACAGGCTTGATCATCGGTTATCCGTCCTCCGGGTCCAACCGCGGAGCGTTACAGGCAAGCGGCGCTACTTTTGCTGCCTTGAGCGGTACCACGGGGGGCTGGACGGGTATTCAGTTCAAGCTTTCAAATCTGGCAAGTTCCTTCCTGGAGAGCTGCAGTATCCGTCATGCAGAATCAAACGTCTATGTGGATGGCAGCTCGCTAAACAGGATCAAGGATTGCGTAATCCGGGACGGGGAGTACGGGATTCGCCTCATGGGCAGCAATGCCTCCTTCCCGATTTTTGGAAACCATATCCTGAGCAACAACGTGGGGATACATACCTCCAACAACGCGAATCCGCTCATCGGGGGAGATATCAACAGCAGCAACTCTTTCAGCGGCAATACTTCATATGCCCTGCTCAATATATCAAGCCTCAGCCTTGATGCCACTTACAACTGGTGGGGACATGAAGATGGGCCAACCCTGCGAACGGGAGACGGCATCAGCGGAAACATTGAGTACATTCCCTGGAGGACCACGAACATCGGAGACGGGCCAATGCCGTTCAACCTGCTCTTACCCCCCTTGGGAGCAGTGGTGCAGATATCTTCGGTGCTTCTGGATTGGGAAGAGGCTGTCGATCCCAGTCCGGGGGAAATAGTGCGCTATACTCTTGAATATGGGCTACATCCCCAGTTTAGCACCAATACAACTGTCGTGGACAGTTTATACACCAGTCAATACCGGATTCCGGAAGATGTCTTGCCGGACGACAGCAGAATCTACTGGCGGGTTTTCGCTACGGACAGCCAGGGGCAGACAATGCTTTGCACAGGCGGAAGCAGCTACTTTGATCTAGCCATACCGGAAGCTCCTCTGCCCTTTGTGATTATAGCTCCTGCCTACAACGAGATCGTCTCCGAGACCAGCATCCGGCTTAGCTGGGAACACGCCGTTGATCCCGATCCCGGGGACCAGATCAGCTATTGGGTATATCTGGATATGAGTGCGGGTTTTGAGGAAGCAGACAGCACTCTTGTAGCCCAGAACCAAGTCTATACCGGCTATTGCGTACCGGGAGAGCTCTATTTTTGGAAGGTGAAAGCATTTGACCAAACGGGATTGTACCGCTTCAGCAACACGGGAAGATTTATTGTGAGCCTCGATGCCCGTCCCCGCGCGCCGGTAAATGTGATCTTGACGACTGCTGGCAATGACCTGCTTTTGCAGTGGGATGCGGTTCCGGGAGCCGATTATTATCACATTTACCATTCACCGGATCCGGAGCTTCCCTTCAGCTTCCTGGGCAGCACTATCGAGGCCGGATTCTCTCACAGCGGAGCTCTCAGCCAGCCGCGCCAATTCTACAAAATCACCAGCCATGATGACACCGGGAGGTGGAGCACCCGCTAGGCCCGGAGATTAGCCTTGCCGGGCAGAAGTTGTTTCTTTATCTGGCGAGTTTAGTAGCGTTTACCCACGCGGAAGCGCCAGCCGATCAAGCGGCTGAAGGTGAAAGCCAGAGCTTTGCGCAGCGGCACACTACGGTATTCGCGCACCAGCATCAGGGGGATGATCGCCATCCAGCGCATGATTGCGCCGACGCCAAAGACCACTTGTTCGGGATCCAGCACCCGGAAGCCAATATCCAGCTTTTCGGGATAGAAGATGCCGCTGGCCAGGGTGGCGCTCATCATAAACAACCCGGTGACCGCGGCGTAGATGCCGCTATAGGCTTGTTCATTGCGTTTGGGGGCGATGGAGAGCACAAAGTTTGTGGTGATGATGCCCGTTCCTGCCCACATAAAGCCGCTGGAAATGCCCTCGAACCACAGAATGTTGTAGTTTGACGCGCTCATCAGCAGCCAGAACAGCGGATTCAGCCCGCCCAGGAAGACGCAGATCTTCATGGCGCTCTTGTTACCAAAGCGATCGATGAACTTGCCCCAAAAGGCAAATGACAGGAGCGACGCGCCCATATGCAGAGTGTTATACAGCTGCACTTCAAACAGCCCCATTTGCAGGTTCTTCAGCATGAAAGGCCCCCAAAACGGACTGCCCACCCCGATGGACAGCATCCACCAGCTGCCGAAGATCAATAGCAGGCGGAAGTTCTTATCCCGAAACGGCTCCCGAAATACCTCACGCAGGCTTTTACCCTGTCCGTCATGCCGTTTGCGCTCCGGTTGCAGGGTAAGAAAGAATAGCCCGATCAGCCCCAGAATGGAAGCAAAGACGAAGACCATCGCCAGGAAGTAAGGCTGGTTTTGGGGAATCAAGAAGCGCGATATCCCCAGCAGGTTCTTGTATCCCAAAGCCTTACTGGGATGTTCAAACAGATCCACATGGTAGCTGAGGGTATAGCTGAAGACCAGGCCCACCACCATCAGGATTTGGTTGCGGAAAGAGAAGAAGCGGCCGCGGATGCTCAGCGGAATCAGGTCGCTAATCCAGGCGATCCAGATATTGGCGCCGGTCGCCTGAAATCCCGCGCTGAAAAAGAGCAAGGCCAGGATGTACCAGATCCCTTGTTGAGTATTGGGGAAGAACAAAGCAAAGCCCAGAAAGAGGGTCAGGAACCTGCCCACAGCCGTGATCCACACACAGAGCCACTTGCGCTCCGCGATATGATGCGAAAACGCCACCCCCAGCGGTTGCCAGAGCGCGGAGATCTGCCCCAAGGCGGAGAGCAGGCTATATTGCAGCGGGCTTGCTCCCAGAAGCACCAGGAATTTGGTGATGAAGGAACTGCCGATCTGCGCCAGATTGCCATATACCTGCGCGAAGGCTCCTTCCCGGATTGAGCTCCGGTAGGTTTTGCGGATCAGGCTGTTCTTGCTTTTCATCATTCTTTACACTAGAAAAAACCGGCTTCCCAGGGGAAACCGGCTCTGATATTTTCCATAGTGGAAGCTCTTACACTTCCATTATTTCTATTTCTTTGGATTTTTCCGCTTCGTCGATCTTCTTGATCCACTCGTCGGTGATATCCTGGACTTCTTTGAGGAGCTTCTTTTCGTCGTCTTCGCTGATCTCGCTGTCTTTCTTCATCTTTTTGGCCTGGTCGTTGGCATCACGGCGGATGTTACGAACAGCCACGCAGGCTTCTTCAGCCAGTTTCTTCAGGGTTTTGACGATATCTTTGCGTTTATCCTCGGTGAGGGGTTGGAAGGGCAGGCGGATCACGTTGCCGTCGTTTTCCGGGGTGATGCCGATATTGGCGCCCAGAATGGCTTTTTCGATGTCTGCCAGGGTTGTTTTGTCCCAGGGTTGCACCACGATGGTTCGCGGTTCCGGGATAGAGATGTTGCAAAGCTGTTTCACGGCGGTGGGTTGTCCGTAATAGTTGATCCGGATGTCGTCCAGAATGGACGCGCTGGCCCTGCCGGTGCGCACTTTGGAATACTGGTGCAACAGCGATTCAAAGGTCTTTTGCATTTTCTCTGTGGCGTTGTTTTTCATTTCTTGCATAATGTGTACCTCGCTCTTAGGGATGAATGTAGGTGCCGATTTCGGCGTCCTGCAGAGCAGATTTCAGATTTCCTGGTTTGGTGATGTTGAAGATCTTGATGGGCATATTGTTGTCTGCCGCAAGTGAGAAGGCGGTCAGATCCATCACGCCCAGGCGTTTTTCCAGACAGGTCTGGAAGCTGGCCTCGCCGATAAACTGCGCCGTTTTGTCCTTCATCGGATCTGCGGTATAGAGTCCGTCCACCTTGGTCGCTTTCAGCACGATATCCAGCTTCAGCTCGATCGCGCGCAGCACAGCCGCGGTATCGGTGGTGAAATACGGGTTTCCGGTTCCACCCGCCACAAAGCAGATTTTGCCTTCCGCCATTGCCGCAAGCACCTTGGGCGCGCTGTAATGCCGGGCTACTTTGTCCAGCACAAAACTGGAAAAGACCTCAGCCGCGCAGCCTTTGGCCTGCAGAATTTCGGAGACGTACAAAGCGTTTTGGATGGTGGCAAGCATGCCGATGTTATCCAGAGTAACTCGATTCAGACTTTGGTTTCTCCAGCTTCCACCGCGGAAGATGTTGCCGCCGCCCAGGACTATGGCGATGCGGTAGCCCAGGGTTTTGAGCCCGATCAATTCGTCGGTCAGAAGATCGCAAACCGTGTCGTCAAAGCCGAAGCCGGTAGTTCCGGCCAGGATTTCTCCGCTCAGCTTCAGCATCACGCGGTTGATCTTCTCGGGTCTGAAAGTGCTGTTCATCCTTGGTCTAAGGTTATTTATTCGCCCAGGGCGTAGCGGGTAAAGCGGGCGATCTGGATGTTTTCACCGGTTCTGCCGATGGCGTCGGTAAGCAGGTCTTTCACTGTTCTTTTTTCGTCGCTGATCAGGCCTTGTTCCATCAAAGCGTGTTCGCTGCAATACTTGCGGATGTTGCCATCGATGATTTTGTCCATGAACTCGGGTTTTTTGCCTTCGTTGATGGCTTTGTTTTTGGCGATATCTTTTTCGCGTTCGATGATCTCGGCGGGGATGGCTTCAGCGGTGAGGGCGAGGGGATTGGTAGCTGCGATCTGCAGGGCAATATCTTCGGCCAGCGCTTTGAATTCGTCCGTACGAGCCACGAAATCGGATTCGCAGTTCAGTTCCAGCAAGACGCCGATCTTGCCGTTGAAATGGATGTAAGAGAAGATGATCCCTTCTTTTGTCTCGCGCAGGCTTTTGGCCTCGGCTTTGGATATTCCGCGTTCGCGCAGATACTTGATAGCGGCATCCACGTTGCCTTCAGCTGCGACCAGAGCTTTGCGGCATTCCATCATGCCTACTCCGGTTCTATCGCGCAGTTCTTTTACCATGGTTGCGGTAATCTCTGCCATATTGAACTCCTTAAATGTATGCTATAAATGCCGCGTGCCGGAACAAGCCCGGCACGCCACAGATTTCTTATTGCTCGGCGGCGACCATTTCGGCCACCGGTTCTTCTTTCTTTTCGGTTTCAGTGGCTACGGGTTCTTCACTGTGGTCCACACCTTCGTTAGCAGCGCCTCTGCCTTCCAACACGGCGTTGGCCATGATGTCCGAAATCAGGGCGATCGCGCGGGTGGCGTCGTCGTTTGAAGGAATCACATAATCCACTTTATCGGGATCACAATTGGTATCCACCATGGCGATAATCGGAATGCCCAGGATACGCGCTTCATGGATCGCGATATCTTCATATTCCGTATCCACTACAAAGATCGCGCCCGGTTTGGCATCCATATCGCGGATTCCGCCCAGGGAGAATTCAATCTTATCGTGCATACGTTTCATTTTTTGAGCTTCGAGTTTGGTGTAGCTGGTGAGCGTGCCATCAGCCGCGATTTCCTCGAAGTATTTCATCTTGTCGATGCTCTGGCGAATGGTGGACATGTTGGTGAGCATGCCGCCATACCAGCGTTGATTCACATAAAAAACACCGGCCTTTTCTGCAGCTTCACGAATTGAGCTCTGCGCCTGCTTTTTGGTGCCCACAAAGAGCACGTATTCTTGCCGGCTGGCCACTTCTTTCATGAACTGATAGGCTTCGTTGATCGCATCAACCGTCTGTTTGAGGTCGATGATGTGGATCCCGTTGCGTTTGATGAAGATGTACTTCTTCATCTTGGGATTCCACTTGAAAGTCTGATGACCAAAATGGACACCGGCTTCCAGAAGTTGTTTCATAGATACAACGGACATTAATTTTCTCCTAATCTACGGTTAAGGTTTCCGCCAAAAGATATACGCAATTCAGAGGGGCTATCCCCTCACCGCCTTGCAACTCAATTGGAGGCTTATTTTGGTGGGTGCCAGAGATTGTTCTGTGGGTTCCTTGTCGCATCATAAATTCCGGGCTGAAGGGGGAAGCAATATCCCCCAAAAACCAGTAGTTTAACGCTTGGAGAACTGGAATCTTTTTCTGGCTTTCGGACGTCCGGATTTCTTACGCTCCACCATACGGGGGTCACGGGTCAGGAATCCGCGGGCTTTGAGGGCAGACCTCAAGTTAATATCATATTCACACAGAGCACGGGAAATGCCGTGACGAATGGCTCCGGCTTGGCCGCTAAGGCCGCCACCGCGGACATTCACATACACGTCGAAATTCTCGGACAGACCAACGGTCTGAAGCGGTTGTTCAACCACCATTTCCAAGGTTTCGCGCTGCAGGTATTTCTTCATGTGCACTTTGTTGATGATGCGTTTGCCGGTGCCGGGGGTAAGCCGTACCCGGGCGGTGGCATCTTTTCTTCTTCCTACGGCATCAAAATTTTGCATACCTTGTTAATCTCCTTACAGGCTTAGTTCCACCGGCTTTTGCGCCTCATGGGGATGCACTGTGCCTGTGTACACTTTCAGTTTTTTCATCATTGCGCGTCCCAGAGTATTCTTCGGCATCATTCCTTTTACGGCGTGCTCGATGATACGTTCGGGATGCTCTTCCAATATCTTGGCATACGGAATCTCTTTCAGGCCACTGGGATATCCACTAAAAGTCTTATATACTTTTTGCAGGGCTTTCAACCCGGTTACACGAACCTTTTCCGCGTTGATCACTACTACGTAATCTCCGCAATCCAGGTTGGTTGCAAAATAAGGCTTGTTCTTGCCACGTAAAATGGTGGCAATCTTAGTGGATAAACGACCAAGAGACATACCCGTAGCGTCTACGACATACCACGCTTGCGTGATGTCGCTAGGGCTTGGAGTGAGGGTCTTCATCGATTCTCCTTTACGGTTTTTTATACAGAAGGTCAGGATTTTATCTCTTTAAATAGTGTCAAGATAAAAGTTTATGCTGTGCATCGTTTGGATCCCCGCCGCTTCCGGGGTGTGGGAAAATGGGTGATAGAACGCAGATCGGGCAGATCGAGCGGATTGACGCAGATTTATGGGGGGAGTACTGCATCTCGAAAGCGGTTATCAGCCAGATCTCGACAGGACTTACATAAGGTCATGCGCAGTTGTCCATCTGTTTGCAGGTCAAGCCCCTATTAAGCAGAGAGACAGCCATATAGATCGTATATTGAGCTAGAACTCCAAAGGGAATCGGCTTCTCTTTCTGTTTATCCCCTGCCCTTTCTGCCCGATGACTTGCCGCATGTATTGTCCAAAGATCAGCCTGCTGTTAAGCCGCAATTATGCTGTGACCACCCGATGATAATGCCTTGATCTCAGCTTTACATTCCGCTCATGAATCTGGGAAAGAGGACGGCAGGCGAAGGAATATTTCGAGCTCTATCTCAACTTGTCTATATTGTTTTGTTGATTATTATATGTACTAAGAATATGTACACAAACCTCAAGAAAGGAGACAACATGAAAAAAGTATTACTAATTTCACTTCTGGCGATCCTGGGCATTAGCTTTGCCTTTGGTCAATCCATCTACGGACTGCGTGCCGGTCTGAATGTTTCAAATTATGGCGGGGATTCCGAGATGGATTCCAGAATAGGCTTCCACGCCGGCATGATGATGCAGTATCACATGCATCCGATGTTGATTCTACAACCCGAATTGCTTTACACCCAGAGAGGCGCGCAAGATGAAGCCACTATTTTGGGGGTTAAAACCGAACTCAAGCAAACTCTGCACTATGTTGAGTTACCGATCTTTTTGAAGCTGGGCCTCGGTGAAGGAAATCTGAAATTTCAACCCTATCTGGGTCCGGAACTGCGTTATCTGATCGCCGCCAAATACAAAACAAAAGTAGGAAGCGCGGAACAAACCGGTGATATCAAGGACCTGGCTGACCTGGATTTTGGCTTGGGAATCGGCCTGGACCTCGTGTTCAATACCAATATGCTCTTTGGCGCGCGCTACAGTCTGGGTTTGGCAGATGTTGCCGACGGCAGTGCTGACGTGAAAAACAACGCTTTCATGATCAATCTGGGCTTTTTGTACTAATCGTATAAAACAGAAAGCATTATCGGCCTGCCTTAGGGTGGGCCTTTTTTTGTCGTGCTATGCGGGATCCCCTGCTGCCGGAATTGGTTTGAGTCTGCGGGAAACGAAAAAAGCATTGACAAATGGTGCCATTAAGCATATCATGTAAATAAAAAAAGTATTGGGAAAGGAAATGGATGAGATCAGCTATCACGTTGTAAAAGAAAGCGATAACGCCCGCATACTGGAGCTGTACCGTGCCGCCGGATGGTGGCAGACGGATGACAACCCGGAATACCTGAAGACGGTGGAGGGAATAATCCGCGGTAGTTTCTGCTTTGTAATCGCCAAGCGAGGTTCCGAGATCATCGGCATGGGCAGAGCCATTTCGGACGGAGTGAGCGATGCTTATATTCAGGATGTAACTGTAATCGAAGCGCTTCGGGGCAAGGGCATCGGCAAAGGCATCATCCGCGAGCTTGTGAAGTTTCTGAAACAGAACAAGATTCAATGGATTGGCTTGATCTCCGAGCCGGGCTATGAAAGCTTTTACAGCAAGCTGGGCTTTAACACCATGCCATCCTACACTCCCTTTCTGCTTTCAGAAGAGTAATTTATGCAAGACGCCATAAAGATGCCGGGACTCCGTGCTCTGGGAGTCGCGGACACCATCATGCTGCGCGAATACCTGAGCCGCTGGCCGCGCGAACACTGTGATTATACCATTACCAATCTGATCGTTTGGGGTAAGATCTACAACAACCATTATCTGATCTTCAAGGATCGTTTGGTGGTGTTAAACCCAAAATATCAATATATTATGTTCCCGGTGGGTGAATACCTGAGCCCGGAAGAACTGGAAGAGCTGGTACGGATGTTTCGGCCATATTTCCCGGAGGCGCAGCTCATCCTCTTTCCGCATGAATATCTGGAGCTGTATCCCCGGGTGAATGAGATCTTCGATATCTATGAAGATCGCGATTGGGCGGATTATATCTACAGCGTGGAAAACATGGTAAACTTAAGCGGCAAGAAACTGGCAAAGAAGAAGAATCTGATCTCCCAATTCCGGCGCACGTATCCGGAATATAAGGTGCTGAAATTCAGTGAAGACCGCTTGCAATACATCCTGCAATTTACCCACAAATGGCGCAGAGAGCGCAGCGCGGAAGGGATCTATCTGATGACGGAGATCAAAGCGATCGGAAACACCCTGGAGCTGTGGAACGACCTGCCAGTGGAAGGCATCATTATCTGCCGCTATAACCGGATCGTGGCATACTCCATCTTCAGCCAGCAAAGCCCGGATATGGTAACGGTACATTTCGAGAAGTTTGACCCGGATAAAAAGGGCTCCGGGCAGGTGATCACCTGGGAAACCGCGCGCTACCTGCAAGGACGCTATAAATGGATCAACCGCGAACAGGATATCGGGCTGGAAGGGCTAAGACAAGCTAAGCTCAGCTATGTTCCGGATCGCTTTTCCCGCTTCTTTGGGTCCAAACTAAAAGGAGATACAGTAGGGCTGTCAATGCCAGAAAACTGAGGCTGAAAGCGGCGACGCGTTTGGGGCGGGGGTTAAAGAGCATTTGCCAGACCACCGGATAGCTGTCCGCGCGTTGCCAGCGGTTGCGATAATGCAGCAGGGTGCTGTCTCTTTTCACATCCATCAGCTTGTTCAGCAGTTTGATATGGCGCTGATGATATCCTCTGCCGGCTTTGTTGCCGCTGAGGTCATAATATGAATATCCATGATAGTCAAATTCAGGGAGTTTCAGCAGCAGCGCGTTGAAGCCGGCGTTAAACAGATCCAGGGCCAGGGGATCGCGGGTGAGATCGTGATAGGCATGCAGTTCCAGCAGGGTGTTCATCATGCCGCTGAGGGCATAATAGGGCGTTTGGGCGGGGTATTCCATGAACCAGATGATGCTGTCCGCGATCGCGTGGGACAAACCGGCATATCCGGGGCGCAGACTGTGCAACATCTTCTCCGCAATGGCCAGGGTTTCCAGGTTCCGCTCCATCCCGGCACGCATCGCCAAAGCATTCATGCTGAAAGCTTGGGTCAAGGCACTGGACCAGGGAACTTCCTGCTTGTATTTGGGATAGGGGAAAGTGTATTGCATCAGGGCGATGGAATCCATCACGGTAACATTGTCCAGCAGCCAATCCGTGAGTAGGATAAAGCGCTCCGGGCTTCCGCCCAGGCGTCTCTGCAAATTTGCTTCTTGGGCTTCGCTGGCGATGAAGAGCGGGTTGTAGTGGGTCTCGCCGGTGCTGTAGATCTGCATGGGGATGCCCGCGGCGTCCCGGGTCGGGGTCTGGTTGAAGGGTCTGCCGATGATATTGGCAGTAGTCTTTTCCACCAGCGCGTAGATATTGGCTTCGGCAGCCTGCCAAAGCACACTGACAAACAACAGCGAGATCGCGGCGGCGATTAAAAGAAACATTTTTTTGGACATCTTTAGGTGTGACTCCTCTTAAAGATAAAGCTTACGGCATAGAACAGCGCCTGACACAAGACAATGGTGGCGCCCGTGGGCAGATTCAGCGCGAATGAAGCGGCAAAGCCTGCCACGGCGGAAAAGATCGCGAGAACTACCGCGACTATGATTGCGGTGTGCAATTTCTGCACCAAATTGAAGGCAATTACTGCCGGCAGGATCAATTGAGCGGTTACCAGGATGATTCCCGCGCTTTTCAGGTTGAAAACTATGTTTGCCGCAAGCAGCAGATAGAAGATCTTGTCCACTCCCTCTGTGCGGATGCGGAAGACCTTCGCCATTTCGGGATTGTAGCTGAGGTAAAACAGCTCTTTGTAAAAAAACAGCACAAAGGCGATATTGAGGATGTTCAGCGCGCCCAGTGCCCAGAGCTCGGGGGTGGAGATTAACAGCACATTGCCGAAGAGGTAGCTGGAGAGGTCGAAAGTGTAGTTCTTGGATAGCGAGATCAGGATGATGCCCAGCGCCATCGACAGGGAGAGGAAGATCGTGATGGTGTTTGCTTCCTGGATCTTGTGTTTCTTTGCCAGCCAGGAAATACCCAGGGCGACAGTGCTGACAAAGACCAGTGCCCCCAGGGTGAGGTTGATTCCGGTGATGATGGCAATCGCGATGCCGGCAAAAGCGATGTGGGAAAGCGCTTCACCCAGATACGAGATGCGGCGCAGGGTTACATAGGGCGCAAAGATCGCCAGCGAGATTCCGCTAAGGACGGCACCGATGAGGGCGTGGATCAGGAAGAGGGGCATCAATAGTCCTTTTCGATCAGGCGGATGGAGTCACCAAAGGTTTTGTGTATGATATCCGCGTTTATCAGTTCACTGTGGTCGTGGCAATGCAGGCGGCGATTGAGGCAGATCAGGAAGCTGCAGTATTCGCTGAGGGTGTGCAGGTCGTGGGAGATGGTAATGATGGTCTGCCCTTTGTCGTTCAGCTTTTTGAGCAGTTCAAAGAAGCTGCTCACGCCCACGCGGTCGATGCCGGCTTCAGGTTCATCGAGGATCAGATATTTGCTGTCGGAAAGAATCGCTCTGGCCAACATCACGCGTTGGAATTCACCCCCGGAGAGGCTGCCGATGCGGTTCTCTGCTTTATCGGCGATGCCGCAGTCATTCATGGCTGCCAGGGCTTTTTGGCGGTGTTCGGCTTTGCAGCGTCTGCCGTGGGGCAGGCTTCCGGCGATGCCCATCAGCACGATGTCCAGCGCGGTGGCGGGGAAGGCGCGGTCGAACTCCTCCCTTTGGGGAAGATAGGCGAAGCCGTGGTGCTTCAGCCAGGTTTCCTGAGGCATGTCGTCGATGGTGATGCTGCCCTCTTGAAGCTCCAGGAGGCCCATCACCAGCTTGATCAAGGTGGATTTCCCGGCGCCGTTGGGGCCGATGATGGCAGCGAAAACGCCGTCCGGGATATCCAGATTGATGTCTTCCAGGATGCTTTTTCCGGCGATCCTGTATTCAAGATCCTTGATCTGTATCATGTGGTTTCAGGCTTGGTATGAGAGCTGGTGGTCAAAACGCGGTCCTCATTTCATCCCAGTTCTTCAGGATGAGCTCGGTGATGGTTTTCGCGTTCAGAGTGCTGCCGATGGGATCCAGCGTGCCCAATTCCAGCGAGTATTCTTTGGCCAGCACTTCAGCGGATTTCGGGTTTTGCTGGGGTTCGATGAAGATGCGGCGCACATTGTGTTCACGGATCTTTTTGCCCAGATTTGCCAGTTCCCGGGCAGAAGGTTCCTTGCCGGGCGAGCTTTGCACCCAACCCAGATAGTGGATATCGTAATCCCGGGTGAAGTAGTGGAAGCTGTTGTGATATGTAACCAATGCCGGGTGGCTGAGCTTTCGGCGTTCATTGGTGATCTTGGTGTGGGCTTCCGAGAGCTCTTTGAAGAGCGCTTCATAGTTGTGGTTCACCAGTGGGGCGTAATCCGGGAAGCGCGTTGCCAGCTCGGTTTTCAGCTTTGTAGCGAGCTTGATCATCATTTGGGGGGAAGTCCAAAGATGCGGGTCAGCCCCGGCGTGGTGGTGGTGATCTTCTTCTGCTTCATGATCATGATGGTGGTGCTGCATCTGTTGCTCACGCACCAGATTCAGAGAATCCAGGGCGATCAGATCATTCAGCATGTCCGAGCAGACGATCAGCTTGTCTGTCATGGTTTGCAGATGCTGTTCAAACATAGCTTCCAAGCCCATGCCGTTGATCAGGATCAGATCTGCCTTGTGGATGTCCTTCAGGTGTGAGGGCTGGGGACTGAAGGAATGCACTGAGGCGTTGGGAGGGATCAGGCTGCGGACTTCGATGGCGTCGCCCACCAGCTGTTTGATCAAGAGTTCATAAGGGTAGATGGATGTGAGGATCAGGGGCTTTGCCTCTTCCTTTTTCTCTGCTGGGGCTTTGCATCCAAACAGGACAGAAAGTAATAAAAGCAGAATAATGATGCTGTGTTTCATGTGTTCTCCAAAAGGGCACCGATCCGGCTTGTGGGTCGGACCGGCGCCTGATTGTTATGTTATTCCATCGAGCGGATCAGGTTGGTGAGCAGACGCACTCCTACTCCGGTGGCGCCATAGTTATCTGTTCCGCTGGGTTTATCTTTGCTGGATGTGCCGGCAATGTCGATGTGAATCCAGGGTTTATCCTGGACGAACTCGCCGATAAAGAGGGCGGCAGTGATGCATCCGGCAAGGGGGCCGCCGGAGTTCTTGAGGTCTGCCACTTCAGATTTGATCAGGTCTTTATAGTCTTCATGCAGGGGCATGCGCCAGATTCTCTCCCCGCTAAGGTCGCTGGCTTCTTGCAGCTGTTGCAGCCAGGTATCGTTGTTACCCAGGACTGCGGAGAAATCCTTGCCCAAAGCGGCAACTGCGGCACCGGTGAGGGTGGCGATATCCAGCACGCGGTCTGCCTTTTCCTTTTCCAGGGCGTAGTGGATGGCGTCGATCAGGGTCAATCTGCCCTCGGCGTCTGTATTTACCACTTCGATGGTCTTTCCGGCCATGGAGGTAATGATGTCTCCGGGGCGGTAGGCATTGGAGCCGATCATGTTTTCAGCTGCGGCGATCACACCCAGTACATTGACCTTCAGTTTCAGGGTGGCGATGGCGGCCATTGCGCCGATGACAGAGGCGGCACCGCCCATATCGGTCTTCATGTTTACCATTCCCGCGGCAGTCTTCAGGCTATAACCTCCGGAATCAAAGGTCAGGCCTTTGCCGACCAGGGCGCAGAGCTGGTGCTTGTTGTCCGGGTTACCGTTATAGCGCAGGAGGATCAGGCGGGGCTCGGTTTTAGAGCCTCTGCCCACGCTGAGGAAGGCTTCCATCTTCATGCGCTTCAGTTTGTCCACAGAATAGACATCGATGGAGAAACCATATTGAAGCGCGGCTTTTTTGGCGTGATCGGCCAAGGTGTCCGGGTTGATCACATTTGGGGGTTCATTCACCAGATCGCGGGCCAGGTTTGTAGCTTCGGCATAGATTCTGCCTTCCAGGATGCCGCGGTTCAGATGGCGGTTGGTTTTGGCATCGTAAATCAGGTGGATGCTATCGACCTCATGACTGTGATCGTGGCTGAGATAGCGGTTGAATTTATAAGAGGTAAGGATCGCGGATTCGGCCACGATATGCCCCAGAGCTGCCTCCGGGATACCGGTTTGAAAGCCGATGTGCAGATACAATTGATGCGCTTTCATGCGCATGGCTTCGCGCCAGCATCCTGCCAGCACTTTGCGGATATTCATGGTGTTTACTTTGTCGATATCCCCGGCGCCCGCCAGAATGATGTTTTGGGTCTTTCTGCCCACCATCCGGGTGAAGCTCTGCAGCTTCGCATAGCCAAAGAGGAAGTCCTCAGCTTTCATGAAGTGTTCGATCGCATCTGCCGTGTCTTCGTCCAGCATCCCCACATCACTAATCTTGGTTTCTTCATCCAGAATCAATACAAGAGTTTCCAGATGATCGGGTACTTTACGGCTCACATCGATTTTCATAATGTCTCCTTTATAGTCTAATATCAAAAGTCTTCAGATAGGCTGAGGTACACCTGCGGCTTGCTGATGCGCGAGAGATCGGTGAGCCATGCAACATCCAGCTTGAGCACAAAGTAACCGATATTGAGCCGGGGACCAAATCCATAGCCCAGCTTGATATCTTCCAGTTTACCGTCGATCGTGCCGCGGAAGTGCCTATCCCGGTCCCAAACCGCGCCGGCATCCACATAAGCAGAACCGCGGATATTGCCCAGAGTTAGCGGGATCGGGAAGGCAAATGCCATATAATCCAGCATCGGGAACCGCAGTTCCACGCTGGTGAGCAGTTTCTTGCGGTCTGCCAGGTTATAATCCAGCGCGCGCACGCCATAGTATCCCCCCAGGGAGAAGTAATCCGGATTGCTGCCGGTGCTGATGCCGCCATTGAGCCGCAGCGCCAGTGAATATCTTCGGCTGAAGAGGGTGTAGCTGCGCAAGTCCACATGGTTGGTCAGATAGTCCAGATCGCTTTTGGCAAAGCTTTTGCTGATGCTGTAGCGACCGCGGAAGCCGATGAGCGGCCCGGTCGAGCCGTAGCGCGCGTTGTCATACACCAGGCTCAAGCCCGGGGCATAGGCCACTGTGCTGGAATGCTCCACATTATTGATCCAGGCGTTGGAATTGATGTTTTGGTTTGGCAGATAGTCCCAGTGCATTTCATAATCAAAGAGCATGTTCTCAAACTCAATTCTGGAAAAGCGGCTGAAGGGATAGCGGGCCAGAGCGTAGATCCCGGTTTGCTTTTGGCGAAAGCGGTAATAATCGCTACCGGTGGGCCGGTAACTGCGATAATAGGCTTCGTCATAGAGGTTATAAACCCCCATCCCCACGTCTATACGCTGTTTCAGATACAGATAGCTGAATACGAAGTTGGTCTTTTCCAGTTTATCCGCAATGCCCACGCTGATGCCGATGCCGTGATCCCCCATCAGATCGCTGAGCCCCAGTTCGACACTGCCGATGGCGCCATAAGTGGAGCTATAGGCCATGCCGCCCCAAAGTGAATCCAGCGCAAAGCGGGGGCGGTACTTCCGGATCACGGGCGGTTTCTCGGAAGGCTGGGTGGGACGGTCGTCCCAGGCGTAGTTTGCCGCGATCAGGCTGGTATCGGGGACCATCGGCTCAAAACCGCTGATGAAGGGGCGCCGGGTATCGCTGGTCCGGGCGTGGTTGCGAGGTAGTTTCACCCGCTCACGCTTGCCAAATTTATCCAGCTCGGCAAAGTCTATGCGGTCCAACAGATTGTGATCCAGCTGATATTCGCTGGGGGCAGTGTATTCCGCGTACTGCAAATCCAGCAGCGGGCTTGCTTCAAAGAAGATATCCCAGGCACCGTCAAAGTAGTTTGACATCACCAGATAGTTGCCATCCGCCGAAATATCGGCATTGAATACTCCGGAAAGGATGTTGGTTAGCGGCGTGATCTGATTGTTCGCCAGATCGATAATTTCCAGATTCGTGAGTTCCGTGCGGGCAGAAACAAAGCCCAGGTGGGAGCTATCCTGCACATAGAAGGGCTTGCTGCAATTAAAGGGTTCTTTGGTGATCTGCAGCAGCGTGTCTGTATCCAGATGATACTCAAAGATGTCCGAGCTGTAATTGGCAAAGAAGCCATAGCGGTGGGAATCCGGGATTTCATTGCGCTCGGAGCTGAACGCCACCTTCAGTCCATCCGGAGAGAAGCGCGGCTGGGCGTCGTAAAAACTATCGTCCGTGAGCTGCTGAAGCTCTTTGTTGTTGATGTGATACACAAAGATATCGGTCTGCATCTTGTGTTGCGCGCTGATCGCGATGCGCTCTCCATCCGGTGCCACATCCAGCTCGAAGATGGCGCGCAGCCCGGGGATCGCGATACTTTGCACGATCTTGCCTTTATCCACATCCAGGATGTGAATGCGGTCGCCTTCAGAAGTCTTGGCGGCAAAGGCAACGCGCTTGCCATCCGGAAACCAGCTCAGGTTGCTGCGCATATAATAGAACTCTTCCATCTTCCCGGTGGTTTCGCCCACAATGATCCTTTTGGGTTTGCTGATGCCGTGGGTACCTGCCAACCAGATGCTATACCGGGCTCCGGCATCGGAAAAATAGACATAGCGGCTGCCGTCCGGGGAGAAGCGCGGTGAGAAGTTGAAATAGGATCCGTCTTCCTGGCTCTTTGTGCGGCGCTCATACTTTTCCTGCGGGATATCGTGAAGATTCACCAGGGGGAAATAGTCCCGCTTCAGCTGGAACTTCCAGCGCGATTGCAGTTCTTCAAACTTGATGCCAAACACCCGCTTGGTAGCTTCTTCCAAGTTGTTCATCGTGCGCAGGGAATAGAAGTATTCACTCACCTTTTCCCGGCCATATATGTCCGCTATGAAGGTAAGGAAGCTTTCCCCCAGGCGGTAGGCCAGATAGCCATCGATATAATCCAGCTTTGGAACCTTGTCGTTCACCACCATGTCCAGGACGAACATATTGTTATACTCATCTTCACCACCGATGGAGAGAAACTCCGGCAGGCCTTCCGAGAACCAGAAAGGGAAGCTGGTGGGACGCAGGGATTCGATCGCGTTTGTGATTCTTTGGTCCAGGGCATTGATATATGCATGAGTAAGTTCATGTGCCAGCAGCTCTTCCAGACTGCTATAGCTGCCGTCAAAAGGCACCACCACCCGGTTGCGCAGGCTTTCAGTGAAGCCCCCGACGCCCTCGGAAAGCAGCGGATAGATGATGTTTGTAACCTGAAACTCATTGCGGGTGCTATAAAATATGATCGGGATGCGGCTGTGCACCGGATATTTGAGATCAGCTTTCAGGTAATAATAGATCTCTTCCGCCATCAGCGCTGCGGTTTTACCAAAATCGTCCTCCCCCTTCGGGAAGTATATATCGAAGTGCATGGTCTTGATCACCGCCCAATCCTGCGGAACAGCGTTCACTTTGTTTTGTCCGAAGTTGGCGGCAGTCAGCAAGCCATAACACAATAGGATAAGGGCCAAGAGTAGTTTTTTCATTTAAAATACCGAGAATTTGATGTATTTGCCGGGGTTGGCCTTGATGTCTGCGATTAAGGCATCCAGGCTGTCTATGGATCTGATTAGTTTGAGATACAGTTCGTCTTCATTCAGCAATTTGCCGGCACTGCCGGAACCATCCGCGATCGCGGTGGCACTGCGGTTCAGGTTTGCCGCCAGCGTCTGCAGGCTATCCAGGGTACTATTCACCCGGCTGAGCGTTGCCGGTGCCATATCCAGTGTGGTTTTCAGGCTTTCGCGGTTGTCGTCCACCAGGCTGCTTGCTTGTGAGGTCAGCAGATCCACTTTGGCGATCAAAGCCGAAAGCTCGCTTTTCAGGCCGGAAATACCGTGTCGGGCTTCGCGCACTGCGCCGTCTGTATTGCGCAGCAGCTTCTCGCCCAGATCCATCATTCCGCCCTCGGAATCTATGTCTTTCAAGATTTTGTCCAGTTTATTCAGCATCTCGGCGGCTTGGGTCATCATCGCCATCATGCCGGTTGGAGTTTCGCCTTCCTGGATCCGCGCGAGGTCCAAGACTTCCGTTTCAGAAGAAGGCAGGATGTTCAGGCTTTTGCTGCCCATCAGGCTATCCTCGATATAGAACCGGCTGTTTTTGGGGATGCGGATCTCGGTGGATATTTTACCCGAAACCAGGATGCCCCATTCATGCAGGGAAACGCTCTTCACCCGGCCTGCTTCCATACCCCGAAACATGATTTTGTCCCCGGTTTCCAGCCCCATCACATCGGTGAAGAGCACCCGAAGATTCTGTTGCTTTTTCATGGACAGGCTGTTGGTTAACCACAGATATCCCACGATCAGGATGCTGAGGATGACCACGGTCCAGATGCCGGTCTTGATGCGCGTGCTGCGAAGATGTTGATAGAATTTTGCCAATCTGCCGTCCCTACGTTTTCAGTTTCTTCTTCTCTGCCGCGGGGAAGAGGATGTTGTTCAGGATCAAGCGGTATCCCGGGGAGTTTTTGTGCAGATCCAGAATCGTTTCGGGATCCCCCACCATGTGCTGATAATCCTCAGGATCATGTCCGCCGAAGAAGGTGAAAGTGCCCTTGCCCAGGTTGCCATGGATGTATTTCACATCGCTTTGGTTCGGAACTTCTGCCAGGATGATCACGCTTTTCTTCACTTTATCGCGAAAGAATGAGGTGGTTTGCCCCATGAAGCCGTTCACGATATTGGTGTGGCACTGGGTCAGCATGGTGGGCACGGGGTCGTATTTGGCAGAGAAATCGAAGAGCTGAAAATAATCTCCCTCGGCTCCGCGCATCTTGCTATAGTCGCTGGCGTCGATATCCGAAAACTCATATTCGAAGGGATTGGTTTTCAGCTTGAAATTCTCGAAAGCGAAGGTCATATCATAGTTCAGGCGGCTCTGATAATCCGGTTCGATCCCATCACCGTCGATCAGGGCATCCACCACATCTATGCCGCGGGCGGCAAGCGCGATATCGATCGTATCCGTGGCTCCGCACATGGCAAAAAGGAAGCCCCCGGAACTCACAAACTCCCGGATCTTATAGGCGACATCGTGTTTGAGCTGCCAGACCTTGTCATAGCCGTGTTTGGCGGCCATCGCCTCATTCACGCGGACATCGGTTTGATACCACTCTGTGTGCCGGTAAGAACCATAGAACTTGCCATACTGCCCGGTGAAATCCTCGTGATGCAGATGCAGCCAGTCATAGTCGTTCAATTTGCCGGTCAGCACCTCGTCATCCCACAAGCGGTCATATTCGATCTCCGCGTATTGCAGCGCCATACTCACCGCGTCGTCCCAGGGAAGCGTGTTGGGCGGAATATAGACCGCGATCTTGGGCTCTTTTTCCAAGGTCACGGCTTCCATATTGGCTTCCTGAATCTCCTGATAGAGGGCGGCGACTTGCGCGGAACTAATCGTCTCGTAACTCACTCCGCGGATGTTGCAACTGGCGATAATCTCCGGAGTGGAAGGCATCAGAAAGCTTCCGCCCCGATAATTGAGCAACCACCGCACCACTAACTGGTCTTTCAGCCCCTGAAAGGCTATGCCGTAGGCTTTCAAGTGATTGCGTTGACTGCGATCCATGGGAATCAGGATCTCCGCGCACAAGGTGCTCCCAAGCAGCGACAGAACAAGCAGCAGAGCCGCTATTTTGATGGCTTTGATGTGGATAGGCATATATTGAACTCTACTCCTTTTCATGGTTTTGGCATCATATTACTATAGTTTACGCCATTTTCCCGCATAAGCTATGATGGTGTCAAGAAAAATCTGCTTTTTTGCCTATTTGGCAACCTCGGATTGCAGCCGGCAGCCTTTGCGTCAACGCCTGAGCCGCGGGTTACGGCGGATCGCGCGCGCCGTCACTCTCAGTTGCATCGGGCCTTGCCGGATTGATCAAGCTGGGATCGAACTGAATTTAAGCTGAGATTCTCCCATGGGCATAGCAGAATAACGGCATAAAAATCAGCTTGAGCTCACTTTGGCAGATCAAGCTTCTCTTGTGGAACCCTCCGCCATGGAGAGAAAGTGATGATAGTCAAAATTCTGTAAGCTCCGCGTGTGAGGGGATTTCAGGCCAAAAAAAAGGTGATCCGGACTTATCTCCGAGATCATGCACTGGAGTTCAAGCCACCTATTGTACTTATCTCTTTCGAAATGTTTACAGGGTGGTTTGGGATCAGGCAAGGCATGATTTCCACCCTTGATATTGATTCCATGTGACCGTATAACATATTGGTAATCATCTAAGATACACAAGCTCAAATGAAACCAATTGTACAAACCGGGTTAATAGGTCTGCTTTGCGCTGCCGAATTGCTTCTGAACCTGCCGGATGATCGCATCCAGAAACAGGTCTCCCGCTTCATCCACGTCAAAGGGCTTGAATCCCAGATATTTATCCCATTGGCTCAGGATGTAATCGTGGCTTACCACACGGTAGAGTTTGTCCGGGTCGAGCGCTTCATCGCCAATGATGAATACCGATGTCGTGTCGCTAAGCCAGGCTGTGGTGCTGAGGCTCATGATGTCATAAGGGCGCTCAAGCAAGATTTGGATGTTCTTGTTCTGCGCGGCCAGGATATCGCGTCCGTAACAGGAGAAAAAGACCACGGTGTTGCCAAAGGGGATATATTCATGCAGATCCCGCAGGGAAACCGCTCCGGCGGGCAGGTGTTTGCGCAAGCCGCCGTTATTGATCATGGCGAGATCCGCGGTGGGGTATTCTTTTTGCAGCGCTTGTGCCACCCAGAGCGAAGCTTTGGTGACTTCAAATTTGTCCACCATGAACGGATATGGGAGGTATCCGGCTGTCGCAGAAAGTTCACGTTCCAGCTCGCCGATGCTTTCATCCAGGAAGCCTTGCAGACGGCTGGAGTAGCCGGCAGGCGGTTGACTGAGCGGGATCAGAGTGTTCGAAAAGCGGGTGATGCGGTCTCTTCTTACCTTCAGGTCTGCTTGACCCAATAGCTGCAGATGGCTGCCGGCGGAAAGGATGTAGATGCCGTTAACTTTAGGCGCTTCTTCCAAAGCCAGATGTGAGTGGCCACCGATGATCATGTCCACCCGGTGGTCCAGCTGTGTTGCCAACAGACTGTCCGCTTCCCAACCGTTGTGGCTCAGGATTACGACAAGATCGCTGGCTGCATCTACTTCGTCCAGCACTCTGCTGATGGCATCTGTGTAAGGCAGGATGTTCAGATTTGCCACGTTTTCCGGTTTCACGCGCTCGGGCAGGCTGGCGATGGTTAGCCCGATGACTCCGATCTTCAGCTTACCTTTTTGGAAGACGCGGTAGGGGGCGTCCCCAAAGCTGCTGCCATCCGGGTTCAGGATGTTCGCGCTGAGGAAGGGGAAGGCGGAAGTCTCCACCAATGCCCGGGCATGCGCTTCAGAGACATCGAACTCGTGGTTGCCGAGGGTGGCAGCGTCCAGGCCCAGAAGTCCAAACACTTCCAGGATTGCTCCGCCCTGCAAGCCCTTGTATTCCATGGACGAAAAGATGGAGCCGGTCTGCATGTCGCCGGCATCCAGCCACAAGGAATGATCCACTTCGGCACGTGCTTTGTCCAGATGATATTCCAGTGCCGGATAGCCGCCAAGGCCGTTGCGCTGGGGTTCGTAGGCAGCGTGACTGTCGTTGGTGTGCATGATTCTCAGGTTTTGCGCGCAGGCGCTGAGGATAACGGCAATAATCAGGGTTACAAAGATGTTTCTATTCACTTCATGGTTCCTTCTTGGATGGTTTTGGAGACTCTTTCCAGATCCTCCGGAGTGTCGATCCCGATGCCCTGATAGTCGCTATAGACCATGCGGATCGGGATGCCGTGTTCCAGGGCGCGCAGTTGTTCCAGCTGCTCCAGCCCTTCCAGTTTGCCGGGGGGGAGGCTCACGAAGCGCATCAGAGCGGCGTAGCGAAAGCCATAAACGCCGATGTGGCGCAGATACTTGAGGCTTTTGATCCGATCGCGGTTGTAGGGGATCGGGCTGCGGGAAAAGTATAGCGCGTTTCCAGAAGCATCCAGCACCACTTTTACCATGTTCGGGTTGTGGATATCGTCTTCGGAGGAAAAGCCGGTCATCAGGCTGGCGATCAGCACTTCTTCATCCTCAAAGACCTGCAGCAGGGCGCTGAGCGCTTTGGCGGAGATTAGCGGTTCGTCACCCTGAACATTCAGGATTACGCTATCCGGCTCCAGAAACTCTGCCACCGCCGCCACGCGATCGGTGCCGCTGGGCAGGTCGCTATCGGTCAGCATCACGATTGCGCCAAAGTCCTGCGCTACGGCAGAGATCTTCATGTCGTCCGTGGCGATGAATACTTCGTCGAAGAGTTTGGATTGTTGAACCCGTTCCCACACATGTTGCAAGATGGGTTTGCCGGCCAGCATAGCCAGGGGCTTTCCGGGAAAGCGGCTGGAGGCATAGCGGGCAGGGATAACGGCATAGCAGTTCATCTCTCATCTCCCCGGCAGAGGCTCAAAGGCTGAGTTCCTCCGCCTTGTTGTAGTGCTTTTTCAGCCAGATCAACAGGGCTGATGTATCGGTGTAATTCACACCGGGGATGCGCATTGCCTGCGCGATACTGAGCGGCCTGATCCGCGCGAGCTTCTCCCGCGCTTCCCAAGCCAGGCTCTGAATCTTATAATAATCAATATCTTCCGGGATGCGATGATCTTCTGCTTTTCGGTGGCGCGCCAGATCCTCATGCATCCGGCTCAGATATCCGGAATACTTGATCTCCAGCTCCACCCGGGCTTGAATGTCCTTGCTGAAATCCTCCGGGATGCGGTAGCCGTAGCGGCAGAGGTCTTCCAGGTGCAGTTCCGGACGCTTCAGCAGCAGCGCCAGCTTGGTGGGTTCTTTCAGTTCTTCATGCATCTGGCTGTTTGTGGTGTGCAAGATCTCAAGTTCGCGGGCTTTGATGCTCAACATCTGCTGAAAGGCCTGCCAGCGGCGTTCGGAGACCAACCCCAGCTTGTAGCCCAACGGCATCAGACGCTCGTCCGCATTGTCCTGACGCAGTAGCAGCCGGTATTCCGCGCGGGAGGTGAACATGCGGTAGGGTTCGTTTGTGCCGCAACTCACCAGATCGTCCACCAAGACCCCGATGTAAGCCTCGCTGCGGGAGAGCACGATCGGATCCTTCCCCTCCAGCGCCAAACTGGCGTTGATACCCGCCATCAGCCCCTGCGCGGCAGCCTCTTCATAGCCGGAAGTGCCGTTGATCTGCCCCGCCAAATATAAGCCCTTCAGTTTCTTGCATTCCAGCCAGGGGTAGATCTCGGAGGGGTCCACATAGTCATATTCAATCGCGTAAGCATAGCGCATGATGCGGGCTTGTTCCAAACCCGGGATGCTGTGCACGATGCGCTCCTGCACTTCAATCGGCAAGCTGGTGGAGATGCCGTTGACATAGCCTTCGGTGGTATGCAGCCCCTCCGGCTCGATGAAGACGTGGTGGCTTTCCCGCTGGGGAAACTTCACGATCTTATCCTCGATGGAAGGGCAATAGCGCGGACCAATCCCCTTGATGATGCCGCCATACAGCGCGGATTCGTGGATGTTTTCCTGAATGATGCGCTGCGTTTCCGCGGTGGTGTGTGTGAGGTAGCAGTTCACCAGGTTCTGCAGCGGGATGTCCCGGTAAAAGGAGAAACCGCTGGGGTCAGGATCCCCGGGTTGGGCTTCCAGCGCGCTGTAATCCAGACTGTTCAGATCCACCCGCGGGGGAGTTCCGGTCTTGAAACGCAGCACCTGCAAGCCCAGCTCTGCCAGGCTGCGGGAAAGCTCTTCTGAAGATGGCTCTCCGCTGCGTCCGCCCTTGAAACTCTTTTTTCCGATGTGGATGCGTCCCGCCAGGAAAGTGCCGCTGGCAATGATCACTTTGGGCGCGTAATAGGGATGCCCGATCTCGCTAAGGCAGCCTTTCAGCACCCCGTTTTCCACGATCAGCTCCGCGATATTGGCTTCGATAAGGTGCAGATTGGCGGTGGTTTCCACTACCTCACGCATTAGCTGGCTATATTGGCTTTTATCGTTCTGCGCGCGTGGCGCCCAAACAGCCGGGCCCTTGCTGCGGTTCAGCATCCGGAAGTGGATCCCGGTGAGGTCTGCCACTCTGCCCATCTCCCCGCCCAGAGCGTCGATTTCCCGCGCCAGATGGCCTTTGGCGGGTCCGCCGATGGAGGGGTTGCAACTCATTCTGCCGATTGCTTCCAGCTTGATGGTAAAGAGCGCCGTATTCGCGCCCCGGCGCGCGGCGGCAAGCGCAGCCTCGATTCCGGCATGCCCTGCCCCGATCACGATGATATCAAATGTATCGTGCATGCTCTGTGGCTTACAATCTGCTCTGCAAAAAGTCTGTCAGCTGCGTAATGCCAGTGTTTTTCAGGGCTGAGACCGGGTAAATCGGTTCATCTCGGAGGCCCAGGCCTTTGGCGAGCTCCGCCAGCACCTTCTTGTGTTTGGTTTTGGGGATCTTATCCGCTTTGGTGGCCACCACACAGTGATCCACATTGCGGGTGCGCAACATTTCCAGCATCTGGATGTCCTTTTTATCCGCGGCATGGCGGATATCCACCAGCACGAACAGACTGCGCAGTTGGCTGCGTTGCTCGAAATACTTGTTCACCATGCGGCGCCATCTCTCCTGCTCTTTCTGGCTTACTTCGGCAAAGCCGTATCCGGGCAGGTCTGTAAGCTGCACAAAGCCGGTTTCCTCGATGTCATCGATCTTGTAGCGCGTCAGGAAGAAGTTCAGCAGCCGGGTTTTGCCGGGAGTACCGGAGGTTTTGGCGAGTCCGTGGTGATTGGTCAGCAGGTTGATCAAGGTGGATTTCCCCACGTTGCTGCGTCCCGAAAAGGCAAACTCCGGATATGCGGAAGCGGGGTAATCGGCAGGCTCCACCGCGCTCTTCACATAGTATGAATCGATAATCCTAAGCATTGCTATAGATCACACTGCTGCGTTCGGATTCATAGATTTCCACTTCTTTGATATTGGCAGAATATGGCTTCAGCCCTTCTTCCATGCGGAGAAAGATCATCTTTGCCAGGGTCTCGGAAGTGGGGTTTTGCCCTTCCAGAAGCGGAAGATCGTTCAGATACTCGTGATCAAAATCTTCCAGAATCGGCTTCAAGATGTTTTTGATGATGCCATAATCCAGCGCCATCCCGATCTCATCCAGTTCCTCGCAGGCGATTCCTACTCGCACCTTCCAATTGTGTCCGTGAAGGTTCGAGCACGCGCCCTGGTATCCGCACAAGCGGTGGGCAGCCGAAAAACAGTCTGTAACATTCAATAGAAACATGGTTATCTCCTAAAAATACTTCTTGCGGATAAAAACGAGCACCAAAGTCACCGACAGCACCACAGAAAGCCCCATCACGATCAGGAAGGCGTAAGGTCTGTTTTGCAGCGGCAGGTCCAGGTTCATGCCGTAGATACTGGCGATCAGGGTGGGTAGCGCCAGGATGATGGTAACCGAGGTGAGGAATTTCATCACCACGTTCAGGTTGTTCGAGATGATCGAGGCAAAGGCATCCATCATTCCGCTCAAAATGCTGCTGTGGATGTTTGCCATCTCGATGGCCTGTTTGTTTTCGATGATAACGTCTTCGATCAAATCCTCTGCTTCGGGATCGTTTTGCAGCCAGCGCGAACGCTGCATGCGCTCCAGAATGATCTCGTTGCTTTTCAGGGAGGTATTGAAATAGACCAGCGATTTCTCCATGCGCAAGAGCCGGATCAGCTCCTTGTTCCGCATGGATTGATGCAGTTCGTTTTCGATGTTTGTGGTGCGCCGGTTGATCTCTTTCAAAAACTTTAGATAGTAGATCGCCGTGCGCAGGTTGATCGCCAGAATAAAGCTCTGTTGAGTGATATTGAAAGGCTTATGCTTGCCATCCAGATACTGCGTCAAGATCTCATTTTCGTAGAAACTTACTGTGATCACTTTATCGTCCGCCACGATGATTCCCAAAGGGGCGGTGGCAAAGCTCACGCTCGCGGAGCGGTGCCGATAATACAGCGGAACGCGCAGAATGATCAGCATGGAACCTTCGTCATACTCCATGCGCGAGTTCTCGTCCGCGTCCTGAAGGTCTGTGATAAAATCTTCCGGGAGGTCGTATCTGGTAAGCACGGTGTTCACTTCTTCCGTGTCCGGGTTTTCCAAATGCACCCAAAAGGATTCTTCCTGATTGAGCGCGGGCACGAATCGTTGACCGGCAATTTTGTAATATAGTATCACTTTTCCTCCCTGAATTTTCCGTATGATGCCAGTTTCTGCAAAGCGCATCAATTTGGCAAGATATTTTGTGCGGCTTTCCGCGCGGTGCTACGCAACAACTGCATCAGAGATGAAGCTCGCAGTTGTTCTTCACACAATTACACTCTTTACACTTCAAAGATCTGTTCAGTTAAAAACCTTCCTATACTATATATAGTGGACAGGCACTGGACAAATCCCTGTTATCCCTTTAGCAGAGAGTGTTTCAGGCACGGAGACGGATCAGGGGAAGTTGATCTGGATCTTCTTTACTTCCGGATATTTCTCCAGGTGTTCGTGAATCTCTTCGGCGATATTATCCCGCCAGCTATCAAAACTCATCATGTTCATGTCGATCAGCACTTCGCCATCGGTGAAACCTACATACTTCACCATTTTCAGGCTCACAATATCTTCGCCCACTTGCGGATAGATGATCTTTTTGAGCTCTTCCACAATGGTGTCTTTGCTGAAGTTTGGCACTTCTTTCAGCCCATGGGCAATCTCATAGTTCGAGATCGCGGTTTGCAGGGTATCTGCCGCCAACACAGAACAATGCACCTTCACCGGCGGCAGGCCGTCCAGAGCTTCCATGGCGTCGCGCCAGGTGATCTCTTTGGCTTGATCCAGGGTCTTGCCCTTCGCCAGATCGGTGATAATCGAGGCGGTGGCGATGTTTGAGGCGCAGCCGTAGGAGAGAAAGCTGATGTCTTCGATGACCTTGTTGCCTTCGTTCACTTTCAGATACACAGTCACCTGATCCCCGCAGGAAGGGCTGCCTTCGGTGGCGGTAGCATCAGGTTTTTCCATCTTGCCCACGTTGTGGGGGTGCATAAAGTGATCCAGAACTTTCTGTGAATACTGCATTTATTTCTCCTGTTTTTTCATTGCATTGTAAAGTGGGCTGCGCTTGCGCAACTCATCGGTGATTTCTGCCAGTTTTTCCACCGTGAAATCGAGATCTTCTTTGGTGTTAAAGCGGTTCAAAGTGAATTTCATCGAGCCGTGGGATTGCACGTGATTTTTGCCGATCGCCATCAGCACATAGTTTGCCTTCAGCCCTTGCGAAGCGCAGGCAGAACCGGTTGCCACCGTGATTCCGTGCAGATCCAGCATCATCGTGATCGCTTCACCCTCGATGTAATCTATGGAAATATTGATGTTGTGCGGAGCGCGTCCCTCGCCCTCGGCACCGTTGAGTTCGATATGTTCGATCTTTTCCTGAAGCTTGGTATATAGATAGTTAGAGAGATCGCGCAGATGCTTGATACTCCCCTCCAGATCGGCAAAGCTCAGCTCCACCGCCTTGGCAAAGCCCGCGATCAGCGCAATGGAAAGCCCCCCGGTCTGAAGACCATTCACGCGTTTCACCCCGTGAATCAGTTGCCCCAGCTTGGTGCCCTTGCGGGTATAGAGCGCGCCAATGCCCTGCGGACCGTGGATTTTGTGCGCGGAAATGCTCATGGTGTCGATGCCGTAGGTATTCACATCTAGAGGCATTTTGCCATAGGCCTGGCAGGCATCCACATGGAAGAATATCTTGTTTGGCGCTGCGGCCAGGATTTCATGAATCTCTTGCAGTGGCTGGATGGTGCCCACCACATGGTTCACCGCCGTGGTCATGAAGAGCACGGTATCCGGGCGGATCTCGGCTTTGAGCTGATCAAGATCAATTCTTGCTTTGCTGTCCGCACCGAGGTAACTTACTTCAAAACCCTGTTTTTCCAACCAGGCGGCGTTGGTCAGCAGATCGGGGTAATCCACCACACTCACGATTACGTGTCCGCGTTTGAGGGCGGTAGCCAAGCCTTTGATGGCGATGTTGTTTGCCAGGGTTCCCCCGCTGGTGAAGTGGATTTCTTCGGGTTTTGCGCCGATGGACTTTGCCACCGTGGCAGAAAACCCCGCCAGAGCGTCGTTGGTGCTTTCGCCGGTGCTGATAAAGCTGCCGGGAAACCAAAACTTCTGCATGAAATAGGGCAGCATGGCATCCATAACTTCCGGTGCCAGCGGCGTGCTCACGCAGTTATCCAGATATATTTTACCGGGTCTCATGTATTTTTCCTTTCCCAGATCTTCAGAATGTCCGATAAACTGTAGGACATGAAAATCTCTTGTAGTTTACTTTCGAGTTCATTAAAAAACGGAGATAGATGGCAGCCGTCACCCACGCAGTGCCGTCCGGAGGATTCGGAGCAGGAAGCAGTATAACTGTTATCTTCCACCGCCCGCAAGATATCCGCAAAACTGATCTCTTCCGGCGGCTTGGACAGCGTGTAGCCGCCCAGGCTCCCCGGGCTGCTGTTCACCATTCCTGCCGCTTTCAAAAGCGCCAGCAGGTGTTCAATGTATTTTTTGGGAAGGCTTTGCGCTTCGCAGATCTTTTGTGCAGAGATATGTCCGCTGGTGTGGATCTCAATCAGTGCTCGCAGCGCATATTCCGTCTTGGTATTTACTGCCATTATCTTCTCCTTGTTGGCTATGTGTTTAATGTTCTTCTGAATACATACTAATTCTCTATGTGATTCCTGTCAAGCTACAATTACGCATGTTCTGCCCTGCCGGCGTCATGATCCGGCACTAAAGCGAAGTTCAAGCTGATTTGGAGCTCTTATCTTCGGGTGCGCATAGCTTGATTTGGGCTTGAGATTGTCTTGAAATCGACCCAATAAATGCGGGATAAATCGGTGAAATGACCCCTGTGGAGTTCAAAGCGCAAAGACAAGCTTTACTATCATATCCATGTTATACAGCGCTTTGGACTTCACAGACCGGACCACGCTTCTCCCGAAGCGTAACCGGAACACGCCTCTCTGAGCCGTTTTTCTGTCAGACAGCACTCAGCTACGAATTGCTCGTTATCCCGCAGCGAAAAGCATCCAGCCACAGTGCTGTGTGAAGTCCAAGCCCCCATACATTGGTGTACAGCAATATAGCTCGGGAAGGGAGCTTGAACTCCACAACCGGACCACGCTTCTTCCGAACCGTAACCGGACCACGCCTCTCTGAGCCGTTTTTCTGTCAGACAGCACCCAGCTACGTATTGCGATTTATCCTCCCCTCTCCCGGAAACAAAAAAGCTCCAGCATCCCTTTCCTGCTTGACACAAATTTCCCCCTCTTGCAAGATGGCTTACAAAAAGAAAATGCCCCCAAGGGAGTGTATATGATAACTGTTTATGTGAATGGCAAGGCCACTCAGGTTCTGAAGAATACGAAGGTTTTACATGCCTGCACAAAGGCGGGATATGCTGTGCCGCATCTATGTTACCACGAAGATTTGCCCGCGTTTGGCAATTGCGGAGTGTGCATGGTGGAAATCAACGGGCGCATTGTGCGTTCCTGTTCCACACCTTGCGAAGAAGGAATGCAGATCCGTACGACCGGCAAGAAGCTGCTGGATCTGCGCCGGGAAGCAATGGAGATCATCCTTTCCAACCATCCCAACAATTGCCCCGAATGCATCAAAAACGGACGCTGTGAACTGCAAGCTCTGGCTCAGGAATTGGCGATCCGCCATCTGAGTCTGAAAAAGGTTAAAAGAAAATACAAAGGCCGCGATGAATCCTCTTTGTCCATCACTCTGGATCCCTCTTATTGCATTCAGTGTGGACGCTGCACCTATGTGTGCAACGAGATTCAGGATGTTCATGCCTTGGTCGATAGTGGCCGCGGTTTCGAGACCTATGTGGGTCCCACATTTGACCGGGAGCTGGAAAGCAGCGAATGCGTGAAATGCGGGCAGTGCAGCGCTTATTGTCCGGTAGCGGCGATCTACGAATGTGACGATAGCGATGCTTTGTGGAAAGCCTTGGACGATCCGGAGGTAGTGCTTGTAGCTCAGGAAGCGCCGGCGGTGCGCGTGGCTTTGGGCGAAGAATTTGGCATGAAAACCGGCACGAACGTGAAGGGCAAGATGTACACCGCTCTGCGCGAATTGGGCTTCAAATATGTGTTTGACACAAACTTTGGGGCAGACCTCACGATTATGGAGGAAGCCAGCGAGTTTGTGCATCTGTTCAAAGAGCACCCGGAGAAATTCCCGCTGATTACCACTTGCTGCCCTTCCTGGGTGGATTATCTGGAGAAATTCCACAGCGATCTGATTCCCCAATTCTCCTCTTCCAAAAGCCCGCACCAGATGGTGGGCACAATGGTGAAAACCTATTGGGCGGAAAAAATGGGGCTGGATCCCCAAAAGATCTTTTTGGTCTCAGTTATGCCATGTACCGCTAAGAAATATGAGATCGAGCGGATGGAAGATATGTATGCTTCCGGCCACAAAGACGTGGATCTTACCATAACCACCCGCGAACTGGCGCGCATGCTGAAAACCCGGGGCATTGATCTGGCAAAGCTGGAAGACGGTATTGCCGACAACCCTCTGGGCGAATACAGCGGCGCGGGTACCATCTTCGGTGCTACCGGTGGCGTGATGGAAGCGGCGCTGAGAACTGCTTACTTCTTGGCAACGGGCAGCGAACTGCCGGATCCCAAGATCGATTTTGTGCGTGGTGCCAAAGGCATTAAAAAAGGCAAGATCGAAATTCTGGGCAAGGAAATCCGCATCGGTGTGGCTTCCGGCCTGGGAAACGTGAGCAAGCTGATGAACGAGATCCGGGCTGCAAAGGAAGCCGGAGCAGAACCGCCATATCACTTTGTGGAAGTGATGGCTTGCACCGGTGGCTGCGTGGGCGGCGGCGGACAGCCTTATCGCAGTACAAACCGGGTGCGCCTGGCTCGCGCCAAAGGCCTCTACAAAGAAGATGCCCAGGCGCAGCGCCGTGAGTCTCATAACAACGAAAGCATCCAAAACCTCTATAAAGAATATCTGGGATCGCCAAACAGCGAGAAAGCAAAAAAGCTATTGCATACAGGGTACATCGCGCGTCCCATGAAAATAGTGAAATAGGCCAATGAAGCCGGATAGAAGCCTGATCTACCCCCTCTTTATCCCCATGCGAGGCTGCCCGGGAACCTGTGTGTATTGCGATCAACGCAAGATCAGCGGTTCCGGAGCTTTCGACCTGCAGCAGGCGAAAAGCGAGGTGGGGGCTTTTCTCCGGCGAAATCCCGGAACCACCAAAGAAGTGGCATTCTATGGCGGAACATTCACCGCGCTTCCGCTTGCCACGCAAAACGAATATCTGGAAGAGATCGGCGGATTGCTGGAGCAAGGCGACAGCATCCGCGTCAGCACACATCCGGCATACATCAGTAGCGGGATCCTGGCATTTCTGAAAACCAGGAAAGTGCAAACAATCGAACTGGGGATTCAGGATTTTTGCGATGAAGTGCTTGCGCAAAGCGGGCGTGACTATAGCTCCGGGCAAGCGGTGCAGGCGGCACAAGCAGTGCGGAGCGCGGGCTTCACCCTGGGGCTGCAACTGATGCCGGGGCTTCCGGGCAGTTCTGCCGAAACTATGAGGAAGAACCTGGAGCTTTTGCTAAAGATTTCGCCCGCCCTCTTGCGTTTATACCCCACCATTGTGATCAAAGGCACCAAATTGGAGCAGATGTACCGGGATCGGCAATTTGTTCCGTTGAGCCTGCGGCAAGCTGTGGTGCTGTGCGCGGAGTTCAGGGAAGCTTGCGCGCCGGCGGGAATCCGCATCATCAAATATGGCCTGCCCTCCAATATCGATTATCATGAAGTGGTGGCAGGGCCATATCATCCCGCTTTCGGAGAATTGGTGAAACAGGAGTTATTGCGCCGGGAACTGGAAAAAGACCCCAGCCGCAAGGACAGACTTCAAGCCCATGAACTGCAACTGCTGAGAGCACACGGCTCAGATATATTTTGTGAAACGGATTGATTTTTGCAAGTATAACCGAAAAACCTGCATCCTTTCGAGGCTGCAAAAGGACGACCAATGAAAGCTTTTATCGTATTGTTAATTGGCATCTTGCTTTTGTTTAGTGCCTGTGAGATTCACAAGCCTTCTCTGCCCGTCTGGGATATCGAACTGGCAATCCCCTTGGTAAATGAACTGTATTATGTTTCGGATTTGGTGGATAGCGTGAATATCATCGTCGGTGAAAACGATCTGGTCTATCTGACCGGCTCCGGCGAAGTGGATACTCCCGATATTGGCAGAGTGGCGCTAAGCCCGAACATCAATGAAAGCGGTATTCCAATCCCTTCCGGGGTAAATCAGGATATCGACCTGCCCTTCTATGATAGCGCGGACAACGCTTTGCTGACATACGGCGAGCTGGCATCAGGAAGCATCCGCATTCGCTTTAACAATGTGGCAACCGAAACCCAGATGCTGCGGGTCAGCATTGCGGACATCACTTCCTCAAACGGCAACCCCCTCACCATGACCTACGATGGTAGCGACGAATGGCAGATCATTGACCTCGCCGGTTATCACTTTGGCGTGTACAACAGCATGCAGGATCTTAGCTCTTTGGACGCGAACCTGCAAACAAGTTCTTCTTTGCCGGATGGCACGATTTTGGGAACCATGGACATCATGTTGAACGATGAACTGGAATTTTCTGTGTTTCAAGGCAGGTTGAATCATCTGGAAGTGGGCCTCAATAGCTCCTCTGCCAGCATTGATATAGACTATCCCAACGACATTGATCAGGCGATTACGCTCAGCGATGCCAGCCTGCAATTGGACGTGATCAACTATATGGGCTTCCATTGCGAATTTGAAGGTTTCTTTGAAGCTCGCCGCGGCGAAGTCGTTGAAAGGATTCAGATCGTTGACGCGAATGGCAACAACTTCCAAATTGCGCCTGCAGATGCCACCGGACCGGGCTTCAGTTCGCTTGCCTTCGATAACAATATCAGCGCCTTGATGCAGATCATGCCGGAACACATCGAGATCGTGGATGCCAAGTTTACGGTGGATTCGCAATCCGGATATGGAACGCTGCGCCAGGAAGACCGCATCCGCGCAAACTATACAGTAAACGCCCCCTTCCGCTTCATGCTGCACGAGCATACCATAACGGTGGAAGAAGCTGTTAAGATCAATATCAGCCAAGACAACCGGGACTATATCTCCAACGACTTGCTGGAAGCTGGATTGGAAATGCAAGCGCTAAACAGGATCCCGATTGGGGGCTGGGCACGAGCATACTTTGGTGATACTCCGGATATCGATACCACCGATCCGGAAACATATTTGTTCAGCAAACAGCTTGAGCTACACTCCTCGGAAACTCATCCTGATTGGCAGGATCTGGAGAGATTGACTTTATCCAGAAGCGAACTGGAGCTCTTCACCCAGGCAGAAATCTATCTGAAATGGGAGTTTAGCTTCGAGGAATCGCAATCGCTGGTGGAAGTATATGCCGGGAGCGGAGATTACATCGCTGTACGCAGCATGTTGCACGGAAAAGTAAGAATCAACACTGAGAGGAACTAAGATGAAAAAGATAATACTGCTCACTCTGCTTGCCCTGCTCTGCTTCTCGCTCTTCGCAGTGCCTACCGCGAAATCCCTCTTTTTTGCCGATAGCTATATGCTGCGCGCAAACGGTGTGGAAGCCCTTTATTGGAACCCCGCCAAACTTGCCATTCATCAGCATATAGACCTCTGGCTGCCGGCACTAAACTCCGGCATTCAGATCAGCAACAATTCCCTGGACCTGGATACGTATAACTACTTTGTAACTCAGGACACGCTGAGCACCCAGGATAAGGAGCTCATCCTGAACAAGATTGATGGCAGCATCAGCGTGGACGGCAGCGCCAGCGTGAGCGTGTTTGGCATCACTCTGGGTAATACCGCGATCTCCAGCTCTGCCCATATGTATGGCAAAGGGGAGCTGTCCAAAGACTTCCTGCTCCTGGCTTTTTATGGCAACACCGAAGAAGAGTATGTGTTTACCAAGGCCAATAATAACGCATCCCTGATCTCTTACGTCGATCTAACCTACGGCGCCGGAGATTTCAAGATCCCTTTTATCCCGGAAAACTATCCGCAGATCAAAGCTGGTTTTGCCGCCAGTCTGTTGGCGGGGGTTCAGAGTATAGACACTCAGGAGTTTGATCTCCATTTCAGCAGCACCATGGAAGAAGGGGCAAATCTGCACTCCGAAGTGCTCTTGCGCAGCGGCGTGGGCGGCATGGGCTTTAAAGGCCTGCTGGGCATGTATAGCGAAATCACTCCCTGGTTGGAAGCAGGAATCACGGTGGATAACGTCCTGGGCGCCATTAACTGGAACATCGCCAATGAAGTGCGCCGCTTCTCTGCTTCGGCGGATAGTGTATACATTTCAAACATCGAGGAAGACATCGTTCAGACCAGCAACGAGAAAGAAAAGATCGGATCTTTCACTACCAAACTGGGTACAGAAATGCGCCTTGCCGCGCTCTATAAACACCCGATTGTTACCGTATCGGCGGATTGGGTGCAAGGCTTTTCCGAAAGCACGGTGAGCAGCAAAGTGGGCAGGCTCTCGCTGGGGGCAGGCTTCCTACCCGTTCCCTATTTGCCTGTTTCTGTGGGCATCTCTCTGCCCAACAGCAGACATCCGGTAAAGGTTTCTTATGGCGTGGGCATCAAGAGCAAGGGCAACGAATTCAACCTGGCTTTGCAGAGTTTCGATAGCCTGGTGCCGGGCTACAAATCCAAAGGGTTCTCCTTCGGAGTTGCCACCAGAATCTGGTTCTGATGCTGTTTGTCTTTTCCGCACTTTTCGCTCTGCTGATCTCAGCTTTATTGTACCACAGAAGCCAGCCCCGGCTCAGCCGGGGGCGCAGGGGCATGCTGTTTGGACTTCGCAGTATAGCGCTATATATTCTGCTCCTGATTTTGCTGAGCCCGATTTTGCACTTCATCACGCAGAAACAGAAAGCCCCGCAAATCCTTTTTCTGAAGGACACCAGCCGCTCCATGGACATCACCCGGGATGGTTTCAGCAAGCAAGATTTGCTGAAGGAACCGTTGCAACTATTGAAACAGAAGTATCAGCAAGCCGGATACAATATTCTGGAATACAGCTTTGCCGACGGTACTCAGGGCTCAAACGCGAACAGTCTGCTGGGCAAAAGCCTGGCAGAGATCGGCATAAAGGAAGATTTCAGCCGCATTCAAGCGCTCATCCTGGCCTCCGATGGCTGGCTGAGGGACGAAAACTTTGGCCCGGTTTCTCGTCTGGGAATCCCGCTTTATGCCCTTGCCGATACTGCCCGCTTTGTAGCAGGAGACCTCGCCGTGATGAATGTGCAGGCCAATCGCTATGCATACCGCAACGAAAGCACCATCATCCGCGCCGGAATCCTGGCGACAGACTATAGCGGCCCCGCCCGGGTGAACTTGTATCTCGGGCAAAACCGCATCGGCAACCAGACCCTGAATCTGGAAGCGGGAATCGAGCAGTATGCCGAGTTCACCCACAGATTCCCCCAAACCGGGTTCTACAACTTCCGGGTGGAAGCAGAACCATTGGCACAAGAGCAGCGTCTGGGCAACAATGCCATTCCCGGGGCGATCGAGGTTCTGGCGGAGAAGGAACTGATCGCCGTCTTCAGTGATGCCCCAGGTTGGGACAACAAGTTCATCCTGGACGCGATCGCCACCAATCCCCGTTGGCAGAGCGTATCTTACCAATTGCGCAACGCCGTGGCATATAAGGGTGAAGAGATCGCCACTCTGCCTGATAGCGAGCGTCCGGTGGTTATCGTGATCATCAACAACGGCAATCTGCGCCTCGATGCGCAATCCTGCCGCTATATCGAAGATCGCCTCAAGCGCGGTTCCGGATTGTTCTATCAGGGATTGCCCCTGCCCGAATTAACAGACTTCTTGCCCCTGATTCGCTCCAATATCACCAGCCCCTATCAGGGTTTTGTGCAGCTCAACAACGCCGGGAAAGCATATCCCATGCTCTCTGCTCTGGATCGCGAAGCCGGCAAGCTGCCGCCTCTGGACTACTATTACCTTAGCCCTGCCCCGGGAAGCGAGATTCTGGGAGTTATGAACAATCCTCAGAGCTCTCCCGCTCTTGCCATCCGCCAAACCGGACAATCCCGTGCCCTCTCGCTCAGCTTTCTGAACCTCTGGAAGTGGCAGCTGCAGAGCGCCGACTCCGGTTATCAGAAGATGCTGGTAAACTCCCTCACCTGGCTGAGCAACAAAGCCCTGGGCAGCTACAGTGCTATCTACAAAAGCAGCTATCTGCAGGGCGAAAGTATCATCATCCGGCTTCGGGCAGAAGATGACATTCGCAGCCACGATCTGGATCAAAACCCCCAGATCAGCATCTTTGATACTGCCGGAAAACTGCTGCTGCAGGACTTTATGACACGCCGGGGCGAGGAGTATCTGTTTGAAACAGACCTCAGTGAGTCCGGAAACTACAGCTTTGAGATCCGTGAACCCGAGGGCAATAAAAGCAGCCGGGGCAGCTTCGCCATCGCCGAAATGGCTGTGGAAGAGCGTGATTTCGATTTCAACCTCCCGCTTCTGGGCTATCTGGCCTCCGAAAGCCGGGGCAGAATCATCCCCATCCAGAGCGTGGATAAACACCAGGCTCTTCCCCCCACAATCCGAACCGAGATCCTCAAGCGTGAATTCAACCTCTATAAACAGTGGTACATCATCGCGCTTTTCATCCTCACTTTCTGCCTGGAACTCTTTTTCCGCCGCAGATGGGGACTTCTATAAAGATCATCATACCAAGGAGATAATGCCATGCCGTACTTTATCCTGTTACTCGCCGGCCTACTGGTCGCCGGAATCCTGTTTTGGATGAAAGAATCCAAGAACAGCTATGCCCTTCTGGGAATTGCCTTTATCGTGGGCATCACCATCTTCAGCGTATTCTTCTGGCAGAGTCGCAAAGCCGAATCCAGCCTGCGCGTAGTGGGCTATTCCAGCAAACTCTTCGATTCCGACCTCGTGAAATGGAACGTATCTTTGCAAAAGAGCGTCGGTAACGCCGAACTCAGCAGCGGCTACAAAGGGATGAACTCCGATGTGAAAGCCTTTCGGGAATACCTTGTAACCCAGGGCTTTACTGAAGGCGAAATCAGCGTGCAGCCCGTTTCCAGCTTTCCCCGTTATGATAACTACGGTTCCATGACCGGATACAGCCTGAACCAGGAGATCTTCCTGCTCTCCGATAAACTGGACAAGGTGGAAGATCTTGCGCTAAACCCGGATTTCATCGCCGACCGTGGCATGGTGCTGCAAAACAGCCGTCTGGAATATCTTTATACCAAGCTTCCGGAGCTGAAGCAGGAACTACTGGCCTCTGCCACCGAAGATGCCCTGGCGCGTGCCCGGGAAATCTCCGGCTCCGCAAACACCAAATTGGGTAAGATGCGGGAAGCCCGCGCCGGCGTGTTCCAGATCACTGAGCCCTATTCCACCGATGTCTCGGACTACGGGATCTACAACACCAGCACCCGCAAGAAGAGCATCAGCGTTACCCTTACCGCGTATTTTTATCTGAAGTAGAAGCACTTATCAAACCGTAGATACAATAGCCAATAACAAAAAGGCTGCCCCGCAAGAGGCAGCCTTAACTGCAACACACAGATATGTTTAGAATTTATAGGTGAGGCCGATGTTACCGGAAATGGAGTTTGAATTGAACTTTCCGGGGGCGTTGTTTGCGGTAATGTCTGCATCGGTGATTTCGCGTTCGCTGAACATCACCCATTGAGCATTGGCTTCGATGCCAATCTTGCCAAATTCTCTGCCCCAACCGAGGTTGCTGCTGAATTTGTCGCTGATATCAGACAGGGTGGGAGTTTGGGTGGCTTCGGGAATCGGAGTTTGGTCGTAGAAAAAGCCCATGCGCAGTTTGTTCATGCCCATGCGGTATTCCGCGCCCATACTCACCCGATGGGTGTTTTCCCAATCAAAGATAATTTCGGATTGTGAAACGGACATTGTGGAGGTAATGACGATCGGATCCTTCATCTCCACCACTACTTTGTCCAAACGGTCCCACATGGTGTAAGCGTAATCCAGAGTGAGGGTCAGATTGGGAATTCTGGTAGAGGCAAAACCGATACCGATTTCAGCAGGAAGCTTGAGATCAGCGTCGATGTCAGATGTCCCGCCCAATTTCATTGCGGGAGTACCATCTGCTGCTGCCGGCATCCACAATAGTACTTCCGCGTCGCCTTCCATCGCTATGGTTGAGGGCAGTTTACCGGAGAGCCCGATGGACATGCACCAAGTCGGTTTGAACATGATGCCCATGTTTGCGCCAATACCCATTCCGCTGCCGGAAAGATCTGAAGTGAGAGGAGCGTAGGGACTGGCCGGGAATTTTACCTGCGCCAGATCCATTGTTCCATACATCGCGCTCAAACCTGCTCCGATAGAGAGGTTGGGCAGAAGCTGATATGCCACCGTGGGGTGGATATCGATCACGGCAATGCTGCTCAGCATCTCATCTTCCGGGAATCCGGCAGAATAGACAAACGGAGCTCCGGGAAGCTCGTAAGCATTCCAGGTGGTGCCCAAACCATAAGGCACATAAACACCCAAACCGTATTTCAGGCGGGAGTTTTTGGTCATGGTGAGGAAGGCATTGGGGAACATCCGCAGGCTTTTTTCGGCCTCATATTCCTTGGCGCTGTATCCGGGATTTGAAGTAACTGCAGTACCGCTGGGATCCCAAGTGGCTGTTGGCATAATGAAAGTACCGCCCAAAGAGACGGAGTTTTCATTCATAAAGCCCAAGCCGGCAGGGTTCCAAAACATGGCACTGGCATCATCGCTCAAACCGCGGAAGGCACCACCCATGGAAGTGGCTCTGGAGCCTACTCCAGTGAGGGCAAAACCACCGGCAAACAGTTGCCCGGCGATTAGCACCATAGACATCATAATCGTGATGTTACGAATTTGCTTCATAGCTATTCTCCTTATAATTACCGATCCAATCGGTAGTTCAGACTATGTTGTTGAACGATATTCAAAGCGCAAATCTCGTCAAGAAATATTTTGAATCAACCCGGATTTCATGATTTGAATTGGGCTCTATGAGTGTATGGTGGGGCCTCAGTAAAGTCTTCTCATAAGGCTCGCTATTTGAGGTGGATACCACTTCCCGCATCAGTCATAAGCCAGTGATTTCAGATGTTGGATTATTTGCCTTGACGTCTTTCGGGAAAATGAGATGCTGCCGAAAATCGTTTTGTTTGAGAGTAGATCATGATTAGGTATATTCCACCCTTCATTTTACACATGTATGAAGCCAATCAGCTGGCCGGCCAGTTTGAGGCTTATGTAGTAGTGTTTGATATAGTAGATTTCACACAGTCTTGCGCCGGTTTGTTTGATCAAGAGGAGCAAGGGGCTGTAAAACTGAGCCGCTATCTGGATAAAGTGTTTTCCACTCCGGTTGAGGTTGCAGAGCGACATGGCGGCTTTGTAAGCTCATATTCCGGCGATGCCTGCACCCTTTTGTTTCCTTGTTGCAATGCTGCCGATCTTTGGGCTGCTGTGTCCACGATCGACCACTATTTTCGCAACAAATCCCAGATCGAGAGTTTGCAAGTGAAGGTACGGCTTGCAGTTAGCTATGGCTTTGTGCAGTGGAAGATCTATGAAAACGACTTTCAGAATGAATACGTGTTCTTTGGCGAGGGCATCGACGAAGTGATAAGAGTGCAAAAGGGCAAACATGACCATGCTCTGAGCAAGCTTGCAGCCGAGAAGATCGGCATTGCCTTGTTCGTGGAAGAGGGAGATGTCTTTCTTCCCAAAGAGGATTCTATCAATCTGCCGGATCGCTCTGCTGAGAGTTATCTGGATTATCGTTATAAACCTGCAAGCCAGAGCCGTTTTTGCCACATTCGCTATCGTGAAACCAGGCAAGGAGCTGGCTACCGCTCGGCTGGTTTCTGCTTTATCCGCCTGAAAAGCCCCATCCCTGATCAGGATCCCATCGTGGTGCAACACATAAACGAATTGGCGGATACCTATCATGGGCTGGTCAACAAGCTTGAGTATTCAGACAAAGGGTTCCTGGCCATAGTGATTTTTGGCATTCCCATCAAAGGCGGGAATACTGCTCGTGATATGTGCAATTTTGCCTTGGATTTATCCCGGCAAACACCAGAAGTAGCGATTGGGCTTACCAATGGATTTGTGCTTGCCTGTTACACCGGCGGTGGGGACGCCAAAGAATACACCACTTTTGGCCAACACATGAATCTTGCTGCCCGCTTAATGGAAGTTGCCAAGAAAGGCGAGATCCTCACAGACGATACTTTATATGATAATATGGGTACATACTTTTTCTTCCAGAGTGCTGGCTTCACCCGCTGCAAAGGCTTCAAGGAGCCAATAAGGATCAACATCCTAGTGCATAAACTAAGCTATCGTGATTTCTTCCGGAGCAGCGATTTCTTTGGACGCGAGCCGGAATTGGCAGAGATTGTGGGACGGATCAAAGAGAAACTCGAGCATCCCGAAGGCAGTAACCTCGTGCTATATGTTTCCGGTGATCCCGGCATTGGTAAAAGCCAGCTTGTCAAAGAAGCAGCCAAACTTTCGGAGATCGACAATGATGCCTATCTACAACTGTATGTGAGCTGTGAAGAAAAGAACAATAGAGCGCTATCTGCCATCAAGCAGATCTTGGGGCAGATCTTTAGAGTGAAGATCTGGGACGATCCCATTATCCGCCAGAATCAGTTTCGTGGCGGATGGCACGATTTAGCCAAAAATGACCCGGAAATGAAGCGCATCGAATCTTTCATAGCTTCTCTGCTAAATATCACCTGGCCTGATTCCGAATGGTCTCAGGTCCCCAAAGCGCAACAGCAGTCACTGCGTCACGAAGCCTTTGTCACATTGCTGAAGAAGCTCACTTGGGCATATAAGACCATCATGCTGTTCATTGATGACGGACAGTGGCTGGATCCGGAAAGCTTATCCTATCTGCAAGCGCTGAGTGCTGCCGGAGCAAGCCCCGAAATCGTGATCTCAGCATGTCGCTATATTCCTGGTGGGACGGTGGATTTTAGCTTGGAAAACCACGATAAAATAGATATCCAGCTCAAAGCTCTGGATAAAGCCGCCGTCAGGCAGATCATCCAGAATCTTTTGCGACAGAGTGCGGAAGTGCCGGACGACACCATCGAGTTCATCAATTCGCTGGCGCAGGGGTTACCGCTCTTCATTACGCATCTTACCATGGATATGGTGGAAAGAGGCAAAATAGACGAGAATGGCTACATCACCAGCAAGGATGAATACAGATCCATAATGATCATTGACGATGTGATTGATATGAGGATAGATAACCTTTCTGAACGCCTGCAACAGTGCTTGTATCGTGCCTCAGTATTAGGGCGTAGATTTCCGGTGGAAGTGCTGGCCAAAATGCTGGATACAAAGCTGCAAACTGAACTGCGCGAGGGTGAAACCAATCGCATTTGGGAACGCTTCATCCAATCCACCATACCGGATCCGGACCATGGTATTGCCCCCTTGGAATACATCTTTTCCCACATACTGATCCAGACAGTTGCCTACAAAAGGCTGCTGGAAGACAACAAAGTGATATATCACGCGGAAGCCGCCAAAGCCATGGAAGCTGTGTTTGACAACAAGGAAGTCCATGCCCAGGAAATTGCCAATCACTATGAGCTTGCTCAGGTGCGGGACAAAGCTGCTGAATACTATCATCTTGCGGGTAGTTTCTACCTCGATCAATACATCTACACCAGGGCTATCTTTTGTTTGCGTAAAGCCTTGGAACTCAGAGAACAGCTAAATCAATTCCAGGATATTGCCAGGGTGCTAAATGACTGGGCCAGGCTCTTAATATCGCAAGGGGATGAAACCAGCATGATCGAAGCTTCCCAAAAACTGGAGCGCTCTTTGGATACATGTTCGTTGATCGAAAGAATCCCCGGACCGCTAAGTGCCGAGACCTATAACGTTAAGGCAAACCTGATGCTGAAACTCTCCGAATACAAAGAGGCGGAAGCGCTATTTCTGAAAACTCTGGATATTCGCCAATCTGCTGTGCCGCAAGACAAAGCCTTGATGGCGATGGTAATGCACGATCTGGCCAATTGTTACTACCAATGTGGACAACCGGAAGAAGCTGTGAGTTACTTCCGGCAAGCAATAGCTATCTGGGAAGAAAGCACTCAAGGCGAAAGCCCCGATTTGGCAGATTCACTGAACGATCTGGCCAGAGTGCTCGCCGATATGGATTGCAATGAGGAAGCAGAGCAGTATTTTCAGAAGGCAGTACGAATCCGGGAAAAGACCCTGGGGGGAAGGCACGTGGACCTCACAGAATCCCTCAACGACTATGCCTCATTTCTGGCTGGCCACAATCGCTATATAGAAGCTGAGCCACTCTTTGCGCGCGCTCTGAAGATCAGAAAGGATATCTTGGGGGACAAACACACTCTGGTGGCAGATACCCTGCATGCTCTGGGAGTGCTGTATCAGAAGATCAATGAAGATACGCTGGCCTTCGCTCACCTGAATCAGGCTTTGCAGATTCGCCTGGAAGCTTTGAACGCAAACTCTGCTGATTTGGCTGAATCCTACCACCACATCGGGATCTATCATCGCGATAAAACACATTACGATGAGGCCAAAGACATGCTGATCAATGCCCTTAGAATCCGAGAATCCGTCTATGAACCGGATCATCCCGCGATTGCTGAGACTCTAAATCAATTGGGAAACGTATATCAACTCCTTGGAGACAATGCGGCAGCAGATATCTGCTTCATCCGAGCTACCGAAATCCAGACTAAAAGCTTGAATGATAAGCATTCAGATTACGCGGGCACCCTCAATGATCATGCCGGTCTGGATATGGAACAAGGTAATTATCCAGATGCGGAGAAAAAGCTTCTTTCTGCTCTGGAAATTCGCAAAAAAGTGGGCGGAGAAGAGAGCATGGGAGTAGCGGAAACCTTGAATGATCTGGCAAGTCTATACTTGATGCAGGGCATCAAACTCGACGAAGCTGAAGAGCTCTTGCTGCGAGCATTGGCCATACGTATTGAAAAGCATGGAAACTTTCATCGCCTCACCAGTGAAACCATGAGTTATCTGGGCATGCTCTACATCAAAAAAGAAGATTTTGATCAGGCAGAACACTTCATGATGAGGGCATTGGCCGTAAGACGTGAAGGTGGGGATGAAGACCTCAATTTTCTGAAGTCTCTGAACGAACTTGCCGATTTCTTGATGAAGACCGGCAAACACGATCGGGCAATCACCCTGCTCAAAGAGATTATAAAGAGCAGAGAAGAGATTCAGGGCAAGGATCATCCGGATACTTTGCTAACGAAAGTAAGCCTTGCCCAGCTTACCGGCAAGACTTGAGCATAGATATGCCCTGTTCTATCAGCAATCCACATATAGCTTTACCCCCATTTGTCCAAGTGACTCTTGATAATTACACACAGCACCTTAGCTCTCCCCTCAAAAGATTGTCTTGACTTCATCGGCTTTGCCGGAATTCTGGAGGAAAGATGAATTGTGAGGAATGATCATGGAGAACATCCGTATTGGCATAGTGGGAAACATTGGCGTGGGAAAATCTACCTTTATCGAAGCAGCAAGTTCTGCGCCCCTGAGCAAGGTTCTTACCGCGGTATATCCAAGACCCAATGGCACCGAAGGGGTTTATGCCTTTCCGGAAAAGTTCAATCCCATTGTCCTGGATTCATTCTACCAAGATCCCGTTGCGAATGCCTTCATGGCACAAATTGAGTTCTTCAATGGCCGCTTGGATCGCCAGAAGCTGATTCAATCCTGCCGGGGGATTGTGTTGGAAGACAGAACTCTGGCAGAGGACTATCACATCTTCGGCAAAGCCCAGCGCATCCTGCAAAACATGTCTGAACCGGAATTCATCGCCTACCAGCGCACCTACAGACTGATGACAGAACAGATCCAGGAACCGGATCTCCTGGTCTATTTCAAGGCAGACGTTCCCACCCTTCGCGAGAGGATAAAAGAAAGAGGCCGACCGAGTGAACTGGCCATTTCTGCGGAATACCTGGAGCTACTCAACAACCTGTACGAGGATTTTATCGCGCATCATGTACAGTGCCCGGTGCTGGTCATTGACGCGGACAAGGCTGTGGACAAGGCAGAATGGCAACGGCGCACCGTCAAACTGGTCGCAGAACAGGTGAAGGCACTGGAACTTCGCGTATCCAGCCCGGGGATTAGTCAGTGGGTCACTCTGCCGCAGACCGAAGCCACTCTGAAAGCCATCGATGTGGAACGGAACCTGGAGCAGTACCTGGCAGAACACCCGAAACTGATAACCATTGCCGGAAACGTTGGCTTGGGAAAATCCACCCTGACCGCCATCATGGGGCGTAGCCTGAAGATAAATACTCTGTATGAGAAACCGGAAGATAATCCCCTGTTGGAGAGGTTTCTGGCTGATAAAAAAACCTATTGCTATGATCTTCAGCTCCATTTTTTGAAAATGAGGGCTCAGCAACGGAGGCAGGGTAAAAGCGGCAAAACCAGCTATGTGAAAGACCGTTCGCTCCCGGAAGACCTGCTGGTTTTTTGCAATCAGTTCCATGCCGATGGACTTCTGACCGACGATGAACTGGACAATCTACTCACCGAATTCCAAACGGTAAACCGGCAGCTCCCCTCTTCCGACCTGATCATTCTATTGCAAGGAAGCCCCTCGCTGGCTTGGGAACGGATTCAGCAACGCGGCAGAGAAATGGAGATTGAAGGCGGGTGGACATTCACGGAGATAAAAAACCTGAATCACTGGTACAAAGCGTATGGATCAAGCGTTGTCAAGCTCGGTTTTCATCACGGCCCCGTCTTGGAAATCGATATTGAAAAGTTGGATCTCACCAATCGCATCCACGTCGGATATATCTTTGAGAGAGTGCTGGAAATCCTCAAAAACCAGGAATAGACCAAAGCCAAAGGGGCTATCCCATCCCGCAATTCCTGGTTCCCGATATCGCGGGCAGGATTGGGGCAAAACCTCTAAATAATGTCCAATAAAAGCTGGAGAACTAAACTCTTGAGAGATAATTGTGCTTGACTTAATAACTGAAGATAGCAGTTTTGCTAAAGATTCTAATTATGGAGGTGAACCATGAAAAGGTTTGCGTATATTATAGTGCTTATGCTTGTGATCTTCAATTTCACTGCGTGTGACAAGGACGACAAGTCTAACCATCTCCCCTTAATCTGGGATATCTTACTACAGCCGGAAGAGGATTTTTATCTGATTGTGGAGTTTGAACAAGAAAATCTGGATAGGTGGCTTGAGGTTTATATCTCTTTTTTAAGCAAAGACCCGATTCAGGCTGTTTACATTAATAATGCTGCACTTGATATCTATGAGTTTGATTGGTCAAATGTCACCGGCTATTACAATTACGATCTGTACTTATGGAATTATAATGAAATCTTAGGAAATCCATTTGACCAGGAGATTAGCTATAAGCTGGTGTATGCGAATAAAACCGTGACCGGTAGCCTGAAAGTTCCCTCCCGGCCAGTGCTTTCCGACTATGAATTTGATCCCAATAACGACTTGACGATAAACTGGCAATTGACCAATAATCCCAAATTGCAGGAACTATGGGTAAGATTAAACGACTGGGATAACTATGCTACCTACTACAAGAAACTCAGCAAGACTACCCGCAACCATACTGTGCCAAAAACTATCTGGGCGATTTTTGATGATATTATTCCTTGGACAAGTGCCGAAATCTCGGCCTTCAATTATAAATATCAGAGCGGCGGCATGATCTGCTATATCAGCTCAGATGATATCGGTTCGGGCGATAAGCAAGGGAACCAGAGGCCTGCGAAGGATCGCATCAAACAGATCTTGAACAAAGAGATCGTACTTCCAAAGTAATTACATTACAGAAGAAACACTTTTCCAAGAGGGTGATGTTTTACCAATTTTAAAAACATCACCCTCAATTTGTCTTGAACGTGCGGTTATGGTGCCTGATTCCTGATAATCCTCGCTGTGCGCAAGAGCGCTTGATCCATGGTCTCAATATATACTGAGCACCTGCTTCCGGTAGTTTATGCTAAAGGGTTTCCGGCTGAGGAAGGGATAGCCCAGCAGGCCTTGTGTGTTGATTTTATAAGCATCCCGCAAATGGCTGATATCAGAAAAGGCATAGCGCATTGCACCATATTTCTTTCCGCTTACAATGGTGGATTTTATCTGCCCCGTTTTGATCTCAAGCATCCGGGCATCAGCGCCCATCAGCGTATCCGCCTCCACCTTGCTGACCAATTTACCCAAGCTGGCAAAATATGGCAAATCAAGCAGGTTGCTTTGCGCCCCGGTATCCAGACCCAAGGGGATATCTTGGTTACCGATGCGGCATTCCAATACCGGGATGTGTCCCTGGAGGCTGAAAGGCATGTGGTGCTTGGCTTGTGGCAGCTTAGCATCATCCAAAAGGTTTCCGCCTTCATCCAGCCCATACAGATGAATCTGCTTTTTGGCGTAATCAATGTAAACCTCATAGGGCTCCAGTTCTGCGAAACTGAGCAGGCCGGCAAAGGGTTTGCCCAGCTTCTCTTCCAGCAGCCTGAGATCCATGCTTAGCACATCGATATCCCGATATTCACCTCCGGGCCAGGACAGATGGCTAATCCGCTTGGCATCCATAGAGCTTATCGAGCCGCCAACTCCGGTGGCAGAGCTTACAGACATTCTATTCCCCTCATCGGTAAAATGACTATTCAAGACAAAGATGGGAGCTCCACTATCCAGGATGAATTGCACTTTTTCGCCGTCCAAAGATCCCTCGACGAGAATCATATTTTCATGCAGCTCAAACTCAAAAGTAAGGTATTCACCCCGAATACCCGCCTTCTCCTGCTTTACTTGCTTCACCTGCGCTTCAAAGATATCGCTCTCACAGATCAGACCATCCTGATCGATCACAAAAGTCATTTCTCGCTCCTCTGCGTTACGATTTGCCAACACCGTGTGGCTTATTCCCGAGGGGTGTTTTTCCGCGCTCAGATAACTGATGATTTCGATCTTGATTTGATGCCCGCCAAAAGCCTGTTGCAATACCCTTTCCGTAAATCCCTCCGGTACGCCTTTGATAGAATATGAGGGGGACAGCACAGATTTAGCGGTCTCGTAAGAATTCGCATTCCAAGCATCAACGAACTTTGAGATTTGCTGAGGTATTCCGGATTCGGTGGCGAACAGAGCACCATTCAACAGCAGAATCAACATCGCGGCAATGATTAATCTCTCTAACATCTGTTTTCTCCTTGCGTTTCTTTACATGTTAGTTTCTGCAAAAAACATGCCAATATCAGAGCAAGCGCCTAATGTGGCTCAAGGACAGAGAGTTAGGCGTCATTACAGATCTGTGTGACGGTTGAAGAATGTAGCATGCATATCATTGTGATATGGAAGAGCTTGCGACTTATGCGCTTCTGATATACCTGCTCCATAAGAAGCATAGCGTTAAAAACGTAGATCAACCGCGTTGCGGTATCAGTTTCCGTCCGGATTCATCCCGGTTTGTGCAATTGGAGTTCATTTGACCTTGTGTATATTTAATGATTACCAATATGTTAAACGGTCAAATGGAATCAATATCAAGGGTAGAAACCATGCATTGCCTGAAGTCGAAACCACCGTTTATATTCTTTCAACAGAAATAGATACAATAGGTGGTTTCAACTCCAGTGCATGAGATGGATTCATTTCATCAAAGTGATCCGCGTTACTACGGCTCTGCCGGGAAGCTCCATTTTTACCAGATAGATTCCTCCGGGAAGCTCGTTACCACGCATATCCTTACCGTCAAAATGCCACTTGTGAGTTCCGGAACTTAGCATTCCCGGAGCATATACCCGACCTAGCTGACCACGCACATTGTAAACTTTGATTACAGGGTTGCAGCTTTGCTTTAGCTCAAACTCCAAGGTGGTGCTGGGATTGAAGGGATTGGGATAAGCTCGGACTGTGGCAGGCACCGGGCTTTGAGTGGGGTCTTGATTGCTCACACTCATTTGTCGCCAAGTGTATGTTACAAGATGGTAAGATTGGGCTCCATCAGTAGTTATGCTTAACGGCAAGCCTACTGTGTCCCAACTATAGCCCCTACCTTTATAGGTCACATCGTAAGGGTATAAACTGTAATCATAGCTATTGACTACAAGTTCTCCACCATCATCGGTTTCGGTCATGGCTTGCAGCATCCAGTTGTTGCTCACATAGGGGAAATCCCAGCTTTGATTGAGGCTCATCGAGTGATCACGAGGACGGTAATAGCCGTATTTCTCGTAGTCTTTGGTATTGCTAAAGGCTTCTCCGGTATAGGAATACTGCCTGCTCGCCTCTTGTTGCCAATTGAGTGAATCCGTAGAGCTAAACATGTTTTCTTCCAGGCGACGCCCTTGGGCATCGCAGACAAACTCTGTTTTATGATAGCTCACTGCCCCGGAATCGGTCCATTGGCGCATGATTGTTGCGACAGCAACGTTGTTTTCATTGTAATAGTAATGGAATTCCATACCGGCAGTGCCGTCCTGCAAATAGCGATCTGCCAGGATATAGCCGTCGTTGCGAATGCTGAGTTCCCGGCTGAGATAGGGCGAATTCGTTGAAGCCGGCAACAATACAATGGTTTTGTCTTCATAGACTTGTACATCTCCGCTGAACGTGAAAGGCGTGTCGATATAATTCCAAGTTCCGCCACTATAATGGTAGTGCTCCATATCCACATAGCTAGAAACCAGCGCAGAATGCGGGGAAGTGTATTCAAACTCGCGTCCGATAGTTTCACTGGAGCTACTGTCTTGAGGGCCTGATTGGCCACTTGCGATAGTGTGCTTTACCGGCATGTAATGCTGCAATGAAGCCTGGGCTGCTGCATAGAGCGGTAAAAGGATAATCAACAGAAGAATCGCACTGCTTTTCTTCACCTGGGTCCAACGATGTCTTGCCATAGTTCACTCCTTGCTGCGGAATTCCGCGAGCAGTTATTGAAATATGCAAAATCCATTCCATATCCTGAGATAGTTGCATATATTCCGGATACCATACATATTATCGTTTCAGTAGCGGAAGCTTAATCAATCCACCCGGCAAATCGCAACAGTCGGTCGCCGTACCGACTTTTCATTACGGCGTACCGCGTAGTCATTTTCGGCGCTACGGCGAGTGCCGGCACAGGGGTCTCCGCATTCATTAGTGCGAGTTATGGACAGTATTAAGCCCAAATCCAGCTATGCCCATGCGACGATAACAGCACAATATCAGCTTAAGCTTGCTATAGTTAGTGTGGCGAAAAATCAGCATGTAAAAGGAGTTGAGGCAAAAAAGGATTTGACAAAATAAAAGTACTAATAATAAATGCCGATAAATGGAACCTCAAATAGCACATTGAGTTATCCCCCCAATAAGACATGGAGGTATATATGCCACAGCTGCCGCCTATATGGTATTTAGCGCCATTTGGTGCTATCTCAGCGCTTTGTTTTGCCTATTTCTTTTTCCGCAATGTCCGGGCCCACAATCCCGGCAACGACCGCATGCAAGAAATCGCCGGATACGTCCGCGAGGGTGCTTATGCCTATCTGCTTCAACAATATAAAGGAGTGGGCATTTTCTTTGCCGCAGCCCTGGCGATATTCCTGTTTCTGGCATATGGCCTGAAGGTTTTGGATCCCATGATTCCCTGGGGTTTTCTGAGCGGCGGCATCATGAGCGGATTGGCGGGTTTTATCGGAATGAACACTGCCACAATGGCCTCCAGCCGCACGGCGCAGGCCTGTTCTGAAAGCCTGAATAAAGGGCTGAAGGTTGCCTACCGCGCTGGTGGCGTGATGGGACTCACCGTGGTGGGGCTGGCTTTGGTGGATATCTCGGCTTGGTTTTTTATCCTGAATTTGATGGACTATCCCCTGGAAAAGATCGCCGTGGTGATGCTTTCCTTTGGCATGGGCGCCAGCACGCAGGCGCTGTTTGCGCGTCTGGGCGGCGGCATCTATACCAAAGCCGCGGATGTGGGCGCGGACCTGGTGGGAAAAGTGGAAGCAGACATCCCCGAGGATGACCCCCGCAACCCTGCCACCATCGCCGATAACGTTGGTGACAACGTTGGTGACGTAGCCGGAATGGGCGCGGACCTCTATGAATCCTATGCCGGGAGCATCCTTGCCACTGCCGCTTTGGGGATGAGCGCGGTTTTGCAACTTTCTGCCGCAAATCCTGCTATGCACAGTTTCATGATCAATTTCATCGCGGCTCCGCTGGTGCTTGCCGGGTTGGGAGCGCTGCTCTCCATCTTCGGCATCTTTATCGTTTCTACCAAAGAGGACGCGGGTATGAAGGACCTGATGGCGGCACTGAACAAGAGTGTGTATGTCAGCTCCGCGCTGATCGCCGTGGCATCCTTTTTCGTGTGCAAAACCCTATTGCCCGGTGAATACTATCTGGGCATCTTCCTCTCGTCCGTGGTTGGGCTCCTGGCAGGAATCATGATCGGGCACACCACCGAGTTGTGGACTTCGCATTCTTACAAAGCTACCCGCAACATCGTTAAACAGGGCGAATATGGCTCGGCAACGGTGATCCTGGAAGGGATCAGCGTGGGCATGCTGTCCACGGCAATGCCGGTGATCATCATCTCTGCCGGAATCATGGTTTCCTTTGTCCTTTCCGGAGGTTTTCAACATGTGGAGCTGGGGCTCTATGGCATCGGTTTCGGTGCTGTGGGCATGCTTGCCACTTTGGGCGTGACCTTGGCGATGGATGCTTTTGGCCCGATCGCGGATAATGCCGGCGGCAACGCGCAGATGTCCTATCTGCCCAAGGAAGTTCGTGAACGCACGGACAGCCTGGATTCCGTGGGTAACACCACTGCCGCCATCGGCAAAGGATTTGCCATCGGAAGCGCTGCATTGACCGCGATGGCGCTGCTGGCCGCGTATCTGGAAAAGGTGCGCGACGGCTTTGTGATGCTGGGCAACAAACTGGGCGAAGTTCAATATATTACAATCGGTTCCGGCAGCACCACACAACAGGTGGAGGCCCAACTTGCCAGCCTGAACCAGTTTATCGATTACTACCAGGTAAATCCGCTGAATCCCAAGTTCCTTTTGGGCATCTTCATCGGGGCCATGGTGGTTTATGTGTTTTCCGCGCTCACCATCAAAGCCGTGGGTAAAGCCGCGGGGCTGATGGTGAAAGAAGTGCGACGGCAGTTTACTACCATGCCCGGCATCCTGCAGGGCAAGACCAAGCCGGATTACGCGCGCTGCGTGAGAATCTCCACGATCGGTGCTCAGCAACAGATGGTTCTGCCGGCGATAATCGGGATAACGACTCCGATCATCGTGGGGCTGATCTTTGGTGTAGCAGGGGTATTGGGTTTGCTGATTGGCGGATTGACCACGGGTTTTGTGACCGCGGTGATGATGAATAATGCCGGGGGTGCCTGGGACAACGCCAAGAAGTATGTGGAAACCGGCCAGGCCGGCGGCAGCGGATCGGCAATTCATAAAGCCACCATCGTGGGCGACACGGTGGGCGATCCCTTCAAAGATACTGCCGGACCTTGCATCAATATCCTGATCAAGCTGATGAGCATGGTCTCCATCGTGTTCGGGGGATTTGTGGTGGCATATTCACCCAAGATCGAAGCGCTTTATACTCACAAAGCCAAGATCATTCAAGAAGTTATTGCTCCGCTTCAGGATGAAACGGACGCCCTGAGAACTATCTCACCAGACGATAGCATAAACATCATAATCTACTAAACCATGAACCCGATCGCCAGACGCCAGACCCGAAGCTTGCAACTGGGAAACCTGCGCATTGGAGGAGATGCTCCGATCAGCATTCAAAGCATGCTGAATGTGAAGACTTCAGACCTGCAAGCTGTCCAAGAGCAGATCCGGCGTCTGGTTTCAGCCGGATGCGAGATCATCCGGTTTTCGGTGATGGATCTGGATGACGCGCGCGCCATCCCCGCACTGAAGCGCATCGCTGGTGTGCCCTTGGTTGCGGATATCCACTTTGATCATAAACTGGCGATTGCTGCCATCGAGCACGGCATCGACGGGCTGCGTATCAATCCCGGCAATATCGGCTCTCGCAAGGGCGTGGAAAGCCTGGTGGATGCCGCCCGGGAATGCAAGATCCCGATCCGCATCGGGGTCAATAGCGGTTCCCTGCCCAAGGAGCTTCTGGCAAAATATGGCCATGGCGCCAAAGCGATGGTGGAAGCCGCGCTTTCACATGTGCAAATCCTTGAAGAACTTGGCTATTATGAGATCAAGATCTCGGTCAAAGCCTCGAACCTGCCGCTGATGCTAACGAGCTATCGGGAGTTGAGCCGGCGTTGCGACTATCCCTTGCATTTGGGGGTTACCGAGGCTGGGACGCTGCTCTCGGGCAGCATCAAAAGCGCTATCGGGCTGGGGATTCTGCTGGAACAAGGTATTGGCGATACCTTGCGGGTCTCGCTGAGCGACGACCCCGTGCGGGAAGTATATGTAGCGCGGCAAATCTTGATCGGGCTGGGGCTGCGCACAGGCTTGCAGATCGTTTCCTGCCCCACTTGCGGACGCACCCGGATCGACCTCATTGGCCTGGCTCAAAAGGTAGAAGCCGCGCTGCAGGAATTTGCCGATAAAGAACTTACCATCGCCGTGATGGGCTGTGCCGTGAATGGACCGGGCGAGGCAAGAGAAGCTGATTTTGGGATAGCCGGGGGCAACAAAGAGGGCTTGATCTTTGCCCGCGGAGAAATCATTAAAAAAGTGCCGGAAGAGCTGTTGCTGAGTAGCCTCATCGAAGTCATCCGGGAACACGTTTAGATGCTGCTGAAGATATTTCTTACCTTTTTGAAGATCGGTGCGTTCACCATTGGTGGGGCTTATGCCATGATTCCGCTGATCAAGCGCGAAGTCTGTTCACGTCAGGGCTGGATCACCGAGGAGGAGTTTCTGGATGGTCTGGCGGCAGCGCAGAGTTGTCCGGGGCCGATCGCGGTCAATATCAGCATTTATACCGGATATCACGTGCGGGGCAAAGCGGGGATGTTTGCCGCGGTTCTGGGCACGATCCTGCCTTCCACGATCTCCATCATCCTGATCGCAATCCTGTTTCGGCAATATGCGGATCAGGCTTTGGTGAAGCGGGCGTTCACTGCGCTGAATCCGGCCGTGGTGGCGCTGATTGCGGTGCCCTTGATCCAGATGGCGAAGAAGAGCGGCTTGAACCTGAAGAATGCCTGGTTTCCGCTTGCCATTGCGCTCTGTGTGGGTCTGCTTAATATCTCACCGGTCTATCTGATCCTTGTCACTATCGCCTATGCCGTGTTTGAGGCGCGCAAATGATGCTGCTGAATATGCTGTTCACCTTTTTCAAGATCGGGTTGTTCAGCTTTGGCGGGGGTTACGCGATTTTGGCGATGATCCAGCAGGAAGTGGTGATCAAGAATGCCTGGCTAACGGAAGCGGAGTTTGTGCAGGTGGTGGCGATCTCGCAGATGACGCCGGGGCCGATCGCGATCAATGCGGCGACCTTCATCGGCTATCAAAAGGCGGGAGTAATCGGCTCGCTGCTATGTACTTTGGGGGTGATTCTGCCCTCGCTGATGATCATGCTGCTGATCACGGTCAGCTATCTGAAGCTAAAGAAACTGCCCTGGTTTCAGCAGATCTTCAAGCGCTTGCGCCTGCTCTCCGTGGGCTTGATCGCCGCGGCTTTGATCATGATCATGGGCAACGCGGTGAAGGATTGGTACTCCGTGGGCATCTTTGCGGCAAGTTTCCTACTCACCTGGCGCTTCAAACTGAATCCCTTCACCATGCTGATCGCCGCGGCCATCTTCGGGATGCTGTTCGGCTCGGTTTAGTCCTCAGGCTCCAGAAACTTATCGAAGTGATCGGTGAGTTCCTGGGAGAGCCGTTTGGCTTTTCCGTCCGCGGCATACACCAAGGTCAATTTCGCGCAGAAACATAGCTCGTCTTTCGCGTTATAAACTTCCTGTTTCCAGAATCCCTTCAGCCTGTTTGTCTTGTAGAACCAGCTATTGACCGTAACTATTTCTTCCAGTTCCACGGCGCGGATGTAGTCCAATTCAAAGCGCAAGACAAAGAATTGGATGCCCATCTCCTGCAGTTTGGCAATAGGCATTTCCATCGTCACCAAAGCCTCACTGCGGGCGGCTTCCAATAGATTCAAATAGCTGGCATTATTGAGATGCCCATAGATATCGCATTCGTAACCATAGATTTTCTTTTTGAATGTAAAGATCATAACCTGTCCTTTCGTTTTTGCTTGACCGATAGAGCCGAAAAAATAAGCTGGGCGTAAATATCGGTTTTGAACAGAGGATTTTATGAGCCAGAAAATAGTCAACCCAAAAATGAAGCCTGCCACAAGTGCGCAAACCTTGGCGAAGACTCCGGTGATCAGCGGCAAATACTTGCCCTGGATCCTGATTGCGGCGCTATACATCCTGATCAGCGTGCTTTACTTCCCTGCCGCGTACAAGAATATGGAGCCTCAGGCCAGCGATATCAGCCAGTGGCGCGGCGCGGCACAGAGCATCATAGAATATAACAAAAATAACGATGAGCGCGCGCTCTGGACCCAAAACATGTTCTCCGGGATGCCGTCATACATGATCTCCTTTCCAAACCGCTATCCCTTCCTGGAGAGCATCACCAAGATCACGGATAAAGTAATCAACTGGCGCATCTTCCTGCTCTTCGTGGGGGGACTGGGCATGTTTATCCTGCTGCTGCACCTGAAGCTGGACCCCTATATTGCCTTCTTTGGCGCCATCGCCTTTGTCTTCAGCTGCCATTGGCTTGGGCTGCTGGAGATCGGGCACAACACCAAGTTCCGCGCCATCATGTGGATCCCCTGGGTGATGTGGGGCGTGATGTATCTGCTGCAGAAACCCGGCTTCCTCTCTCTGGGCTTACTTGCCACTTTCCTGATCACTCAGCTGCGGGAGAACCATCCTCAGATCACCTACTATCTGTATCTCCTGATCGGTATGTATTGGATTTACCGCGGTGTAGCCGCCCTGCGCAAGAAAGACCTGAAGCGCTTCGGGATCTGGACCCTGCTTCTGGTGCTGGCTTTTACCCTGACCGCGCTGGCGGTGATGAACCCCTACCTCAGCACCATGGAATATAGCCACCATACTCAACGCGGTGGTGCCACCGGCCTGGACAAAGCCTATGCCCAGGGCTGGAGCTTTCACCCCAAAGAGATCATCGGCTTCATCATCCCGGATTTCTGGGGCGGGATCAATCAGACCTATTGGGGCTATATGCCCTTCACCCAAGTGTATAACTATTTCGGCATCGTGGTGCTGGCGCTCGGGATTCTCTCCTTGTGGGGCAGAAGACGCAGGCTGGCGCTCTTTCTCTGGCTATCCGGGGCGGCATTCACGCTGATGAGCTTCGGCAGTGCCACGCCCGCGCTATCCGACCTCTTTCTGAACTATCTGCCCTACTTCAACAAGTTCCGCGTGCCCTCCATGACCCTCACTATCCTGCAGTTCAATATCGTGATCCTGGCAGCGCTGGGACTGCGCGACATTATTGAAAACAGTGGTAACGCGATCTGGCAGAAGCGCTATCTGCGGCTGTTCTGGATCTGCGGCGCGGCCTTCATCCTCTGGATCATGTTTGCCAAGACCCTCTTTGCGGGCTTGCCCTACACTACGGTGGTCGAGCAGATTCGCTATGAACAGGCCGGAGCCCTCAGCCGGCTTGAACCCCTGATCACCGAGCGGCAAGACATCCTGGTGAAGAGCGGCATCCTGGCTTTGCTGCTGCTCACCGTGAGCATGGGTCTGGCATATCTGAAGAGCATCAACAAGCTGAAAGCGGTGCCCTTTGTGCTGCTGCTCACGCTCATTACCTTCATCGATCTCTGGGTCTATACCGGTAAACATCTGAAGGATCTGCATCCCGTCTCCAAGCGCCAGATCGACTTCCGCATGCAGGATTTCGACGCCTTCCTTTTGGATAAAGCGGACAACTCGCGCATCTACCCCTTCAATGCCGGGCAGATCCGCAGCACCGGAGAATGGGCTTATTATCACCAAAGCATTGATGGTTACTCTGCCGCCAAGCTGAAACGCTATGACGACCTGCTGAAGCTGATCAACGGCACGCAGGGGCAGGATGGCGAGTTTGTGCGCTATTTACGCGGTGTGTATCAGGACGATTCCCGGGAACTGCCAACCCCGATCCTGGACATGCTTTCCACCAAATACGTCATTGTTCCGGATTCCTTGCCTTATGCTTCCATGCTGCAGAATATGCGTCCGGTGTTTCAAAACAACCAGCTCTCTATCTACGAGAATCTCAGAGCCCTGCCTCGCGCTTGGTTTGTGCAAAACACCGTGGTCTCGCAGACTCCGGAAGAAAGCCTGCAGATGCTAAGTGATATCAGCTTTGACCCCGCCACCACCGCGATCGTGGAAAGCCCCATCCCGGGCTTGGCCGCACCGGACAGCGCCAAGGTGGAGCAGACCAAGGCAGAAATGCACGAACTGGCCTATCGCTATTCCACCCCCACCGACGCCCTGCTGGTGCTCAGTGAAATCTATTACCCCGCCGGCTGGAAAGCCTTTGTGAATGGCGTTGAGCTTCCCATCATCCCAGTCAACCACGTTCTGCGCGGCGTAGTGGTACCCGCCGGAGCGCATGATCTGGAATTGATTATGGCGCCTGATAGCTACAAAACAGGCATCCGCCTCAGCCTTGCCGGCATCTTGATCACCCTTCTGGCGGTACTTGCCGGCACATTCATCCACTTCCGCAAACCCAAAACACAACATTCTGCTTGACACCATGCCCCAAAACAAGGCTCTGGACACAAGCTCTGCTGATATAAGGAAAGGACAACGCAAACAATGAAAGAACGCATGAAGATAGTAAAGAATAAAGAAGCCTTGGGCTCGATGCCCAGCCTCAGCCCCATCCCTAAAGACAAGAAGTTCCACAAGCGCAAACCGCAAGTGCAGGATTGGGCGGAAGCCATCCTCTTTGCCTTTGTGGTGGCCATGATCATCCGCAATTATACCTTCCAGAACTTCATGATCCCCTCTTCCTCGATGGAAAAGACCCTGCTCACCGGCGACTTCCTGGTGGCAAACAAGCTGAAGTATTACTTCACTGAACCCAAGCGGGAAGACATCGTCACCTTCCGCTATCCCAAGATCGAGGAAAACACCCCTGAACATCCTGAGTATAAGGATCAATTTATCAAGATCTTCCACCCCCTCTATATCAACAAAGGGCAAACCTTTTCCCGCTTTCCGCTCACCGCCTTCCACCTCAGTTACTACGCCCGCAAAAATGTGGTGAAGCGCGTGATCGGCATGCCCGGGGATACCGTGGAACTCCGCGACAAAATCGTGTATGTAAACGGCGAGGAATTCACCCGCGGTTACGAGTGCTACGGCGAAGCCTACCCCAGCCCACCGCTTTCTCCCAGAGTGATCACGGAGCGCACCTTCAAACCCGGAACCATGGACCTGGTAAGCTATTCCACCTGGTATGAACCCTTCCGCATTGCCCCGGATTCCAGCGCTGTAAACTATCGTTACAACCGCGATTGGTTCGGCCCGATCAAGGTTCCAGAAGGCAAATACTTCGTGATGGGAGATAACCGTGACGTGAGTGAAGACAGCCGCTATTGGGGCTTTTTGGATCGCACGGACATCACCGGCTCCCCCTGGCTGATCTTCTGGTCCAAAGGCATCGAATACAACAAGCTTTACGACACCCCCCACATCCGGTGGAACAGGATCTTCCGCCTGGCCAGATAGGCCTCTACATCCACATTCCCTGGTGTCTTAGTCGTTGCGGATATTGCAGCTTCTATGCCCTTCCTTTTCGCAGGCAGGATTTTGCTGAATACTTCGCTACTTTGCTGAAAGAGAAGCAATTGCACCTGGACGCGGGCATACCGCGGCTAAGCACTGTCTATTTCGGCGGCGGCACCCCGTCGCTGCTCTCGCCTTTGCAAATCAACACTTTGCTGGAGGGCATCGCGCTTTCCCCGGATGCCGAGATCACTCTGGAAATCAATCCCATCCAGATCACCCAGGAATACGCGGCAGCCTTATCCCAGACTCCGGTCAACCGCATCTCTCTGGGCGTGCAAAGCATGCTGGATGAAGACCTTGCCTACCTCACCCGGCGGCACAAAGCTGAGGCTGTGGCGGGCAAAGTGCGCATCCTGCGGGAAGCGGGATTCAGGAATATCTCGGCGGATTTCATCTATGGCCTGCCTGCCAGCGATGTGCGGAGGGTGCGGCATAGCCTGGATCTGCTTCTAGCCATCCCCTTTGAGCACATCTCTAGCTATCTGCTGGAACTTTATGAGGATACCCCTCTGGGTAAGGATGCTGCCCGCTTGCCTGAAGATGAGGAGTGCGCCGCCCAATACTCCGCCATCTGCCAAATGCTCGCTGCTGCCGGCTTTACCCAATATGAAATCTCGAACTTTGCCCGGTCCGGCCGCGAATCCCGCCACAACCTGCTATATTGGGAAGGGCACGACTTTTTGGCCTGGGGCGCCTCCGCCTCCGGTTATTACCGGGGCACGCGCTACCAGAATCCCCCTGATCTGGCGCAATACTACCAATACATCCAGGCGGGCAGAATCTATGGTAAGCCCGATCCTGAAGCAAAACCCGAAGCGGACTACATCATGATGCGTCTTCGGCTATGCCGGGGCTTGAGTTTGGCAGAGTTTCAACAGCGTTTCGGGCAGGACTTTCAAAGCCCCCGCGCCGCGGCAATCAAGCGCCTGCAAAGCCAAGGCCTGATCCTCTGTGACAGTGAATCCATCCGCCTCAGCCCGGCTGCCTATTTCATCTCAAACAGCGTGATTGCGGACTTGCTATGACGCTTGCTGATTTTCTGGCCATGGCGCGCAAACTGCTGGAAGGCACCGGATTCCAGGGCAAAACCTATCTCGTGGGCGGAGTAGTGCGGGATCACCTGCTGGGTGATGGGGATTTCTATGATTTTGATCTGGCAATCCAACTGAGGTACGGCGGCTTGAAACTGGGCGCGTATATGATGCACCGACTCAACCCGCTTACTTATGAGACCTTCCCCAAGTTCGGCACTGCCCGCATGGAGCTGGACAGCATCAAGCTGGATTTTGTAGAAACCCGCAGAGAACGCTATCAGCCCGGCCGCCGCTATCCCAATATCCGTTTCGGGACCATCGCTGAAGATGTCTATCGCCGCGATTTCACGGTCAACGCGCTATATATGGAGGTGTTTTCCGCTGAAGTCTTGGATCCTTCCGGAAGGGGGCTTGCCGACCTGCAAGAGGGCGTCATTCGCACTCTGCGGGATGCGGATCAGGTGATCTCCGAGGATTATCTGCGCATCCTGCGTGCCATCCGCTTTTCTGCCACTTTGGGTTTCGCGCTGGATCCGGATATCCGCCGCGCGATCGAAAAATATGCCCCAAAGATCGGCAGGCTAAGCCAAAGCGCAATATTCCGGGAAGTGGAGAAGATGAAAGCAGCCGGAGTTTGGGCTGAAGCCCGGGCACTGATGCAAGAATTGGGCTTGGAGGATGCAATTCCTCCGGATGGAGTTCAAATCCCTCTTTGAGTTTGCCGCCATACATTGATGGGGTAGAATTTTCAGCTGGTTATGCCACAGTGGAGCTGCTATCCTAGCTCTATGATCGGGCAAGGTTAGTAATTAAAGAACCCAGTGGCAAGGATTTACTCAGAGAAGCGGTCTCGCTCAAAGCAATCTGCGGATAGCGCGATTGCAGCAAACTGAATGCCATTACCAAGCGGTGGTCAGACCGGGTATCCAATGTCACCTGCGGCAGTTCCCGCGCTCCCAACGGCATGATAATCAGTTCATCCGCTCCCAGGGTGAAATTCGCGCCAATTAGCTTGAATGCATCCACGATTCCCGCCACCCGGTCACTTTCCTTATGCGCCAGCCTGCCGATGCCCTTCAGGCGACAAGGGCTTTGGCAAAAGAGCGCAAGAATGCTCAGCACCGGCATCAGATCCGGGTTATCCTTCAGGCAAATCTCTTTACCCCGCAAAGCTCCGGGATAAACGCTGCAATAGTTAGCTTCCCACGAGACTCCGGCGCCCATATCAGACAGAATCCGGAAGATCACGGCATCCGCCTGCGTCAAGCCGGGGTTCACAGATATTTCCATCCGGATACCCTCCGCATGCAGCGCTCCCCAAACGGCGTAATACGCGGCGGTGGAAAGGTCTGAATCCGCACAAAACAGCCCGGGAAGCCGAAAACTAGCCCGGGAGATTGTGATTTCGGTGCCGCGCTCCTCCACTCTGGCCCGAAACCGCTTCAGCATTTGCAGGCTGAGCTTCAGATAGGGCATAGACACCTGCTCCGGGCTGATATTCAGCGTTAAAGGCTTTTGCATGAAGGGCGCGGCAAGGATCAAAGAGCTGTGGAACTGGCTGCTGATGCTGCCGTTGAGCTCCGGCATCCCTCCCGCCAAAGCGCTTGCCTGAATCCGGATTAGCGGCAGCGTTAGTTCCAGAGCTGCCCCAAGCTGGGTTAGTGCATCCTGCAACGGCGCAAAGCCCCGCTTGTGCAAAATGTCGGAAAGCTCGATCTCGCTATTGATCCCCGGCAGATTCGCCAATAACGAGAGCCAGAGCCGAAAGGCGGTTGCGGAATATTGAAAGCGATAATGATGAGTGCTATGGGCAAAGGACTGCGGATCAAAGCGAAAGCTGCGCACAGCGCCTTGCCCGGTCACCGAATAGCCGAAGACCTTCATCGCCTCTGCCAATTCCAGGACATCCCCGCAGGGATTGTAGTTTTCCACTGTGATATCCGCTTTGGCGTGGGCGGCAAGCACCATCAGGCGCTGTAATATGGACTTTGAGCCGGGAATTTTTGTAACTAACACATTTCTCCGCAATCTGCACACTGGCAGGCCTTTATTGGGGGTTACACCGCTAATGCAACCGGGTCTCGCGCTTTTTGAACTGTCCTGAGTTCCGGCTGATTTCAAGCCCTTATCCAGCTATGGTCATAGCATAATAACAGCTTGAAAAGAGCTTAAACTCCGCTTAATGAATCAAGGGAATTCCGCCCTGAAACAATGCGTCAAACTGATCCAAGACAGTTCAGCTTCCATCTTCAGGCTTGACAGGAATCCTGTCAAGGAGCTTTGTGGACAAAATATCTAAGTACAAGGACGATAAATGGATATACGCCCTTCTTGGCAAGAATACTTCATGAAGATGGCATTTTTGGCAGCCAGCCGCAGCACCTGTCTGCGCAGAGCCGTCGGTGCCGCCCTGGTGCGGGATAATCAATTGATTTCCACCGGCTACAACGGAAGCCCCAAGGGTATTCCGCATTGTGCCGAGACCGGATGTTTGCGGGAACAGCTTAATGTGCCTTCCGGGGAAAAACACGAGCTCTGCCGCGGCGTTCACGCGGAACAAAACGCCATTATCCAGGCCGCGATCAACGGCAGCAGCACCCGCGGAGCAGTATTGTATTGCACCCATCAGCCCTGCAGCATCTGCGCGAGATTGATCATCAATGCCGAGATCAGGCAAGTCTATATCGCCAGTGCCTATCCGGATGAACTGGGTACGAGGCTGTTTAAGGAAGCGGAGATCGAGATGATATTGCTGGATCTGCAAACCGGAAAATCTACCAGGCTGACCTGATATGTTGAAGCATATGAGCGCAAGAGATTTGATCCTGATAGCGGCTTTGGCTGCGATCGGGATTGCGATCAAACCGGTGGTGGGGCCCTTCTTCAAGATGCTCTCCCGGCCCTTGGGAATTCCCGGTGGTTCGTTTGCCGGCGGATTCTATATGATGTGGCTGGTCTTGGCGATCGTGATCGTGCAAAAACCATCCACAGGATTAGTCTTTGGCGTGTTGCAAGCCATTGGCGTATTGATCTTTGGCATCTCGGGAAATCAGGGAGCGCTATCGCTGGTGTCCTACGCTGTTCCGGGTTTGATGGCGGATCTGGTCTATTTGAGCTTTGCCCGCAGGAAACATCTGGTGGCGCAGATGAGTATGTGCGCCATCGCCAATGCCGCCGGGGCACTGATATCTGTGATTGTGTTATTCAACCATCCTTTGCCGATTGTTCTTGCCGTTTTGGGCATGGCTATGGTCTCCGGCATGGTGGGTGGCGTCCTGAGTTTTGGCATCTATAAAAGCCTGAAAGAGATAAGGATAATCTGATGAAAAATCTAGTTTTAATGCTGATCATGTGCGTTTTAGCTCCGCTAAGCGCGCTCACCATCGTTGATAACCGGGGAGTGTTCCACGAATACCCCTACGAACAATTCTTCAAACTGCAAGCCCGCGAGTTTAGCACCAGCAAGGAAGTGGATGGCGAGACGGTGATCAACACTTGGAAAGGCATCCGCTTCGACACCTGGCTGAAAGAGCAGAAATTGGGTGATTTTGCCATCATTCGCTTTCTTTCCAACGACCGCTACGCGGTGAGCTTCAACAAAGCCGAGTGGGATACTTTGACCTGCTATCTGGCCTATGAAGGCGAAGGCGAGATCTTTCCCAAAGAGCAATTGCGCATCATCTTTCCGCATCTGCGCAGCATGCACTGGGTGCGGGATGTGCGGCAGGTGTTTCTGGAAAATCACAAGCAAGTGCCTCTCCCGGTTAAGTTTATGCCTATCAGCAAGTTCTTTGCGGGGCAAGAGATTCTTCGCGATCCCAAGCCCTTTGTGCGCCTGCAGGGCTATCGGTTTGACGATTTTATCGGCACTCTGAGCGACGCGCCGATCAAGGATGTGGTGATCTACAGCCGGGATGGCCTGGTGCAAAACCTCAGCTATCCTGCGCAATTGGCAGGAGCAGTGCTGGAGCTGACCGATGATGGCAAGTATAACCTGAAAAGTCCGCAGATCCCCGGGGGGATGTGGATGAAGGACATCGTCTATCTGCAAGCAGACCACCATGCCGTCATCGACACCAGGACGGTTTCGGTATTGATCCCTCTGGCAAAAACCCTGGACTGGGAGTTTAGCCCGCAGGTGAAGCTGATCCTGCATTACGCAAAGGGATCCGAAGAACTTGTGTTTGGAGACGCTTTGGCAGAGCCGATGTTGTTTGATGAGATTGAGTATTTCCGGATCAATCCCTAAGCTGGAGGTCAGAGGGCTCAAGCTGCGCTTTGCGGATTCCGGAAGGGAGCTGTTTGGTGGGCTCGATTTTACGCTTGACTCCGGCGAGCTGCTGGTGATCAGCGGTGGCAATGCCAGCGGGAAAAGCAGTCTGATCCACTGTTTATGCGGGATAATCCCCAAAAACATTGCCGGAGAAGCCGATGGCGAGATCTTCTGGGGAGCGAAGTCCCTGCGGGATATCCCTCTGGCAGAAGTGTTTAGATTCATGAGTGTGGCACCCGCGGATGCCAAAGAGCAGATGTTGCTGCCGACGGTGGAACTCGAAATCGCTTTCGCGTTGGAAAACATGGGCTTGGATTCCGGGGAGATCGAGCGGCGGATCAGCGCTTCAGCATCCCGGTTCGGGCTCAGCGACCTGCTGCAAGCCGCACCTCAAAAACTGAGCGGGGGAGAGCAACGCTTGCTGTTGTTTGCCATCTGCGACAGCATGCAAAACCCGGTGCTATTGATGGATGAACCGGAAACGGGGCTCTCGGATGCGTCGCTGGATCTGCTCTGCGCCTGGCTGCAAGAGCTGCGTGAGCAGGGTAGAGCTATCATTTTGGCTACTCATCATCCGCGTTTGATGCAACTGGCAGATAAGCAGATCAAGCTGGAACTATCAGATGTTTGAAGTTCAGGAGCTGCACTTTGCCTATCCGGGCAGAGCAGCGCTGTTTGCCGGCTTGTCCCGGCACTTTCCGGGGGATAAAAAGATCTTGCTACAGGGTGGCAACGGCTGCGGGAAAAGTACTTTGCTGAAGCTACTTTGCGCCAGGCTTGAACCCGATAGCGGCAAGATCAGCCGTGCCCCGCAAGCAAGCTTTTATCTGCCGCAAGAAGCTGAAGCGCGCATCCTGGGCATTACTCTGCAGGACGACCTCAGCATTTGGCAGATGGCAGGCCTGGATTCTGCCGCGGTGCTGCAACATCCCCTGATCGGGGGTTTTGGGGAAGGCTTACAGAATCTGGCGCTGCGGGAATTATCCAAGGGCGCGAAACAGGCATATCTGCTAAGCGTTGCGCTTAGCCTGGGGCACTATCTGGTTTTGGATGAGCCCTTTACGGCACTTGATCAAAACCGCGCCGGAATCCTGAGTGATTACCTGCGGCAGCAGCAGGGCTGGCTGGTGGTGAGCCATACATGTGGGGATTTGAACCCGGACATCGTGCTGAATCTGGAACACGGCAAGCTACGATGAAACGCCGTTTGCATCCGCTCTCGTATATCCTGCTCTGCATCTTTTACAGTAGCTTGGCTATCGCGCTGGAGCATCCGCATCTGCTGTTCATCGTCTTTGTTCTGGCAACTTTGGTGGATTTTCGCGATGGGCTGAAAGCGCTGGGAGCCAGGCTGGAAAAGCTGGAAAAGCTGTTTTGGCTGATAATTTCCATCATCGTGATCCAATTGCTCTTTCGCCGAGGGGGAGGGGTCATCTTCAGCCTGGGGCCAATCAGGATTCATCAGGCAGCGCTGTTCAGCAGCGCGTTTCTGAGCTTTAGAATATTGATCATCTATATGTGTGCCATCAGTTTGAGCTCTTTGGATTTCAGCCTCTACCGGGCAGCGTTTTCCGCCATCAGGCTACCGGAGGAATTGTCCTTCATGGTGTCCTACATGGCGCATCTGATCCCGGAATACAGCGCCAGATTCAAAGGGCAGATGCAGGAACTGAGGGATCGGGAGATAGTGCTGCGCAAACTGGGCATCAAAGCCAAGCTGAAGCTCTACCGGATACTGGCGCTTTCCGCCATCGCGGAGCTTATATTACAAAGCGGCAGGCAGGCGATTGCCCTGGAGCTTCGCGGATTCCGCAGCAAAGGACGCCCGGGCTGTCTGCACCGGCATAGGTTCGGGTTTTGGGATATCGCCGGCTTGGCGTGGGTGCTGCTGGTCTTGAGCCTTATTCTATATTTAAGAGTTACTTGGTACAAAAATTGCTCACTATGTGTAGTGATATGATAGATAAACAAAATAAGAACATAGAAGAGCTCAGCAAATTTGATCCGGAAGGCTTGGGGCAATTGCGTCCCACGCGCGGATCCCTGTATCTGAAACTGGCGCTGGTGGCAGTGTTGATGCTGCTTTCATTGGGGGTCGGGACCCTCATGAGCGGAAGATCCGAGAGCCGCAGAATCGCCCTTTTGGAAGAAGAGAACGCCTTGCTGAGAGCAAAGATCGAACTCTATGTAAGCACCGTTGACTCCATTTACAATATGCTGGATTCTTTGGGGATGAACCACGATCCCAAGCGCAATCCCGAGCTCTACCGGGGTGGGGCAGCCACCGGAACCGAGCAATCCCGGGATCCCAAACTGAAAAGGGAGATGGAAACCCTGGAACGCGATCTGGTGACGATCTTGCAGATATTAGGTCCCAAAATGCCGGAAGGCCCAAATCCCCATAACAGGATGGAAAACCCGGGCGGAGACGTGCCCTCGATCTATCCTACCTTTGGCAGAATCTCCGATGGATGGGGGACGCGCATTCACCCCATCACGAATAATCTGGAGTTTCACTACGGGATCGACATCGCAAACGAGATCGGCACTCCGATCTATGCCACTGCCGCGGGAGTGGTCGCGCGGGCGGATTATGACCGGGGCTATGGCAAAAGAATCATGCTGGATCATGGCAACGGATATCAAACACATTACGCGCATCTGTATAGCAGCAAGGTAAAAGAGGGGGATGCGGTCAGCAAAGGCCAGATCATCGCTCTGATGGGCAATAGCGGATTTTCTACCGGACCTCATCTGCACTATGAAGTGATGTTCAACGAGCGCAAACTGAACCCCACCCGCTATCTGAATCGCATCGAACGCTATGCCTCACGCTGAACATACCGCATGGCTGATCACTAATCACGCGCCCCAGCAGATTTTATCCGGATATTCAAACATCAGGGGAGATGTGATCGCGGTCGATGCGGGTTTGAAGACTGTGGCGGCACAAAACCTTCACCCCAAAGTGATCATCGGCGATTTTGATTCGCTGGAGCTCAGTTATCTGGAAGCATATCCCCAAGTTCCGGTTGTCCGCCATCAAGCGCAAAAGAATGAGACGGATACGGAGATTGCCTTGGATTGGTGCCTGCACGAGGGGGGGTATCGGGAAATCGTGATCTGCAACGATCTGCAAGGGCGGGTGGATCACTCTTTGGCGATCATCCAAAACCTGCTGGCGCTGCACCGCAAAGGAGTTTTGGCAAGCATCCAGACTGACGCTCAGCGCTTGTTTTTTCTATCTCCGCAAACGGAACTAGATGGCAAAAAGGGAGATCTGCTTTCGCTGATTTCATATAGTATCAGCTCTGCCTTCACCAGCTCCGAGGGCCTGCAATATCCGCTGCACAACCTGATCATCAAGCAGCATCAGAGCCGGGGTATCAGCAATGAGTTTGGCGCGGACAGAGTGCGCATCGATCTCTTGGGTGGAGAAGTGCTGGCGATATACAGTCCGCAGCCTTAGGGCTTGCAGACTTTGCAGGGCTCGAACCCCTTTTGCAGGGCTTCTTCAAGGGGCATGGAGAGGGATTTTGCGGTGGTGTGGCGGCAACTTTCCCGGTGGTATTTCTTGCTTCCGGGATTGAACCAGACCAAGCTGTCGGACACAGCCTTGGGGAGCTCTCCATCTGCCCACAGCCCTCTTTGTTGCATGCGGGCATCGCGCTCCAGCTTCAGGAAATCCTCCAGAAAAGTGAAGGGGAAATTGGTGTAGGCATGGCCGTAACCCTGGCGGATGATCTCGGCATTCACAAATAGCGAATCGCTTGCCCGGTAGGCATAAGCCAGCATCCGGTTGTAGCGGTCCTTGTGGTTTGTGGCAGAGTTGTTTTGGTCATACTTGAAAAACACGCGCTCATCCTTTAGCATGTTCTTCAAAAAGTCACTGGCTTCTACCCCGAAGTATTCCACATCTTTGTTTGGGTGCACGGATTCCGGGGTGTCGACTCCGATCAGGCGGACGCGGACGTCTTCACCGTCGATGCTGGCGATAAAGGTGTCGCCGTCAACCACCCGGACTACCCGGTAGTGGTCTGTGGCGATCATGCTTTTCTCCGGGCAGGTGAAGAGCGCTAACAGCATGATAATAATGAGAGTGAAGAGCAGGGCGTATTTCAAAATGGCTTTCCTTAGGGGTAGATAATGTTGTTGGTATTGGAGATCGGGTTGCGGGCGGTGCTGAGGGGCACGCCGTAGAGCTCGCTGAGGATGCTTCCCCGCATCAGTTCTTCCGGGCTGCCGCTGTTCAAGAGCATGCCGTCTTTCAGAAAGAGCATGTGGTCGGCGTAGTTTGCCGAGAGATTCAGGTTGTGGCTGATGAGCAGGATTCCCTTCTGTTCTTCGTTGCTGATGCTTCTAAGGAGGCGCATGATCTCCAGCTGATAGTTGATGTCCAGCTGCGAAAGACTTTCATCCAGAAGGATATATGGCGTTTGTTGAACCAGGGCGCGGGCGATGTAAACCCGCTGTTTTTCCCCCCCACTGAGTTGGTGCAAAAAGCGCTGGTGCAGGGGATAAAGGTCGAGGCGCTTCAAGGTGTCTTCTACCAAAAGCAGATCTTCTTCACTGTGCTTCTGCATCATGCCCATAAAGGGATAGCGTCCCATCAGCACGGTATCTGCCACACTGTAGTCAAACTCACTGTGCAGTTCCTGGGGGATGTAGGCGAAGATCTTGGCCAGCTCTGCCCGGCTGTGGTGCAGGAGTTCTTTTTCGCGGATCAGGATTCTGCCCTGGCGGGGTTTCAGGAAGCCCATCAGAGCATAGAGCAACGTGGATTTGCCGGAACCGTTTGGCCCCAACAGGGCGGTGAAGGCACGGGCGGGAAGCTCGAAGGACACTCCTTTCAGAATGTCTTGCTCCAGGTATCCGCAGGAAAGGCTTTCGACCCTGATCAATGCAGTATGGCCTCAGTTCACTTCAGCAGATCAAGCTGTTCTTGCGCTTTGAGCACGTAGCCTTGGGGGGTTTCGGCTTGTATAGCTTGTTTAAAGAATTTGATGGCGGTCTCGGTATTGTGTAATCCCAAATAGATCATACCGATGTGGTAGGATAGTTCTGCGGAGCCTTCTGCCACTGCTTCCATGGCTGGTAGATAGACTTTGGCAGCTTCGTAGTCTCCGCGCAGATGGAGCAGCCACGCCATAGAGTCCTGGTAATGGACGGAATCGGGTTCCTGCTTCAGTGCCGCGGAGATCAGGCGCTCTGCCTCTGTCCAGTTTGAGGGGGGACGGGAGAGCAGCAAATAACCGAGGTTGTTCAGAAACATCGCTTCCCGGGGCCAGCGCTGCAAAGCCCGGCGCAGATAAGAGATCTGAGTATCCTCGTCGTTCAATCCGGCGTAGTGCTCCAAGACCACGCTGAAATCCGCTCTATCGCCAAAGCCTTTATTGAACAGGGCTTCCGCGTAGTTCAGATAAGCGGGGGCACTGCGGTTTGCGGCGTCATCCAGCAGCACAAAGAGCAGATAATCCTTCAGTAATGATTCATCTAGCTTGTTCTGGATATCTTGGGCAAGCTGGGCGCGTTTGACCTCTGGTGACTCCGGGCTGAGTTCCGCGCTCAGATAAGCGGAAAACACCGCCAGATTGATGTCGCTTGTGCGGAATATGCGCTCGGAAAGGTCTCGCATACCTGCTTTGTCGTTTTGCTGAATCGCCTGAAGCAGCATCACGGCGGCGAATTTGCTCTCCGTTTCCGGGGCTGCGGGCTTTGCCCTTAGCTCTTGTAACATATAGTGATATACATCCATGGATTGCTGCTTAAGCGCAACCGTGGCAAGGATATAGAGCAGAACCGGGTCTTCGGTCTGCACGATCTGCTCTTTGTGGATCAGGATGCGCTGCGGATCCGCTTTTTGCAGATAAAAATACAGGAAACCGGCCATGGCTTCCCGATCCCGGGGGTAGCTGAGGCTGGCGAAATGTTTATCCGGCAGGCTGGCATCATTGTGGCTTGCCATGATGGTCTGCAACAGGGTTTCATTCAACATGCTTGGGGCTAGTTCTTGCAGGATCTTGATTGCCCGGTCGTCGTCCCGGTTCATCCACGAAAGCGCGATCATTTGTGCCAGGTGTTCGTCACCGGGGTTGCTTTCTTCCGCTTTGGCCAAGAGGCGGAGATCGCCGTTCCCGGTCTGTTCGTCTTCCATGGCGAAGGAGAAATAATAGGCCCAAGCAGAAGGGAAGCGCTTGTTTAGCTGGCTGACAGCCCATTGCATGCCTTCTTTATCGTTCAGTTTTTCGTAAAGCCGATAGGCATTCAGGAGCATGGATTCGTCAAATTGGAAATCCCGGCGGGCTTCCCGGAGCAGCTCTGCCAGCCCTGCATTTCCTTCGGGCGCGGGAACTGCGTGGTACAGCTTCACACCGTTGCTGAAGTACGCTCTGCGTATTTGCGGACTGCCCACATCATGAGCCATTGCCATGTTAAAGACTTCTTGAGCTACTCCAAGATCTCCGGCGAAGCTAAGATAGCTTCCGCTTAAAAAGTAATACATGGATGCAGCATTGGGCTTGGAATTGTCGATCCAATCTGTCCGGTTGCCGATATCAGTGCGGGCAGAGGGCATTGCGGGGGCTTCCTGCGCCACGTTCGCGCAGCCGGCAAGCAGGGCGAGGACGGATACTAAGGTGAGTAGTCTCATCTGAACATCACTTGATCTGCAAGCTGGAGGAGATCACATACAGCTCCACCAGGATCGGGAGTTTGTCCCCGGCGGGGAAATAGACGATGTTGTCCACGATGTAGGCCTTTCCGTTGTGCCAAAAGGCATAGCTCTGGAATCCGCCGCCGATCAGGTGGGTCATGTTTTTCCAGGCTCCCACGATCCGATAGGCGTCGTGCCCGGCCAGTTGTGTTCGTTCTTTGCGGATCACTTCTGGGTCGAAGATATCGCCCTCGAAGTATTTCTCGCCCAGCATCTGGCGTTTTTGGATCAGCCAATCGTGATCGACCTTGTTTTCCGGCATATCTTCATAGTAGATATTGATGTATCTATCGGGAATCTCACGCTCGGGCATTCTGGCGCGGTAGAGCAGGGACAGAAAGCGCCCCGTGGTATCGTTTGAATAGAGCGTATAGTTATCCGGGACCTGCATGCTGAAGGGATAGGCGTTCCAAAACGCGGAGGGAATGACCTTCTGCTGATAGGTCTGGTAACCCTGCCGGTCGGCGAAGCGGCGGATCAGCAATTCAAAGATCTTATCGCTCTGAATAGCGCCGATCTTCTCCAAATTCAGCTTGTTTGAGCCCATCAGGTACATGATCAGCTGATCCCGGCTGAAGTGATTGCGCGCCAGGAAGAGATCCCCTCCGCTGGCTTGCACCCGGTTGATGAAGTCATCGGCCAGGCTTTTGCGCATATACTGAGAAACTCTGCCATTGCCTTCCAGATCTCCGATAAACAGCAGATTGCGGTGCTTGCTGAAGTTATCCACTTCCGAGATTTGCAGCGGGACGATCCGGAAATACCGCTCCGGATAGGCCAGGATCAGTTCGCGCTCGATGCTGCTTTGGATAAAGGGCTGAACCGCCTTCCAGTTATCCGCATCGGCAAACACATATATATCCCGCTCGTCACCCATGGCGAGCGGCTTGGCGTTATCGATGATACTGTCGAATTTATCATAGCGAACCGGTTCTTTGCTGCCTGGATTACAGCCCACAAGCAGCAACACGCTTAGCAATAACATGATGTAGCGCATTTATGCCCCCTTTACAAAGAGTAGTTTCATATAGTTGAATCCGCTGACCAAGGTGATTGCCACCACCAGCCAGAACCAGATTTCCACTCCGGCGCGCATCCCGGAACTGACCTGCGGGACAAATGCCCATATCACCAGCGCAAAGATGATGCCAAACATCTGCATCACAGTCTTCAATTTGCCCATGTTATCCGCCGGCACCACCACCCCGCGGTTATGCAGGATCTCGCGTAACCAGGTGATTCCCGCCTCGCGGATCAGGATTATGATGAAGATTGCAATATTCAGGCGGAAAGGCGGCAGCAGGCTGAGTGCGGCCAGGGCGGAGAGCACCAGCATCTTATCCGCCAGGGGATCCATAATCTTGCCAAAATCGCTGATTACTTTCCATTTGCGCGCCAGAAAGCCATCCACATAGTCTGTAAAAGAAGCCAGCGCAAACACGATCAAACCGAATACATAGCCGTGCTGCCCGCGGTAAATAAACATCATATAGATAAACACCGGAACCAGCAGAAAGCGCAGCATGGTCAGCGCATTGGGGATGTGCTTACGCATCGCTGTCCTCCTCTGCTGAAGGGGTGACAACTACTACCGGCTCAGCGTTTTGCAGCACCAGATCATGTTCATAGGCCTTCAGGTTGAAAAAGATGATTAATGTCGCGACCAGGCTCAGCCCGCCCATTGTGGCGAAGCTCCACCAGGAGGCAAGGCTATGCCAGCGATTCAGATACACTCCCAGATAATACAATCCTGATGCCAAGCCGGCGGGAACGATCAGCATCGTCCAACTGTGAGCCGCATTCAGCTTGTTGTGCCGCATCACATCCACCACGCTGATCAGCTTGCGTTTTTGTTTCAGATAGATATGCATTTCGTAGCTTAGGCGGCTAAAGATGAAGACCAGAAACATCAGTAATCCGGCAAAGATGTTGAACACCAGGTTGCGGTGCCCCAGGCGCTTCAGCTCGGCGATAACCTTGGAATAGGCATTGCTTTGGCTATCCAGATCATCTTCCCGAACATATGTTCGCAAAAGATCCATCACCCTGGTCTTGGCTGCGATCCCCGCCTTCTGCGCCGGGAAGGTGATCGTGATCAGATCCGGGAACTGATAGTCTGCCACAGTGCTTTCCGTGAGCGGCAGGCCGTAGGCTCCGATCAGCTCCATTGCCGCCTGAAACCCGGTCTCATGTTCGATCGTAGCCACATCGCTGATTCTGCCAAGGCCTTCCATGATGGGCGTCACTGAGGTGGTATCCGCCACATAGGCATAGACCGGCAGTTGTGCCAGGTCTTCGTAGCATTTTTCCACAAATACGCCATGATTGTGGGCCAGATATGTCCAGCCGCCAAATAGTATGCTCAAGAGCAGGAGGATCAGGTAAAAACGTGCGTTCATATATTATCCCTGTGTGCTATAATAGCCAAAATGTAAGCCTTGTTACCACCATGAAATTGGTGTTTCTTTATGTCAAGCAGAGTTTTATCTGCCGTTTTCTGAAGCTCTTGCCAGCGCTCGGCGGGATAGATCAAGACCGCTTTGCCGCTTTGCCGCAATAGCCGGTGAATTGCCCGCAGCACATCGTCCATGGTGCAGGATAGCTCGAAGCGGCTGATATTGCGCGCCTCCGAGGGACTCATCAGTCCGGAATTCAGCTTGCGCCAGGGTGGATTGGCATACAAGAGGTCATACTTGCCAGTCACTTCCCTGAAATCCGCGCATTGAATATCCAACTCCAGTTCACAGCGAATCGCGTTCTGCTGTGCCAAATCTGCCAAGTGTGCCTGAATCTCCACCGCGGAAATCTGCCAGGCGGGACGCGCCAAAGCGCACATGATGCTGACGATACCGCAGCCGCAGCCCAGTTCCAGCGCCTTCAGGGGTGTATCTCCGTATTCCGCGATCACCGCTTTGTGCAGGAGCTCTGCCGCCCGGGAAACCCCTTGCGATGCTGCATCCTGCAGGATTTTCTTCCCTTTGTAGGGAAGCAAGACTTCTTTGAATTCTTCCAAAAGCCGATAAACTTAGGAGATGGCGAGCATGCGGTCGATGCTGAGGCGGGCTTTGGCGGCGATTCCGGCTTCCACCACGATGTGATGCGTATCTTCTTCCAAGGCGCGCAGCAGATCCCGCAGTCCGGTCTTCTTCATGTTTGGGCATATCGCCTTGGGGGAAAGGCTCACGATCTTCTTATTGGGATAGATTTGCTTCAGATAGTCCGTCATCCCGTTTTCAGTGGCGATAATCACCTTATCCTGCTCTGCTACATACTTCATCATCCCGCCGGTGGACATCACTTCATCCGCCTCGCTCACGATGGCGGGGTCACATTCAGGATGTGCCAGGAGGCGATATTCCGGATATTTCGCGCGCATGTTGCGGATGTCCTGAACTCCGAATCCCCATTGATGGGTGGGGCAATAGCCGTTCCAGGTGATTACCTTGCGGCCGCTTTGTGCCGCCGCCCAGCTTCCCAGGTTGCGATCCGGTACAAAGAGGATTTCCTTATCTGCCGGAAGCGATTGCAAGACCTTCACCGCGTTTGAAGAAGTGCAGCAGATATCGCTTTCGGCTTTCACTTCCACGGTGCTGTTCACATAGCACACCACGGGGCTTCCCGGGTGCAGGGCCTTGAACTCTCGCAGCTGTTCGGCAGAGATCATATCCGCCATCGGGCATCCGGCATCAAGCACCGGGAGCAACACTTTGGAGGCTGTATTCAGGATTGCCGCGGTTTCTGCCATGAAGCGCACTCCGCAGAATACGATTATCGGGCTTTGCAGATCCCGCGAGAGCATTGCCAGTTGCAGGGAATCTCCCCGATAATCGGCAATCTCCTGAATCTCGATGGCTTGATAATTATGCGCCAGAATCAGCGCGTTCTTTTCTCTTTTAAGTTGCTTTATTCTATCTGTAATCTCTTTCATAGTCACCTCGATTAGTGTCCGCTGCTGCCAAATCCACCGTCAGCCCGCTCCGTTTCGTCCAGGTTTTCGCAGCTCTGAAAAACGGGGCTTTCCACACGGCTGATCACCATTTGGGCGATGCGCATCTGTTTTGTGATGGCGATGGCTTCTTTGCCCAGATTGATCAGGATTACGCGGATTTCTCCCCGGTAATCGGAATCGATGGTACCGGGACTATTCAGCACTCCCAGCCCCAGCTTGAGGGCCAGCCCGCTGCGGGGACGGATCTGCGCTTCATAGCTGGCAGGAATTGAAACGGCAATCCCGGTGGGCACTGCCATCCGCTCTCCGGGAGCGATGCAGAGTTCTTCTTCGACGCAGGCAAAAAGGTCATAGCCCGCGGCTCCGCTGCTCATTCGCTGTGGCGCGAGTGCCGCGGGATGCAGCTTCTGATAGCGGATATTCATGATTTTCGGTTCAAAAGATAATCTGCCAGGATCCGGAAGCGGATGCTTTTTTCTCCCAAAGTACCGATGCTTTCTTTGGCTTTGTCGGTTAGTTCTTTCGCCATCAGGCGGCTTTCTTCCACTCCATAGACCGAGGGGAAGGTGGCCTTGCCGGCTGCTTCATCTTTGCCGATACTTTTGCCCAGCTTGGCGGAGCTGCCTTCGATATCCAAGAGGTCGTCCACGATCTGAAAGACCATACCGATTTTGTTGCCATAGTCTTCGATCACCGCCAGTTCCTTGGCAGGGGCTTTGCCGGCCAGCGCGCCAAAACGCAGACTGATATTGATCAGCTTGGCGGTTTTATTTGTGTGAATGAAGTTCAGGGTCTTTTTATCCACCTTTTTGCCTTCGCTTTCGATGTCCACCATCTGCCCTGCGATCAGCCCATTGATCCCGGCTTCATTGGCCAGTTCCCGCACAAAGCGTACTTTCAGAGCGTCGTCAATCTCCGCGTAGGTGATCAGCTCAAAGGCGTTTATCAAGAGTGAATCTCCCGCCAGTAGCGCCACTCCGTCGCCAAACATCGCATGGCAGGATTTCTTGCCACGGCGATATTCATCGTCGTCGATATCCGGCAGATCGTCGTGCATCAATGTGAAAGTGTGCAACATCTCGATCGCAGCGGCAATCGGGGTGATGGCATCCAGATCTTCTTTATACATCTGATACGCCACCAGCGTCAGGTAGGGGCGCAAGCGCTTGCCTCCGGCGAAGGTGCTGTATCTTAATGCTTTATGGATTTCTTTGGGATATTCGTCTTTGCGGGGCAAATAGCGGTCCAGAATGATATTTACCAGTTCCTGCTTTTCTTTCATGTCCTTTTTCAGTAATACATTAGGATCCATTATTCATCTCCTGAATCTTGCCCGGGAGCTCTTCACTAAGAACCCGGATTTTGGCTTCGGCTTCGCCCAGTTTGGATTGACAGTGTTTCAGATAATCAAGCCCTGTGGCATATAGCGAAAGCATATCATCCAGATTATTCGCAGTGTTGGAAAGCTTATCCACTATCTCTTCCAATGCCTTGAGAGCCGCTTCAAAACTGAGTTCGGCGGGATTTATCTGCTCCATGCGCTTCTCCCTGATACTTTTTATGCGATTGTACACAATTGGCTTTATCTGTCAACCAAAAAGTGCTTTTATGAAACGGATACAGATCCGGCACAGTGAAACCCGGTCGCGTGGCTTTGCTCGACACGAGGACGTGTCGAATCCTATGAGCTTTCATATTTAACTCCCGATGCACAAACCGGGATTAAAATTGATAGCAAGCCAAAAAAGGTTTTGACAGAAGCAGCCCATCAAATTGCATAGCAACTTGATGTAATTATGATACTGCCCCAAACAAACAAAATAGGAGACTATATGTCCAGATATATCTTTCTGCTGCTGCTCTGCCTGCTATCCACCGCTTTGATCGCTCAGCCCGTGCTAAGCTGTTACGACATCCAATATACCATGTAGCTGGACGGCATCTCGCCCTATCTGGATCAGGTAGTCACGGTGCAGGGCATCGTTACCGGGATTGGCTTCAACAATGGCAGATACTTCATCGGAGACGAATCCGGCGGCCCCTGGAGCGGATTGTATATCTACAATATCACCAATCAGCCGAGTTTGGGGGATTTTGTCCGTCTGACCGGAACTGTCACCGAATACTACGATTTTACCGAAATCACCTCGGTTTCTGCCTTTCAGGTGCTGAGCCAAAACAATCCCCTGCCTCCGGCCTCTGTCATCGACACCGCGACCCTGTCCTCATTCGCTACGGCCGAAGCCTGGGAGAGCGTATTGGTGGAAGTGCAAAACGTGAGCGTCACCCAAAACCCAAATGTCTATCAGGAGTTCTACGTGAGCGACGGCAGCGGTGAATGCCAGATCGACAACGGCTTTTTCAGTGGCAGCCACACCTGGCAAAACATCCAAAATGGAACGGTCTTCACTTCCATCACCGGGATTGTGGACTATGCTTTTTCCACCTATTGCATCAATCCCCGCTCTTTGACCGACATGGTCATGGATGGCGCGGCAGTGTCCTTGCACCTGCCCCATCTCACCACCGCCGTGGATGCCGTGGTATCCGTCCCTCTGGATGCCCACAACCTCGTTGCCACCCAGGGCTACCGGAGCTATTCCTTCGATCTCTATTACGACCCCGCGATTCTGCAATATCAGAATGTGAGCAGCGCAGGAACCCTTTCACAGACCGGAACGGTAAACGTAAATAGCAATCCCGGAAATCTGAACATCAGCTATCAGAGCGAGTTCGCTTTGCACGGAACCGGCACTCTGCTGAACTTCAGCTTCTTCGCGCTCAGCACCGGACGAACGGATCTGAACCTAAACAGCGCTTTCTTCGCCGCAGATCCGATCGAACACATCATAAACGGATCTGTTACCGTGAATGGCAATTACAACACTCTGGGCGATACCTTGACCGTGATCCAGCGCCCGATCCTGAACATCCCTGCCATCCATATTCCCGGTGAGACTATGACGATTACCTGTCTTGCTCCGCAAAGCACCACAGGCTTCAATGCCTGGCTGCGACACAACAACAAGCGCGTAAGCCTCGCTCTGCAATCTTCCACCTGGCTCACAAATCCCAATCGCTGGGAATTGCAAGTAACTATCCCCCAAGTGGCAGTTTTCGAACTCTATGACCTGGAAGTGAATGCCGCCGGCGGGATTCATGATATCACGCGCAACGCGGTGCAGGTGCTCCCTTCCCGCAAAAATAACTACTATTTTGTCCAAATTACCGATCTGCACCTGCCAAACCGGCTTTACTATCCCAATCCGGGTTATGACACGGATTCCACCTCGGTCGTGGATTTCAGGGCAGTGATGGATGACATCAACCTCATTCGGCCGGAATTTGTGCTGCTGACCGGGGACCTGATCAACGAAGGCGAATTGGAAAATTTCAGCAACCAATTTTGGTATGGATGGACTCAGAGAGTGTTATCTGAACTGGAAGTTCCGGTATATGTGACTTCCGGCAACCATGACATCGGAGGCTGGAACGCCACCCCGCCGCCTTCAGGCTCGTCCCGCCGTAACTGGTGGCGCTATTTTGGCTGGTCCTGGCTGGATAACACCGATGTCAACTGGCCTTATCATACCCAGGACTATCATTTTACCTACAACAACACCCTGTATGTGGGCTTGGAAGCGTATAACAATTATGACAACTTCCGCAGCTATATCTATGGCTCGGATAGCTTTACCAATAAGCAGCTGAGCTGGCTAAACAGCACCTTGGCAGCCTATCCGGAGCATCAAAAAGTGCTGTTTCATCATTACGACTTTCAGGGACAGCTTTCGCTGGGTTCTTTGGGAGTGGACATGGCGCTCCTCGGGCATACTCATTCCAATAGCGGTTCGATTAGCTTTTACCCATTCAATCTTTCTACCCGCAGCGTTTGTGACGGCAACCGGGCATATCGGGTGGTGAGAGTCTCCGAAAACAGTTTTGCGCCGTTGAACACCATATATGCCGGCTCAAACGGTGCCAACATCAATATTAGCTATCTGCCTGCCAACAATGCCACCGCGGACAGCGTGATGGCAGTTGTGCGAAATAATCAGCCCGTGGCGTTTGAAAACGCTCTGGTGAAATTCAAAATGCCCTCCGGAAACACCGGTTACGAAGTGGTTGGCGGTGTGCTGGAACAGGTGGATCGCTTTGGAGAGCACAACGTGTGCTATGTGCGAGTGAACCTTACTACTTACTCGACGCAGAATGTAAGCATCTCGGCAACCGGGGTTTCCAATCAGGATGCCACCTTGATCCCGAGCCCCATGCAGATAAACGGCATCCACCCCAATCCCCTGCGCGGCAATGGCAAACTGGAGCTTTACTGCGATCAAGCCCTGCGCAAAGTAAGCTTGGAACTCTTTAATCTGAAGGGGCAAAAGGTGCAGGATTTGGAGTATTATAACCTCGTGCAGGGCAACAACGACCTGCCTCTGATGACAGATTTGCGCAGTGGGATCTACTTTGTAAAGATCAAAGATATCCCCGGCAAGGCGTATAAACTGGTTATTATGAAGTAAATCTGTGTTTTGCCAAGCATCTTCAGGCGGTCTCCATGCCGCCTTTTCTTTTGCGGCAATCACGCGAGAGCCCCGAAGGATTCACAAAGCCGTTCCCGGGCAGAGATCAAGGCGTTTTGAAGCTATGAACACAGCACTATCTGGCCTTGAACTCAGCTTGATCAGGACGCGATTATACATGGCAGCAATCGGTATATAGCAGGGCAAGCACATACGGCACAGCTGGCTGCTTTCGGCGAAGCCTATTAAGGCTGCAAAGCATAGATTACGATGGCAGTTTTGCTTATCACGGGTCCATCTCAATGAAGATAACTATGATAAGACCGTTGAATAATCGGGGCATGGGGCGGAGCCCCAACATTAAGGGTGGTGGGTGAGTATAGACGGTTTTATTGGATCGCTTAGAATTACTGATACAGCGCTGACACAGTTTAATAAAAACACGTGCAGCGCTCTTATGATCCAGATCAACCCCCTGACCCGCCTCATATGGTCTTCCCGAAGACTTCTCATGCCCCGTTCGGGAACTCTTCGGGAGGCGTATGCGAGCTTTTCAGGAAGCAGGCGCTCAAGCAATGACCTGTAACTCGCAAGGGGAACCATGCTTGTTAGGACAGAGAGAACACGGGTTTCGAAGGGTTGCTCTGAATTGTATTGCAAGGGCTGCAGCTTACAAGTCATTTGAAGATTTTACACGGTCTCTTCAGCGTCACGGGCAGTAAATATGCGAAAATTCTTGACACAAAGCCCAGCTATATTTACATGACATACACAGTGTGCATCTTTAGCTCAGTTGGTAGAGCAACTGACTCTTAATCAGTGGGTCCGGGGTTCGAATCCCCGAAGGTGTACCACATTTTGCGGTTTGTCCGCTGTCTTTAGGACAACGCGAGCAAACCGCATTTTTCATTATAGAAGCAAGAGCTTCAAGCCTACAACGCGGTAATTTGCCCTTTGCTCCGCTATATAAATGTGCTAAAGCGCGGCTCCTTTGTGACCGGCTTTAGCTGCCGGTTTTTTTGTGTCCGGGAAAATGGGTAACCAAGAGATAAAAAACAAGGAGAATATAAATGACAGCATTACACGCAAAACCCTCGGGCACCAAGAGTGGATATATCTTCACTTCCGAATCCGTATCCGAAGGGCATCCGGACAAAGTGTGTGACCAGATCTCGGACGCCATTTTGGATGCCTATCTTGCGCAAGAACCCTATAGCCGGGTAGCTTGCGAAACCCTCTGTACTCAGGACAAAGTAATCTTGAGCGGAGAGATAACTTCCTCAAAAAACATCGATGTAGAACCCATTGTCCGCGATGTGATCCGCAAGATCGGCTACACAAACCCTGATAAGGGCTTTGATTATAACTGCGAGATCATCAACCTCTTGCACGAGCAGGAAGGCGATCTGGCGCGCAATCAGGGAGCCGGAGACCAGGGGCTGATGTTTGGCTATGCCTGCAAACAGACCAAATCCCTGATGCCGATTCCGATCGAAATGGCGCACCAGTTATTGGTAAACTTAGCCGCAGCCCGCAAGCAAGGGACCATTCCTTGCCTGTTGCCGGATGCCAAAAGCCAGGTGAGTTTCCGCTATGAAGGGCGCAAACCCAAAGAGCTGGAAACATTGGTGATATCCACTCACCATCAGGCGATTTGCGAACTGGAATTTGAAGAGCTGAAACAGGCTATCACCGAAAAAATCGTGTATCCCACAATCGCCGAAATGGAAAATGAAGTGCATTTTGATGCCGGGCATTTGAAAGTAATGATCAATCCTCTGGGGCGTTGGCACGATGGCGGACCCGCGGCGGATACCGGGCTCACCGGGCGCAAGATTATCGTGGATACCTATGGCGGTTGGGCACAGCATGGCGGCGGAGCTTTCAGCGGAAAAGATGCTACTAAAGTGGATCGCAGTGCTGCCTATATGGCACGCCATGTAGCCAAGAGCATCGTGGGCAACGGGCTCGCGGATGAATGCCTGATCCAGTTTAGTTTTGTGATTGGCGACGCGGCTCCGGTGAGCGTGATGGTGGAAACCTTTGGCAGTGGGAAATTGGCGGATAAAGAGATTGAAGCTATCATTATGCGCGAATTTGACTTGACAGTAATGGGAATCATCGAATATCTTGACCTTCGGACACCGATCTACCTGCCCACCGCAAGCTACGGACACTTTGGCTTGAATACCAAAGATTACAGTTGGGAGAAGATCAAAAAACTCGTTTAGGAAGGTTCATGAGCCTATATAACAGCCTGACATCGGCCAGCCCATTCTTTCTGCTTGCCGGTCCCTGTGTGATCGAAAGCGAAAGCGTGATGCTGAAAAGCGCGGAATTCCTGGTGCGGCTTTGCGAAAAGCTGGAGCTGCCCTTGGTATTCAAATCCTCGTTCAAAAAGGCCAACCGCAGTAGCGGGAATTCCTATAGCGGACCGGGCATGGATGACGGACTGAAGCTGTTGCAAAGAATATCCCGGGATTTCCAAGTGCCGGTACTCAGCGATGTGCACGAAGTCTGCGAAATCCCCGCGGTGGCAGAAGTGTGCGAGATTCTGCAGATTCCCGCCTTTCTGAGCCGACAGACGGATTTGATCCGGGCAGCGGCACAGAGCGGAAAAATCGTGAACATCAAAAAGGGGCAGTTCATGGCTCCCGAGGATATGGCACCAGCTGCCGCCAAAGCCGCCGAAACCGGAAACTCCAAGATCCTTTTGACGGAGCGGGGTACCAGCTTTGGCTATCACAACCTGGTCGTGGATTTCAGGGGTTTTGGCATCATGCAAAGCATGGGTTATCCGGTGGTTTATGACCTCACGCACTCCTTGCAACGCCCGTCCAGCGGAGTAAGTACCGGCGGAAATCCGGAGTTTGCCCCGCTGATGGCAAAAGCGGCGATGGCGACGGGGATGGTGCGGGGTATGTTCATCGAATGCCATCCCGAGCCGGACAAAGCGCTCAGTGATGCCGCCACAATGCTTCCTCTTGATAGCATGGAAGCTCTGTTGAAGGCCTGTATAAACATCTGTCAAGCAGGAGGCAAATAATGGTAAACTGCTTAATTCGCCCCAATAAAAGACCGGTGGCCTGGAGCGAAATCCGGCTTCTGGTGCTGGATTGTGATGGCGTTTTGACCAACGGGAAGATCATCTATGGCAACGATGGCCAGGATCTCAAGCAATTTCACTCTTCAGACGGGATGGGGATGATGCTGTTGAGCCATTCCACCGTCGAGGTGGCGGTGATCAGCGGAAGAAGCTCGCAGGCGCTCACCAAACGCTGTGAAGATCTGAGCATCAAGATTCTCTTCCAGGGCGTAAGCAATAAATTGGAGACTCTGACCAAAATTGTGGAAGAGCACGATTTGACCTTTGATAATGTGATCTATATGGGGGACGACTGGAACGACATCCCCTGCATGCGCAAAGCGGCGCTTTCGGTTACTCCCGCTAATGCCTGGACCGAGATCAAAAAGGTGGCTGATATGGTTACCGAACACAGTGGTGGCGAAGGGGCAGTGCGCGAATTGGTGAATTATATCCTCCAAAAAAAAGGGCATTACGAGCGCGCCATCAACAGCTATCTGGAAAGCGTCGGTTGCTGAAGCGGTGAAGAGATTTCTTAAGTGTTTTGCCTTGCCGCTGGCAGTGCTTTCCATGCTGCTATTGACGGCGTGTTCACAAAGCAACCTGGATCAGGAATCCGGTGTGCTGGAGCAGGGCATTGCCGATGAGAATTCCACCGGAGTGAAGCTGGTTGAGTACAATAACGACCGGCTGGATTATATCATCGAAGCGGCGAGCATGGAACGCTTTACGCAGCGGCGGATGCTGTATGGCTATAGCGTTACCTTGAGTTCTTATGACAAGAACGGGCTGGTGAGCAGCGTGATCAAGGCGGATACCACAATTGTGGACGATGCCCGCAACGTGATCTTCGCCAATGGCAACGTGAGCTTCAAAACCCAGGAGGGAGAGATCCGGACGCAGAAGATGTTTTGGGAACGCAGCGTGGACGAGATTACCGTGCCTGTGGCGCTCACCCTGACCCGCGGCAACGACGTGCTGCGCGGGAAAAGCATGCGCACCAATACCAAACTGAGCTATGTGGAAATGGATGCCGTAGCCGCGGAAGGATATTTTGATGAAGAAACTTTTCTGGATTGGTAGCCTGCTGCTATGGGCTGTCCTGCTTTGCGGGCAGCAGAGCGATCCTCAGAAATTTCGGCTGGTGCACGCCGACCGGCTCTATATGAGCAATCTTCCCACCGGGCAGATCTTGGATTTGACGGGGAATGTGCACTTTTTCTATGGCGACACAGAGTTCAAAAGCCATCGGGCATTGATCCTGGACGCGCAAAAGATAGCCCGCCTGAGCGGAAACGTGGTGGTGCAAAACGACTCTCTGCATCTGGTGGCGGATTCTTTGGCCTATTACCGCATCCCTCAGGTACTGAATCTGGGCGGAAAAGTGCGGCTTACACAACGCACCAAGAGCGGATTTCAGCGGCAAATGGAAGGGGATCATGCCATCTATGACCAGGGCAAAGACACCTTCACGGTGTGGAGCAGGGTGAAGGCCTATGATCAGCAGGAAAACGCCAATGCCAAATGCGGTTATGCCTTTTGGGACCGTGCCGCGGGCTATGCGTATCTGATCGAAGAACCGGAAGTGGTGGCAGGAACTACAGATACCCTGAGCGTGAAAGCGGATAAAATGGAGTTTTTTGAGGAAGAGCGCAAGCTGATTGCCACCTTCAATGTGCGCACGAACAGCAGGGATTACCACGCCACCAGCGATTTCCTGATCTACTTTTCGGAAGAGGAAAAGGCTGTGTTTTTGGGAGAACCGAGGTTCGAGAACGAGTTTGCCACCGCCCAGGCCAGGGAATTCCAGCTGCTCTTTGATGAACGCAAACTGAAACAGGTGGTTCTGGTGGATTCCTGCCTGGTGAACTTTGCCACCGAAGAAGGGCTTCCCCGCACAAACTGGGTGCGCGCCAAAGACATCGTGCTGAATTTTACCGACGGCCAGATCTCAGATTTCAGCGCGGATGCGCAGGTTTCGTACTACTACATGCAGGAAGAAGGAGAGCGGCAAGATTTTTTTATCAACTCCGCCAAAGGCGACAGACTGAAAGCTAAGTTTGGTGAAGACAACAAGCTAAAGCTGATGGATATGGGGGGCAACATCAAAGGCAGCTATAAATTCAAGAATGACTCTTGACACAAACTTGCAATCAAATAGATTATCACTTATGGAACTGAAAAAGATCACAGCGCAAAATCTGGTGAAGATATACGGCAAGCGAACCGTGGTAAATGATCTCAGTCTGGAAATCAATCAGGGTGAGGTAGTTGGCATTCTGGGGCCAAATGGCGCCGGGAAAACCACCACATTCTATATGATCATTGGGCTAGCCAAACCGAACAAAGGCAAAGTGTTGCTGAACGGCGCGGATATCACCCACAAGGCGATGTTCAAACGCGCCCGCATGGGTATGGGCTATCTGGCGCAAGCTCCCTCGATCTTTGCCAAGCTGAGCGTGGAAGACAACGTGATGGCGATTCTGGAGACCCTGAAAATGCCCCGCAAAGAGCGCAAGCTCAAACTGGCAGAGGCATTGGAAGAGCTCAATCTGGCAAAACTGGCCAAACAGAAAGCATACACTCTTTCCGGCGGAGAGCGGCGTAAACTGGAAATCACCAGAGCCTTGGTCACAAACCCTGCTTTCATCTTCATGGATGAACCCTTTGCCGGGGTTGACCCCATCGCGGTGTCGGACATTCAGGATATCATCGGCAAGCTGCGGGAAAAGAACATCGGGGTGATGATTACCGACCACAATGTAATTGAGACTTTGAAAATCGTCAACCGTGCTTATATTATCTACGAAGGCAAGATAATCGTATCCGGCTCTTCAAGGGAGCTGATCAACGATGAGAATGCCAAAAGATTGTATCTGGGAGAACGGTTCACTATGACTCCGTTTGGTTAAGCGTTTATGAGCACGATGAATCAGCACATATCTCTGAGACAAAAGCAGGAGCTCGCCCTCAAGCCCAAGATGCTGCAATCCCTCAAAATGCTGGCATTGCCGATTTTGGAGCTGGAGAGCTACATCAAACAAGAGCTGGAGAGCAATCCCCTGCTGGAACTCCGGGACGAGAAAGATGAAGAAGACCTGGTGGATGGCCAATATGAACAGGCCCCCCCGGAAAGTAATACGCCTATTGAGGATGTGGATTCTGTGGATGAAGTTTCCGAGGCGGTGGCAGAAGCGCGCCAGCTGACTGATATTCTGGACCAGTGGAACGAGTATCACAGCAGCAATGAAAGCTATCGCGGTGAATCCGAAACCGACCAGAACAGCGACGCCATGATTCGCTATGAAGGAGACGCCAAGGAAGCTTTTCTGGAGCAGCTGTATCCCCAAGATCTTCCGGACAACGAGATTGAATTTATCACCGATCTGGTGGATTGTTGTGATGTGTACGGCTTTTTGACCCCGGACTTTCCGCTCTGTGAAACCGCCGCCAGCTATGATATCTGCCCCCGCCGCGCGGAGGAACTGCACCAGGAAGTAATGCAGCTTTCCCCGAAGGGCATCACCGCCCGCGACATCTCCGAATGCTTGATGGCACAGCTCACGCCTCAGCAAAAGGAAAACCCCATCATCTGCAGCATGGTGACAGATCAGTTTGAAAACCTGATCCACCGCCGCTTTCAGAAGATTGCCTCTCACTTCAATGTCTCCGAAGACACCATCATGACCTACCGCGACCAGATCTCCAAGCTGGATCCCAAACCCGGCTTGCGCATCCTGAGCAGTAACGCCTCGTATGTGTATCCGGATGTGACCCTGAAGATTATCGACGGTGAGTATGTGGTGGTGATCAACGACCATATCACGCCCAACATTATAATCAGCCCCCGTTATCGGAAGATGATCAACCGGGGCTATTTCGACAAAGAGACCACCTCTTATGTCCGGGAACGCATCAATAGTGCCAAATTCCTGATCAAATCCATATATATGCGCATGCGCACTCTGGAGCAGGTCTCGCTCTCCATCATCAAACATCAAAAAGATTTCTTTTACAACGGCAGCGGCGTGATGCAACCGCTCACATACAGCGCGATCGCGCAGGATCTGGGCAAAAGCGAATCTACCATCAGCCGGGTTGTGAAGCACAAATATGCCGAAACCCCTTACGGAATCTTTGCGTTCAAGGATTTCTTCACCTCCACCGCAGGGCGGGATGATAATTATGAAAACATCTCCCGACAACAGGTGAAGGGCTGCATCATCCGCCTGGTGGAAGCAGAAGACAAGCACAAACCGCTCTCAGACCAAGATCTGGTGGAGCATCTGAAAGAGGATGGGATGAATATCTCCCGCCGCATTATCGCCAAATATCGGGACGAACTGGGCATCCTGAATAGCCGATTAAGAAGAAAATAGAGGAAGATTTGGAAAAGTATCAAGTAATAGTTATCGGTGGCGGACCCGGCGGCTATGAGGCTGCGATTCGCCTCTCGCAGTACAATATTTCCTGCCTGGTGATCGAAAAAGAGCGCCTTGGTGGAGTCTGCCTGAACTGGGGCTGCATCCCCACCAAGACTTTGGTGAAAAGCGCGGAACTGGTACGCGAGATCAATGAATCCGAGCTCTTCGGTCTGCCCGAAATCCCGCTGCAGCTGGATTACTCCAAGATTTTTGAACGCAAAAACAAGATCGTGGAGCAGCTGGTGGGCGGCATCGAGTTCTTGTATCGCAAACGCAAGATCCCAATAGTAAACAGCGCTGCAACCCGGATCATCAAACAAGATGAAGGATATTCAGTGATCACTGAGGCAGGCGAAAGCTACGCTGCAAGCTTCATCATCATCGGCACCGGCAGCGTAGCCAAGAGCTTGCCCGGCATTCAGATCGACGAACAAGACATCCTGAGCTCTACCGGCATTCTGAAGCTGGACCAGCTTCCTAAAAGCCTGGCTGTGGTTGGCGGGGGTGTGATTGGCTGCGAATTTGCCTCCATCTTTGCCGCCTTTGGAGTGCAGGTTACCATTATCGAGTTTCTGCCTCGCTTAGTAGCGCTGGAGGATGAAGAGATCTCCAAACGTCTTGCTCTTGCGCTCAAAAAAAGCGGGATCAAGGTGCTAACCAAAACCGGAGTCCTAAGCATCGAAAAACGTGACGACACAATGCTGTTGAAGCTGAACAACGAAACCGAATTGAGCGCGGACAAAGTGCTGCTTTCGGTAGGGCGCATACCCGCTTTTGATATTCAAACAGTGGGCTTTGACCTCAAGACCGAGCGGGGAGCGATCGAGATCGATGAGCTTATGCGCTGCTCGGAAGAAGGGATCTACGCCATCGGCGACGTGACAGGCAAGCTTCAGCTTGCGCACACCGCCAGCAAACAGGGGCTTCTGGCTGTGCAGCACATCGCGCATCTGGTCAAAGGTAGCCCCGCACCTGCACACAGACTGGAATACATCAATATTCCGCGTTGCACTTTTACATATCCGGAAATCGGCTCCGTAGGTTACACCGAAGCCGAAGCAAAAGAGAAATTCACCGAGATCACAGTAGGCAAATTCCCCTTCTCCGCAAGCGGAAAGGCCATGGCAATGTCTGCAACCCAGGGTTTTGTAAAGACCATCGCTCGCACGGATACCGGCGAGATTGTTGGGATGCACATCATGGGCCCGCAAGCGGCAGAGCTGATCGCTCAGGGAACTATTATGATCTCCAAGCATATGACTGCAGAGTCCATCGAGGATATCGTTTTTGCGCATCCCACTCTATCGGAAGCAATTATGGAATCCGTGGAAGATCTGCGCGAAATCTCCATTCATAAAATCTAACAGGAGGAACAAATGCAAATCACGATTACAGCACGCCATTTTGAGCTCACCAAAGCAATCCGGGACTACGTGGAAAGCTCTTGCCTGAAACTGAAGAAATACTTCGACCAAATCATCACCATCCACGTAACGCTGGCGCTGGAAAACAGCCGCAATATCTGCGAGCTTTCCCTGCACGCAGGCAAGTTCGGTTTGCAAGCTCAAGCGGAAGAGATGGATATGTACCTCTCCATAGACAACGGCCTGGATAAGATGGAAGCCCAGATCAAGAAGCTGAAGGACCGCGTCACAGACCACCAGAAACGCGCCCTGAAAGAGCAATTTGACGACTTTTCCCGTGCCTCCGACATTCAGGTGAATCACACCGATCGCGTGCGCAGAACCATCAAGACCAAGCGCGCGGTAACCGAACCAATGGATATCCACGAAGCAATAGAGAAAATGGACGAAAACAAGGAAGATTTCTTCATCTTCCGCAATATCGAGACCGATAGCATCAACGTATTGGTAAAAAAGGACAACGAGAACTTCAAGCTCTTTGAGCCCTAAGCAATTACAACAGGTGTTCCTTGCCGGAATACATTGCCACTAAGCTTCCTTTTGCCCCCTTCATCAAAACATGAAGGGGGCTGAAAGGAGAAGGATTATATGAAGGAAATTACCGTCCGCGAGTTTTTCGATGCCAAAAAGAAAGATCTGGCACTCTCGCTGGTTACAGAGCCGGAAACCCTCTCCAAAAGAGTGAACTCGCCCCATGTAAACCGTCCCGGCCTGGCACTCGCGGGTTATCTGGAAGTCTTTGCTGCCGAACGCATTCAAGTGTTTGGCGAGACCGAAGTGCGCTATCTGCAATCCTTGAAAGAAGAGGACTTGGTTGCCCGCATCCGCGATATGTTCAAGACGGATATCCCCTGCATCATCATCACCAAGGGGCTCACCCTGCCGCCGGTGGTGGAGTATATGGCAAACGACCTGAATATCGCACTGCTTTCCAGCAGGCTGTCCACCATCAACCTGATCCAGCATCTTTCCCGCTATATGCAGGATATCTTTGCCCTGGAGAAGACCATTCATGCCACCTTGGTGGATGTCTTCGGCCTGGGTATTTTGCTGACCGGGAAGAGCGGAATCGGCAAGAGTGAATGCGCGCTGGATTTGGTTCACCGCGGGCACAGTTTGGTGGGCGACGATCTCATCAAGCTACGCTATCTGGATGATCAGCTTTTTGGCCGTCCGGGCAGGGAGTTTGGGCATTTCATGGAGATCCGCGGTGTTGGTTTTGTGAATGTGGAGCGGATGTTTGGCATCGAGCGCACCCGTCGGCAAAAGACCATTGATCTGCAGATCGAGCTGATGCCCTGGCAGGAAAACATGGACTACGAGCGCATCGGGCTAACAAACAGCTATGCCGAGCATCTCGGAGTAAAGATCCCCATCATCTACCTCCCCGTTTCACCGGGCAAAAACGTCTCGGTAATAGTGGAAGTAGCTGCCATGAACATGATCCTGAAAGGAGTCGGATACGATGCCGCGGAAGATTTTAACCGCAAGGTGCACGAGGAGATTCGCAAAAAAACCATGCAAAAGAAGATAGACGATGATGCGCAAAACAGTAACCGTAATCAATAAACTCGGCTTACATGCCCGCCCCTCAGCACTTTTGGTGCGAGCCGCAACCAAGTTCCGCTCTGATTTTCATATCGAGAAAGACGGCACCACGGTGAATGGCAAGAGTATCATGGGCGTGATGATGCTGGCTGCGGAATGCGGCAGCACCCTGGATTTGATTGCCGACGGAGTTGATGAAGAATATTTGATTACAGAGATATCTGAGATGATCTCTGGAGGGTTTGGAGAGTAGGGACTATGAAAGAGCTAAAGGGAAACAGCATCGCCGGTGGTTTGGCCGCCGGAAGGGCTGTGTACATCACCCGAAGCGGGCTCGAGATTCCGCAGCACCATATCAGTGAGCAGGAAACGGGCTCGGAAGCGGATTGCTATCTGAACGTGATAGCAGAGGCGGAGCGCGAGGTTGAAGAGTATTTGAGCCGTCTGACCCTGAATTCGAACGAGCAGGACATCATAAACGCGCACCTGGAGATCATCCGGGATCCGGAGCTGAAGGACATCGTCCTGAAGCTGATCAAGAAAGAGCGGCACAATGTCGCCAAAGCGATTCACACTGCCTTCGAGCAGACGATTCTCTTCTTCAAAAGCATGGAGAACGAGGTCTTTGCGCAGCGCTCGATCGATTTTGAGGATGTCCGCAATCGCCTCTTACGCAAAGTATTGAAGCTGGACGATGATCCCTTTGCCATGCTGTCTTCAGAGACCATTCCGATCTTCCACGAAATCCGCCCCAGCGAAGTGTCGCTGCTCAGCAAAGCTGGGGTTAGCGCCTACATCAGTGAAATCGGGAGCTATACCTCACACGCTGCCATCCTGAGCCGTGCCCTGAATATTGCCTGCGTGACGAACATCCTGGAGCTCCGGCAGCACATCGCTTTTGAAGATTCCCTGGTCGTGGATGGAGACATGGGCACCGTGATTGTGGATCCGGACGTCGAAGCCCTGGAATATTACGCCCAAAAACTGCAAATCCGGGATCTGATCCACCAAAAACAGCTTAGCCTGAGAAGCGCGGATGCCGTAACCAAAAATGGCAGAACCATCACGCTGTCCATCAACATCGGCTTGCCGGAAGAAATCGAGAAAGTGGCAGAGCTGAATGGCGACGGAGTGGGCTTGTTTCGCACCGAATTCCTCTTTCTCTCCCGCAATAATCTGCCCGATGAAGAAGAACAATATAATATCTATCGCGAACTGGCAGAGAAAACCGCGCCCTATGTGCTCACGATCCGCACCTTCGATCTTGGTGGCGACAAACTTTCCCACCTGATCCCTGCTCCCCGGGAGGAGAATCCGTATCTGGGCAATCGCGGCATCCGTTTTTCCCTGTCTCACCCTCAAGTGCTCCGAACTCAGCTGCGGGCGATCATTCGCGCCTCAGTTCACGGTAAAATCCGCATCATGTTCCCCATGATCATTGATGTGGACGACTTTTTGGAGGCCAAGCGCATCTATCAAAGCTGCGCGGATGAGCTCTATGAGGAAGGGGTGGAGTTCGACTACGAAATCCCGATCGGCACCATGGTGGAAATCCCCTCCGCTGCACTCAGTTCAGACGCTCTGGCCAAAGAATGCGATTTTCTCTCCATCGGCACCAACGATCTGGTGCAATATACTCTGGCAGTGGATAGAAACAACGACATGGTAAATCGCTATTTCATTCAGCATCATCCCGCCGTGCTCAAACTGATTCGGGCAACGATAACCAACGCGGCAAAGCACCGGCGCAGCGTCTCCGTATGTGGCGAAATGGCGTCAATCCCGGAATATGTGCCACTGTTAATCGGTATGGGGATCAATGAATTAAGTGTAAATCCGGCAGCTTTCTACGAGGTCAAACGGATCATCCGGAATTGTGACGATAAGCTGGAACGCATCATCAAAAACTTCGATTTTTCCACCTCGCTGCCCCATGTGGACGACCTCGTTTACCGCAGCCTGAAACCCTATTATTCTGAAAAAAGGACAACGCTATGATTCGCTATGATCACCGCAATTTGCTTTCCAATCCATTTCTGAAAACTGCCCTCCGCCCTTCCCGCGTGCTGGATTACAGCGACAAAGTAGCGGAGGCCAGGGAAGAGCTGGTTAGAGACCGCAAAGCCGGAACCTTGGGCTTTTACGATCTTCCCGAACAGGGCAGCAGCCACATCTCGAGCTATGTGGACGCTCTGGATCCTGCCTTCGATACCATGGTCGTGCTGGGCATCGGCGGCAGCGCTTTGGGCAACAAAGCCATCTATAGCGCCCTCAAAACCGAAGCAGAGCTGAAGCGCAGAGTATTGGTCTGCGACAATGTCGATCCCGTTTTCCTGTATGAAATCTTGCAGCAGATCACCCTGGAAACCACCCTCTTCAACGTGATCACCAAAAGCGGTGGCACTGCCGAGACGATGAGCGCGTATATGATTCTTTCGGAAATTCTGCGAAAGAAATTCCCGCAAGACTATCACAAGCGCATGATCATCACCACGGATAAGGAAAAGGGTTTCTTGCGCCAGATCGCGGATTCCGGCGGCTACCCCTCTTTCATCGTGCCCGGCAATGTCGGCGGCAGGTTTTCCGTGCTTTCGGATGTGGGGCTGCTCTCTTCAGCCTTTGCCGGAGTGGATATCGCTGCCATGCTGCAGGGTGCTGCCCGGATGCGCGAACTCTGCGAAACTGCCGATGTGATGCGCAATCCCGCTCTGCTCAACGGGCTTCTGCATTTCCTTTATATGCGTGAAGGCAAAAACATCAGTGTGATGATGCCCTACAGCAATTCCCTCTACGATTTTGCGGATTGGTATCGCCAGCTTTGGGCGGAAAGCTTGGGCAAGCGCTACGACCTGAAAGGCAGGGAGATCTTTGCGGGGCAGACCCCCGTGAAGGCCCTGGGCACCACCGATCAGCACTCTCAGATCCAGCTCTATACCGAAGGCCCGAACGACAAAGTGCTCACCTTCATCACGGTGGAAAACTTCAAGCACGACTACCTGATCCCGAACCTGCATCCGGAACTGGAGGACATCAGCTATCTGGGCGGCAAGAAGCTTTCCGAGCTGTTGAACGCCGAACGCCTCGCCACAGAAATCGCTCTCTGCAAGGCAGGGCGGCCAAATTGCAACCTCATCTTCCCGGAAATCAATGCCCAAAACCTGGGCGCGGCAATCATGCTCTATGAGATCCAAACCGTGTTCACCGGCAAGCTTCTGAACATCGATCCGCTGGATCAACCCGGGGTGGAAACCGGCAAGATCGCCACCTTTGCCCTGATGGGTAAAAAGGGTTACGAGAAAGAGCGTGAAGAAATCGCCAAATACCGGAGTACCTGAGGCAGTCCGCGGCACAAAGCGTGCCCAAAATTCAGATAACCACATTTGGAGGTAACCATGAACCGAGTGCTGATAATGATCTTATTGGTCAGCTTGACGCCGTTTATCCTGTGGGCAGCACCGTTTGACAACTTTATGGACAGGGTGATGCAGAGTTCTCAGACGGATCGGGAACTGAACAGCCTGGTGCAGGAGTATCTCTACAAAGCCCAAAGCCTGGAAGACCACCGCACTTTACAGAACGTGTGGGGACGCATCGATAAAGCGGCATGCATCGCCCACTATAAGCGTTTGAACAAAGAAAACCCCAATAACCCGGATTACGCTTATCTCGCCATCCGTTTGCTGGATGAAGAAGAATCGGTAGCCGGAGCTCAAGAGCTGGTGACACGCTACCCGAAGTTTTATTGGGGATACCGCGTTAACGCGGTGAACGCCACGGCTCGCCTGAATAGTGAAGATGCCCAGGCTTATCTGCAATCCCCGGCGTTTACCCGGGATATGCAAGTGCTGGAGCAAGGGCTGAAAGAGTTTCCGCAAGACGACTATCTCTTGCTTGCCCAGGCCTACCGCTATCGGGCAGAGGCAAGTCCCGAACAAGCCCTCGGCTATATCGCCGCCCTGAACGACCCCACGGTGATCCAGAGCAACTTCAGCATGATCCTGGAGGTCTGCACCCAAAACCGCAGCCTGGAAGTGTATCAGCGCGTTCTGAACATCATGAATGAAGCCGCGGTCGCCTCCGGCTCGATCTCGCAAAAGGAATCCGACCACTACAACCTGATGTATATGCTGGAGTTCATCGTTGCTGCCGAAGGCCTGGATGCAGTCGGAAGCTATATCGCGCAAAATCCGGAACTCGCGCAGGACGGCGAAACGCTTAGCTATCTGGCAACCATGTATCTGGAACACGATGCCCCGCAGCAGGCAATGCACTATCTGGAGCAAGCTTTGGCGATAGGCGCGGTAAATTATCCGGAAATGAATAAATCCCCCTTATACCTGAAGCTGGCGCAAGAACCCCAGTGGCAAATCTTCCTGAGCAGGGCAAAAACCGCCTGGGAACAGGACGCGGATGCCAGAACCAAGCAGCTGCTCGCCGGCAGAATCTCCAAACCCGCTCCCAATTGGGAACTGCCGGACATCTCCGGCACAAGCCACAAACTCGCGGAGCTGCGGGATTATATCGTAATTCTGGATTTCTGGGCAGTATGGTGCGGACCCTGCAAAATGGTCATGCCAAACCTCAGTGATTGGGTGACAAACGCTATGCCCCGTGGCGTGAAAGTCTTTTCTGTAAATGTGATGGAAAGCGATGTGGACAAAGCCAAAGCCTATTTTCAGGAGAACAATTATGCCATGACCTATCTGGAAGGGAACAGCGATGTTGCCTCTGCCTACGGCGTGCGCGGCATCCCGCATATCGTGATCATCGACAAACAGGGAAACATCGCCTGGGAACAGGTTGGTTTTTCCTATGATCTGGAAGAAAAACTGAGCATCTGGGCGCAACACCTGGGTCAGTAATAATGCGCCAAAACCCGCCTGATCAAGATTATAGCAATTGCTTTGTTTGCGGCAAGGCAAACCCCATCGGGCTGAAAGTGGATTTTTGTTACGATGAGGCAGGCGCTGCCCGCGCTTCTTTGCAGCTCTCGGAACTCTTTGAGGGCTATCCCGGCGTGATCCACGGCGGCATCCTCTCCACACTCTTGGATGAAGTGATGGCAAAAGCGGTGCTGCACAGCGGGAAGATCGCCTTCACCGCGCGCTTGAATATTATCTATCGCAAACCTTTGGCTCCGCGGGGCACAGTGCATCTGGAAGGGCAGATCCTTTCTGCCAGAGCCAGAAGCATCCAAACCCAAGCAAAGATCTTCGACGATGGCGGGATCTACGCGGAAGCCGAAGCGGTGTTTATCGTTCCCCGATCATGAACAACCCCATCAACAACCTCTTTTCTCCTCAAGAACAAAAGATGCTGCTCATAGTGGCTTTTTTTGCGATTCTGGGCTACGGGCTGAACCTGAGGGGATACACCGGCGCGGAACTGAAAGCCGCCGCCGCCGCGGATAGCCTTGCCGTCATCCTGCAGGAAGATGAGGATCTGAAGATCGATCTGCGCACTGCAAATGCCGAAGAGCTGATCTGCCTGCCCGGGATCGGCCCCAAACGAGCGGCAGATATCCTCAGCTTTCGGGAGCAACATCCTTTTACTTCGGTGAACCAAATCCTTTTGGTAAAGGGCATCGGGATCAAGACCTATCAGCGGATTCTGCCCTATCTGATTGCTTTCGGAGACAGCCTGGCAGAGGAAAGCGGCAGCAAGGGCAGCACTTCCCGGCCACCGCGTAAGTTAGCCACGGAAATCGTGAACCTGAATAGCGCCGGCCCGGAAGAACTTTGTAGCCTGAAGGGCATCGGCCCTGTCCGCGCGGAAGCCATTATCCGCTACCGTAACGAAAACGGCCCCTTCACCACGATAGAAGACCTCATCAAGGTAAAAGGCATCGGGATTCGCACTCTGGAGGCGAACCGGGCGCGGCTGGTGACTCAGTGAATTACTGTTCCAGGTTCTGCTCACTTTCGCCTATCCTGATTTGCTGCTGATATAAAGCTGTTATCTTCGGGTGAAGATAGCTTAATAAGGGCTCAAGATCAGCCGCGGCACAGCGTTGGAACACGTCCCTGGAACACGTTTCCGGAACTCGCCCCTGGAACACGCTTCTCCCGAAGCGTTTTTCTGTCAGATAGCACCCAATTCTAAACAAAAACAGCACTCACCTGAAATAGCCCCCAAGTGAAAGAAAACAGCACTCACCCCAAAACACCACCAAACCCCCGCTAAGCCCAAAACAGCACCAAGCCCGAGACAGCATGAAGCCAAACCCCGCCAAGCCTAAAAACCGGTTATATATGAATCCTCCGGCAAAATGGTCATTGGCGGATTATCGACAGAAAAACGCTTCGGGAGAAGCGTGTTCCGGCGCGTGTTCCAAAGCGCTGCACAATACTGTCCCCTATAGTTAACATGAAATCTGGTGAAATTGAACACAAAGGGACACACTTGCTCCCCCAAAAACCGGAGAAACCAGAGCTTGCGAAAGAAAAATGGCAAGACTAACTAACACTAAAATATAACATATAAGCCACCCGCCAAGCCGGCATCAAAGCGCGTTGGCCACAATTGGCACAAGCCGTGCTACTAAGTAAGTCGTGCCACGGCACAACAGAAAATAGAGTGAACACAAATAGTGATACACTAAAAAAATACTTAACCCCAAAAAGGAGATTACCATGGGAACACAACAAATTCTTTTGATCGTACTCAGCGTTATCATCGTCGGCGTAGCAATCGCTGTCGGTATCAGCATGTTTAACAGCCAAGCTTACAACAGCAACAAATCCGGCATCGCTGCCGACGCTCAGAGCTTCGCTACTCAGATCGTACAATATTACAAAACCCCTGAATCCCAAGGCGGATTTGGTGGAGCAGCTATCACTGGTCTTGATGAAGCCGCAATCGCCGGTTATCTTGGTTTTGATGATGCTACTTTTGATACCACCAACGAAAATGGTACCTACACCATCAGCCTTGATGGTACATCTGGTATGCCTGTGATCACTGGCGTCGGCTCTGCTGAAAAAGGTGGCAAGAACCCACAGATCGTTACCACAGTTGAACTGCCTTCGGGCGTAATCACTGCTGCAGCTTCTGATGTTGATGTACCTGAAGAATAAACTTTAAACATCAAGCCAGAGTTTAATTCAAGATTGGTCAAGAAAGTTCTTGACCAATCTTGCTAATATGCTGAAATGCTACTTAGGCGTGAATACCATTTCCGGTATAGCGATATAGAACAAAGCCGCAACAACTTAGAGAACTTTAGGCGCTGCGCTCCCGCAAGGGTTCGCGCAAGACAAATACTGCAGAGATCGCTGCAAAGTAAAGACCTGGGAAAACAAACAAGCATGGAGTAGCCATGGCCAAAGAATACCGCTTCAAGGGCATTGGAGCGCAGGGGAAACTGGTTCAGGGCACTTATATGTCCGGGAGTGGCAAGGAAGCCAAGCTGCACCTGGATAAGCTGGTGCAGAAGTATAACCTCCGGATCACCAGTTTCGAGGCGAAGAAGGACTGGCTGTACAAGGTCTGGGTAGCAGGGAAAAAGAAACCTTTCAGCGGCAGGCAATCCGCCTACACCAAGCAGGATGTAGCGCAAGCGCTCACCAAGATGGGCTACACCCGCTTTACCATCAATCCGGTGCTCTTCGACATTCCCCAGCGAGTAGGGCTGGCGGATGTGATGATGTTCATCAAGCTTTCTACCACCATGCTCAAGGATAGAATGAGCTTTGGCAAGATCCTGGAGATGCTGGCAGAAGAGCAGACCAACCGAACCTTAAAAGACGCGCTGCAACAGATTGAGAGCCAGCTCAAAGGCGGAGCAGAAGGGCGTGAAGTCTTTGCCCGCTTCACCCATGTGTTTGGCAAATTCCCGGCGTTCATGCTGGGCCTGGCGACTCGCAGCGGTAATATGGCAGAAGTGTTTGAAGCCACCAGCAAGTTCATCGAGCGCGACATGGAGATCCAGAAAAACATCAAGAAGGCGCTGATTTCGCCGATGTTTGCCGTGCTTGCCACCCTTGGCGCCGTGATGTATTATGTAATCGAGATCTTTCCTGCTACCGCGGAGATGTTCCTTAAATACGATATGCCCTTACCCCCGCTCACCAAGGGTACCCTGGAAGTTAGTTATTGGCTGGGGGATTGGTGGTGGTTAGTAGCATTGATAGTTGTAGCTCCGATTGTAGTGGTCTGGCGCTGGTGGTCCACCCCCAAAGGGCGCATCTGGCGGGACTCCCGTATGGTGAAGCTGCCGATTGTGGGGCATTTGATTCATAAATCCGCCATTGAAGTTTATTTCCGCGTTTTCGGCACGATCTATGCCGGGGCGGGGGATAACATCGAAACCATCAAGACTGCCGCGGAAGCATGCCGCAACGCCTGGATGGAAGACCGCATCAAGCACGTGACCATCCCGCTGATGCTGGCAGAAGGTGAAGCCTTGGTGCCGGCGATGGAGGCATCCGGGGTCTTTAATCGAACCACTTTGACCAGACTGCGTACCGGGCAGGAAACCGGAAACATCCTGCAGGCGGCGCAGCAGATCGCCACTTACTACGAAGCGGAAACTACCTATAAGATGAATAATCTGATTGAATATATACAAAGTATCGTGGGCCTCTTTATCTCGCTCGCAATCTCGTTCTTAACCGTTGTCTCGGCAGAGATAGCAACCGTTTCTCCCCCGACGAAATGATGATCCTGAATAAATTTGCCAACTATCTGATCAGTAAGAAGATCTTTGAGCGAGAGCTGGTGGAAAGCGCCAGCCGCAAGATGCTGGAGTATGGCGAGAATTCTGCCGGGGGTCTGGCGAAAATATTGGTGAGCGATTTTGCCGCCGTGCACGACACGGTCTTTGAAGCTCTCGCCCGCCACTATGCCTTTCCGCATCATGATGTAGAGGTAGATCAGCTGAGCCCGGCGCAGCAGGAAGCATGCAAGGAAATTCTGCACAAAATCCCTGAAGATCTGAAAAAGAAGCTCTTTTATCATAAGATCTTCCCCTTCCAGATCACCAACAAGCAGCGAGAGATTCTGCAGGTTCTGGCTTCTGACCCCACGGATAAGATCATCCAGGAAATCGTGGAGCAAAGTTCTTTTAAACGCATCGAGATCTTTTGGGCGCACCTGAAGACGATTGAGGATTTGATCGCGCTGCTCGCTCCGCAAAGAAATGAGTTTTTGCAACTCCTGGAGGAAGCCGGACAGGTGCTTTCCGAAGTGGATGACGGCTCCAGTGGCTTTGAAATGAACGAACAGGCACTGGATGAGGAGATCAACAAGAGCCTGCTAGTAAATCTCTTTGAAGGCGCCTTGCTGGAAGCGGTAAGCCGGGACGCGAGTGACGTGCATATCATTGCGGCAAACCGCAATACCATTGATGTCTTTTTCCGCATCGATGGCAAGCTGCAGCTCTGGCACCGGCAAGATAACACCCCCCCGGAAGCGCTATCGGCTGTGGTGAAGGATCGCTCGATCGGAGTAGATCGCTTCGAGCGGGATACTGCCCAGGACGGATTTGCCCAGCGCATGATCGATGGTCACCTGATTCGCTTCAGGATCTCGATCATCCCCGTGGTGAGTTCGGAATTTGATCGGCGCTTCGAAAGCATTGTAATCCGGGTGATCGACGATCGCAAAGTCATCACGGATTTTCGCAAGCTGGGCTTTCAAACCCAAGCCGAGCAGGAATTTGTGAAGTCCATATCCACCTCCAAGGGTATCATCATCGTAACCGGACCCACCGGGAGCGGGAAATCCACCACCCTGATGGCGGCTTTGCACCATGTGATCAACCCCACCGTGAACGTGCTGACCTGCGAAGACCCGGTGGAATATGTGATCAAAGGGGCGCGGCAGCTAAAGATCGGGCACAAGATGAGCTTTGACCAGGCAATCCGGGCAATCCTGCGGCACGATCCGGACGTGGTGATGGTGGGTGAGATTCGTGATAAAATCACCGCCGACCTGGCAGTCAAACTTGCCAATACCGGGCACTTAACCTTTTCTACTTTGCATACCAACGATGCCCCTTCGGCGATTTCGCGCTTGTATAAGATGGGCATCGAGACTTTCCTGCTGGCATATTCGATCAACATCATCATCGCCCAGCGTTTGGTGCGCAAGCTCTGTGTAAACTGCCGCAGACCGCTATCGCCGGAGCATTGGCCCGCGGCGCTGGCGATCGGGCTAAGCCAGGAAGAGCTGGAATCCGGCACGATCTTTGAGCCGGTGGGCTGCCCCAAGTGTTCAAAGGGCTACAAGGGCAGGGTAAACATCGCCGAAGCGCTGTACTTCTATCCCGAAGTGCGCAACGAAATTGTGAAATCCATCAACGATATCGACGAAGAGCGCATCCGCGCCGTTGCTGAAAGACACGGCATGCTCTCGATGCGAGCCAGCGGAATCGACCGTATGCGCAATGGACTTACCGACCTAACCGAAGTGCTTTATGCTACAGCGGAGGATTGATTTATGAACCTGATGGAAATGGTTATCGCGCTATTTGCGGTGGTGCTCTTTACCAGCGTGGCGCTAAACTACAATCGCTATGTGCAGACCCAAAACGACCTCTTGATCAACGCTACGCAATATGTGCAAGCCACGCAACTTTGCCACACGGTGCTGGACGAAATCGACTCCAAACTCTTTGCCCGGATGCTGGCTTTCAACAGCATCATCAGCACCTATAACAATCAGACCCGGACGATTGACCTGAACTTTCCGGGAGATACATATCAGATAAGCATTCAGGCAGTTAGCAGCGACTCTTTGGGAGTCCCGATCACGGTGATCCCCGTCAATAACATCTATCGCGTGGTGAAGGTTACTGCCAGCACGTACGGGCTTAAATTTCCCGTGACCCTGCAGCGCGTATATACAAAGACCCACTTGAACCTATAATGGGTGTCTTACTTGATGTCATTGGCTCCTTTGTGATCGGCGGGATGGTGCTGTTGATGGTCATCACGCTCCAGTTTCAGTTACTTGAAGCGGCAGACAGAGCTTTGTATCTGAAGGAAATGGTGGATCACATGGATCAATGCGCTACCAAGCTCAACAGTGTGGTAGCCCTGGCGGGAGTGGGTTTTACGCCCAATGAGGCGATCATCCACGCCACAGCGGATTCTCTGGTGTTCAAAACCTATTGGAATTATCAGGAAGATCAATTGGGAACAGTACCGGTGCGGCTGTCGATCAAGCTAAGCGATGCCCCGGATCCTTATGGTATCGCCGTGCTTGTGGCGCAGGACAATGTTCCGTTGAATGACCTCGGTTATCTGTTTTGGATCGATGAGCTGAAGTTCCGCTATTACACAAAAGCCGACGCGCTCACCACCAATGCCTCATTGGCGCGAGCCGCGGAGATCCGCATGGGCTTTTATCACGACCCGGTAAGGGCAGGAAGCCAGCCAATCCGCACCAAACTTCAATTTAAGTGTTACTTTATGAACGCTTATATGCGCGGAGCATAAGGGGGAAGATATGGGACGTGCGATACTAATTGTGGTAGTTTTGATGACCGCAATCTATTCGGGAGTAATGGTCTCCATGCAACGGCGGATGCTGGATCTACCCCGAATCGTGCAGCGCAACATGCTCACTAAACAGGCAGAAAGTGTGTCGGACTACGCGCTGCGGACCGCTGTACGCAATTCGATTTCTTTGGGGATGATGGCGGGACCGGGCTCGGTGGTAATGTGGAATCAGGAATTTAACAACTTTAATATCCAGGATTGTCAGATCGATAGTATTCATTATACCTTTGTAGGAGGCTCCAGCGGCAGCAATAGCTACCGCGCGATCAGCTATGTGAGCGGCGAAGCGCAGGGACAAACCGTGCAATACCGGGCTGAGCTGGCGTTTAGCTTTCCTTTGGTCGAACTCTTGAGCCTGGACTATGCGATTCATCTGGAGATGGACCAACCGCAATTCAACCCTTCAGCTAACTGGAATCACGTGATCGATTCCTCCGAACATGAAAACGACGCGCTGTTCGTCGGCGATGTGGATACACGGCCCATGGGGCAAGGAGTTGATGGCTGGAAATGCGCGAGCTTTGGCGGAGACCCGGGTTACATCTGGCATGACGGAAACGAGAGCCTGTCCATGACCTCAAACTTCACGATCATGGCTTTTGCCAAGATCCGTTCCGGGCACCCGGCGGCAACCTTGGTCTGGCTGCCTCCGGATCCGGATGATCCCAATTTTACTGCTTCGGTAGCGGGTTGGGGAACGGTGCGTAAGCAGCCCACGGGCGGCATCTGGTATCAAAGCGGGAAGATGTATTTTGGCGCAACTACGGTGGATGGAACCGCCGTTAGCGTGAATGCCAATTTCACGCCGGATGGCGAGTGGCCGCATAACAAAGATAAGTGGCATTTCTTTGCCATGACATACAATCGGGGGCAGGTGAAAGGCTATATCAACGGACTCCCGGTGGCTACCGGAAACAATCCCCTGTATCCATTTTACCAGCCCAGTGCGATCCGGAACAAGGGGATTTACTTAGGTAGAGAATACTTTGGCACCGGCCAGACCGGGGACGTTTTTCGGCAAATGAAGGGTCTGATGGATCAGGTTGGCCTGGTGCCGCGCACGCTGACTGACGGCGAGATCTGGTCTTATTACAACCTGATATTGAACCCGGCAGACATCCAATACATCAGAGATTAGTAAAGGAATATTTATATGGAAAACGAAAGACAGAAACTCTTAGGACTCTGGGGCATGATACGCTGGTTTTTGGTGATTGTGCTTTTCTCGATCGGGCTGCTGCATATCAGCTTCCGGGAAGGGATGTATCAAAACCTGCTGTTCTTCATGGTGTTTGGCGGGATAGTGGCGCTAAATCTGCTGTTTCAGCTACAATCCAAGGATCCGCATCGGCTCACTTTACTGTTTCAGGTGGCACTGGATATCGTGTTTGCCACTCTGATCGTCCATTTTACCGGAGGCCTGCAGAGCTTCTTTGTATGGGCATATCTGATCGGAGTGATCACTGCCTCATTAACAATGCCGCAAAACGGGGGTGTGATTGCAAGTTTGTGTGGCAGCTTTGCCTTGCTAGCTCTGATCGTGATGTATCAGAATGGGGTGTTGGAACCCACGGAAAGCTCCATGCTGGATATGAGCGGCTCCACCGTGTATTTGCTGTCCTATACCGGATTGTTCAGCGGAGTAGCGCTGATCGCGAACTATCTATCGGATCAGCTCAGCAAAGATCGCCGCATGAATGAAGCACTGACGGCTCAGGTTGCTCAACTGCAGAAATGCGAAGCCTGGCAAAAAGAGATGGAGAAGCTGGTGCCGACCCTGAAAGAGATCGCGCATCTGGATCATGATATCAATACTCCTTTGTGCGTGATCACCTTGTCCCTGGGCAGGGTGAAACGTTATGCCAACGAACTGCGCAATGAGGGGCTGCAAAAGAGCAACAACGAGATCACCGAGGCGGTAAACAAGATTTCCCTGTTGATGCAACGCTTGCAGAGGCTGAAGGAAAGCGAGATAATCGGTTATCGCAAAGCCCCGGGCAACGAGGACTTCACCGAAGTTGGAATGCCGGCAGGGAACATCGAGATAGCCCAACTGCAGACCACTTACACAAAAAGTTGGCAGGGACAGGAAGAGTATCCCACGAAGATCGACCCCGCGATGGAAGAACTACTGCAAACTCAGAATAATCGGCAAAAAGGAGATGACTCATGAATTCCCGAAAGATACTGGTGGTGGACGACGAACAGAATATTCGGGACATCATCAGCGAGTTTCTTGGAGATTTGGGTTACGACGTCAGTGTGGCGGTGGACGGAGTGGATGCCCTGGAGAAGGTGGAATATTCCAAGTATTCTCTTTATATAATTGACATCTATATGCCGCGGATGGGCGGGCTGGAACTGATTGCCCGCTTAAAGGAGATTCAACCTCTTGCCGTGATCATCGTGACCACCGGATTTTCCAGCATCGATGTAGCGATTCGAGCCATCCGGACCGGTGCCTTCCACTATTTGACCAAGCCGATTCAACCGGAAGAGCTGATCAAAGTAGTGGATTCCGGTTTGTCTCATGCTACGGAACTGGGCGATAGCACCGGAGAAAGTAGCGAAGCACACGCTTCGGTGATCAAAAGCTCTGATCTCTCTTTGTTGAGGGCTTTCGGAGCGGAGGATGTGCGCGACTTCCTGGCCTGCGGTACAATCAGCAGCTATAGCAAGGGTAGCCAGATTCCACTCACAGACGAGCTGGGCTCTATGATCATCGTGGAGGATGGCTCGGTGAATGCCTATTACAATGGCGCACTGTTGGAAACCCTGAAAAGCAGGGATGTCTGGGGAGAAGAGACCTTCATCTATCCCAATTCCATTTTCAGCAATTTGATTGCTCAAAACAACGTGCAAGTTCGGCACTTCAAGCGTAAAAAGCTGATCGAATTCTTTATGTATCGGGATGAAACCTTGACAAAGAAATATATGATCAACCTGATTCAATGTATGTATAACAAATGGCGGCGGGCCAGCTTTAGAATCGGCCTCTATAGCGGATTTAATGCCGATAATCAACCAGTGTAAAAGGGGACAATAGATGCCACTATCATTCACTACTGAACTAGCCGGGGCGATCCCGGAAAACCTGCAGGGCGCGGAAGTATGCGACGCCATCGTAAACTGGTTTGGAACGCATCCCAGCCAGGAAGCAGAAAGCCGGGCAGTGCTGAAGGGCTGGCTTTCCCGGATGCGCGAGAAAACTGCTTCCGATATCGATTTTGGGGGCGCAGGCTGCGCGCGTAAGGTTTGGTTCAGGGTATTCGGTACCAAGAAAGCAGTGGATGAATTGGGAGAATATAGCTATCTGGAAAGCAATGCAATCATCCTGAGTTGGTTGAGTCCGGCACAACGGCGGATTTTGGCTGAACAAAGAAGCGTGGATTTCTCGCTGAACTTTGCCCTGGAAGATGGCTTTGCCCGCTTCCGTGGGTCTTGCTACTTCGATAGTGGATTTCTGGGCACAAACTTCCGCAGAATCAACGATAAACTATTTACCATGGAAGGTTTGGGGATTCCCACTCCGGTGGCGCAGCGCATGAATCTGCGCTACGAGAAAGCGGGCTTGGTGCTGATCACCGGCATCACCGGGAGCGGTAAATCCACCACCCTGGATGCCATCATAGATCTCAACAACCGGGAAAACGCGGGGCATATCGTGATCATCGGTCACCCGATCGAGTATATGCATAGTTCCAAACATTGTCTGGTGCGCCACAGAGAAGTGGGTCCGGATGTGCAGAGCTTTCAGAGCGGGGCAATCGAAGCCCTGCGGCAGGATCCGGATGTGATCGTGGTGGGTGAGATGCGCGATTCCAAGACAATTGCCACAGTTCTGGAAATCACCGATAGCGGGCATAAAGCATTCACTACTTTGCATACCAGCTCTGCCATCGACAGTATCCATAGAATCGTGGCAGAGTTTCCTTCCGAAGAACAAGACCGTATCCGCAACCGTTTGGCAGATGTGCTTTCGGTCTGCATGAGCCAAAAGCTGGTCCCCACCATCGATGGCAAGCTGGTGCTGGCCAAAGAGATTCTGTCGGTGGATTCCAGCGTGAAGGCGGCGATTCGCAATCAAAACATCGGAGAGATCTATCAAATGATGGTGGAAGGCAAACGCGCGGGAATGTGTACCCTGGAGCAGGATCTGAAAGAACTGCATCGCAAGGGTTTGATCACTCAACAAAGCGCATTGAATTACTCCAATAACAAAAAGAGAATGTCTCAGCTTTTGGCGATGGGATAAATCAGGATATAAAATGAGAAAACACCCCAAACAGGCATTCGGAATCTATCACGATGGTCTGGTGGTGCGCATGGTGCACCTGGTGCGGGAAGGCGAAAGTGTTTATCTGCAGGGTGTGGATCACACCGATCTGGATAAATACTGGTACAAGATTCTGGACGATCCTTCCATGGAAATGGTGGATTCCAAGAGTCATGAACCCAAGGCTTCTGCGCCGGGTGAGATCGATATTGATGAGTTTGATAACGACTATGTAACCTACTATCAGCTTCAGCCCAGCGAGCGCATGCTGAGTGCCTTCGATCTGGGTCATGGAGTGATCGCTATCAACGTCTATGACGACAACATCGCGAAAGACAACCCCGGGGCGATCAGCAAGAAAGAAATGCAGCTCTTTGTGCGGCAGAAGGTTCCCGCCAAAACCCTGAAACTGGGTGAGTATCAATCCAGCATCGTGACTATCGGTGATAACCCGCAGCACTGGCTGCACAAGGGCACAAATCGTCTGCTGGATCTGATCCGGGAGTATACCAGAAAGAACCACATAAAGGTCTTTTTCCAACTGGCAGATGCCAATGATGTGGCGCTCACGGATTACTTCAAACGTGCTTATGCCGATGATCTGGAGCGACCCACCCTGTTGGTGTATCTGGGTCAGGAATTTCGCAAGGCCTTTGTCTTCCGGGACGGGAAGTGGACTCAAACTCTGAGCCTGCAGATAGCCCAAAGTATTCCGGAGCCGGATGTGATTTCCTCAAAGCTAACTTTGGCTCTGGATAGCGCCCAGGTGGAAGAGCCGGAACGCATCATCATTTGTGGTGATTTGGCAAATGCGGATCTGGTGGAAAACCTGGGTGAAGCCTTCTCTTCTGCGGCAGTCAAACTATTTGAGTTCAAGGATATCGTGGTTTCAGCAACCGATGGCGATATCCTGGATTATAGCAGCCTCAGCAAATTCTGCATCCCGATTGCCTTGGCAGTGAAAGCACTGTTTCCGGAAGAAGAATGCTTCTCCAAAACCAATTTCTTGCCGGGCAAGGTCATCGAGAGCCAGAAAGAATTCAAGGTCGCCTGGCATGGCTTCTTGATCCTCTTTCTGATCTTCGGCTGGGCGCTCTGGGGCACAAACAAAGTATTAAAAAGCAACTCGGCGTTTGTGCGTGAAAAACACAGAAAGCAGGAGCTTAGCTTCGTGCTTAGCCAAAAACGCAGTGAGGCTGCACAGATCAAGAAATTCGAGGAAGAGCTTGCCGACCAGGAACTAAACCTGCAGCGCATCGGCGGTTTGTTGGATAAAAAAAACTATTGGACCCGCATGCTGGATGCCTTGAACCGAAGCTTCCGGGGCAACCCCAAAAGCTGGATTACAAACCTCAAGCTGAACAAGGATGTGATCAATATCAACGGGGTTACCTCCAATCGTTCATCAATCATCAGTCTGACTCAGGCGCTGCCTCAGAGCAGCATAAGCAAGGTCTCCGCAGCCAAGATCCGGGACCACAATGTCTGGATCTTCGAGATGAGCGGCAAGGCTCCGGAGCTAAACTGGCTGGAGCTGATCGAAGATGACATTCGTCAGCGCATGGCAGAAAAAGAAAGGCTGGAAGCACAGAGCAATCAAGCAAGCGGAGGAGGTTCACGCGCCATCAAAAGCTCAGGCAGCGAAACAGAAAAGCCCCTGCCTCTGCGCAAAATGCAGCTGCCGCCCTTGCAGAACGCCAGCCTCCCTGGTTTCAATATGGCAGCGCCAGATTCCGTGCTGAGCGCGGAGTTTCTCTCGTTTGTGAATGCTCTGCACCAAGGGCACATCTGGAACTATCGTGAGATCGGCAACAACTTCATCTATAACCATCCCAAGAGCAACATGATTCCTGCGGTGCGCTGGTGGATGGCATACCGCATGTATCTGGATCGGGATTACCGGGTGGCCATGGAGTATCTGCGGCCGCTGCTTGGTCGTAAGGACAACTACAGCCCTTACATAAATCTGCTGAAAGCAAGGCTGGATCTCGCCATGGGCAACAAAGAATACATTGAGCTCTACGATGCCCTGAAGGCTCAGGAGGGTCATGTCATACGGGAGCAAGTGAACCTGGATATGCAGGCGATCAGACAAGGAGGCAAGAATGACTAATGCCGGGAGAAACTCATTGGTGCTTTCCCTAATCTTGTTCCTGATGGTTAGCGGGACTTTGTTTATGGTCAACAAATCCAGTAAACAGACCGGTGTGCTGGTAGAAGAAAACACCAAGACTGAGGCCGAGATCGCCGTTTTGAATTCCCAAATCAGCAACATCGATTCCCTGATCGCTCTCTTTGAAATGCGCAAGGCAATGATTGCCGAACAAAGTAAGGTGCTCTTGAAGGAAGATAGCCCCACCTCCACGTATCAATACCTTTTGCGTTTGATGGGCTGGATGAAGGCGAATATTATCTACGACTTTGCCGCCAGCAAGATCGGTACGGATCCAGAATCCGGAGTAAACAGCTATGTGATCTCCGGCAGGGCGAACTATCTGGATGTGGCAAATCTCGCGCGCTACATCGAGTATCAACGGGCGCTGTTGACCATCGAAGAAATCTCCTTGGGCTCGGATGGAATTGCAAACAGCGACACGGTTTCGTTTTCGATGGTGCTGAACACCCATTACCATTCAAGTGGTTTGGATTGGGCGGACTTGGTTCCGGCGAGGATTTCTGCCCCGCTTTCTTCATATCAGCTCTTCCGCTCTCTGGTTTGGGATTCTGCCCAATATGATGAGAGAGAAGAGCAAAACCCCAATCTGGTGAATATCGATAACAGCATCCTGATTGGGGTCGGAGAAAGCAGAATCTTCCTGCGGGATAACCAAGGCATTATCCGCATCCTGAACCTAAGGGACAGAGTTTTGGGCGGATATCTCTACAGTATTGACCTGAGAGATAACAAGGCAGTTTTCAAGGTGGATAAATTTGGCCTTGAAGAAAACCAAGTATTGCATCTGATAAAGGAAAACTGAGGTTTTTACCATGTATAGAAAACACTTCATCGTCATCGCACTACTGTTACTGGGCAGTGTTTGGCTCTTTGCTCAGGGCGCTAGCAAGCTTAGCCAAAGACTCAGCATGAAGGAAGAGACGCATATCAACGAAGCCATGCAGATCATGGAGCATTTCAGCCTGCAGGAAAATGGCCGGAAGATGCTGAACCTCTCCAAGTATAACGGCAGCATAAACATCCCCATTAGCAATTTGGAGTGGCGTAGAGCACTGGAACTGATTCTGATGAAGAACAACCTGAAACTGGAAGAGGGAGTGGGGTATTATGCGATCCGTGATGCTGACTACAGCTCCGGAGCCGGGACATTATTGCCCGGACAAGGCGATCTGACCGCGGAGCAACAAGAAGCGGAGGCTAAGCAGGTCCGCATCAAGGCAGTAGCTATGCTGGCCGACCGCAGTTACCTAAAGAATCTGGGTGTGGATTGGTCAACCGTATTCAACGGGAAAGTGAGCGTGAACACCGGTTTTGCCGGAGCGTCGCAACTAGCTTCACCATTTACCCTCAGTGGTTCCGGAACTACAGAGATCGGGAAATACAGCGTGGATATCTCCACCCTGATCCGTACCATAGAATCCGACCAAAAGGGCAGCATCCTGGCAGAGCCCAGCATTTTGGTGACCAGCGGAAAGACAGGCAACATCCAGGTTGGTCAGGATATCTCGATCAAAACCGCGGATGAAGCGGGGAACACCAAGGATTCTTTCTATGCAACCGGTATCATCATGAACGTGACCCCCACCATCGTAAAACTGGATGGAGAGGAACTGATCATGATGAAACTAAGCATCGAGCGCTCCAGCGGTCAACCTTCAGCGATCTCGATGGTAATCACCAAGAGCACTTCAACCACGGAACTGATATTGTACGATAAGGAAGAGACCGTGATTGCCGGGCTGTTTGATACGGACGAGACCAAAGTGCGCAGCGGTGTCCCGATCCTGAAAGACCTCCCCTGGTGGGTATTTGGTTTGCGCTATCTGACAGGATATGACTCCTACGAAAAGCGGGAGCGGGAACTGATTATCACTATTCGTGCAGAGATCATGGATAGCGCGTTGGAGCGGCTACGCAGAGCCCAAAATCAAGAACTTGAGATCATAAACCTGCCCGAATTCTAATGCGCATCTCCACCCGGTTACTCCTTCTGTTTATTGTAATCGCGTTCGCGTTTGGGGCATTCTTCTATCTTTTTTACCACATCAAACAGGAAGAATTGCGCTTGTACATTGAGGGAGATCTGTATCAGAGACGGCTGACCATTGATGCCTTCTTTCAGATGAAGGCTGATGCCCAGGCAAATATGGTGGAAGATTACTCGATCTGGGACAAGATGGTGGATTTTATTCAAGCCGGAGACCTGCAATGGGCAAGGCGAAATCTGGATTCGATCATCCCCATATTCGGCTATTCACTGGTGCAAGTTTATGATAGTAATGGAAATCTGATCTACAACGATGTCAGCGAAACTGCCTTCGGGCTTAGCGAGTATCGGATGGAGATTCCTCTGGTAGATTCGCTGAACACCCGCACCAAACAGAGTTACCACACCCGCTTCAACAATCATATCATGTCCTGTGCGGTGGCTACGATTCATCCTACAGATGATTCAAACCGCAGCGGTCTGCCACAAGGCTATTTCCTGCTGGGCCAGCTTTACGATTACAACTATCTGAATTCGCTGGCAAAAGCCCTGAATTACGACATCCGCATCGCGCTGTCAAATCCCGGAGAACAGCAGCAATCAGATCATTATAACACGCGGATCATGCGCGTGATCAACGATCTTGGTGGTTCGGCGATTGCCTGGATTACCTTCTACAGTTCGAACCCATTTTTGGCTACTCTGCGGAGTTTGGGGAATCTGATCCTGTTTGGCACGATCGGCTTCATCTTTATCTTTCTGCTGATGCAGTATTTTCTGATCCAACAGTGGATTAGCGCGCCTATGGGGCTCATCTCTCAAGCACTTAAACGAGGGGATCCCAAGCTGATTGAACCGCTGTCCGATACCGGAAATGAGTTTGCCGATGTCGCGGGCTTAATCGAGCGCTTCTTTTTGCAAAAGGATGAACTGCTTCAGGAAATCAATGAACGCAGCAAGACAGAAGCCAAATTGCGGGAGATGGAAGAGCAAACCCGCAAGATTCTGCTCACCTCCCCGGAATCCATCATCGTCACAGAGCTCGACGGGAGTTTTCTAAGCGTGAACGACGAAACTCTGAGGTTATTGAAGGCTGAAAGCAGCAATGGATTGTTGGAGCGATACCTGAAGTTTTCGGAGATTGTGCACCATACGGAGCGCAAGCAGTTTCTCAAGATGTTGCAAGACCTGTTCAAGGGAGTATATATCCGCAATCAGGAGTTGCGCGTACACCGTGTGGATGGCAGCTTGTTTTCGGCTCTCGTCAGCGCATCGGTGATCATGGATGAGGCAAACAACCCCACAAAGCTGATCTTCATCACCCGCGATCTCACGGATCTTAAAAACCTGGAGAACAAGCTGCGGCAATCTCAAAAAATGGAATCTCTGGGAACTCTGGCGGGTGGCATCGCGCACGATTTTAATAACATCATCACCATCATCGCCGGTTATATCTCGCTCAGTTCTGCCAAGCTGGACCAACCGGAGCTGGCTCAGCGAGATCTGGATGAAGCGATCAAAGCATGCTTGCGCGCGGGTAGTTTGATTGGCAAGATATTGGCCTTTAGCAGACAGAGCGGCTTTGATGTAGGGCAGATCGTGTTTGCTGATATCATCGAAGAATCCCTGCCCATGATCCGCGCTGCTTTGCCCGCGAGAATCCACATCGAGACCACCATCAACAGCCGCGCTTGCACTCTGGCAGATAGTTCTTCGCTATCCCAGGTGATCATCAATCTGGCCTCCAATGCCTCTCACGCGATGAATGCAGAGGGAGGCACACTGAGCATTAACCTGGATGAAGTGAACGGCTTCGAACTGATCGGAATCGATCCCAAAGTAGCGCTGGAAAGTTCATACCTGCGCTTAAAAGTTAGCGACACCGGATGCGGAATCCCGGCAGCAATCATCTCCCGCATCTTCGATCCCTATTTCAGCACCAGAAGTTACGGTGAGGGCACCGGTCTGGGTTTGTCGATCGTGCATGGTATCGTTACCGGCTACAAGGGCTTCATCACTGTTCAAAGCGTGGTGGATAGGGGTGCCACCTTCAATGTATTTCTTCCCGCTATCGAGCAGGAGAAGATCATCCGAAAACCTGTTATAGAACCCGTGGTGCCTTTCATTGAAGCCAGGATTATGATTGTGGACGATGAACCGGACCTCGCGGCGATTTTTCTGGAAGCCTTGCAAAAAGCCGGTTACACGGTCGTATCCTTCTCGGATTCGCAACTAGCCCACCGGCAGTTTAGTCAAAGCCCGGAAAGCTATGACCTCGTGATTGCTGACATCAATATGCCGGGGATGGACGGCATCAAGCTGGCGTCTGCGATGAAAGCCCTCAAATCCATACCGATAATTCTATATACCGGGTTCCTGGATAAAGTTCTTCAGGATAGGGTGGAAGAGGCGCACATCAGCTATGTCCTGCACAAGCCGATCATGCCCGATGATATGGTAAATCAGGTTCGCAGGATACTTTACCAGGAACAAGGAGCATAGGGGGGGCTTCCTGGCTATCAAACCAATTCGGAAAACCTTGTTGCTTATACCCCCGCTACAGCAAGCAATAGAATCCCGGAAACTGCTGCCGGGCATAAAATAACCGGAGCTAATTATAACTCCGGTTGCAAAGGATGTCTGATTCTTGTGTTCTATATCCCCAGTTTCTGACACGCCAGACGAGCGGCTTCCTGATGAGCGGCTTTTTTGGTGTTGCCTTTGCCGATGCAGGTCTGTTTGTTGCCGATGTGCACTTCGATGGTAAACACTTTCTGATGCTCGGGACCGTCCTCTCCGATAGTCACATACTTGGGAGGATCTTGATTGCGACCTTGCAGATATTCCTGCAGGATGGATTTGTAGTTCACTAGTTCGTCCCGGTTTACCGTTTCTTCATACTCCACCAGGATGTGGTTCTTGATAAAGCGTGAAGCCGCGGCGATTCCGCTATCCAGGTATATCGCACAGATCAGAGCTTCAACGCTGTCCGAGAGGATAGAGGGTTTTTCAGCGCCACCGGAAGCGGCTTCTTCCGGGCTGAGGAGCAAGTATTTGCCCAGTTCCAAGGCGTTTGCTTTCAAAGTCAGATACGTTTCGGACACGATTTTGGATTTCAGCTTGGAGAGTTTGCCTTCCTGCTCATTGGGGTGGCGGCCAAACAGCTCTTTGGATATTACAAAGCCCAGAATGCTATCGCCCAAAAATTCCATGCGCTCGAACGGAGAAGGCATTTTGTGATCGTTAAAGTGCCGGCGCAGATAGGATTTGTGGGTGAGAGCAGCCTTCAAAAGCGTTGTGTCGTTGAAGTTATAGTCCAGCCGTTTCTGCAGATTCTGCAGGCTTTTTTCCCATTTGGGATAGCTTTCCGGCATTTTCTTGCCATTGAAATACTCGAGAATTTGCGATATAATCTTCTTCACTCTGTCACTCATCTTTTATTATGATGACAATGGTCCTCCCCATAGTGCAATACCATCGGAAGGACCATCATCGGAAATGTCTAATTCTTATAGCGTGTGATCACGATTGCGCTGTTATGCCCACCAAAGCCCAGAGAATTGGAGAGGGCAGCGTTTACTTCCTGCTTTATTGCCTGCCCCACGGTGTAATCCAGATCACAATCAGGATCCGGGTTGACCAGGTTCATGGTGGGGTGAATAATGCCGGTTTCGATGCTTTTAACACAGGCGATGGCTTCGATTCCCGCTGCGGCTCCCAGCATATGGCCAACCATGGATTTGGTGGAATTCACTTTCAGCTTATAAGCTTTTGCGCCAAAAGCAGTTTTGATGGAATTGGTTTCGCCTTTGTCGTTTAGCGGAGTGGAAGTGCCGTGCGCGTTTATGTAATCAATATCATCAGTGGTCAGTCCGGCGTCTTTGATCGCCATCAAAATCGCTCTGGTGCTGCCTTCGCCGTCTTCGGTGGGAGCTGTGATGTGATATGCGTCACCGGAGGCACCATAGCCTGCCAGTTCCGCATAGATCTTAGCGCCGCGGGCTTTGGCATGTTCCAGCTCTTCCAGGACCAGAATGGCTGCGCCTTCGCTCATCACAAAACCGTCACGTTCCCGGTCAAACGGGCGTGAGGCTGTCTGAGGATCATCGTTGCGTGTGGAAAGAGCTCTCATGGACGAGAATCCGCCCACTGCCAGCGGAGTTACCGCGGCTTCGGTGCCGCCGGAGATCACGATATCGGCGTCTCCGTATTGAATGGTTCTCAAAGCGGTGCCAAGAGCGTGATTGGCGCTGGCACAGGCACTCATCACGTTGAAGTTTATGCCTTTGAAGTTGTGTTCGATGCTGATATGTGCCGCGGCGATATTGCCGATCATTTTGGGAATGAAAAAGGGGCTGATTCTGCGCGGTCCGGCAGTATGGCACTTGATGCATTCTTCCTCAAAGGTGAGGATTCCGCCGATCCCCGCTCCGGTAATCACTCCGGTGCGCTCAGGATCAAAGCTTCCGGCTTTCAGACCGGCATCTTTCACTGCTTCGCGGGCAGCGATCATGGCAAACTGGGTATACATATCCAGCTTCTTTACTTCTTTATGGTCAAAGTGATCTTCGGGATTATAGTTCTTCACTTCCGCGGCGATTCTTACCGGGAGTCCTTCAGTATCGAAACGGGTGATCATGCCAACGCCGATCACTCCGCCTACCAGGCTTTGCCAGGTCTGCGCTACATTGTGTCCCACCGGGGTGATTGCGCCTATTCCGGTAATCACTACTCTTCTTTTTTGCATATAAACCTCTGTATTCTCTTCTTAGATGACCGTTTGATCCGGTCCGGGTACTACATTTGTCTGAATCCTCATAAATCGATTACTCAGACAAAGGCAGTAATTTATAATGGAATCAATCCTGATATCAATGCTATCAGGATTGATTCCGGGTTTGGGGTTCGATTAACCGAGTTTTTCTTTCAGGTAATCGATGGCTTGGCCAACGGTACGAAGTTTATCCTGATCTTCATCAGGAATGGTCAGACCAAATTCATCTTCGAAAGCCATGACCAGCTCTACTGTATCCAGAGAGTCTGCACGCAAATCTTCGATGAAGTTTGCTTCAGGAACGATCTGAGCTTCTTCTACGCCCAGCTTATCCATTACGATCTGTTTTACTTTGGCTTCAATATCCATTGTTCCTCCTATGTTATTGAAGAGTCCTATTTTGTATTTCTCTTTTGGTTAATTCTTTAGTGCATGGTCAGGCCGCCATCCACCGCAATGGTCTGGCCGGTGATGTAGGCACTGTCTTCTGATGCCAAAAACAGGCAAAGCCGGGCTACGTCGTCCGGGCTGCCCATCTTACCGAGCGGGATGGCATTGCCATAGCTGGCTTTCACTTCGTCGCTCAGGGTGGCGGTCATTTCGGTCTCGATAAAACCAGGGGCAACTGCGTTTACGCGCACATTGCGGCTGGCAAATTCTTTGGCACAGCTTTTGGTGAAGGCGATCATCCCGCCCTTGGAAGCCGCGTAGTTTGCTTGCCCGGCATTGCCCATGAGTCCGATCACGCTGGCGATATTGATAATGCTTCCGCTGCGGGCCTTCATCATGTGCTTAAAAGCTTTCTGAGTGCAGATGAAGCTGCCTTTCAAGTTGATATCCAGAACCATCTGCCATTCTTCTTCTTTCATGCGCAACATCAGGTTGTCCCGCGTGATGCCGGCGTTGTTGATCAGCGTGTCGATCTTGCCATGGTCTTTCACCACTTGCGCAAAAAGCGCTTCCATGCCGGCTGAATCTGTCACATTGCCGGTGTAACCATATGCTGTACCGCTCTGTTTCAGCTTGTCAACGGCATTTTGCACCGCCTCGGCGGAAATATCCATCACGATCACGCTTGCCCCGCTCTTTACAAAGCGTTCGGCAATGGCGAAACCAATGCCTCGGGCACTTCCGGTGATGAGCACTATGTTACCTTTAAAATCGTGCATTATATCAATCCTTTATTCAATAGTTTAGCGGCTTTCGTTGAATATTGTTCAAATCAGAACTGCTTCCAGATCAGTCAGATCCACTTTACGGTCAACTGAATAAATCTCTACTTCTTTGTCAATGTTCTTTATCATTCCGCTCAGCACTTTCTGCGGGCCAAACTCGATAAAGCGTTTGACACCGTTGTTTACCATGAACTGCACGCTATCTACCCAGCGCACCGGGGAGATGATCTGTTTGCCCAGTTTATCGCGGGCGACGCTGCCCTCGGCAGAGGGAACAGCATCCAGATTCGATACCACCGGGATTTTCCCGTTGCTGAAGCTAAAGCTCGCCATTTCCTGGATCAACCAGGTGCTGGCCTTATCGATCAGAGGGGTATGGAATGGTCCGCCCACTACAAGCGGTAACACGCGCTTAGCGCCCTTGGCTTTGGCAAGCTCGCCTGCCTTTGCCACGCCGGTCGCGGTCCCGGAAATCACGGTCTGGATCGGAGTATTGTAATTTACGGCCTGCACCAGGCCATCAGTTGAGGCTTCCTGGCAGATATCGCTCACGCTTTGCGGGTCTAGCCCGATCACCGCGGCCATGGCAAAGGGGATATCACCGACGGCCTTGATCATGAATTCACCGCGCTTATGCACGATGTGCATGGCGTCTTCCAAACTCAGGATTCCTGAAGCCACCAGGGCGCTGAATTCTCCCAAAGAGTGTCCTGCCACATAATCCACAGCGATGTCATAGCGTTTAATAAATTCACGATACGCGCAGACGCTATGGAAGAGGATGGCGGGTTGAGTGAGGTGGGTTTGTTTGAGCAGGTCGTCGGGACCTTCGCTCATCGCTTTTTCCAGCTCGGTGTGATGCTTCGCATCAAAGTCTTTTAGTATCTTTTGCAGATTGGGATCTTCTGCCAGATAGTCTGCCGCCATGCCCACATATTGTGCTCCCTGTCCGGGAAAGACAAATGCTGTTTTCATTTTCTGCTCCTAGTATCGGGCCAGGATGCTGCCCCAGGTAAGCCCGGCTCCAAAGGAGGTTAGCAGCAGGATATCACCCCGGCGGATTTTCTTGCCCCGAATGGCTTCGTCAGTAGCCAGGGGAACCGTGGCAGAGGAGGTATTGCCATATTTATGAATGTTTATGATTACTTTGCTTATCGGCACTTTCATTTTGTCTGCCAAAGCTTCGATAATGCGCAGATTAGCCTGATGCGGGATCACCCAATCGATGTCCGAACTGGTAAGGTGATTCCGGCGCAGCACCTCTTCCGAGGAGGCATACATGCTTTTCACGGCATTTTTGAAGATGCGGTTGCCTTCCATATATACTGTGTGCTGATTCGCGTCCACGGTTTCGTGGCTCGCCGGCAAGCGGGAACCTCCGGCAGCCTGGATCAGGTATTCGCCCTGAGAACCGTCCGCGTCGATCTTGCTATCGATGATCCTGGAAATGTCCGTGGCTTGAGCGCGGGAAATTACCGCAGCGCCGGCGGCATCACCAAACAAAACGCAGGTGTTGCGATCGGTCCAGTTCGTAATCTTGGTAAGCACTTCCACACCCACCACCAGAACGTTTATGGCGGCGCCGTTTTCCACATATTGCTTGGCGATGTCGCAAGCATAGATGAATCCTGTGCAACCGGCAGAGACGTCGAAGGCGGGAATGCCCTTCAGCCCCAGCCGTTTCTGCAAGATACAGGCGGTGGAAGGGAAGGGATGATCTCCGGATATGGTGGCCACGATGATGGCGTTTATATCTTTATACTTTACTTTGGAAGCTTCGATGGCGTTGATTGCGGCATGATATGCCAGGTCACTGGCTGCTTCTTCTGGGGTTACAATATGACGTTCAACCATTCCGGTTCTGCTGCGGATCCATTCGTCAGATGTTTCCACAATCTTTTCCAAATCCTGGTTGGTTAAAATCTTAGCCGGAGCATAACTCCCAAAGGCCGAGAACTTTGCATGAAAGTTTCCCATTACAACCTCTCAAAATAGTCTCTTGTGTTCTCCACAAAACCGGATTTTGCGATGCGCGCGCCAAATCGGATCGCGTTTTTCATTGCTTTCGCATTACTCCGCCCGTGGGATACCACCGAGATGCCGTTTAGCCCTACCAACAACGCGCCGCCATATTCTGTATGATCCAGTTTCTTCTTGATGTAACTGTACACCGGATACGAGAGCATGGCGCCTAGCTTGGCAACCCAGTCTTTATTGATCTGTTCTTTCAAGATCGCGAAGATCGAAAAGCCTACGCCTTCCACTGTTTTCAGCATCACATTGCCGACAAAGCCGTCGCAAACTATCACATCCGTGATGCCCGCGAGCACGTCCTTGCCTTCGATGTTGCCGATGAAATTGATGTCTGTGCTTTCCGCCATCAGTTTGTGTGCCTCTTTGGACATCTGATTGCCTTTCGCGCTTTCTTCACCGATGTTTAGCAGGCTCACCCGGGGTTTCGGTTCCTTGAAAAAAAACTCGAAATACTTCGAACCCATGATGGCAAACTGCATCAGATGCTGGGCTTCGCAATCCACATTAGCGCCGATATCCAGGATAATCTCGTGCCCCACCTGAGTAGGGAATACTCCGGCGATTGCAGGCCGCAAGACATTCTTCATCCTGCCCAATGTTATCAGAGAGGCACTCATCATGGCTCCGGTGTTTCCCGCGGATACGGCGACGTCGGCCTTACCCTCTTTGTGCAGGGTGATGGCTTTCACCATGGAAGAATCCTTTTTTGTGCGCACCGAAGCCGGGGCGCTATCTCCCATTCCGATGCGCTCGGCTGCGTGTTCTATCCTGATGCGGCTGGAATCGTAATAGTATTTGCTCAGCTCCCGGCTAAGGATTTCTTGGTCACCTACCAGGATCACTTCTTGGCAAAGATCTTCCTTGATCGCAAGTACGGCGCCCTCGATCTCGGGATGCGGTGCCGCGTCGCTACCGAAAGCATCCAGCGCTACGCGCAAATTTATTCCTTAGCGGCTAAGATTTGCTTGCCGTTGTAGGTACCACAGTTCTCACAAATGTGATGTGAGCGGGAAGGCTCTCCACATTTCTGGCAGGTGCTGAAACTCGGCACGGTGAGTGCGTCGTGAGTTCTGCGCTTGTCTCTGCGGGTCTTCGATGTCTTTCTTTTTGGTACGGCCATTTTATTTCTCCTTTGGTAAATTATAATGAACACGATTCAATATCCATGCGTAAACGCAATTCAGACAAATCCGGACATTATGATTCATAGATATTTATCTCAATCAGAGCATGAACTTGTAAGTGCCTGTTTTTGTCAATCAAAAAAGACTCCCGCGTTTCCTCACAATCTGAAACAAGGATACTTAGCTGGTTTTTCTGCCATGCCGACATTCAGAACCTGGCTTCGTCCATGCAGGCAATAAGCAATCCTTCAATATACTGTTCAAGATATGCTGTTCAAGAAAGTCACCCTTCTTTATGAGGATTGCAGACGTCCCCGTTCTGCAAAGCGGCGGAGCTGCTTGCTTTTCTTTCTCGGGCTGAGCCCTCGATCGACACCAGGAAGTGTCGAAGACTCTTTACTCAGCTCTGTATTAGCAATGAAACGCCTGACTCCTTCCCACTTATTAAAGCGCTCATTAAGCCAATCTGAAGCTGTTATTCTCCCATGCTCATAGCACGATAAGGGCTCAAAACCAAGTTCAGCACACGGCAATTGATCACGTTTCCTCCCAGTCCGCCACCGCGAGGCTTCAGGCAATGTTGTGCTGTTCTTGGTTCTCCCGTTCTGCTGATGCCCTCGAAGGCTTCTTTAGCGTGGCACAGGAAGTCCTCAAGAGATCTTCAGGGCTTGCTCGGCTTACAAAATGGCTTCCGGTGGGTGGATCCCGAAGGGGCTGAGCTCATTTCAGCAGACACAAAAAAAGCCCGGGGCGCGTACTGCTTGCTCCGGGCAAGGGCTATAAATGAAGAGCTTCAGTTTCCCAGCAGGATCATTTTTCTGATTGCGGAGCTTGCTCCGGATTGAATTTTGTAGAAATAGATACCATTGGCGCAGTGTATCCCTCGGGCATCTTTGGCATCCCATTGCCACTCGTGTTCTCCCTGTTTGAGGTGGGCGAAGGAGCTTTCCCGCACCAATTGCCCTTTCAGGTTGAAGATCTGCAGCTTTACCGGCGCTGCCTGAGATAACTTGTAAGCGATGGTGGTGTTGCCTCTGAAGGGATTGGGGTAGTTCTGCTGAAGAGCAATTCCGGTGATGGCAGGGGCTGTGGGGTCATTGATCGAGACCGGCTCGACAAAGGCGTTTGACAGGATCGATACCAAAGGAGAGAAATCGAAATCAACAAAATCTCCATGGGCATAATCCCAAACCAGATGAGCTTTATTACCCACCGCTTGCATGAAGAAACGATATGCCGGACTATTATGTTCTTGTTGCACTTCACTTTGTTCCCACGCGGGATTGATGTAGAGATGTTTCAGCTCTCCGGCGGCATTGGTCCAGCTGATGGAATATGCTCCGCTATTGTATTCCACCAAGGTTCTGCCCAGGTAAAGATACTCAAAATTCGCAACCCGATAGCCGTGGTCTTCAAGCAAGAATTCTCCCTCGGAATTGATCTTCTGGATGCGCAAGCCCAGGGTTTCGCTATCGTAACAGACTGTGATCACATCCGAAAACAGCAGAGTGTTTACTTTTTGCCTATAGGAGATTCCGCTAAACATGGGAATCCCGGCATCTCCCCACATTCTTGCCCCGGCGGGGCTGAACTTTTGCATGGCACAAGTGGAGCTTTGATGATCTCCAAAGCTAAAAGCCACATATAAGTCATCTCCGATCCTGCCGCTTCCGTGGACTTCCGTCATTACTGCATCGGCAACAAGCGGAATGCCGGCGGGATTCCAGGCGGGATCAATGTTTCCGGAGCTATCGATACGGATGGCTCGCGTTCCGCCAGTAGGGTTTACTGTGCTTATGAGCAGATATCGGTCTTCTGCGGCTAACAAGCTGTAGAAGTCTGGAATGGTCAGGACGTTGCCCATCGGAGCCCAAAGCAAAGAGCCATTCTGCAGTTTTTGGGCGCGAAGCTGTCTGGCGCTTTGATTTGTGGCAGTTCCACCGGTCCAATAAATGTACAGCGCGTTGTCCTCAATGCCCAAAGCCGAGCTGTTGTTCCAGCCATAGAGATCTGCCACTATCAGGCCTCCATCCGGGAAGAGTTTGTTCCCGGAAGCGTCGATCTCTTGCAGACATAGCAGCTTGGAATCGGAATTCGGGCTTTTGGAGTATAGCACATAAAGAGTGTTCTGGGCACTTACTTGCTCTGCCAGGATTTGTTGAGCTGTGTAGGAGCCACCATCCAAAGCCAATCCATTTGCGCTTAGAGTGGGCTGGCCGTCTGCACTCAAGACCTGATAGAAGATGCGTTCCACCGGAAGCCGAGTGTCCATCATCAGGGCTATGCTGCTTTCACCCAAGGCGTGCAAAGCTTTTAGCTCCGGGCTACCGTTCAAGCATGCGGTAAGCGTTTGCGCTGTTGGGGAGATCTCGGGGGCACCGGTCTGACTCAATTGGTGCTTCTTCAGGTGGATTTGGTCATGATTCGCTTCTTTCCAATAGAGCGCTGCGCTGCTGCCAAAGAGAGTCATTGCGGGAGCTTCCTTCTCTCCCGTGAGCAGAAGGTTTTCACACAAAATCTGCGGCGAAACCATCAGGCTGCCGCCGGAGGAAAGCTTCATTACCTCGAGCTGATGGCGGTAATTGTAGCTGTCCGAAAATACTCGGATCAGGGAAATCCAGGGGTTATCTGCCGAATCAAGAGCAATTTCTAAAACATTGCACCCGTAAACATCTGTGGGATAACCACCAATGTTTGTCTGCCACAGGAGAGCCAGATCGCTGCTGATCTTCAAAGCCGAGACTCCGGGATTTGGATAATCGAATCCCCAGGGCGACCCATTGGCAAAGACGAAGCCGCCATCCGCGGTGGAGGTTGCCTTGAGATTGTAGGGGTTACTTATTAGTTGATCCGGAACTAATACTTGCACATCGCTATAGACAAGATCCCCGGTTGCAGAGATCTTCTGCAAGAGTAAGTGACCAGTGCCACTACCGATCGGGCTGTAGAGCAGGAAGCTGCCATCGGCGGCAGCCAGAATGCGGGCGTTATCCGGAACGGGAGCACCGGGGGGGAACATCGGATAGCTTCCCACCGTTTCGCCGTTCATGTTTACTCGTTTCAAGCGCCAGGTATAGACCCCCGGGTCAGCATGCTGATAGATCAGATCTCCGTTTGGAGCAAGCGCCATCTGGTTGTTTTGGTCAGGGATGTAGCCAATGTTTTGGTTTGCCGTCCACAAGTTTTCCCCTTCGGCGTTGAAGTTTTTGGCGATAATGGACATAACATTGTGGTTTGAGTGCAATACATAAGCGCCACCGAGGGGATTTGGTGCGATTGATGCCTGCACCCCTTTGAAGGTATCCAGGCTGCCCAGCACGATGCCATCGTCGGTCCACAAAGCAGCACCCTCGGAGCTTAGCTTTTGGATCTTGAGCACACTGCTCAGGTCAGGCATTTCTACCATGTAAACAATCAGGATGCCGCTGTCCACAGTGTTGCTGGTAGAGACCAACTTGACCGAACCGATGCCCAGATCGATGGGCAGAGCTTCTCCCAATAGAGCGACACCTTGGGCATTGAACTTCATGCCCATGCAAGCATAACCTTGCTCTACACTGTGTTCCCAAAATACCCAGGCGACATCCGGAGAGACTTTGGTTTGCAGACCGCTAAACCTGATGTTTTGCGCAGTTCTGACCCGGTGCACGGGGAGGGCGCAAAGCAGCAGAGTTATCGACATCAGAAACAAGCTACCTAGAGCTTTCTTGATAAAACTTTGCTTCATTTTGATCTCCTTTTGGGAAACAAAAGGTAAAACACATATGTTTCCAGTGTCATGGTTGTGGAGCAATATTTGTTCCACATCTTAGAGTATTTATTCAGTTAATTATAAGCTGGAAATTGCTGTCCGGCGGGAGGGGGAACAGGCTTCCGCGGAAAAATCTCCGGCAGGGTCAAAGTCTTTCTTGACAAAATTGTGCCCGTATAAAAGACTAAACTCATCTGGAAAAAACCATGAATTATAAGTTACAACACACGCAAAAGATTGTTCTCGCCTTTATCATCATCCCTGTGGTGGTGCTGATCCTCACTGTCGTATCCATCGCGATCCGGCAAAATATGTTCGAGAAACGCTTCAATTTCACTACCAGTTTGGAAAACGCGATCGGGATCTCCGCGCAAACACCTGTTCTGTACAAAGGTTTCGAGATCGGCAGGGTGGCCAAATTCGAGCTGAGTGAAGATAGCAGCATCCTCATCGACTTTTATGTTCTGAAGCGCTATCGTCACCTGATTACAAAATCAAGCGTGATCTACCGCACCACAATCCCCATCACCAACAAAACCACTTTGGAATTTGTCCGTTCCCCGCTGGATCACGAGGTTTTGGAGGTGGGCAGTTTCATTCCGTCCACGGATTTTCCGGAGGGTCGGGCTTTGTTGCGCATACTGTCACCAAAGACCAGCGATCCCATCGGCATGATCGTGGAAAACATCGGCATCCTGACCAGCGAACTGATCAAAGACGATAATGCGGATAAAGGCGCATTGATGCGCATTCTGGTAAACGCGGCGGATCTTTCCGAAAAAGCGGATACCACACTCACGCTGATGAACGCGAATCTTTTTGAACTGAGAACCCTGGCAGAGAACCTGAACCGGGATAACAACTCCGATGCGGGCGTGGTGCTGAGGATTGTGAATAATGTGGCCGATATCAGCGAAGGCATTGCCGGACAGACCAAAAACCTGGAAGAGATGATTGCCAGCCTGAATATCGCCGCGGCCAACTATGCCTATCCGGACAGCCTGATTCTGAAGATGCTGGACCCCCGGGGTGATCTCATCATAGCGCCTTTGAGCGAATCACTGTATGCGCTCAGCGGAACTCTTCAGGAAACGGAAAAGATCGTGGGCAGCTTGTCCCGGGCGAATCCGGAGCTACTTTTGATTATCAACAATCTGAACGATACTCTGGCCAAAGCCACCCAAACCCTGGAGGCCTTGAACAATAACCCTATTCTGCGCAAGGGGATTACCCCTTCCCGCATCAGGGCATACGCGCCGCAAGGGCGGATCGGTGAGGTGCCGGGTGAAGATTAAGCTATTGGCAGTTTTGAGCATTCTCGTGCTTGCCTTTGCCGCCTGTTCACGCCCGATCCCGGTTAGCCAGGCACCATCCAAAGCCGCAGCAGATGCCACCCTGCTTCTGGCGCAAAATCTGGAGCAAAAACAGCGTTGGCAGGATAGCGAACAAACCTTCGCTTCTGCCTTGAAACAATATCGCACTTTCGGAGATCTGCGGGGCGAGCAGTACGCGCTTTCCGGCTTGGCGCGCCTGGCACACATTGCCCAAGACGATGCCGGCTTCACCATGTATCGCCAGCAATTGGCAGAACTCATCCGGCTGGCTGATCCTGAAGGAGCGCACGTGCTGCTGCTGCTGGATTTGTTTGTCTTGCAGGATGTGGGAGACTATGCCGGAATCCGGGAAAAGGCGGTGGATTCATACGACTACCCCTTGCACGTCCGTATCCAGGTGCTGACCCACGCTTTGCAGGCGGAATCCCGGCTGCGACCGGAGTATTCCGGAGTAACGTTTCGGAATTTGGAGCGCTTGAGCAATCGCTATCGCCGCGGCTTGAAGAAAGACTTCTCGGCAGATCCCGGGGTCCTGGCTTCCGCGCTATACGCCATGGCCTATCACACATATTTGCTGCGGGACTACAAATCAGCTTTGAAATATATCTCGGAAGCAGCAGATTTTGATACGCGCTACGAGAACTTTCCTGCATTGGGCTATGACCTTTGGCTGAAGGCAACGATCAATGAAGCCGATGACCGGCCGGACCAAGCTCGCAGCGATTATATCCGCGCGGCAAACATCTTCCGCCATTTTGAGAATACGCAGATGCTTGCCAAAACTGAAGCCGCACTAATGCGGCTCATAGGAGATTGATGATGAATATGCAAGGTAAAAAAGCCCTGATTCTGGGCATTGCGAATAAACACAGCATTGCCTACGGGATCGCAAGAAGCCTGAAGGAACAAGGCGTTGAGCTGGCGATCAGCTATGCCGGTCCCGCGTTGGCAAAACGAGTGCACCCCATCGCCGAAGAGCTGGGGGTGGATTTGGTCTATGAATGTGACCTGAGCAAAGATTACGATATAAAGAATATGATCAGCCTGTTGGCAGAGGTGTGGGATAGCATCGATTACATCGTCCACAGCGTGGCCTTTGCCCCGTCTGCGGACCTCAATATTCCCTTTCATCACACCAGCCGGCACGGATTCCTGACTGCGATGGATATCTCGGTCTATTCACTGCTGGCGGTGGCAAGAGAAGCCGAAATGCTGCTCCATCCGGGCTCTTCCATCATTACCCTCAGCTATTACGGCGCCCAGAAAGTGGTCCCGAATTATGGGGTGATGGGCATCGCCAAAGCCGCATTGGAAGCCACCGTACGCTATCTCGCTTATAGCATGGGGGAACACGGCATCCGCGTGAATGCCATTTCTGCCGGTCCGATCCGGACGCTTTCGTCCTCCGCTATCGGAGGAATCTCCCAGATGCAACGCCGCATCGAGAAGAGCGCCCCTCTCTCCCGTAATATCGAACAGGAGGATATCGCCAAAACCGCCCTCTATCTGCTCTCCGACCTCTCTTCCGGAGTAACCGGAGACATCCTTTTTGTGGATGCGGGGATCTCGATTATGGCATATTAGTATGAAACTATTTATAAACGCCTCCCTGCCCACCAGCTCCGCCGCCATGAAGAGGGTAAACGTCCTCTTTGACAAGCAGATTGTGAAGATTTCCGCCGATGAGATCATCAGCGAGGAAGAGCCTGAAACTATCGACCTGAAAGGAAAGATCCTGCTCCCCGGAGCCATCGAAGCTCACAGCCACATCTTTGGTCCTCAGCAGGACATCTCCCAAGCCTTGGCCAAAGCAACGAAAAGCGCCTTGAAGGGCGGATGGACCACTCTGGCGGAGATGAGCTTCCACACCCGGGACCCGATCTTTGAAAGCTATCACCTGAAAGACGCAATCAAGAAGATTCAGGGTACGGTGCACACGGATATGGCCTTTTGGGCCCATGTGGACGTGAACGACTATCCTTACTACGCGGAATCTGCCCAGGAGCTTTGGAACAAAGGCGTGGTGGGCATTTTGCTGATGACGCCGTCGCCCAATGAAGCAATAACCGCAATGAGCTTCACGGAGATCATGGACCTCTTTATGGATATCTACGAAAGTGATACGGAGTTCGCCTTCCAGGGTTTTGATGTGGATACTCATGAAGACTATAGTTTTGCCGCCCAGATGGACGGCATCAAGAAGATCTTGCGCCGCATGCAGGAAAACCCCATCCACGTTCCCCGAATCTCTTCGTATCAAACCATTGAGTTTATCAATACCATCTCCAAACGCAGCGATATCTCTTTCGCGATGAACATGGCAGATCTGATGCACTTGCTGGATCCGGAACAATTTTCCGCGCAATGGAACACTGATTTCGCGGAATATCAAACCGAGCTGTGGGAGCTTCTGCGCACAAACAAGATCTATTTACTTTCAAACAGCTGCACTGAAGTGGACACGCCCTACGAACAGTTCAAGGGCAATCCGCCCGCAATGATGGAATACAGCTATCTGTGGGTGCTCTCCGAGCTTTGGAAAAAGCGCAAAGTCCCACTCGCTACCTGCCTGAAAATGCTGAGCGAAAACCCCGCGAAACGGCTGGGCATCTACCCTCAGAAAGGCTGCCTGAATGCCGGATCGGACGCCGATTTTGTAATCTACGACCCCAACGGACAGACCGCAATGAACAGCACGGAAGGGAAGCCTCTGGAGCTTGCCGGGGCGATCGATCAAGTGTGGCTGCGCGGCACTTTGCAAGACCTCAACAGCCCGGCACAGGGCGAATTCGTGGCCCGCACAAACGGCCCCAAACGCAGGCACAACCACCATACCTGGATATAATAACAGATAAAAGGATAGATCTATGCACGAGAATCTGCTCTACATGAAAGATGCTCTGGATCAGCAACCGGAGCTGAAGTACGAAATCGGTCAAACTGATTGGCAAACCGATTTTCTGCGCTTCTACCAAAGCCAGACAAACTACAACATCAGCAAGGACAACCGCAGCCTGGGTTGCTCCATTTTCAAAGGCAAAAAGCAATACAGCTTTGAAATCGACAGCCCGGACAAGGTTAAGATCGACCTCGCCCTGGCTGAAGCGCTGGACATCATTGATTCGCTTCCTGAAGACCCGGATTTTGTGGATGTGGAAGATGACCAAAGCATCGCCGCTGCCAGACACCTAAGCAACAACATCCTCGCCATCAACCTGCAACGCAAGACAGATATCCTCAGCACTCTGGCGCATAGCGCCGCAGAGCACGACTTTGAACTATATGGAACCTTCGTCTGCAACTTCAGCGAATCCCGCCTGATCAATAGCAACGGACTGGATAAGTACTCGCAGAGTTCCCCGATCTACCTGGAGGTCAAAGCGGTTCACAACAAAAGCCAGGTGACGGTCTTGGAGACCTTTGGTGGAGAGGATTTCGGTTTCTTTGATCTGGAAGCTTTCCGCAGCCGGCTAATGGCAAAGATCAAACACGCCGATAACCCTGTGATAGATGTGGAGCCGGGCGAATATGAAGTGATTCTGGCGCCGCGCTGCCTCGCCGAATACAGCCTTTACCTCAGCTACGGCATGGGCGCTTACGCTCTGGACCAGCACAGCAGTTTCTTTGAAGACAAGCTGGACCAGAAGCTGTTTCCGGAGTTTGTCAATATCACCGATGATCCTGATGATCCGGAAATGATCGGGCAGGTTTACGGCTCCGGCGGGCACATCTATAAAGCGCTGAAACTGATCGATAAGGGCGTGTTCAAAGCCTTCCTGTGCAACCAATACTATCACCACAAACTTGGCTTGCCCAAAAACGGGAACACCGCTTCCTGCCTGAAGATCGCCCCCGGCACCAGCAGCTTGGAAGAGATGATCGGCTCTGTGAAGAGGGGTCTGTATATCTCCAGCCTGCACTATATGAACTTCATCAATCCTCGCGAGACTTCCCTGACCGGGCTTACCCGGGACGGCACTTTCCTGATCGAAGACGGTAAGATCGTGGCAGTAGTGAACAACCTGCGCTTTACCGAGCGCATCTCCCGCATTCTGCAAAACGTGACGGCATTGGAAAACAAAGCCTACACGATACCTTTTTCCGATAACTACGGCAGCTTCTCCGTCAGCACCGCAAAAGCTCCTCATGCCAAGGTTACCGGCTTCAACATCACCTCTTCCACCAAGACTATTTAGGAACCATTTATGGAACAAAAGATAAAGAACATCATCGCCAAACTACAGAGTCCGGAGGTCGCCTTTGCCGATGTCCGCATTACGATAACCGATTATGAAGACATTACTTTTATCAACGGCAACCTGCGCAACTACAGCAATTCCAAAGGCTCTCCCGCTCTTGGGATCAGGGTGCTGATCAACGGCTGCTTCGGCTTTGCCGGCTCCAAAGATCTCAGTGATGCTTCGATTGAACGCCTGATCCTGCGCGCCAAAAGCAACGCCATCCAAGGTGCCAAATTCCAAAAAGAAGTGCTCACCTTTCCGACGCTCAAACCAAGCGTGGCAGAATATCACCACATCCCGGAAATCGATCCCTTCGCCATGGAAAAAGGCGAGAAGCTGGACTTCTTGCAAAACCTGGCTACAGCAATCAAACCCAAAGGCAAGATCGTGCACTCTCACGTGGCAGCCGAGTTTGAGCGCCAGGAGAAGTACTATGCCAATACCGAGGGCAGCTACAGCCACACCACGGTTTACAACACCTTGCCCCTGATGAGTGTGATCGCCGCCGAGAGCGGTCAAATGCAATCCCGCACCTGGCCGGGGCACATGAGCGCGGGCAGAGCCGGCTTCGAACTGTTTCACCAGCAAATGTTTATGGAGAATACCGAGCGCATCATGAAGGAAGCGGAAGATCTGCTTTCGGCACCGGTGATTACCGAAGAGAAGGCCGATATCATCATCGGTGGTGGTCATCTTGCCCTCCAGCTTCATGAATCCGTAGGTCACGCCACCGAGGCAGACCGTATATTCGGCCAGGAAATCTCCTATGCCGGAAAGACCTTCGTGAAACCCTCTATGCTCGGCATCTTCAAATATGGCTCGGACATCCTGAATATCTATAGCGACAGCACCGATCCCCGCGGCATGGGCTATCACCCCATGGATGACGAAGGCGTACCCGGCAGACGCATGGACATCATCAAAGACGGTATCCTGGTGGACCAACAGACATCCCGCCACATTGCCCACAAACTGGGGCTTGAGCCTTCTTCAAACATGAAAGGCTCTTTTGCGGACGACTTCCCGCTGGTGCGCATGACCAACCTCTGCATCGCTCCCGGCAAAGGCAGCCTGGATGAACTGATCAAGAGCACCGAGCATGGCTACTTTCTGGATTTCACCAAAACCTGGAGCATCGACGACAACCGCAATAACTTCCAGTTTACCACCGAGATCGGCTACAAGATCCAAAACGGAAAGATCACCGGAATCGTGAAGGAACCAACCTATTTTGGCATCACGCCCCATTTCTGGAATGCCTGCGACGCCATCTGCGGCGAAGAAGAATGGGCATACCACTCCACTTTCCACTGCGGAAAGGGAGAACCGGGTCAGGTGATGCGCCTTTCCCACGGTGTAGCTCCAGCCCGCTTCAAGAACATCAACGTAAGCGTGAAGATGTAAAGACAGATTCACCCTGCAATAAATTACCCCAGCGCACAATCCCGGGCTCGCCCCGGGATTTTCTGTTTGCGGTGCTGGCTTTTCGTACACAGCGCTTGCACACCATATACCGCAAAGATCATGCGGGAGATAATCCCCCCGTCACTATCCATGGTGGACAGCGACAGGACAAATCCGGCAACCAACATCTCCTTCAACCTGATATCACTCCCATCAGGGCTTACTGAAGGCCGTCTCCGCATCTTTCCCGCTGCTTGGTTTTTTGCCGATTATCGCCAAAGCCAAGCATAGACAAATGGCAATGTTGGATTTTGGATACAAGATAGAAGCATGAAATGCAATATTTCCCTTGCCAATAATGAGCGGGTTCGTATAGTGTACTCAATGAAAAAATGTGGAGGTAGATATGTTCTCCTTATACCTTGTTCTGTTTTTTGCAGCTTTGGTGGTGATTGTCATCGCCCGTGGTGTAATCGTTGTTCGTCAGGCAGAAGTAGTTATTATCGAACGCCTTGGTAAATACTACAAAACCTTGCCCAGTGGTCTGCACATCATAGTGCCAATCTTCGATAAGATGCGCCCCATTCACTGGCGATACAACAAAACTGATTATCGGGGCAGCATAATGGTTGTTCAAAAGGTGGAGAATCGCATTGATCTCCGCGAAAACGTGTACGACTTCCCCCGCCAAAACGTGATCACAGCGGATAACGTGTCCATGAACATCAACGCTCTGCTCTATTTCCAAATCACGGATCCTTACAAAGCAGTCTATGAAATTGGCAATCTGCCGGAAGCAATCGAGAAACTTACTCAGACATCTCTGCGTAATGTGATCGGTGAACTTACGCTGGATCTCACCTTCACCTCGCGCGATTCGGTGAATACCAAGCTGCGCCACATTCTGGATGTAGCAACAGACAAATGGGGCGTGAAAGTGAACCGCGTGGAGCTCCAGGAGATTCAACCTCCGGAAGAGATCCGCAACGCGATGGAAAAACAGATGCGCGCGGAACGCGACAAACGCGCCAAAATCCTAACTGCCGAAGGTGAACGAGAATATCAGATTCTCACGGCTGAAGGCGAAAGACAAGCCAAGATCGCCCGCGCCGATGGTGAAGCGCAATCCAAGCTGTTGGTGGCAGATGCCGAGCGCAAATCCATCCTGCTGGTGGCTGAAGCATTGAAAGATTGCGGCGCGGATCCCGCCCAATATCAGATCACCCTGAAATACATCGAAGCCTTCCAGGGCTTGGTGCAAAAGGGCGATAAAACCGTGGTCTTGCCCTATGAATCCTCAGCTCTGTTGGGTTCAGTGAAGACTATGGCCGAGATATTTGGCAAGCAGGCACTGTAACAGAACTCTTCGGGCGGTTTTCGAACCGCCCTTTGTTATTTGATCCCAAATCACCCCCACGGTCTTTGTGTGCCCTTGATTTTGTCCTGAGTTTATGCTGTTATTATGCTGTGTTCATGGCTTTATAACAGCTTTATATCAGCTTGATGTCTGCTTTAGTCTCCATGGTTGAGAGCTGCAACGGATTAGTTATGGCGGAGTTTGCCGCTGTCTCCGTAACAGAGGATTATCGGCGGATTCTATTTGTAGTAATACAAAATCTGCGCTTTATCCTGGGCCGCTTCACTTAGCGTGAAATAGCCCTTTCCTCTGGCATCAAAGCAGACCGCTTCTCCTTGGGGTTCCAGCTGATAGGGCAGGTTCTTGCCTTTCTTGGAGAGGGTTTTGGCGATGCTGCCGGAGCGGCGGAATTTGCGCACGGAAGCGTAGTTCTTCACCAAGATATACTTCCCGTTGGGAGAGATATCCGCGGCTGTGACCCAGCTCATCTGCATCTGCCCCAGCTTTTTGGCGATCAGCATTTCTCCGGTCGCTTGGGGATACGCCAGGTGGTAAATGCCCACCTGCTCTTCACGCTTGCTGATGATATAGATGTCCCCGGTTTTGGGTTCCACAAAGAAGGCTTCCGCGTCTCGGGGGCCGTCCTCATACTGATAATCAATGCGTTCAAACTCCCGGATCACGATCACGCTGTCGATAATATCCGGTTCTTCAAACTTATAGAAGCTCACGTGCTTATAGCGCGCGCCATTATCGCCGATTTCGCCCACATAGATGTAGGGAGTATTGGTGATGGGGTCAAAAGCGGTGGCGATCTCTTCCCAATCCCGGTTTTTGGCACCCTCGAGGCGGATTTCGGCCAGCAGATTTCCTCGGGTGTCAATGGCAAACACCGATGCTTCACCCCCGGAATCGTTGTGTGAAAACAGGATCTCGTCATTCATCAGAGAGCGCGCCAATCCGGATGCTTCCGGCAGGCGGTCGGTCTGCAGGGTAAAGGTCTGGGGAGCTTTGGCAAAAAGCAGGGCATAATAGACTGCCAGGCCCATTACGGCCAAGATAAAAAGGCGTTTGAACATAATGCTTCCTTTGTTATTCATGTTTTACTGCGGAAATTGCCGTGAGGCGGAGTAGCAGGGACTTGCGCTTGCTGCCCTCACTCAGGGATAGATCGCTCACCAGTGTCTTGTTCGCGGCGATTACTTCGTCCTTGCCTTCACCGCTTGGTCTGCTGATGCCCCAGAGCGCGTGCAAAGCGTAGCTTTTCCCTTCTACAGAACCCAGATACAACATGATGTGTCCCGGCATCCGCATCATGGTTTGGGCGGGTATCCCCTTTTCGGCGATGCGAGCTTCACGTTCCCGGGAGCTTTCCCCGGCGGCGAACTCGTATAGCGTATGCCCGGCGCTGTATTGCGCTCCGCCATTGCGGGGGAGATATATCCCAAAACACTGAAACAGTTGCTTTAATAATCCGGAGCAATCATACTCGGCATTCAGGTCGCCCCAGCCATAAGGCGCATTCAGGGTGGAAAAAGCCAGTTCATAAACGTTGCGCGCGGTGTAAGGGACAAAGCCCAAATGCAGGTCCCGTTTGGCGATGTATGCGCTTTGCTGGGTAGGCAAGAGGACTTCGAAGACTGTTGCGTGCTCTGCTATCAGAGGCAGCCTTGTCCCCAGGCGGATCAACCCCAGGTAGCGGGTGCGGGCTTCATCCAGATACAAATCGCTTTTGTCCGCAATGCTGATCACAAAAGCGCCGGCTTGTTGATATTGCAGCCAAGCCACCCGGTCCAGAAAGACGAGGTCTTCCTTCAGAAACCAGCCGGAAGACGCTCTGCCGGCCCCGAAAACCCAGTTGCCATCCTTGGAATCGTGATAGATCACCAGTGGTTCTGCTACATCGAAACCGCTGTTTTGGATATAATCAAATTCCGTATCCAGCGCTATTTTGCTGAGGATTCCGGGATATGGGATAAGTCTCTGGTTCGTGAAGCGTTTGGGGAAAGCGAAACGGGTGTTTTGGCTGGCTTTGATGGCGGTCAGATTGGTCTGCTGCTTCATGAATGGCCAGAAATCTGCGGTGGGGGGGCTGCCGTCCTGCGTGAATTTGCCTGTGGCTTTGGCGAGGTTGAAACAGTCGTTGATCTGCTTTTTCAGGTGGTTGGCGCGGATGGTAGGGGAGCTTTCCATAATCTGCCCAAGGTCACCCTTGCGCTGCACCATGCGGTTGAAAGTGGCGATCTGAGCCGCGTCCATCAAGAGCGAATCCGGGGCGGGATGGCGGGATATCCAGAATCCGGGGCGGCGCATTTCGATCGGGACCAGGGGAGGGTTTTCTACCAGCGCCAGGTTTTTGGGACGCTCCTGCGCCATCAGCTCAAGCCCGGGCAACAGCGGCAGAATCAGCAAAAACAGAAGCACCAGCTTGCGCAATGCAACCTCCTAATCTACAATTCTATCCAAAACCGGCAGCATGCTATCCAAAAACTCCTGATAGCGGTTTTCCAGAATGGCAGTCCGCGCCATATTCATCAGTTCCTGATAGAAGTGCAGGCTGTGGATGGTGGCGAGGCGCATGCCCAGAATCTCGTTCATGGTGATCAGATGCCGGATGTAGGCGCGGCTGAAGTGGGTGCAGGCGTAGCAGCTGCACTCTGGATCGATGGGGTTGAAATCCTCTTTGTAGCGCGCGGCTTTGATGATCATCTTGCCATGCCGGGTGAAGATGGACCCCTTGCGGGCATTACGCGTGGGCATCACGCAATCAAACATGTCCACACCGTTGGCCACGTTTTTCAGCAGATCGCTGGGGGTGCCGACGCCCATCAGGTAACGGGGTTTATCCGCGGGGAGGATGTCGTTCAAGAACTCGGTGAGGCGGAACATATCGTCCTTTTCTTCGCCCACCGCTAAGCCTCCGATGGAGTATCCGGGGAAGTCCATATCCATCAATGCCAGGGCGGATTTCTCGCGCAGGTCATCGTAGATCCCTCCCTGGACGATGCCGAAGAGGGCCTGGTTTTCGTGATTCTTGAAAGCCCTCAAGCCTTTCTCCGCCCAGCGCAGAGTGGTTCTCAGGGATTTCTCCACATAGTCTCTGGTGGCGGGGTAGGACGGGCATTCGTCGAAACTCATGATGATGTCCGCGCCCAAGGCTTCCTGAATCTCCATCACGCTTTCCGGAGTGAAATAGTGTAGCGATCCATCGATGTGGGAGCGGAACTTCACGCCGTCTTTGGTGATCTTGCGCAGCGCGGCGAGGCTCATCACCTGGAATCCACCGCTATCGGTCAGCATGGGACGCTGCCAGTTGATGAACTTATGCAGCCCCCCGGCTTTTCTGATCAGCTCGTGCCCGGGGCGCATGTATAGGTGATAGGTGTTGCCCAAAATGATCTGAGCGCTCGTTTCAATCAGTTCATGCGGGCTCATCGCTTTCACTGTGCCCAAAGTGCCCACCGGCATAAAGACAGGGGTAAGGATTTCACCGTGATTTGTGCAGATCTTTCCTGCCCGCGCTTTCCCGCTGGTGGCTTGTAATGTATAGCTAAATGGCATTTTACCTCGTATGGATGAAGCGCATAATCAGCTTCGTGATATCAGAATAAAAGGCGTAGATCATCAAAGTGATGAGGATCGCGAAGCCCACGCGCTGCAGGATTTCCTGCACCTTCACCGGCACGGGTCTGCCGATGATACCCTCAATGAAGGCAAAAAGGATGTGTCCCCCGTCCAGGATCGGGATCGGCAGCAGGTTCATCACCATCAGGATCAGGCTGATCGAAGCAAAGAAGAGCAGCAGAGAGCCAAAACCGCGCTTGCCCATTTCAGTACTCATCGAGGCCATCATCACCGGGCCGCCCATGCTGCTTTTTAGTTGAGAGGGGCGTTTCACCAGGTTGAACAAGGCTTTGTAGTTCATCACGATGAAGCTTGTGGTTGCCATACTGCCGTAAACGACTGCTTCCGGGGGGCTGTAGCGGATGGTCTCGCTGATGGGCAGATACTGGCTGATGCCGATCATTCTGCCTTGGTCTGAAGCGATGTTCTCTTCCAGGCTGATGCTGCGGGAAAACTGCTCGTTACCCCGGGCGATCACCAGCTCCACCTCTGTTCCCGGGGCATTGATGATGCGAGAGCGCATGTCGTACCAATCGGAGACTTCGACGCTATCCACCATCACGATTCGATCGAGGGGTTTCAAGCCTGCCCGCCAAGCCGGCATCCCGGAAAACACCTCTCCGATCAAGGTTGTTACCCGGGGTATCAGGCTGCGCATCAAAGAGTCGCGATCCGCGAAAGGCACAGTAAACTCCAGGGTTTCTCCACCACGGATATACTCCACGCGGGCATTTGCCGGCGATGTTGCAACTTCGATCAGGAATCGGTTGAATCCGCCGACTGCTTTATCGTTCACTGTCAGCAGGGAGTCTCCGGGCTGGAAGTGTTCTGCCCAGATCCCTTCTGCTGAAGATATCACCGGGCTCAGGTCTTCCATTTTTTGTGGGAAAGTGAAGGCAACGATGAAGAGCAGAAGCCCCAGCAGCAAATTCGCAAAGGGCCCGGCAAACACGATCAGGACGCGCTGCCACCACGGTTTGCGGTTGAACATCTCGCTTTCGTCCGTTTCGTCATCAGTGTCGTCCGGTTCTTGGCCTTTCATCTTCACATAGCCGCCCAAAGGGATCCAGGCGATGCGATATTGCACACCCCCTCTTTCGAACTGGGCAATCGGTGCGCCAAAGCCGATGGAGAACTTCTCGATCCCCACTCCAAACGCGCGCGCCACCAGGAAGTGCCCCAGCTCGTGGATGGTGATCATCACGCCCAGGGCTATCAACATCAGTAAAAGAGAGAGCATCAAGCCTGCTTTTTGCTTAGTGTGATGGCGATGTAGGACGCCACGTCCGTGGAATAGCTGCCAGTCCCAAAGCCCGCATCGTAACCAAGCTCAATCGCCAGTTCATGCGAGATCCGCGGGCCGCCACACACAAAGAGCATTTTATGCCTCAGCCCTTCGGCTTCCGCCAGCTCGATCAAGCGGGTCAGGTTCTGGATGTGAATATTCTTTTGCGTAACCACCTGAGAAACCAGCACCACGTCCGCCTTCACTTCTCTGGCCTTGGCCAAAAGCTCTTCAGAAGGCACCTGAGCGCCCATATTGATGGCGTTGAAGCACTGATAGCGTTCCAGGCCGTAGCGATGGTTGTAGCCCTTCATATTCATGATAGCGTCGATGCCCACGGTATGCGCGTCGCTTTCGATGCAAGCGCCTACCACCGTGATGGTTCTGCCAATGTGTTCCGCCACATAGTGATCGGTGGCTTCCATGTCCATAACGGGGGTTTCCACGACCTTTACTTTGATCTTGGAGGTATCCACGCTTGCGCTGGTTGCGGCATAAGCGATGAAATGGCTGAAGCCTTCGCCCAGGTCGCGGACGCAGGTGATTTCCGCTTCATCAAAGCCCATTGAAAGAATCAAGATCCGGGCGGCTTCTTTGCCGTGGGCATCCGGCGTCACCGGCAGGGCAAAGGAAAGCTGGACTTTTCCGTCGTTCAGAGTGTCGCCATAGGGTTTTACGATGTTTGTCATAGTCCCAGCTCCTTCTTCATTTTATCCATAAAGGGGTTGAAATATTCCGGGTCGCGCTCGAACACGCCGGACAGTCCTTTACCGCCATCCTCCGGGCGTTTGATTTCCGCAAATTCACCAGTTGCCATGGCCCTGAAAAGCCCTTCTTCAGCCACTCTTTCCAAGAACTCAGTAGCCTGGCGCAGAACCAGATTGGCCCGCTGATTGATGAAGCTATCGGGGCTCAGCTGGATGTTTTGGCTCAGATCCTTGACCGCGGTGAACAGATACTGGGCATTCTCGATCGCCAGAGAGCGGTCCACCAGATGCGGAGTGTGGATGGCCTCGGTCATCATGCCCAAAAGCTGCACGCCTTGTCCGGTGAGTTGGCCGATGAAATTGAACATCGCATCCATCAGGTGGGTCTTAAAGATGTTTCCGCTGGCGAACTTTGTGGGCGGCATATACTTAATCGGAGCCTCAGGGAAAAGCTCGCGGGTCAGCATCGCATGCGCCAGTTCATAGCTGAAACTATTCTCATATTCGGGGTCAATTTCATGCGCGTGCCCCAAGCCCATCTTTTCGGGCTTCACGCCGCTAATCAGGGCAAAGCTTTCATTCAGAAGCTGGGAAGCGGTAACCGTATAGGCCTTTTCCACCGCGTCGGAAGTGGTGAGATAGTTATCTTCCCCGGTTTGAATCTCGATGCCGGCATAGGCATTGATCATGCGGGCAAAGTATTGATCCAGCAAGGTGCGTTTGGGATTGATGTCGCGGAAGAGAATGCCATACATGGCGTCGTTCAGCATCAGATCCAGCCGTTCAATGGCGCCCATGGCAGCGATTTCCGGCATGCAAAGCCCGGAAGCGTAGTTGGTTAAACTGATGTATCTGCCCAATTCCGCTGAAACCTCGTCCAGAGCTTTGCGCATGATACGGAAGTTTTCCTGGGTGGCATAAGTTCCGCCGAAGCCGACCGTGGTAGCGCCATAAGGCACATAATCCAAGAGGGATTGCGCGGTGGAGCGGATCACGGCGATGATGTCCGCGCCTTCTCGCGCGGCGGCCTTGGCCTGGGTAACATCCTCGTAGATATTGCCGGTCGCCACGATTACATAGATCGCGGGTTTGCGGCGGGGTCCATATTGGCGGAAGAATTCTTCCCGCGCGGCTTTTTGGCCGGCGATATGTTTCAGCATCTTGTCTGAAAGCTCGTCCAAGATCGGATACAGGTCTTTGGCCGCGGCCATGGGCAGCGCGCTGATGTCCAGATCTCCCGAAGCGATTTGTTCTGCCACTTGCTGTGCGCTCAAGGATTTATGGTGCATGGCGTTAGCAATCCAAATCGCTGCGCCTTTGTTCAGGGCACCGGCTTTTTGCAGGGCATCCACCACCACGTTGGGCAGGGGCTTCTCGTCTTCTGTTGCACCGTCTATGCCAAGCAGGCGCAACACCGTTCGCTCGATGGTTACGGAGCTGTAGGAATCAAAGAGCTGGTCAAATTCTCCGGTGATCTTTTTCGCAGCCGTTCTGGCGCGTGTGACCAAGCCGGAATCGAGTTCTAATCTAAGCATTTACACTCCAATATAATGATATTTTCCTGTTTACGAGCTTTTGCGCCACCCTGATTTGGTCAAGGAAAAAGCTGTATCTACGAGATATCCCGGCTTAAAATCGTTATTCCAGAAGCAGGGAAGTATCGGGAGCAGCGTCCACACAGGAAGTGAAGAAAGCGTTGCCGGCGTTTGTGACGGTAGTGCGGGTAATATGTAGAACAGAATCTGCCAGCATCCCAGCCTGTTTGCGCAAAGCTGGAATAAAGCTGTTATTGAGGCCTGATAAAGCCATCGGCATAGCTTGATAACAGCTTGATTTCAGCTCAAACGCGGCATAAAACCAAAAGGGCGGAGGATGTCCGCCCCTGGCATGATTATAGCGTTTGGTGATTTAGAATAAACCGACGATATTGCCGTCGTGCTCCACGTCGATCGAATTTGCGCTGGGTTTTTTGGGTAAGCCAGGCATGCGCATGATATCTCCGGTGATGGGGATTAGGAATCCGGCGCCGCTGGCGATGACGATACTGCGCACAGTCACCAAAAAGTCCTTCGGTCTGCCGATCAGATCCGGGTTGTCCGAAAGCGATTTTTGGGTTTTGGCGATGCATATGGGAAGCTTGTCAAAGCCGTATTTGTTGATCTTTTTAAGGTCGGCCTTGGCATCGGCAGTGTAGTCCACCTTTTCCGCGCCGTAGATTTCGCGTGCAACGGTGAAGATTTTATCTTCTACAGAGCTGTTCCAATCGTAGAGACCGCGGTATTGGCAGACATCCATATTGACCATTTCGACTACTTTTTCTGCCAATTCAATGCCGCCTTCGCTGCCTTTGGCAAAGTAGTCCACCACACTGGCGTCAAAGCCGGATTGGATCACGAAGTCTTTCACGATCTGCAGTTCTTCCTCTGTGTCGGTGGGAAAGCGGTTGATCGCGACAATGGATTTCATGCCGAATTTAGTGATATTCTCCAAGTGCTTGGCAAGGTTCACCAAGCCGTCGGTAACTGCTTTGGGGTTCGGAGCGGAGAGGTCTTTCACTTTCACTCCGCCATGAATCTTCAGCGCGCGTACAGTAGCCACCAGCACTACGGCATTGGTGCAGAATCCGCCATATTGGCAGACAAGATCAAAGAACTTCTCCGCGCCCAGGTCAAAGCCGAAGCCCGCTTCAGTAACCACATAATCGCTCAAACGCAGGGCAGTCTTGGTGGCAATAATGCTGTTTGCCCCCTGGGCGATATTGGCAAAGGGTCCGCCGTGCACGAAAGCAGGCGTGTTCTCCGTGGTTTGCACCAGATTGGGTTTCAGAGCGTCCTTCAGCAGTGCCGCGATCGCGCCTTCAAAGCCCAGCTGATGCACCCTCACCGGTTCACCGGTATAGCTGAAGCCCACATTGATGTTTCCGATGCGTTCTTTGAGTTCGTCCATATTGTTTGAGAGGCACAGGATTGCCATGATCTCGCTTGCCGGGGTGATATCAAATCCGTCTTCACGGGGAAAGCCTTGTTTGCTTCCCCCCAGGCCGATCACGATGTTGCGCAGCATGCGGTCGTTTACGTCCACCACACGTTTCCAGGTGAGGCGGCGCGGATCCAGATTCAGTTCGTTATCAAAGTAGATGTGGTTGTCCACCAAGGCCGCCAGAGTGTTGTTGGCGGCGGTCACGGCATGGAAATCCCCGGTGAAATGCAGGTTGATGTCTTCCATGGGTAGCACCTGGGACCAGCCACCGCCGGCAGCACCGCCTTTGATGCCAAACACGGGTCCCAGAGAGGGTTCGCGGATGGCTGCGATAGATTTCTTACCGATGCGGTTGAGGGCTTGGGATAGACCGATGGAGACGGTTGTCTTGCCTTCTCCGGCGGGAGTGGGGGTGATGGCGGAAACCAAAATGAGCTTCCCCATGGGATTGTGTTCATTGGCAAACAACGCGGTGTAGCGGACTTTTGCCTTATATTCTCCATAGTGATCAAGATCTTGCGGAGTGAGTCCGATCTTTGCGGCGATCTCATCAATATGTTTTAGTTTTGTAAGGTGTCCAATTTCCATATCTGATAACATGTGAGCCTCCTTGGCAGAATTATTTCAGGGCTTTATAAGATATGTTAATCCGCTTTCTATGCTTTGCAACTGCCATGCAAAACAGTAATATAGCAGATTAACCCGGATATTTGGAGTTTCCGGAGAGCCCAATCCGCTTGCTTTGAGCCGGAGGTGTTGATAAATATCTGCAATTCAGCCTAAAAACACTTGCTTTTATTAATCTTTGGGATTGACAATCCGGGGGCTTTGCAGATTTGTCCCTATATAGTTACGAGGGAGTGTGAGATGAAGCTGTTTCTTGGCATCGACATTGGTGCCTCCGGCTTTAAGTATGGCATTGGGGATAGTAAACACGGTTTACAGCACTTTGCCACTAAAAGAATCGGTGAAAAAAGCATGGATGCTTTTCGCCGGATAGCGCAGGAGATCCTGGATGAAGCAGAAGCATGGGATATCCTGGGCATCGGCATTGGCAGCCCAGGTACGATAAGTCAGCCCGAAGGAAGAATTCTGGGCAAGAACCCCAATCTGCCCTTTTTCAGTGACCTTTGTCCCGGTGATCTGATTCCCGGACACCTGGATCTGCCGGTGTTTGTGGAAAACGATGCCAATCTGATGGCCTTGGCAGAATCCGCATTGCGGGACTGCAAACTCTGCGTTGGCATCACCGTTGGAAGTGGCATTGGCTGCGGGATAGTGCAAAATGGCGATGTCTTCCATGGTGCACATGGTTTCGCTGCAGAACTGGGACATTCCATTGTCTATCCGGAAGGAGAGCTGTGTTCCTGCGGGCAAAAAGGCTGTGTGGAAGCCTATAGCTCTGTGGATGGAATTCGCCGCAGGTTGCACAACATGGGCTCCTCCTACGCGGGGATGGCGTTACCCAATTTGATCGCTCTCCGCAACCGGATTCCGGAGCTGGATGAAGTGCTTTTGGAAGGTGAAGATACCCTGATTCGTGCGCTGGCGAACCTCTGTACGGTGCTGGATCCTGATATATTGATCCTGGGAGGGGGAGCGATGGATCTGAACATGTATAACGCCACCCGCATCGAAGAAGAAGTTATTAAACTGCTTCCGGAAGCTCTTGCAAAGCAGATCAGATGCTGCATCGCCGGCTATGGAAACCGGGCGGGAGTGATGGGCGGTATCATGCTTTGCGAAAGAAAGTTGCGATAGGAATGGAATTTGCATACGTAATAATCACTAAACAATGTGAGAGGATAATATGAAGACGAGAACCATGATCTTGGCCGGTATCATGCTGCTGCTCAGCTTGGCGCTATTTGCCAAGAGCGCGCAAAACCTGCTTAGTTTCGATATAAGCCCAAATCCCATGGACAGTGCTTGCGAAATCTCTGTAGAGTTTGTAGATTCAACTGCGATCACGCTGGTCATAATGAACGAGCGTGGGCAAACTGTGAAGACTATTTACAGCGGGCCTGTACATAAAAATGCTACTTTCAAATGGGAGCGGGATGATGCTGCCGGTAACTGGGTTCCTTCCGGAACTTACTTAGCTGTAATTAATTACCAAAGCAGATACACTTCCACCAAGAAGACCCTGATATTGAAGTAGTCCCGTAACATTAAAGCATCAATGACCACTTTACGCGAAAAAAAGTCCGCAAAGGGCTTTTTTTTGTTTTGCTCCCTAACCTTGGATGAGGTTCTGCGCATCCGCTCCAATCGCCATGTAAGTTCCATGGTGATTCTGCGGCAAATCCTGTTCACTGGATATGAAGCGCTGCCGCTCATCAGCTTTCTGGCTTTGGCGATCGGGGGCTTAGTGATTTTGCAGGGCACAAATCTACTGGCCGAATTCGGACAGGGGATCTGGGTACACATCGTGCTGGTAACGGTGGTGGTGAATGAGCTTTCCGGCATCCTGACCGCTTTGGTCGTTGTAGCCCGCAGCGGCACAGCGATCTCTACCGAACTGGGCAACATGCGTGTGCGCCGGGAGATAGATCTGATCGAATCCTTCGGCATATCGCCAATCGGCTATCTGGTGCTCTCCCGCATTATCGGGGTAGTGGTGGCGATGGTGATCTTGGTATTATATTTCAACTTCGTGGCAATTCTGGGCGGTTGGCTATTCTCCCGCTTGTTTAATCACCTGGAGTTTCAGGCCTTTATGAGCGATTTCCTTTCTGTATTGAAGCTCTCGCATGTGCTTTCCAGCTTGCTCAAATCCATTGCCTTCGGAATCATCGTTTCCACGCTTTCCACCTATCACGGCATGAGCGTAGGCCATGCCAGCACCGAAGTTCCTCAACGCACCATCCGCGCAGTGGTGAGCTCCATCTTTGTGGTGATCCTCGCCGACATGCTGATTACCTGGCTATTCTGGGTCTTTAGATGATTGTAGAATTCATCGATGTCTGTAGCAAAGAAGGCTTGAACCGCCTTTCCCTGAAGCTGGAGCTCAACGGTGTGATCCAGCTGTATGACCCCAGCGAAAACCTGTCCCGCGCCATCTTGAACGCGATTGTGGGCTTGGATGAGATCCATGAGGGGCAGATTCTGATAGATGGCACAGAACTCGGGGACTTCTTGCAGAAAGGCCCGCAAATCCGCAGTTTCGGCTATGTGTTCGACGAAGGCATCATGCTCGCCAATCTCTCGCTGAAGGAGAACCTGATGCTCCCGCTCAGATGGCTGAACCCAAATCTGGCAGAATCCGAAACAGTGAATCTGATCAACTCGTGGATGAAGACATTCAGTCTGGATATGGATCTCACTCAGCGCCCGGTGCGCTATCATGCCGGAGAGCTGAAGATGTTGAGCTTCGTGCGTACCCTGATGATTGCTCCAAAGTGTTTACTCATCGACGATCCTTACTATATGCTGAACAAACCGGAGCGGGATAATCTGTTCAAAACGCTCAGCAAGCTCAAGGCTTCTTATCCGATGCTGATTGCCAGTTTGGATGACGACTTTGGGCAGGGCTTTGCCGACAGCGTGATCGATCTGAGCGGCCTGATGCAACATTATTCACCGGCGTGATGCCTCTTGCCCCCCGATCCATGTGCTAATCATAAGCTCAAAGCTTTGTCAGCGATGCGCTTAGGACAAAGCAAAGCTTGAAGCAAACACGACTTCTGTAATAGGCATCAGCCGTTTGTTCTTAGCAAATGCTCGCCACACTTAATGCGCTAAAACCTTCGGTAGAGCGATGCCACATTCCCGATCAGCGTGAGATCATTATGATCTTCCGGTTTCACCAGGATGGGCTTGTATTCCTCATTGATGGGCAAGAGCACGACGGTCTGGGTCTTGTTGTCCACGGTCATCATCTTCAGCGTAATCGCGCCATCGATGCGCACGGCGCAGATCTTCCCGGAGAGCTTTTGCCAATCGCTGCATTGATTGATCACCACGATGTCGTCGTGATGCAGTGAAGGCTCCATGCTGTGTCCGTTTACTCTCAGGCTGATGAAATTCCCGGGGTTGCCTTTGATCTGGCCGCGGCGTATAGAAATCGTATCGGCATGAGGAAGGATGCTTTCCACCGGAGGGCCAGCGGCAATCTCACCTTCGACCGGGACGTCGATCACGGCGGAATCCACCAGATCCATCTTGGCTTTAGCGATTTCTTCCAAGCTTTTGTTCAGCATCGTTTGCAGGGTTTCCCAGCCTTTATTCTTGCTCTCCACGATGCCTATCTTGCTATCGGAGAACATGTTGCCTTCGCCAGTGATCAGCCAGTGCAAATCCACGCCATACATCTTCCACAATTGCTGCATGTTGTCCAGGGAAGGGTTGATCTTGCCGCTTTCCATTTGCGATATCGCAGAGGGGTTCAGCTTGAGCTCTTTGGCGACCTCAATCTGTTTCTTCTTCAGGGCTTTGCGCAAATCACGTAATCTTTCTCCAACCATAGCTTCACTCCTATATCTGATTTATCTTGCTAAATCATAAGTTTTATGAACCAACTATGTTAGCTATGCTTATTATGTCAAGCATAATCTTCAAGATTACTACGCGCTAGCTAATGTCCACCTGGATAATGGGGTATCTGACTCATACAGAGCCGCATCTGCCGCATGATCAGGGATTCCGGGAAGCTTTGCCGATAGCCGCGGTAAGGAACGCCCAGAATCCACTCCAAACCGGCTCGATGGTTGATTTGTTACCTCGGCTTCAGGCAGATATCAAGCTGTTATTCTCGGGTGAAGACAGCATAATAAGGGCTTGAAATCAGCTTTGTGAAGGCAGAATAAATCTGGCATCGCGTCAGAGTCTGAAAAGGGTGAAGGCAATGCAGCAGATAATCCGGCTATCAGAATCGGGAATTGCAGCCGGATAAAATGAAGGGATGCCGGCGCAAGGCAAGCATCCCGATATTTGGTTTGGGTATTGGAGTATTAGTGTTTTTCTTTACACAGCTCGATCAGTACTCCACCGGTGGATTTGGGGTGCAAAAAGGCGATCTCAGCGCCATGTGCTCCCGGGCGGGGTTCTTTGTCGATCAGGCGAATGCCTTCTTCCTGAGAGAGTTTTAGCGCTTCAGGGAGGTCTTCCACGGCAAAGGCGAGGTGCTGGATGCCTTCGCCCTTTTTCTCGATGAATTTGGCAATCGGGCTTTCATCTGATGTGGGTGCCAGCAGTTCAATTCTGGTATCACCCACCGGGAAAAATGCCACTTTGACCATCTGGGAAGGTACTTCTTCTATCGCTTCCAGGGTAAGCCCCAGCTTTTGGTAGAAGGCAATGCCCTCTTCCAGGTTTTTCACGGCGATTCCGATGTGGCTGATGTGCTTTATCATGGGAATCTCCTATTTGGCATATTCGCTGGCCAGTTTGTAGCCAAGCTTCAGCGCTTTGATGTTCAGATCCACAAAGGCCGGTTTCACGCTTTCACGCAGTGAAGTCTCCAGGGCGCTTTCGCTAACGATGCCGGTTACTTTCACCAGAAAAGCCAGAGACAGCACGTTTGTGGAAATCGAACTACCAAGCTGGTCCTGAGCTATCTGGGTAAAGGGGAGCTCAAATGTGTTATCGGCAGCCAGCGCCAGGTTTTTCACATGGGTGGTGTCGATAATCAGGATTCCGGTATCGCGCAGGTCAAAGAGGTACTTATCGCAGGCTTCCTGGGTGAGCGCGAGCAGGCAGTTGAAGTTTGTGGCTTCGGGGAAGAATATCTCGCGATCACTGATGATCACATCAGCGCGAGAGTATCCCCCACGGGATTCCGGACCGTAACTTTGGGTCTGAGTAACCTTATGTTTATCAATCACAGCGGCACGGGCAAGGATGATTCCGGCAAGAATCAGCCCCTGTCCTCCGCTTCCGGAGAGACGTATTTCGTAGCTCTTGTTCATTTTCCATCCTCCTTATTGGCGAGTCTGGAAACCAGTTCGGCATAGGCATTGCAATACTCGGGTTTGATGTCCTTGCGCAAAATTCCACGGATAATCTTGCCCTGCACCTTCTCCGGAGGAAGCTTATCCACCGCAGTGAAGGGGATGGAGTTGTCGCGGAATTCCTTCATCATCTGAGGAGCGCCACCCTTTTTGTTTAGGCGTCCGTAGATCACCGGGCAGGCGGACACGACTTCGATCAGGGAAAATCCGGGATGCTCGATGGCAGCCTGGAAATAGTTTTGCATTTCCTGTACGTGGAAGGCGGTTGTTCGGGCCACAAAAGTTGCTCCGGCACCCATGGCGAGATCGCAGACATTGAATTCGGGTTCGATGTTGCCATAGGGAGCGGTCGTAGCGATAGCTTCGTGCGGCGTGGTGGGAGAGCATTGTCCGCCGGTCATGCCGTAGATATTGTTGTTGATCAGGATCACACTCAGGTCGATGTTTCTGCGGGCGGCGTGGATCAAATGGTTGCCACCGATCGCCGTGCAGTCGCCATCTCCGGTAACCACGATAACTTTCATATGCGGTTTGTGCAGTTTCACGCCAGTAGCATAGGCGATTGAGCGGCCGTGCAGAGTATGCAATGTATTCAGATCAATGTAGACCGGCATGCGGGAAGAGCAGCCGATTCCGGAAACCATTACGATGTCGTCCCGATCCAGGTTCATGGAGGCGATAGCGCGGATCACGGCGCCCAAAACGATGCCGTTGCTACATCCGGCGCACCAGACATGGGGGAATTTCTTGTCGTGACGCAGATATTGATGCACTATTTTTTGCGGGATATTAGCCATCTCAGCTTACCTCCTTGATCTTGCGCAGGATGTCGTTCGGGGTGATCAATTGGCCATTAACTCTTTGTATTGCCAATACATCACTATCGCTCTTGTCTTTGGTGAGCCTGCGGATTTCGTGGATTAGCTGGCCCTGGTTGAGCTCGGGCACGATCACAATTTCTACATCGCGCAGCATTTTGCGTACGGCGTCATCCGGGAAGGGCCAGATCGTAAGCGGGCGCAAGAGCCCTACTTTGATGCCTTCATGGCTGGCCATGGCGATGGCGGCTTTGGCAGCGCGGGCTGTGATGCCTGCGGCAAAGATGGCGATCCTGGCGTCGTCCATTTCGTGGCTTTCGATCTGCACCAGATCGCGGATGTTATAGCTGATCTTTTTGCGCAGACGTTCCATCATTTCTCCCGCTTCGCCGGATTTGTTGGTCGGGAAACCGTGGGCATCGTGGGTCAGTCCGGTTACATGAAAGCGATATCCTTCACCATAACTGGCAAGGGGCGAGAGGTACTTTTGGTTCTCGTCATAATGTTTATACCAGTGTGGGGGCACGGTGGGTTTGATGCGGTTGATAACTCTTACATTGGCAAGATCGGGCAGGCGCACCGATTCCCGCATATGGCCGATGACCTCATCCATGAGCAGAATCACGCAGGTGCGGTATTTTTCTGCCAGATTGACGGCGCGGATAGTGAGCTCGTAGCTCTCTTTCACGCTATCGGGATAGAGCACGATGGCGGGAGAATCGCCGTGAGAGCCCCATTTGGCCTGCATAATATCGCCTTGGGCGGGGCTGGTGGGCATGCCGGTTGAGGGCCCTAAGCGCTGAACGTTTACCACTACGCACGGGGTTTCGGTGATCTTGGCAAACCCGATGCCTTCCTGCATCAGGGAAAAGCCCGGACCGCTCGTCGCAGTGAGGGATTTTGCCCCTGCCAGGGAAGCTCCGGTGATGGCGCAGATGGAGGCAATTTCGTCTTCCATCTGAATGAATACACCGCCACGCTTGGGCAGTTCGGCAGCCAGGATTTCGGCGACCTCGGTGGATGGTGTAATGGGGTAACCGGCAAAGAAGTTTACGCCGGCATCCAAGGCACCGTAAGCCACTGCTTCATTACCCTGCATGATGATGGTCTTGCGTTCGCGGGTAGTTTGCAGTTCCTGCAGTTTTGATTCCTGTTTTGGGCTAGCTTCAGCCTTAACTGTTTTGGGTTTGGTGGCTTTGCTTGTTTCTTTCTTCAGCATTACTTCTCCTTCGCTCCGGTGATCGCAAAATCAGGGCAGAGGCGGTCACAGGTCTCGCAATGGATGCATTTTTCGGGAGCCTGTACATAAGGCGAACCATCGCTCTTGAGTCCCAGGCAGCCGGTAGGGCAAAAAGCTACGCAAATGCCGCATCTCTTGCACCAGTTATAATAGATCAGTACAGGGGAATCCTTCTCTCCGGGAGCTTTGACTTCAGTGGCTTCCACTTCCATCTTTTCCGGAGTGTCTTCCTCTTTGATGATCATGCCCATACGGTCTTTAATGACTTTGGTGGACATCATTCCTCCAGTATATGTATGTGTTTATGTTACTTAGCGAGTTTGCTTTTGAAGAAGTCGCCCATGCGTTTTGCGCCTTCTTCATTCTTTTCCAGAGTTTCGTAGCTGAAGTTCAGGCGCATACTGTTTTTGCCGCCACCATCGCAGAAGAAGGATGTTCCGGCCACATAAGCCACCTTCGCATCTTTGATGCAATCCAGCAGGAGAGCGTTTGTGTCGATGTGCTTGGGTGCGTAGGCCATCATGAAGAGACCGCCTTCCGGCTTGGTCCAGCTGATTTCCTCAGGCATATAGTTGTCCAGTGCCTGCAGGAAGCCTTTTTGCTTCACGGAATACATCTTGCGGATGTCTTCGATCTTGGGATCCAGTAAGCCCTTTTCGATGTAACGGGCAGCGATTCTCTGGGTGAAGGGAGGAGTGCAAAGATCCGTGGCTTGCTTGCCGACAACGATCTTGTCCAGCACATCCGGATGCCCCACAACCCAACCGATGCGGAAACCGGGGCAGAAGATCTTGGAGAAAGTGCCCAGCATGATCACATGGCCGGTGCCATCCAGTTCATACATGGTCTTTTGGGTCTCGCCTTCATAGCGGAGTTCCCGATAAGGGCTGTCTTCCAGAATCATGACGTCATACTTGTGGGCCAGGGCGATGATCTCTTTCCTGCGGCCCTCGGTCATGGTGACGCCGGCAGGGTTTTGGAAATCCGGGATCAAATAGATAAACTTGGGCTTTTTGCCCATATCCTGCAGTTTCTTGAGTTCGGCTTCCATTACAACCGGGTCTTCACCCTCTTCGTCCATTGGGATGCCGATCATCTGAGCACCGTAGGAATTGAACGCTGACAGCCCGCCCAAATATGAAGGCAAGCCTACTATCACATAGTCTCCGCGGTCGATAAACATCTTGGCAATCAGGTCCAAAGCCTGTTGTGAAGCGGTGGTGATGATAACGTTTTCCACGCTCACATCCACACCCTGCTTCTTGTAGCGATCTGCCAGAAGAGTGCGCAGCAGCAGATCACCCTCGGTGGGGCCGTATTGCAGAGCGGAAGAGGCTTCAGTATCCATTACTTCCATCATTATGGTCTTCAAATCTTCTACCGGGAAGGTCAGCGGGCTGGGGAAACCACCGCTGAACGAGATCAAACCGGGAGTACCGAGATACTTCAGCAGCTCACGGATAGCCGAGCGTTTCATCCCCTTAATGTTGGTGGATAATACATCTTGCAGGTTGGTGATCATGATGATCCTCCATGTTATATTTTATTGTTATTTCTCTTCGTAAACCAGCACTTTTTTGTTGTTCTTGCGCCAGGCTCTGTAAGCTTCTTTGATTTCAAGCTCCCAGACAATGCGTTTGTCAACATCTTCAAAGGTGACAATGTCGATATAAAAAGTGCGCTTATTCTTGCCTATAAAGCTCTTTTTGGGGAACTCCACCACGATCTCGCCCTCTATACCCAGTATGGTTACTTCATTCAGGAATACGCCTTCAGCAATCTCAAGGATCGCCCGCGCTTCTACGCTGCCCGTTTGTACATCACGAAAGTGGATATTCATATATTCTCCAGATTAATCATAGAACCCCCTATAAATCTTTAGCTTTAATGGTCAAGTGATTTTTTCTGAAATCGCTCCCTTGCCGGCCGATTTCCCTTTGTGCACCAGCCGGATACTTCAACAAAGGGTAGTTCGTCAAATCTGATGATCAGAAGTGCTTGTTGAAATATATCCATTGCCCGCAGGAGCGGCTATAGTACTTTCTGTCTGATGCTTATGTTTTGTTCCGCGGGCAGAAAGGGGTGCAGGGGGAAAGAATCACGAAGAATCGGCACAAAGGTTTACCGAATGCGCTTGACACTAACAGGATATCTGCAGATGTTGCGTCAACTATCATGCTTCAACAATTATTAAACAATGAGGTCAATATGAAAAGACTGCTTTGCATACTCTTTACCGTGATTGTCCTTAGCCTCGGGGCTACTGAGATAGCTCCCCGCAGAGCTTTGAACATCGCTGAAGACATCCTTGGCTCCCAATCTCGCCTGCACCGGATTCACGAAGGCGAAACCCTATACTCCGCCAGCACTGCCCTTGCTTATGTATATCACCTTTCCCCAAGCGGTTACATCGTGATATCGGCGCAGGAAGAACTGCCGGTGCTGATGGCGTATTCACTGGAATCCCCGTTTCGGGATCGCAGTGGCAAGAACCTTTTGCAGGAGCTGCTGCTGGCTGATCTTGCTAACCGCCTCAGCTACCCGCCATTGCATGAAGTGAACCGCCGCCAATGGTTGGAGGCAGAGCGCCGGGCACCGGGCATGAATCTTAGAAACGAGTATTTGTTGAACACCTCCTGGAATCAGACACATCCTTGGAACTCCATGTGTCCGATGGATCTCGTGAGCCAATCCCGCAGCCTGGCCGGTTGTCCCGCCATTGCCATGGCTCAGATCCTGAATTATCTGCAAACCCTGAATGGCACCAGACTGGATGATACGGACGACTATTATCATAGCTATGCCGGACGGAACTACATGATCGATGATGATTTTCTGGAGCTTGGTTTTCCCAGCTTTGCAGATTTGAACACTTCTTTGGATGAAGTGGACGCGACCTTTCGGCTGGGCAACCCTCTCAGTTCCACCACCAGCGCGGCATTGGTCTTTGCCGCCGGCACCGCATTGAAGCAGGTTTACTCTTCCCAAGGCTCCGGCACTTTCGCGGTCAGCCAGGCGTATACTGCCTTTCAGCGCTTTGGCTTTCCCAATACGGAACTGCTGGGACCCACTGCTGAAAACCTTTACACCAAGATGATCGCGAATCTTTCCGACGGGATCCCCGTGCATCTGGCGGTAGTTACTCCGGCCTGGGATGCGGGGCACAATGTGGTTGTGGACGGATACTCCGCGGAAGGGATGTATCACCTGAATTTCGGCTGGGGTGGAAGCTATAACGGCTGGTACAATTTGCCCGAGGGTATTCCTTACAATCTTAGCGTGGTGGAAGGCGCAGTGGTGGATATCTACCCGGTAGTCTCGATCATGAGCCTCCCCGCGGCGCTGCAGATCGAAGCCGGCGGCAGCCAAACTATCGAGCTGGTCAACCTCAGCAACAGCCCTTTGCAACTGCAATACATCGTCTTCGGGGAAGGGCTGAATGCCGCGGAATGGAGCATAAACCCCGGCCTGTATTCCACCATCGCAGCCATGGATCTGCTGAATATCACCATATCGCACAACATTCCTGCGCGCGAACAAATCGAAAGCACAATCCGCCTGGTCTTCGATCATGCCTGGCTGGAACTCCCTCTCACCCTGAGCAGTGGTTCTTCCACAGAGGATATGCAGCAAACGCCGCCGGCATTGAGTGTGCGGGTAAGCCCAAATCCTTTCTCTGAACGTTGCGAGTTCTTGCTGTCCGAAGGTAAAGCCAGCCCCATGAGCCTTTCTATCTACAATCTCAAAGGGCAGTTGGTGAAAATAAGCGAAGAGCCGCTTTGGGACGGAAATACGCAGAGCGGAGACAGCTGCCCGAGCGGGATTTATCTATACAGACTCCAAAGCGGAAACCGGACAGTGTTAGGGAAAGTGCTGAAGCGCTGAATCCGGGAGCAGATATTATTCAAGCCAAACGCATAAACTGGGTTCAATGAATAAAAAAAAGCCGCTCCGGGAAACCGGGGCGGCAAAATATATGGGGGGAAAGTGGGGTGGATGATGGGACTCGAACCCACAACGCCCGGAACCACAATCCGGTGCTCTGCCATTGAACTACACCCACCACAACAACATGGAAATGGCATTTAATAAGCTGGCACGCCAGAAGGGATTCGAACCCCTGACCCGCAGCTTAGAAGGCTGCTGCTCTATCCTGCTGAGCTACTGGCGCAAGAAAGCAAAAGTGGTAGCGGCGCAGGGATTTGAACCCCGGACCTACGGATTATGATTCCGACGCTCTAACCAGGCTGAGCTACACCGCCACACTTCTATAAAAAAGAACGAGTAATAAAATCTCGCTCTATAGTAAAAAAAATGGTAGCGAGGGAAGGATTCGAACCTTCGGCCTTCGGGTTATGAGCCCGACGAGCTACCAGCTGCTCCACCTCGCGTCACATGTTCTGCCACTATTTCAAAGAGCAGGATATTGTCAAGACAAATCTTCCCCGTCAACCCGAGAATGCTATGCAATGCTCTTTACTACAGAGAGATAGGTATTCGTCAAATAAACCGGATTCTGCTATATTTCCTCGGCATCTTCGCCATATATTTCTTTGAAGCGGGCTTTATCGATCTGGGTGGGCAGCCCTTCAAAAGCCTTGAAACCATCTTTGAGAGCCAGCACCCGGCTGCCGTAGCGCCGCGCCAAGGAGAGGAAGTGCAGCGAGCAGATCACCGCGATGCCTTCTTTGTTGATTTCCGCCAGATACTGCATGATCGAATCCGCAGTGGCAGGATCAAGGCTGGCAACCGGTTCGTCGGCCAAAATGATCCGCGGCTCCTGCATCAAAGCCCGGGCAATTGCTACACGCTGTTGCTGACCGCCGGAGAGCTGTTTCACCGGCTTTTTGGCAAAGTCCTGCAAACCTACGCGCTCCAGATTTCGATATGCGGCTTCTGTTTCCGGTTTGGTGAAGGCAGAGCCAAGGCCATGATAGCCCAATCTCCCGGTGAGCACATTGGTCAGCACGCTGAGGTTTTTGATCAGGTTAAATTGTTGAAAGACCATGGCGATATTGCGTCTGTACTCTCTTAGTTCCTTGCCTTTCAGATGGATAATAGAACTTCCGGAGAAGATCACATCGCCATTGCTGGGTTCGATGAGGCGATTTATACATCTCAGCAGGGTAGATTTTCCGCTTCCGGAAAGCCCCAGGAGGATGATGAAATCCTGGGATTCCGCCTCAAAGGAGAGCTTGTTTACGGCATAGCTCCGCCCATCGTAGCTTTTATATAAGTCTTTTACTTCCAATAAACTCAAACGATACTCCTACTTCAGCATTTCCGCGGGATCCATGTTCATCGCCCGCAGCGCTTCCCGCACAACTTCATAATCCGCGTCGGAGGCGTGTTCCAGCCCATCGACATCATACAAAGTCTTTAGGGTTGCCTTGCCTTGGGGGCTCTGGGCAAAGTCATAGAGTGCTTTTACCACTTCTTTCTCCAGTTCTTCAGGCATGTTTTTGCGGAAAGTAACGGTGTCGTTTGGGATCCAATCCGTGAAACCGATGATGCGGAGTTTCTCGAAGACATCAGGGTGAGTGCTGAACAGCTTTTCGCGCGCATCCATGGGCATTCCGGAGGAATCTGCCGGGCTCCAGTAGGTAGTGGCGACATCCGCGCGGCCGCTATAGACCGCCAGAAGGGCCTGGGGATGTCCCCCGGCAAAGATATGATCTTTGGGAACGATGCCTTTTTCTTTCAGGATGGCGGAAGGATAGATGTAGCCGGAGGTGGAAGCGGCATCGGTGTAGGCGATGATTTTGCCCTGGATGTCTTCCAAACTATTGATATTGGGGTTGTTGGTCACAAATTGTCCGCGATATTTGGTGAGATCGTTGCGCACAGTCATCAAGCGCACATTGGCGTCATACTTCTGTTTGGCAAGCACATAAGCATAGGTGGGCAGCCAGGCTATATCCGCCTGATAGGTGCCCAGAGCTTCGATGACCGCCGCGTAGGAAGTGGGAACCGCGACCTTGAAGTGGTAGCCGGTAGCTTTGTGCAGAGCCTCAGCAATTGCTTCTCCGCTAGCCACCACTTTGCCGGCTTCCAGCGAAGGGACAAAATACATCCTGATCGGCTTTTGCCGCGTGCCCAGTTTCTTGTTCGCGTTTGAGATTCTGGTGCTTTCGCTCTGACACGCAATCAGGGACAGAACCGCAAAACCCAGGACAAACAGAATTTTTTTCATAAGCGCTTTATTCTCCGTGAATTTGGCATATTAGGCATAGTGTGACACAGAGCGATTATGGTCAAGAGAAATTTCCTTAACAATTCGAAATTGAGGAGAAACCCTAGTCTCTGCCGCAGGAACTGAGCAGTGCCGGAGCTGATATCAAGCTGTTATTATCGAATGAACAGAGCTTGATAAGGGCTTGATCTGGAGAGAATATTGGGCTGGTGGCGCGGGCTTTGATAGGATAGAACGCAGATCGGGCGGATCGGGCGGATTTCCGCTGATATCTTGAGTGGAAGCTGTCTCACGTGGAGTTCAAAGCGCATTGACGATTATTACAATACAAGCATATATTACAGCGCTTTGGACTTCACGCAGCAGGATGGTATCGAGATTTTCGCGCCGGATATTGGCGGGATAATGTGCAATGTTCGGTTATATTGCTGTTTGAAGTCCAAGCCCCTTTCTTAATTATCTTTAATATAATAGATTAGTGAGGGGCTTGAACTCCAAAAGGGGCATTTGTTGTGTCATGCTGCGGCAAGCAAAAAACCCGGATTCTGGGAGGAATCCGGGTTGGAGTTTTTATGAATTTATCTCTGTTATTTGCTCAGCATCATTTTGCGGGTGCGGCTGTAGCCTTTGGATTCCATACGGTAGATGTATAAGCCGGAATTCAGGGTTCTGCCGGCGTCGTCTTTGCCGTCAAAGACCACTGTGTGGGTGCCTTTGGGCAGGTCTCCGCTGAATAAGCTGCGGACGAGCTGGCCACGACTGTTGTACACTTTGAGTTTCACACTGGTATCTTCTTTCAGCCAGAATGCAATGTTTGTGGAGGGATTGAAGGGGTTGGGATGGTTCCCCACGAGGTAATTGTATTCCGGGGTTTTCGGCACCAAGATGCTGTTTGAATATGTGGTGCCGGTTTCATATATACCGTGCCATCCGCAGACCACTGCCCAGGTGAAGCTGCCATGTTCAAGGCCGCCATGTACGGTATCCAAGACTGTGCCGGGGGTGGCTTTGCTTTCCACAAATACCCAATCTGCAATCGGGCTGTTCGGATAATTGGGAATGAAGTAAACTTCGTAATAATCCGGGGCAAAGAGCATATCCGGGGCATTGAAGCTGATCTGGTAGCCTTCCTCAGCATTAGTGGCTACTACACTGGTAGCGCCGGCGACCTGCGCAATGCGAATATCCACCACTACTTGCGCGGAGAGGTCTTCACCATAAACACTTTGCAGGCTGTAAGTATAGTTGCCATTGGGCAGATGTTCATCCAGGAAGGTAGTCTCTGTTCCGGTATAGATTTGCGTTCCCTGGCGCTTCAGGATGTACGCAGCGAATCCGTAGCTGTCCTGCGGTATCTGCCAGGTAAGTCTTACTCTGTAGCCATCAACCAAGGTGGCACTGAAGTTTTCCGGGAGGCGGGGCAGGATGAATTCCGTGCTGGCGGGCTCACTGAGAGCGGATTCGATATCCTGATACTGAGCCGTTACCCGGAAACTGTATATGCCATTGGCTAAAGCCGTAAGCGAATAGGACGAAGCAACGGTGTTCCCGGTCATAAGCTCGTTCATATACACATTGTAATGCAGAAATTCGGGATCTGTGGGAACAGTGTCCCACCGAAGCTGAATTGCGTTGCCGAGAGTGACGGCGCTGAGGTTTTGCGGAGTGTGGGGCCAATCGATCTGAATGGTCTCATCCTCGGGATTAACCGGTGTAACCTGTGGCGACAGAACATCGCCATAAATGGATGCCACAGCATAGCTGTATAATCCCGGTTCAAGGTTTGTATCCGCGAAGGTGTAGAGGGTTCGTTCCGGCTGGTGGTAAAGCATGTCGTGAATAGCCGCGCCATTACGGTAGATTCTGAACCCGGTGAGGAAGCCCGTATCCACAGGAGTGTACCAGGAAACCATGGCAATGTTTCTTTGGATTTCTATAAACATCTGTTGAGGGGGGTAGGGCATGAGATGGTCAATATCCGTGCTTTGAGATAGCTGAGATTCGCCTTGAGTGTAAACCGCGCTCACCTGATAGCTGTAGCTGCCGTTGGGAAGATCTTCATCCACGAAGCTGTTTACCGTGCTGCTGCCAATCACCTCTTCATCACGATACACATTGTAGCGCAAGAAATGCACTGCAGTGGGCACGTTATTCCAGCTTAGCTGAACCGAGCTTTCCACCGAAGTGGCTTGCAGATTTTGCGGTACCACGAGATTCATGAATTGCACTTGAGCGCTATTAGAAGCGTCCGATTCTCCAAAAGTATAAGCTGCTTTGATCCAGTAATCATAGGTTCCGGGAAACAGGTTTGTATCGCTGAAGACGGTGGCTTCAGTTTGCCCGATCAATTCGTCATTGCGGTAAACATTATAGTGCTGCAGAAAACCGCTGTCAACGGGGGCTACCCAGTTTAGAATTGCGTTTTCTTCAGTTAAATTTGCTTTCAGGTTTTGCGGCGGATAGGCGATCTGGATCAAGATCAGGAGGGTGGGACTTGGTTCGGATTCGCCAAATTCATAAACGGCAGTAACCGTGTATTCATAGGCGGCATTGGGTAGAGAGGGATCCGTGAAAGCATTGATTGTAGTAGTTTCGATCAATACGTCGTCCCGATACACGCGGAAATATTGGAAGTACGCAGTATCAGTAGGATTGTCCCAGCTAAGGCCTACTGTGTTTTGATCCGTATAATAATCCAGGTTTAGTGGTGGATGGGCATATTGAACTTGAACATCATCCATGATCGGGGATGAGGTACCGAATTCGTAGATCGCCCGGATCTCATAGCTATAATCGCCATTGGGCAGGTCTTCGTCCAGATAGCCGGTTTCTGTTACCTGGGCTATTTGCACACCGTCGCGCTTAATCCTGTAGCCGAGCAGTTGGGTGGCGTCCTGGGTCGCATTCCAGCTAAGCTGCACATTGTTGCCACTAACAGTGCTGATTAAATCGGTGGGCGGATATGGTAGCCATATTGCTGCGGTATATGTGTTTGATGGTTCTGAATCGCCCCATTGGTAGCGGACTTTCACATGATAGTTGTGCACACCATTGGGGATGTTCTGATGATGGAAGTTGGTTCCGCTACCGTTGTAAACAATGAGTCCGTCGCAATATAGGTAGTATCCCAGGAATCCCCCGGTATCTGTAATTGGAGTCCAGTATAGCAACACACTATTGGATCCGGAGTTGCCGCTTAAGGTGGTAGGATAGGCGATCTGGACATTGACGTGCACAGTGTTTGATGGCGCGCTTTGCAGCTCACCTTCATAGATGGCCAGCACGTAGTAGGAGTGCAATCCGTTGGGCGGGGTGGGGCGGCTGTAGTATGGATTGATGGTGTTTGCCATCAGGACGCCATTATCATAGATTTCGTAGCGGATCAGGAAGGTGGCATCCGCGATGTACCAGCTAAACTGAAAATCTCCTGCGTTTTGGGTAAGCGTCAGGTTCTGCGGAGCATAGACGCGCAGGATGTGGGCTGTGGCTTCGTTGCTGAAGGCAGAGTTTATCTCACCGTAGCTGGCGCTTACTTTGTATGTATAATCGCCATTGGGCAGGTTGGAATCAATGTAAGTCTGCACGTCCGCTGCCAATTGGGCGATGAGGGCGTCGTTGCGATATAGATTAAATCCGGTTTCGCCGGCTTGCGGCGGGCTCCAGCTCAGACTAACGCCATTGGGCGGCAAGTAATTGAATGCCAGGTTTGTGGGGGGATATGCCACAGTTACGGTGACATTCACGGTGGCGCCGGGGATGGACTCCGCGTTTGTGTATAGCGCGCGGACTTCATAGCTGTAGCTGCCGTTATCCAGTTCGCCATCGCTATAGCTGGTCAGGGTACTTTCCTGCAGGAACTCGCCATCGCGGAAGATCTTGTATCCCAATAGATCGCGGGAGAAGGTTGGCGGGGCTTCCCAGGCAAGGGTCACTGTGTCTTCCTGCACGGTTGCGCTGAGGTTTGCCGGGGGATATGGCACTTCAATTTGTGCCATCACGCTGTTTGTGGGTTCACTATCGGCAAAGCTGTAGCTGGCGACCACGTGATAGAGATATTGGCCGTTGGGCAGGTTTTGGTCTGTATAGAATGTGTTCGTAACCGTTTGGAGCAAGGCACCATCGCGATAGATCTTGTAAGCAGAGAGAAATCCGATGTCGGAAACCGATTCCCAGCTGAGCAGTACATCATTGCCATCCACACTGGCCTGCAGAGCGGAGGGGGCGTATGTGATCTGGATGAGCGCGGGTAGCGCGGGAGAAAGCGCGGATTCACCAAAAGCATAGACGGCGCTGATCTGGTATTGATATTGTCCATTTGGCAGGGTAGCGTCCGTGTAAGCGGGGTAGCTGGAGATCTGCAGTGCAGTTCCGTCACGGTAGATTTGGTAATGCGAGAATCCATAGAGGTTGCCCGGAGCGTCCCAGGAAAGCTGGACGTTGTTTTGGGATACTTCCAGGGCAAAACCGAGCGGGCTATGCGGAATGCCGATGCTTACTGTGGCGGTGTTTCCGGGCTGTGATACGGCTTCCTGGTAAACTGCCTTCACGAAGATGGAGTATTCGCCATTGGGCTGGGCTTCGATCAGGTAGCTTGTAGTTTGGGGATTTGAGAGATACAGCAGTTCAGAGTTGTTTACAAAGATCAGGTAACCGATCTCGCCTTGGCCCGGGGCGCTCCAATTCAAGCTGATGTCGTTTTGGTTCACCACTTCAGCTGTCAGAGCTTGCGGGGGATAGGCATACATCAGGTTGATCTGTACGCTGTTGCTGGCGGAAGATATACCCAAGGGGTATTGGGCTCTCACATAATATTCATAAACGCCATTGGGCAGGTCGGGGTCCGGGAATTCAGTGCCGGAGCTGGTGCCGATCTGGGCACCATTGCGATAGATCAGATAGCCGGTGGGGTTCGGTTGTGGAGCGTCCCAGCTAAGCAGGATGTCTCTTTCACCGCTGATAGTGGCGCTGAGGTTTGTGGGCGGGAGGAGTTCCGGGACTACATTCACCACGATGCTCACGGTGTTGGAAGGGGCAGAAACGCCGCTGCCATAGACGGCAATCACGTAATAGCTGTAGTTGCCGTTCGGTACGCCGGTATCGGTAAAAGTGCTTTGAGAGGGGTTTGCCAGGGCTTGATGCAAGCTTCCGTTGCGGTACACAAAGTATCCGGTGAGGGCGCGGGTGGGTCCGGTGGCAGGGATATCCCAGGCAAGAGTCACGGTGTCTTCCTCCACTTCCGCGCTCAGGTTGGTGGCGGGGTAGAGGATTTCTACAAAGAGGTTCACAGTGTTTGAGGGGGCGGATTCAGCTTCACCGAAAAGCGCGGTTACATGGTAATTGTATGCGCCGTTGGCAAGGCCCGCATCCAGGTAGTCCGCGGTGGTGGTTTGGGCGAGGGCTACGCCATTGCGATACACTTTGTAGCTCACCGGGCTCAAAGCGGAGAATACTGCTTCCCAGTTTAGCTGTACGTTGTTGCCGGACAAGCTGTATTGAAGCCCCTGAGGGGGATAGACCATGTCAATAGTGCCGCTGAAAGCATTTGAGAAGTCCGTGATGTAAGTGCCATACCAGGAATAAACCGCGCGCACGCTGTATGTGTAGCTTCCGTTGGGTAGATCGGAATCAGTGAAGGTCTGGGTCATGCTTTCGGCGATCATCCCGGAATTCCGGTAGATTTCGTAACGGAGGAGCTCGCCCAGAGGGGGTTCTTGCTCAACGCTCCAGTTCAGGGTGATGTCATTGTCCTGTAATGCGCCAAAGAGCTGCAGAGTGGTGGGGTTCAGATTCACTTCCATAGTAACTGTATTGGAAGGCTCCGATTCCAGCTCGCCATAGACCGCTGTAACATAATATGAATAGCTACCTGAGGCAGTGGGTATATCTTCTGCCGCTTCCCAGGAGGCCTGAGCAAGAAATGCGGAATCACGATAGACATTGTAGTAATCCGCGTCAACGTCATCCGGGGCAGACCAGGCCAGATTCACTACCCGGAGGGCGGTCACGGAGGCACTTAGGTTCTGCGGGGCAGGGGTATAGCTGATCGTGAGCGTAAGCGGAGCGGTCAGATCAGAGATCCCGCTTGAATAGATAGCGGCTACGCGATATTGGTAGCTGCCGTTGGGCAGATTGGCATCGATGTAGCTTTCAGCGCTTGTCTGTTCTTCAATGACGGTGCTGTTGCGCCACACGCGGTAGCCGAGGAAGGCTCTGTCCGGAAATTCGGGGGCAGTCCAACTGAGGTGCGCATCCCGCTCCTGGACTGAGCCGGTCAGGTTTGTGGGCGGAAGTAGCTCTTCCACATAGAAGGTAACGCCGTTTGTTGCGCCGGATTCTTGGCTGCCAAAGAGGGCGGTCACATAGTAAGAATAGTTGCCGCCGGGCAGATCCATGTCCGTGAAGCTTGTCCCTGCTGTCTGGGCGACTACTGCGCCATTGCGATAGACCCTGTATGTGATGGGGCGCAGGGGGGAATAAACGCCATCCCAGCTTAGGCTGATAGTTGAGCCATCTTGGGTTCCGCTGAGGTTTGAGGGTGCATAGACGAGATCGATCGTGGTGTTGTAAGGGTCTGACATCTGTGTCACATGGGGATGCTCAAATCCATATACCGAATAGCAAGTGTATTCGTAAACGCCATTGGGTATATCATTGTCGATATAGAAATCATTCTCGACAAAATTGATGAGAGGCTCTCCGTTTCTGAAGATCGAGGTGAAGGCAAATTCATAACCTTCCGGAACAAAGCCGCGGTCAATGTTCAGTACTACGGTATTTCCCAAGGTCTGGCCGCTGAGGACAGGAGTTTGGGGAGCAAGGTTCACAAATTCGGTTACAGAGTTGGACGGGGTGGATTCCACGCCTCCGTAAAGCGCGGTAACATAGTAAGTATAGGAGCCGGTTTGCGAAATGAGGTCCGTATATACAGGCTGGCTGGCTTCTGCGAGCATCACGCTGTTGCGATAAACGCGGTAGCTATCCGGGCTCGGACCAGAGGCGGGAGCTTGCCAGCTGAGCTGCACTTCAGGGCCGTTCAGGCTGAGCTGAAGATTTGTTGGGGGCAGGGCATACGCTACGATGACCATGATAGTGGGCGTGGGTTCTGAGATGCCATCAGTGTAGATTGCCGCAACCTTGTATTGATAAGTGCCGTTTGGCAGATTTGCGTCCAGATAGATGTTGGTGGGATGGTTATCGGCGATCACGCTTTCGTTGCGCCAGACGCGATAGCCGGTGAGATCGCGGTCATAGATCACCGGTGGTTGCCAGGAGAGCTCAACGTCGTTGTCCACCAGAGTGTAGTTGAGATCATGGGGTGGCCAGAGCGGTTCGCTGCCGGTGCTCGCGATGTTCGATGGGGCAGATTCGACCCCGGAATAGAAGGCGGTCACATAGTAGGTATAGATGCCGGGGGCAAGGTCATGATCCGTATAGGAAGTATTATTGGGGTTGAAGACAGCGCCGATCACTTGCCCGTCCCGGTAAATGTAGTAATGGGTGAGCGCGCGGCTGAGCGGCGGCCGTTGCCAGTGTAGCTGCACATCGTTGACGATCATGATGGCAATCAGATTTGTAGGGGGATAGGGTACCTCCACATTGGCGATGACGGTTGCGGAATTGCCGGATTCCACTTCTTCATAAACTGCCCGCACGTAGTAAGAATATGTGCCGTTTGCCAGGTTCTCATCCAGATAGCTAAGCTGATCCGGGTTTTGAAGATGCGCGATCTGGAGATTGTTTCTAAAGACCTTGAAGCCAAGCAGATTGTCCGTGATCAGCACCTGATTCCAGCTGAGTTGCACATCATTTCCGCTCACAAGTGCCTGGAGATTGGCGGGTGGTTGAGCCACACCCAATACACCCATTGCGGTGTTGCTGCGGGCTGATTCTGCTCCGGTGTAGAGCGCGGACACCTGATAGTAATACACTCCGGTGCTTAGCCCCATATCATGGTAGGAAAGCAGGGTGGGGCTATCCAGGGTAGCGATTAGCTGATCATCCCGGAACACCTTGTAGCCCAGCAGCGCGCGGTCGCGCAGGAGCGGGGGAGCTTGCCAGGCGAGCTGGATGGAACTGTAGGAAGCGGGCTCTGCACTCAGGTTGATGGGCGCATAGGGCACTTCCACGCTCACGATGCTGCTGTTGCTGGGGATCGAGAGTCCGGCAGCATATACTGCCTGCAGGTGATATGTATAGTCTCCATTGGGAAGATCGTAATCCGTAAAAGACGCCAATTGGGGGTTATAGAACTGGGCAATCTCTCCTCCGTTGCGGAAGATCTTGTAGCCCATCAAGCCATCTGTCACCAAGGGCTGGGTCCAGCTCAACGCTACATTGCGCTGGCCGGAAAGGCTCGCCTGCACAAAGCGGGGCGGCATCAGCGGTGTTGTCCCGGGAGGGAAGGTGATTGCATCCACCCAGGCGCAGTCGTTGAAGTAGGTGCTGGCACCGTCTTTGGCGTAGGTCCAGCGGAAAGTATGTACTCCGGGGCTCACCGGGTATTCGTGAAACGCCCAGCTGCCATCTCCGCTCCAGCGATCCTGCTCCACTCCGTCGATTTCAAAGCGCAGGTGATCGTAGAGGTGGTTGGGTTCGCTTTCGCAGGAAACCCTCTTGTAAAAGCTGATCACGGAGGCTTCTGAGACATCTATGGTAATGAACATCGAGCTGCTTTGGTTGTGGTCGATATTGCCGGATTTAGCGCTATGCGAACCGAAGTAGGCGGATTCTGTGGAGATGGTCCAGCCTGTGTTTCCGGCAAACTGCCAGTTATAATAGCCAAAGCCATCCTCGAAATTCTCGCTGATCGTTTCCGGCCCCAGGCTGGGCTGAATGCCGTAGAGCATCGTCTGTTGCGCGGGAAGAACCGGTTCTCCCAAGTAGATTAAGTTATCCAGCAATAGCCAATCGTTGGGCATATTTTCCGCGCTGAAATTGGCATGAAAGCGGCCGAGGTCGTCATAAGCGTCCAGGATAAAGGCGAGTTCCACACCCTCGGTGGTGCTGATACTATAGATCACCGGGCGGCGGTTATCCAGCTCAAAGCGGATGATGTTCTGCCAGGCGGTGGAGCCGTAATCAGCCCGGGAAACGATCTGCATCGCCTCATCATAGATGAAGTTATTCACCAGGGCGTTTTTCACATTGAGCAAACTGCTGGTGGAATAATCGTAGGCGTAATCTGTATAAACAGCGATGCCGCTGGAAGCGATGAAGCGTTGAGTGGTAGCAAACACCTGGGTGTTGGACATTCCGCCCCAGTCGATACCGGCATCGAAGTTCTGGGTGAGAGTACCAAAGTTATCGTCCACATAGCTCACCTGGCCCACTCCGCGGGAGGGATATGCCCAGTATTTCATGGTTTTGGCCATGGCCAGTGCGTGTGAACCAGCGTGGGCCCGGTTCTGACCCTGTCCGGGGCAAAACCGGTTCCAGGGGGCTGTTTGATGCCATTCGGGATGAATTAGCGGAGTAGCGCTAGTTTGCGCCAGTAGCCCGGTTATGCCGAAGGCCATTAGAACCAAAAAAAGTACAACTTGGAAGCGTCTCATTTTTACCTCGTTTGTGGAGTGCACCAAAAATTCTTATCTTGTCTTGTTCTTTATGCAATTAGCATTCCACATGATCCACCTATCCTGATTTAATGCCCTAGCGCATTCTGGCGCAAAGAAATTATTGCTGTTGAAATACATCTACTGCTTGTCGATCACGCTTGGTTCATGCTGGAACTACATAATGGCACCTGGAGACGTCTGAATTGTTAAGAAGAATTTAGTTGACGGATTTTTGGAAATAGAAGAGTATGCCATTGTCGATATTCTGCCTTGGGCATGGGATATTGGTGCCACGGCAGGATCAGTATATATTGTGATGATAAACAAACCAGATTTATCGATAGTATTTATGGTACGGGGCAGATGAACGCCCCATGAACTTGATAACAACAATAAACAAAGCAAGGAGAATGCCATGCTTAAAAAATGGATTTTAATCTTTAGCCTCCTGCTCAGCCTCGGTTTGGTCTGGGCGCAGGTGAACATCATTCCCACGCGAAATGACGTTAGTGGTTTTCCGGATTGGACAGATACCAATGTAGCCGGGACCACTTATCTACAGTTGCTTGTTGCCGATGCAAATACAATCAGCCCGGCGATGAATTTTGATAATTACACAAATGAAACCCTGGATTTCAAAGCCAGAACATTTGGTGGAGTGAATGTTGTTGAAAACGAGATTACCGTATCGATATCCACCAACGATGGCTCAACGTGGACGGTACTGGGGACTCGCCTACCCACATCAACTACGCTTGTCAACATGCAACAGTTCGACCTCAGTGCCTATAGCGGCAACCAGGTGCGAATCAAGTTTTCCGTAGCCGGAACCAACAACGCTCTTGGCGCAGGCATAGGCGATATTAATATCCGTGGTATTGCAAGCGCACCGGTCCCGGCACTCACTGTAACGCCCGCTACTCTCAGCGGCTTCACTTATCAAGAAGAGGAAGGTCCCTCCGAAGCTCAGAGCTTCACCGTCAGTGGGATCAACCTGGATGGCAATGTCAGCATCACCGCTCCCACAAGTTATCAGGTTTCACTTGCCAGCGGCAGCGGTTTCACTTCTTCACTTACCATTAACCACAGCGGCGGCACCGTCGCCGAAACCACCATTTATACACGCCTGATCGCCGGTCTCGCGGTTGGTAATTATAATCAATCTATCAATATAAGTGCGGGAACCGCAATTCCCAAAGCTGTTGCCCTTAGTGGCAACGTAAGCGCCGCTCCCTTTGAAGGCGGCTATTTAGTCAATTTTGAGGGTCCCGGAGAGACCAAATCCGCATATGCATCCGGAACCGTCAATCTCAGCGGTCTGGATTGGAATATGACCGATGCTTTGATCGGTACTGCGACCGCAGACTTCTTTAATGGAGTCAGATCCGCTCGTCTAAGAGGCAGAGAAGCTTCTTCCATGACCATGTTACAGGACAAAACCGGTGGTTTGGGCACTCTTAGTTTCCAATACCGCCGTTACTCGACTGAAGCCCAGGTCGCCTGGAAGGTAGAATACAGCACCAATGGTGGCACAACTTGGACTCAGGCTGGAAGTGATTTTACTGCTACTGCAGACGTGCAGACCTTCACAGAAGTCCTAAATATCGCAGGAAACGTTCGCATTAAGTTCAGCCTGGTAAATGATACCGGAACTGTCGACAGGCGCATTAACATCGACGACATCCTGCTGACTGATTACGCCGGTGGCAGCACTCCCACTATCTTTGCCACAGGCACTTTCACCGAGTTCAGCACCTTTTCCGGAACCCCCTCTGCCAGTCAGAGCTACAGCCTGTCCGGAGCAAACCTGAGTGCCAATATCGGCATCACCGCTCCTGCCGGCTTCCAGGTTTCCACGGATAACAGCAACTTCAGCCAAAGCACCTCCGTAGCCAGCAGTTTCAATGGCACAATCTACGTGCGTTTGAGCGGAGCCAGTGCCGGAACTTTCAGCGGCAACATCGCGCACACCAGCACCGGAGCTGACCCTGTAAATCTCGCCGTAAGCGGAACTGTACAAAACCCCACACCCACAATCACGCTTACCGGTACTCTGAATAACTTCAGCACCACTCCGGGAACCCCTTCTGCCGCACAAAGCTACAGTGTGGAAGGCATTTACCTTGCCGGAAACATCGTGATCACTCCCCCCGCCGGCTTTGAAGTATCACTCACCCAAGCGGAAGGTTATGCCGGCAGCCTGCAGCTGAGCCCCGCCAGCGGCATCGTAGCTCCGACCCTGATCTATGTACGCTTAACCGGCGCAACAGCCGGCGCGTTCAGTGGTGAAATAACCCACGTCAGCACCGGAGCTGTTACTCAAAACATGGCAGTAAACGGAAACGTGGCTACTGCCCCGACCGCTTCTGTCTTACTGCGCCCGGCGCAGATCAGTCTTGCCGATGCCAGCCATCAAAGCGCGGTATTGGTGCAGGTGGAAAACTATCCTTCCGATGATTTCCGCTATCGCCTGTATAATGGAGCCAACCAATATTATCCTTGGAATGCGGCAACCGAAGCTTGGGTTACCAGCACCACATATTCTGCCGGTCCTCAGATCCCCGGCACTCCCAGCACTATAGTAAGCTGGTGGATTCCCTTCCAAAGAGGAAACAACGTCAACACAGCTGCCAGTTATCGTGACCGCGAAGGAAGTGGATACTCCGTTAACTTCAAAACCGTTTCCCTTCCGGCTGCTACAGAGATCACCGAGCCTGTTCCGATCCTGAAATCGCAGGTGAACTTCAATACTTGGAACGATTACACTCAGAAATACATTGTTTTGGCCTATGATGCCACAGAAACCCTGATTGCCGCAGCATCTACAGATCTTGATGACGGCGCTTTCATGGTATATGTGGAAGAAGGCACCACCATCACCCGCATCGAAATCCGCGATGTGATGAACAACCTCATCGAAGCCGTAACGGGTACTTGGCCACAGGTTTTAAATACTCAGATCATTGTCAGTGGTTCTTTAGACCCTCTGTATAATGTAGCCGGACAGCCTTCTGAAGAATACGGCTCATACACGGTTACCGGACAAGACCTGACCGAAAACATCAACGTCGTAGCACCCACTCATTTCGAGATTGCCCTGGATCCTGACGGTCCTTGGTCTGCTACGCTTTCTCTGCCTCCAAGCTTCGACGGCACGATTTATGTGAAGATCAATAGCTCAGACATCGGTGAGCACGCGGGAGATATCACTCACAACAGTGCCGGAGCCAGCGAAGCCACCATCCGCGTGGAAGGTGAAACCCTTGCTCCTGAAGGTGAGATCATCGTGAACAGCACGATGACTGCCTTCTATCAGGAAGTGGGCACCCCCTCAGTTGCCCAGAGCTATAGCCTGAGCAGCATTGATCTTACCGACAACATCAGCATCACAACGACGGCCCCCTTTGAGCTGTCCCAAAACGGAAGCAGCGGTTGGGCGACAGAGCTTAACGTAGCCGCCAGCTACAACGGTCTGATCTGGGTGCGCCTGAACGCCAGCCAAGTGGGAGAACACAGCGATGTGGAAATCAACCACGTCAATGCCAATGCCAGCCCGGTGACGATCACCGTTTCCGGAACTGTAAACATCCCTGCCGGTCCCGTGGACAACATCTTCTTCAGTGAATACATTGAGGGTGCCAGCAATAACAAAGCTCTCGAAATCTTCAATGCTTCCGATATCACAGTGGATCTCTCCCGTTACAAAGTGGAGCTTTATAGTAATGGAGCTTCTACTCCCGGTAATACCTTGATCTTGTCCGGCACTCTGGCTCCCGGTGAAGTATATGTGATTGCCAATTCCAGCGCTGTTGCAGAAATCCTGGCAGTTGCTGATGTGACAGCCACTGTTACTTATTTCAACGGAGACGATGCCTTAGCCTTGCGTTGCCTGAATCCGGATACCATCATTGACGTCATCGGCGAAATCGGCGTAGATCCCGGCACATCTTGGCCTGTTGCCGGAGTTGCCGGCGCTACCTTGGATCACACCCTCATCCGTAAACCTACCGTTAGTTCCGGTAATACTGATTGGGCGCAGCAACAAGGCACGGATGCCAGTGACAGCGAATGGATCGTGTTTGACCTTGGCACTCATCAATACTTGGGTAGTCACGATTATAACCCCGGCGGACTCGTCACCGAAGCTCCTGTGTTTGATCCTCCCGCGGGAACATATCTTGCTCCTGTGGATGTGACCATTTCCAGTGCCACTCCCGGTGCCGCAATCCGTTACACCACCGACGGAACAGACCCGACCCCCACTACAGGCACTCTCTATAGTGGAGAATTTACTGTTTCTGAGACAACAACTATCAAAGCGATTGCTTATGCTGCGGGCTATGACCCCAGTTTTGTAATCACCGCTGTATATAGTTTACCGGTTATGATCAGCGATATCGCGACTCTCCGTGGCATGCCCACCGGAGTCACAAACGTTTACAAACTTACCAATGAAGTTGTGCTTACCTATCAGAATGCAACACGTAATGTAAAATACATCCAGGATGCCACAGCCGCGATCGTGATTGATGACCCTACGGCAAAAATCACGACAACATATAACCTCTATGACGGCATCACCGGCCTTACCGGTACTCTGGGCGTGTACAACGGTCTGTTGCAATTCACTCCTGTCGCTGATCCCGGTGCTGCTACTTCTTCAAACAACGTTGTGGTTCCGGAAGTACGCACTCTGGATAGCCTCACTTCAGCCGATCAGGGCAAACTGATCAAGGTGCTTGATGTGACAATAACTCACGCAACTTACACAGAATTCCCTGCAACCGCGCAGAATCTGAACGCAACTGATGCCACCGCCACCCGTACCCTGAGAACCTTTGTGGGCACAGATTATGCTAATACCCCGATTCCTGCCGAAGCGGTGAACCTCACTTGCCTGGTGGGTCAGTACAATACCGGCATGCAGGTCAGCCCGCGTTTCCTTAGCGACATCGAAGCTACCGGTGGTGTTCTTGACACTCCGCTGGTACAGATCGCGCTATCCGGAAGCAATGTCGAGCTAACCTGGGCCCCGATTACCGGTGCCAGTGGCTACAGAATCGAATCCGCGGATGATCCTTACGGAACATTTACCGTGGTTACAAGCACCCTCACTCCCGGCTACAGCGTTGCCGCAAGCTCCGCGAAGAAGTTCTACAGAGTGATTGCCCTACCCTAATCGAATAAACTAATGATATACGCGGGACGCTTCGGCGTCCCGCTTTTCAGTTTGCCCAGAATGCTTTCTGCG
>DHVK01000014.1 GCA_002412625.1 Cloacimonetes bacterium UBA5210
ATTGCCGTTACAACCGGCATTGCGGCCTGGGGCAGATAAGCAGCCATATTCCAGCCGCTGGCCAGGGGGAGCGGGGTGTTTGCGGGGATTTGGTTACCGGTAACGCTCCAGGTTGCAGCGCTGTTCATTTTGATGCTGTAAGCCTTGCCGTCGGTCAGGGAGGTCAGGCTGGAATAGGGATTATCGGGAATATACACCCCATCGGTGCCCTTGATCTGCGCCACAGCACCGGCAATATTGCCCAAGATCGCCGGGAGAGAATGATCCGTGGGCGATACATTCAGGGATGCCAGGTTCCAGCCGGTTGCCAGCGCTACCTGTTGAGAAGTACCGCCTCCGCCGATGGAATGCACACTGAAGCCATCCACGTAGAACACAAAAGCATCATCGGACACACAGCGGATACCGATGTAAACTTGTTGATTGTCATAGGCAGAGAGGTCGTAAATATATTCAGTCCAGTTTGTAGGAACTTGCACGTAGGTATCTCCGGTGATATAAGTGAAGAGCTGAGGATATATTCCGGGAGCGGTGGATATTCCGATCCTGAAGCGTTCCAAACCATATTGAGCAGTGTGACTTCTGGCATAGAATTTCAGAGAGCTGTTATTCCCCAGGTTGATTCTGGGTGTCACCATCCAATCACTGTTGGGTCCATTCACTGCGGCAAAGCTGGCGGCCATTTTTGCCCCGGCATAGGGTTGCTGGTCAGTGATGGGTGGGGTCGTTGCACCGGGGTTGAAGACTATGTATGCCATTGCCGCTTCGCTGTTTGGAAAGGTGACATCGGAGAATCCGTAGGTTAGTGCTCCATCCTGATCAATCAGGGTCCAGGGAGCCATGGTCAGAGCGAAATCCGGATAAGTCTCGAAGCCGTCTTCAAACACCGTCGGCCCCAATTGCAGATTCACGGTTGCATTCACTGTGGCCGGGGTGGATTCACCTTCGCTGTAATGGGCAGTTACGCCATAGAGATAGGTGCCGTTGGGACGATCCATGTCTGTAAAAGTGGTTATCCCCGGATCTCCAATGCTTCCGATCAAGGAGCCATTGCGATAGACGCGGTATCCAAGCAATGCGCGGTTGTTGCGTGCGGGTTGGTAGCGGTTTGCCATCAGAGTGCCGGTGGGGGCGCTCTTGGGGCTCTCAGGGATGGCTTTGTGCGTAATCGCCTTATAAGACCCTCCGGTTACCACGAAGCCCTGGATCTGCCAGTTATAGGTTAGAGTGGGGGCGATCAAAGTAAGCGTGGTCCAACCACCATAGTTCATAAGATTTCCTTTACCCTCCACCTGCGGCCCACTGTCGCAGCCGGCGGGATATCCGCCCTGTGTATTCACTTCGTAGCCAATCCACAGCCTAGTAGAAGGAATCGGCACCGGGTTGGTGAGTATATGCAGATTCCATTCTCCCACCACAACATTCTCTGCTACAGCAGAATAGACCAGAGAGCCGGGTGTGGTGGCGGTGCCACTAGTCCATATTTTTACTGTGTAGATGCAGTTATCATAAGCAGGGACAAACTTCATCTGTGTCAAGGCAGCGCCTTGATACCCGGCAAGATCTGTGGAATCATACATATGTGCTACATCAAAGACCGCTACGGCGTTTGTGCCGATACTATTGTCGATTACATCGTTGTTGCTCCAGGAAATCCAATCTCCCTGGGGCGGTGTAACCGGACTGGTCCATTGCAAGGTGACATCATTCATATCTACTGTAGCAATAAGATTTTGCGGAGGCGTGAGCGAAGAAATGCTTACATTGACCGGACCCGCTGGATCTGATTCGCCACCGCTATAATATGCGGTAACCGTATAGTTATAGTTTCCATTAGCCAGCCCCATGTCGCTATATGTGGTTGTGCCACTGCCCAAAGTGCTGATCAGATTGCCATTGCGATACACTTTGTATCCCAACAGGTTGCGCGTATCAGCAGTGAAGAGCGGGCCCGGCACCGGAGCGCCGATGGAGCGAGAGGCCTTGCCTGCAGAGTTGTTAGCTGCAAGCGGGAGATCATGGCGCACGGTAGTGTTGCCGACGCTTACATCATCCACAAAGAAGATAAAGGCATCGTAGGATACGCATTGGATCGCCACGCGAATACTCTGCCCGGCATAGGCAGATAGATTGTAGCTATACTGGGTCCATTCTGTGGGAGCCTGGATATAGCTTCCTCCGCTGATGGTTGTGAAGTTTGCGGGAGCAGTGCCTCCGCTGGAAACGCCTACCTTGAAGCGTTCCAATCCATATTGGGAAGTATATGATTTTGCCCAGAACCGCAGGTTATAACCCGCTTGAATGTTTATCATGGGGCTGATCATCCAGTCGTTGTTGGAAGGAGTAACACTGGCAAATGAGGCAGCCATTTTGGAGCTGCTGAACGCAGTTACATCCGTCAGGGGTGGGGTTACAGCTCCGGGGTTGAAGATGATGTAGGACATTGCGGATCCGCTGTTTGGGAATGTGTAGCTAGTAATGCCATAAGTGGTCGAGCCATCAACATCTACCAGGGTCCAGGGCGGGAAATTCATGGCGAAATCCGGATAGGTTTCAAAGCCGTCGGTGAATCCCTCCGGTGGAGGTTCGTTGGGAGCGCTCCAGCTCAGGTTGACGTTATTACCAACCACGTTCGCCGTCAGATTTGTCGGTGGGGCAAAGGTACTGGATTGGGTCAGAGAGAAGTTCAAGGTGGCAGTTTGGCCATTCACTAAAGTCACACTTTGAGTAGCGGAAACATAACCGGTTTTGGAAGCAGTGACCTGGTAAGTACCTGCCGGGACCCCGGCGAGGCTATAATAGCCGGTAGCGCTGGTAGTAGCGGAATATCCTGTTCCGCCGATGCTTACCGTAGCTCCCGAAAGCCCCGTTCCACCGGAAGAAACGGTGCCGTTTAGAGTGGCCTGAGTGAGTGGATACACGCTGAAGACCGCGGCTTGATACTGACTGAAATTGTGGCTTCCCGGGTTTAGGTTCGTAAGCGCAAAGTATCCGTTGTAGTAGCCGCTCCATCCCCAGTTGAAGTGGAAGTTCGTGGTGCCCTGGTAGCCATCCAAAACAAAGGCGTGTCCGCTATCTGTATCGTGCCCGGAATAATATACAGGTCGCCCAAGATCCAAATCGGTGCGGATCATATTTGCCCAAACCGTCGATGTATAGCTGGATGCTTGGCGATATTGGGCGGCAGGGTTGTAGCGAAAATAGTTTACCAGTGCCGTGCGCACATCTTCGGAATAAGCCCCGCTGCCATCGGGAGCATACTGCATATCCACAGAAATTCCAAGGTGATACAGCAAGGTTGCGATGTGTGTATTTACTGAACTGATGCTGTTGGGCATGCTCGCCCAGTTATAGGTAGTAGTTCCAAAGTTCGCTGTTTGGGTGCCGTAGCCCGAGGCATAATAGGAGTGGGAACCATTCCCGGTAGTGGGATAACTCCACTTTTTCATCACCTGCCCCATCGCGGTAGCAACGCATCCCGCATATACCCTGCCTCCTGGTCCGGAGGGATCGGTGGGGCAATAATAGTTATAAGGATAATCCTGATCCCAGGTAGTGCTTAGTAGTGGTGCTACATCACGAGTGTAGCTATATAAAGAGTAATCTCCACTACGTAGAGCCGTCCAAGAGTCATCTATGGCAAACTGAGGATTTTGACGAATCTCTGCCATACCCCGTGAATAGGCATCCAGATACCATTTCACGTGGGCGGGAGCTTCGCCAAGGGGGAATTCGTTTTCCAAAGAATAGCCCAATATCGGGATGGATTGTTCTTCGGAGGCCACCAGTACAAAACCGGTTGGTTCGAAGCGCACAATATAAAAATCTGGTTCTCCCTCAGAATAGCTTCCGGCATATGCTTCGCAACCGGAAGATATAGCGCTGGAACCGCCCAAATGTGCAAACACAGCGTTGCCAAGTGCTCGAGCCTCGTTTTGGGAAATAGAAGCTGCAAGGCAAATCTGCATCAGTAACAACAGCACAAATACAAATATTAGACGCCTCATGATACCTCCTTCAAAGACATGTTTACGTCGGTTTGTAGCAGAGCTGAAAATGATTGCTGAAGAAAAACGCTTTGGGAGACAGTGGGTATTAGCAGCCCAACCAACAAAGATAAGTAACTACGTTCAGCTTTTAGCATTGAATCTCCCGATATCAGCTCATTCCCTTCAACAACTCCCTCTAACCTCATGCTGAAGACTAGCGTGGCTAAGTCAAGTAAAATCTTGCGCTCCATGCCGTATTTTTGCAGATGTTTTGCTGCGCTGAGTTTGTTGATGCAAGCTGGGAAGCTCAAGTCCTTTTGTAACAAGTATTCTGAGCTTTGAGTGCTATTTTGAACTGTGGAATTTTTGCCACTATCCGATAGTAATTTGCTTAGCTTGTGCTGTTTTTTCCTCTGTGGCTTGCTGACTGATTGAGCTGGTGACAAGCTGATTTCAAGCTCTCATGATGCTGTGAGCATACGATGATAATGGCTTTAGTATTGCCTGAACTCAGCAGAGGAAATTGCGATGAAGGGCAGTGCTACGCCAATGTAAGGCATGAGACCGTAACTCGGGCTGCTTTGCAATCTGAGGCTAACGACCTCAAAGGTCATGGTTTTCAGGGAACAAACCGGGCTAAATGCGAAGCGTGATCCTCAATTGTTTGATCAAAGTACTTCAATTAAGCGAGCAAAAGAAATGGATCTTCGGCAGGGGGGTGCCGAAGATCCTTGGTACTGTGGCAGAACTCAGCTCTTGGGGGGAAGAGCTGTTCTGCGATGTAAAATTCTACTTATCAGTCCAGAGCTTTCAGAAAGCTGGGCACGTCGGTCCGCATGGTTTTGATGCGGGAAGGGTCGTCGGCGCCGGTCGTGCTGCGTTCTTCCTTGCTGGATTTGTTGATGCCTAAAGTCTCGAAGATACCTTTGATATCTTCATCGATGTTGTTGACAGCTTTTTCCTGCTTGGGGCTGTCCTTGGGTGTCTCAAAGCTGGGGAAATCCAGGATATTATTGCTCTGGTTGTTTTTATCCAAGCCCGTGGCGATGATGGTGACGGAGATTTTCCCGGTCATATTGGGATCCAGGATGGCACCCATGATGATGTTTGCGCCCTTTCCGGTTTCGTTTACGATCACGTTTGAGACATCGGCAAATTCGCTCATCAGGATGTCTTCGCCACAAGTGACATTCAGGAGCAGGGATTGGCAACCAGCCAGGCTGACGTCTGAAAGCAGCGGGTTGCTGATGGCAAGGCGGGCTGCGTTGATGGCGCGGTTTTCGCCTTCAGCGACGCCGGTTCCCATCAGGGCATAGCCCATGTTTTGCATCACGGTTTTGACGTCCGCAAAATCAACATTGATCAAGCCGGTGATGGTGATGATGTCACTTACGGCTTTGGCCGCTTCATAGAGCACGTTATCCGCGTTGTTGAACGCTGTTTTGAGGGTGGCATTGCCGTAGATTTCACAGAGCCGCTCATTCGGGATTACAATCAGAGTATCCACATACTCGCTGAGATGGCGGATCCCGTGGTCGGCATTTTCTTCACGTTTTTTGCCTTCAAAGGGGAAGGGTGTGGTAACGATCCCCAGGGTCAGGATGCCCATTTCCCGGGCGATTTTGGCGATAATCGGGGTGGCTCCGGTTCCAGTTCCACCGCCCATTCCGGCAGCCAGGAAGATCATGTCCGCGCCTTCCAGGTGGGATTTGATTTCGTCCTTGGATTCCTCGGCGCTGCGGGAGCCTACATCCGGGTTTGCCCCTGTACCCAGGCCTCGGGTAAGCTTCTTTCCCAGTTGCATCTTCATTTTTGCCCGGCTTTTGGTAAGGTCGTCCGCGTCGGTATTGGCAGCGATAAATTCCACACCGTTCAGTTCGTTCTCGATCATGGTATTGATGGCATTGCCACCGGCACCGCCGATGCCGATAATTTTGATGTTGGTTCCGATGTGTGCGGGTCTTTCATCATATTCAATCATTGTTTCCCCCTTAGGTAAAATCCTTTATTATTTTCTTGAGTTTATCTACAAATTTACTGCTTCCCAGGTCGCCCAAGTTGAAGCTACGGGCTGGAGCTTCATGTTCGAAGCCCTGTGCGTAATACAGCAAGCCCACCGCGGTGGCAAACGCCGGGTCGTCCAGGCGGGAGCTGATGCCCTCCAATCTGGAAAGATCAGGCTTTGCGATCTTTACCTGAAGATTAAAGGCATTGGTTATCGAGGTGGAGATGCCTTCCAGCTTGGCACTGCCACCGGTCAGAATGATGCCGGCTGTTACCAGCTCGGGTGTGTAAAAATCTTTGCTGCGATTGTAGCACATGGCCAGCATTTCTTCCACACGGTGCTGAATCACGTGGCTAACCAGATACTGTGGGCGGCGGGAACCGGATCTGCCGCTGATGCCTTCCACGTCTATTTCCAGGGTTTGATCCACATCGCTGGCAATGGCATTGCCATATTGGGTCTTGATGTACTCGGCACTGGCAAGGGTGGTCTTGAGGCCGATTGCCAGATCTTCCGTGATGGCTTTTCCGGCCATGGGAATGACCAGTACTTTTTCCAGTGAACCGCGATTGTATATGGAGATATCGCAAGAACCGCCACCGATGTCCATCAGGACTGCGCCCAAGCGGCGCTCGTCTTCCGAAAGCACGCTGTGACTTAGGGCCACGTGAGTGAGCACATAGTTGTCCTGATCCATCTCGTAACCGGAAAGCTCGATGCATTTGGTCAGGTTTCGCATCGGGGTAAGCTCCGAGAGTATCGTGAGGACCTTGGCGGTGAGGTGAAATCCGTTCATATTTACAGGATTTCGGATATCATCCTGAGAATCGATGATGTAATCATGGGGAATGCCGTGGAGGATCTTGTGGCGTTCAAAGCCTTTCTGGATCTTGACGCTGTTTTTGGCGTCGTTGATCACTTGTTCCACGTGCTCAATATCTATATCTCCGGGTTCATTCGGGGTGTCTGTAGGGATCGCGATGCGGCCATCGCCGACCTGGGTGCGGATATGCTCTCCGGTGATGTTGGCATAGATGTTCGTCGCATTGGTGTCAGCGGCATGTTCGGCTTCTTCCAGCGACTTCCGAACCTGATTGGAGAGAGCCTGGATATCTTTCACGATGCCCCGTTCAATGCCTTCGGAGGGGCATTCGCCAATTCCAATAACTTCCAGACGGTTGTTGGCAAGGGTTTTGGCGATGATGGATCTTACTGTGGTGGAGCCAATATCCAAGGCTGTGATGATGGTGCTTTTCATTTGTTTCCTGCCTTTACTACTACCTGGTTGTCGAAGCGAAGGTCCACTACGCTGCGCCGGGCAATGTTGCCGTTGTCTTGCACAAACTGGTAGCGCCTAAGCTGGTTTGCAATGTCTGTTTCGCCGGGTATGATACGCGTGCCATAGCGGGCGTCAATGATGTTGATGGTGTTGTCTATCATATAATATTCAGAGATGAGCGGCAGATACTCCGGAGCTTCCTGCATGATCCGGAGGTGCATGGTCAGGATTCTGCTGAGATCCGGCTTGGTCAGGCGCACTCCGGGTTTCAGTTGTGAATCCTTGAAATAGGAGCTATAAATGGGAATATCCTCCCGATAGACGGGGCTGTAACGTTCCATTACCACGGCTTCCTGATCCACGGGGTAGAGGTTGCCCTCGAAACTCTTGACATACAGGATGCCGCTGCGTTCTGTGATGCTGATCTTGATGGTGCTAAGGAGCTGTCGTTTTACTTTCAAGCTCTTGATCCGGGAGATCTTTGTGAGGTCTGTTTTGATGCTTTTCTTTGGTACTTTGAAGAGGTTCATCCCGATGTAGGCTTGGCATTGTTTGAGAATCAGCGAATCCGGAACAGCGCTGTTGCCTTCCAGGGAGATGCTCTTGACCTCCAGAGCGGGCAGATGTCTGAGAGCGTACCAAGAACCGATGCCCAGGGCAATTACGCCTGCCAGGCACAGACTGAAATACAGATAATATCTGCTGTTTCCTCTACGCTTTCTTTCCTTCATCTTTGTACCTTATTGATAGTAATGCATATGAAGCTCTGAGTGCCCAATTGGGGAAATGGCTAAAAAGCTCATAAGTTACTACTTTTTTTAGCTTTACTGTTTGTGTCAATACTTTTCTTGAGCTCATTCAAGATTTCTTCACCATATTGCCAAATGTTTCCTGCTCCCATGGTGATCAGGATGTCATCCGGCTTCAACAAGGCGATAGTTTCTTCCACGATGCGGGCGTTATCATCCACTGTATGCACCTGATGGTGTCCGCTTTGGATGGCCACATCGGCAATTAGTTTGGACGTTATTCCCGGGATCGGTAACTCCCGGGCGGGGTAGATAGGCGCCAGAATCAGGCAATCGCAACTGAAGAAGGCTTTGCCGAACTTTTCGTAAAGATCTCTGGTGCGCGAATACAAGTGAGGCTGGAAGAGAGCCACGATGCGGCGGTCAACACTATCTTTAAAACCTTCCAGGGTAGCCAGAATCTCGGTGGGATGGTGGGCGTAATCGTCATAGACAGTAATGCTCTGCTCTTCGCCCTTCAGTTCGAAACGGCGGTACACCCCGCTGAAGGCAGCCATGCCATCCTGAATGCTTTTGAAGGGGATGTCCAGTTCCAGGCCGATCGTTGCGGCCAGCAGGGAGTTTTGAATGTTGTGTTTACCGGTTACGTTCATCGAGATTTTGCCCAGTTTATAGCCCTTGAAAGCAAGGTCGTAGGTGGTGGCAAAATTCTTCATTTGGATGTTCAGAGCTTGCACGTCTGCTTGGCGAGAGAGACCGTAGGTGACGATCTTTTTGTTGATATGGGGCAAGATAGCCTGTACACCGGGGTCGTCCAAACAGGCGATCACACTGCCAAAAAAGGGAACCTTGTTGGCATATTCGATAAACGCGCCCTTGATGTCGTCCAAATTGCGGTAGCAATCCAGATGATCTTCGTCCACATTGGTGATGCCGGCTATACAAGGAGTGAGGGAGAGGAAGGAATGGTCATATTCGTCGGCTTCCACCACGATATATTTGCCGGAGCCCATCACGTTGTTTGAGCCAAAGTTTTTCACCTTGCCGCCCACGATGATGGTGGGGTCCAGACCTGCAGCTTCCAGCACCATTCCGGTCATGGAAGTAGTAGTGGTTTTTCCGTGCGTCCCGGAAATGCCAATGGAAAAGCTCATTCTGGTGATTTCCGCCAACATTTCGGCCCGGCGGATGACGGGGATTTTCATGGATTTTGCGGCCACGATTTCGGCGTTGTCGTCCTTCACCGCGGAAGATTTTACCACCACGTCCGCATCCCGGATCAACTCCGGATCATGCCCTTCGGTGATCTTGATGCCAAGGCTCTCCAGGTGCGCAGTGAGGTCTGTCTTCTTCATGTCTGAGCCACTGATTTCCAGGCCTTGATTGAACAGGAACTCGGCGATACCACTCATGCCGATGCCGCCAATGCCGATGAAGTGAATCTTTTTTGTTCTACCAAGCATGTAATCTCCTTAGAAAAAGCTTAGAATATCGTTTGCGATCTGCTCTGCCGCTGTATTTGGGGGCAGTTGGTGTAAGCGCTCGCGCATCAGATGGCGATCCATGGTCTTGATGACGGAAAGCAGAGTTTGCGGGCTCAGATCTGTTTGGTTGATGAGTTCTGCCACACCCTTGTTCTTTTGGGCTAAGGCATTGTGATATTGATGGTTTTCTGCAGCAGTGGGCAGGGGAATCAGAATGGCGGGCAGTGCGGAGGCTTCCAATTCGGCGATGGTCAAAGCTCCGGCCCGGGTGATGGCTAAATCTGCCGCGCGCATCATTGCCGGCAGTTCGTTCGAAAAATCGAAGATGTGCAAGCCTTTCTTGCCTTTGTATTGCTGGCTGAATTTTTGGTAAGTGCGACTACCTGTCTGCCAGAGAATCTGCCAGTCATCATCCAAAAGCAAGCTTACGAGGCTGGAAATGGCGGAGTTGATCGCCAGAGATCCCTGTGACCCACCGGTGACCAAAATTGTGGGCTTAGCTGTCTGCAATCCGAATTTTGCCAAATCCGTTTCCTCGCCCGGGATCTGCGGCAGAATCGGGATCCCGAAGTTTTTCAGGTTGCTGCCCTGAATGTGTCGTCTGGTGTCTTCAAAAGAAATATAGAGCCGTTGCAGATGTCTGGCCAGATGCTTGGTCGTGAGCCCGGGGAAGGAGTTACTCTCGTGCAAGAAACAGGGTAGTTTCTTTCTGATGGCGGCAATCGCGACCGGGCCGGCGACAAATCCGCCGGTGGTGATTACGCCGTCCACTTTCTGCTGGCTCAGGATCTTCCCGGAGCGCAGGACGCTGCCAAACAGATAGTAAGGAAACAGCAGATTGCCCGGTTTGAAGCCCCGATAGAGCTTTTGGACCTTGATGGGGAAGAAGGGGAGCCCGGCTTTGTGGGCCATGCGCTCCTCCATGCTAAGCGAGTTTCCGATCATGATGCATTCGTGACCTTTGGCTTGCAGCTGTTTGATCAAAGCGAGTGCGGGCACAATGTGACCACCGGTTCCACCGGCACCGAAAGCAAACTTCACAGAGTCCTCCTTTGGGCACTAACGTTCAAAATTACGCCCACTCCGATGCTATCCATCAACAAGGCACTACCACCATAGCTGATGAAGGGCAGAGTGTTTCCGGTTGGGGGCAGGATGCTCATAGCCACTCCGGTATTTACCAGAACATTGCAGTAGATGTTTAGCCCCATGCCGGCGGCAAGAAACTTCAAGTATTTGTCTTCTTGTTTTTCAGCCATTTTCAGGGTAGCAAAAAACAAAATGCTGTGTAATATAAAGACTACCATCGCACCCAAATATCCGGTTTCTTCCCCAATGATGGTGTACACATAGTCCGTGCGTGCTTCCGGAAGATAGTAATGCTTGGCCCGGCCACGCGCGATTCCGGTTCCCAAAAAACCACCGCTGGTAAGAGCAGTGAGGCTTTCACGCACTTGATAATCAGCATCAGAAGCGGTGGAAAGATCCCGCTCGGGAAAGAACAGACTATAGCGCTTGTATGTGCGCAGACGCTGCATGCGGAAGCCGTCACCCTTTGTGACGACCAGCATTCCGGCGATTAATCCTGCCGCTAAAATAATCAGTAGTATCCGTTTGCGGATTCCGGCATACAACAGCATTCCTAAAAGCGCCGAGGCACCGATGATGATGGCACTAAGATGTTTTCCCCAAAGTATGAGGCCAAAAACCACAACGGTCAGCACGGTCAGTTCCGGGAAGTTCTTGGGGAAATGCATTATGTTTTTGGTGTCTCGCAGTAGTTGCTGCTTCTTGTCCAACACGTTGGCAAAGAAGAAGACCAGAGCGATGCGGGCAAAAAACGAAGGTTGAAAACTGAAGAAACCGAAGTTTAACTGGCGGGTAGCGCCCTTGATCGTGGCTCCTTTGAGCAGCACCCAGATCAGCATGATGATGGCGATGTAAACCAGCCAAGTATTGGTGAACCGCAGCTTTGGAAAATCGAAGAAATAGAGAATGAAGATCGCGACAGTGCCGGAGATCCCCAAAAAGATCAGGTGGCGATAGAAATATGCCATAGAGCTCTGCACGGAAGTGATATCCACCATCACGATCAACCCGATCAGGCACAAAGCCAGATAGCTGAGAAAGATCGTGCGGTCGAAACCGACGATATATGTGCTAAGCCTGTTCCTTTTCACTCTTTAGTTTCCTCACGATTTGCTTGAATGTTTCGCCCCGGTGCTCAAAGTTTTTGAACTTGTCAAAGCTGGCACAGGCGGGGCTCAGGACGATGTTGTCGCCCAGGGTGGATTCTTCCCAAGCCAGGCGCACACATTCCTCAAAATCATCGACGAGGATGAGCGGCACCTTGCCCAGCCAGGTTTGCTGCATTTTATAGCGGCTGTCTCCGGTTATATATGCCCGAATTGCATGAGTTTGCAAGGCATCAGTGATCTGGGAATAGTCTTCACCCTTGTCTGAGCCACCCAGGATGATCCGGATCGGACGTTCAAAAGATTCCAGAGCGCTTTTCACCGAATCTGTGTTTGTAGCTTTGGAATCGTTATAGAAACTGACTCCGTTCACACTTGCGACAAACTCCAGCCGATGGGGCAGGGACATGAAACTCTTTACAGAGTTCATCGCCTGGGGGATATCCAGTTCCAAAGCCTGGATGCAAAGTAGCGCGGCCATAGTATTCAGCTGATTGTGCGGACCCTTGATCGGCAGATCGTAGATAGAAAGCCGGTGCTGCCCGATGCAGATGAATTTGCCGTCCAGATGCGCCGGAGCAATAGTGGCTTCCCGGCTGAAGTAAAGCTTCCACGCTTTCAGGTTCGCATCCCGGCGGGTGATTTCTGCTGAATCAAGATAGAGCACTGCAAAGTCTTGCGGGCCTTGATAACGGAAGATGTTCATTTTGCTGGCGCAGTAATCCGAGAAACCGTTATAGCGGTTCAGGTGGTCCGGACTGAGGTTCAGGAGCACTGCCACATGTGGCGCAAAGCTATGGACCAGATCCAGCTGGAAGCTGCTGATTTCCAAAACAATATACTCGATACCGGGTTTATGGATGGGGAAACTGCAGAAGGCGTCACCGATGTTTCCGGCGAGGATGCTATTCCTGCCCAAGCTGATCAGGAGATGGTGGATCAAGCTGGCAGTTGTGCTTTTGCCATTGGAACCGGTGATTGCGATCACGATGCTGTCTTCAGCCTTTATCTGCCAGCCGAATTCAATCTCCGAGATCATGCGGATGCCTTTCTGCCGGCCAGTTTGGATAATCGGGGCATTCAGCGGGATCCCCGGGCTCACAATCCAGACATCGCAATCCAGCAGCTTGTCCGTGTGGCCGCCAAATTCGCATGCGAAATCACGGCACAATTGATCGGCCGAGGGTATCTGATCCCGGGTAAGCAAGTCACTCAAAAAGGCTTTACCACCCAGTTCTTTGATCTTATATGCGGCGGCTATCCCGCTCCGGGCTAAACCCAATACGCCATAATGCAGTGATGCGTCAAACATGTTCATTCCTCAGATTATCGAAGTTTAATGGTGCTGAGGCCAATTGCCACCAGCAGGATCGCTACAATATAGAAGCGAATGACTATTTTGGTTTCGTGAATGCCCTTAAGTTCATAATGGTGATGAACCGGGGCGCACAAATAGACTCTGCGACCTGCACCATACTTCCTTTTGGTATACTTGAACCAGGATCGCTGCAGGATCACGCTAAAGGTTTCGAAGACAAAGATAAAGCCGATGATGACCAGAAAGATCTGTTCTTTCAGCAGCACAGAGATTACGGCCAGAAGACCGCCTAAAGCCAGAGAACCGGTATCGCCCATAAATACTTGCGCCGGATAGCTATTGTACCAAAGAAAGCCGATCAGGGCACCCATCATTCCGGAAATGAAAACCGTAAGTTCACCGGCGCTTTGGATGAATTCCAGATTCAAGTAGCCGGCGACAATGAAATTGCCCTTCAGATAACTCATTATTCCCAAGCCAAGGGCGGAAAAAGCGAGTGTGCCGGCTGCAAGCCCATCCAGGCCATCAGTGAGATTCACGGCATTTGAACTTCCGGTGATCATGAACACTACAAACGGGATGAAGAGCCAGCCCAGGGGCATGATTAAGTCTTTGAAAAAGGGGATCTGCAGATTTGTGATCTGATCAGCGGGAGACGCGCTGTAATAAATAGAGAGCGTAAGGATGAGCGCGATGGATATCTGGCCCCAGAGTTTGTACTTGGGGACCAAGCCTTTCTTGGCCTTCACAAAATTCTTCAGATAATCGTCCAAAAATCCCAAGATACCTAACCACAATGTGCTGAGGTACATCATCAGAATGGCGTAGTTGGTCAGGATGTTCCACATCAGTGAAGCCACCAGCAAGGCTACCAGAATAATGACCCCGCCCATGGTGGGAGTGCCTGCCTTGATTCTGTGTTTCTCCGGCATATCTTCATCGATGCTTTCGACCGCGGCTTTGCGTTTCAACATCCGAATGAAGGGAGGACCGAAGATCAAAGTAAACAGCAATGCGGTGATAAAAGCACCGATTGAGCGGAACGTGACATAGCGAAAGACGTTGAAGATAATGGAGTAATCGGCCATGGGATACAACAGATGATAGAGCATCAGATCTCTCCTCTAAGTATGGGCAGAATCTTTTCCAGATGTATGCCGTGCGAAGCTTTTACCAAAATCACCGCGTTTGCCGGCAGTGCCGGAAATTTCTGTAGCAGCTGATCAGCAGAGTCGAAGTGCCTACTTACCTCACTCTGATACCAGCGGGCATGAGTGCCGACGCTGAACACATTGTGTTCTCCTCGTTCGGCTAGGATTGCACCGATCATGCGATGATACAACTCGGCGCTTTCTCCCAACTCCAGCATTTCACCCAAAAAAGCCACATGCGGGTTTTCGGGAAGCTGCGTATGCCAAAACTCGATTGCAGACTGCATGGAGACCGGATTTGCGTTGTAACAATCCACGATGATGGTGTTTCCGGAATGCTGCTCAATCTGCATTCTCATATCCAATTCCACCGGTTTTGCCAATGCTTCCCGAATTTCCTGCCGGCTGATTTTCAGATGCAGCGCCAAAACTATGGCGAATGCAGAGTTAATCGCATAATGGCGAGCTTGATAGGGAATCTCCCAAAGCTCATTGTTGATCTTGAAGCTCAACCCGGCGGAGCTAATCACTAGCTCGGACAGGCGATAATCTGCCTCAGCAGAGAAGCCGATTCCAATGCCATCTTCCCGATAGGCATAAAAGCGGGGATCATCAGCAGGATAGATACGAAAGTTGAGCGGACGGTTGAATAGTTCACTTTTCTCTTTGAAGACACCGTTTTCGTCTCCGAAATGTTCCAGGTGCGAAGGCCCGATGTTTATAATGAGTCCCGCATCAGGGATTATCGTGTCTGCCAAAAGAGCGATCTCGCCAAAGTGATTTGTGCCGATCTCGAAAACGGCAAATCTATGTTTGGTCTCAAGTCTCAGGATAGTTTTGCAGAGACCGATGATATTGTTTTCATTACGGGCTGTTTTCAAGACCTCTGAGTTCGCGGCAAGCACCTGTGCAATAAGCTCTTTGGTGCTGGTCTTGCCGGTGGATCCGGTCAGGGCGATTCTATATATGGAGAATAACTGCAGATACTTGCGCAACAGGCCGGCCATTGCGACCTCAGCCCGCTCGGTGGTGAGGCATCGCGGGTGGCTGATGGCAGGGTCGGAAGCCACGACCATTACATCCGGGTCTTGCAAGACACTATCCACAAAGCGGTTGCCATCGTGAGTTTCACCCCGGAGCGCAAAAAAGATCGAGCCTGGCTTGATATCGCGGCTATCTGTGCTGAAAAAATTGTAGCAGACGGGCTGGCAATAAGCTCCCGTAGCAATCGGAGTACCCAGAAACAGCTTCAGCAGCAGCGGATCCACCGGCAGGATTAGTTCATTATCTTCCTTGGTTTGGGGCAGGTTGTTCAAAGCTTCCAGTGCAGTCTGATGATCATCAAAGTCATAGCGGACACCATCTATCTCCTGATAGCTTTCGTGCCCTTTACCACAGATCAAGACAATGTCCCCATCAAGAGCCAGTCGGATACCCGCGGCGATTGCTTTGGCGCGATCCCGGATTATCCACCAGGGCAGATCCCATGCAGCATCGCGGACGATATCATAGATGATTTTTTCCGGGTTATCGGTTCTGGGGTTATCGTCTGTAACAATCACGACATCGCTATGGATGAGCGCGGCCTTCAGCATCAGCGGACGCTTGCCCTGATCCCGGTCTCCTCCGGCGCCGAAGATCGTGATAATCCTGGCATGCGGGAGTTTTTCAACGCTTTTCAAAAGATTATCCAGGGCATCCGGACTGTGGGCATAATCCACATAGATTCCGATCCCAAGCTGGTTTGGAACTGATTCGATTCTTCCCGGAACCGGCTGGAGGTCAGAGCAGAGAGCGGGCAGGCTGTCAAAAGCCACTCCAGCTGCCAGCAGAGCTCCGCAAGCCAGAGCCAGGTTGTCTATGTTAAAATCACCTACCAATGGGCTGTGGATACTGCAGATATCTCCTTTGCGCGCAATCAGCTGAAATTCGGAACCATCCAGCCTGATTGCCGGTGCATCAATCTGTAATGCACTATCGGGGTTTCTGCCCACACTCAGGCTTGTCCCACCGGTTTCTGCAATCCTCTTCAGGATCATCTGCCCGTGGGGATCGTCCGAATTCACGATGCATTTGCCGGCAGTTTGCACGGCTCGCTCAAAAAGCAGATACTTGGTTTCAAAATAATCGTCCATGTCCCTGTGAAAATCCAGGTGATCGCGGCTGAGGTTTGTGAACAAGCTATAGTCATATTCTACTCCATAAACTCTATCCAGCGCCAGGGCGTGGGATGAAACCTCCATCACCACATGACTGATGCCGCTTTCCAGCATTGCTTTGAAGATAGAGTATAGCTGCAAGATATCCGGAGTAGTATGCCGGGTGGGGAAGTCTTTTTGCAGTATCTTGTAACCCGAAGTGCCGATCCAAGCCGCTTTGTAGCCCAGCTTCAGCAGCATCTGATACAGCAGAAGCGAAGTCGTTGTCTTACCATTGGTCCCGGTAACTCCAAACAAAGTCATCTTGGCAGCAGGGTCACCAAAATAAAGCCTGGCATACAGCGCTGTAGCCTTGCGGCTGTCTGAAACCACAATCTGCGCTTGCTCGGTTTCTCCGATGCAGAATGCGGCACCATCGTGCAAGACCTTGGGGATGAAACTATGCCCGTCGAAATTTGCACCTTTGATGGCGATGAAACAATCTCCCGGCTTCAGTTCACGATGATCGGTCACCGGAGGAGGAAGCTGTTCCACATTTTTGAGCTTGCACTTCAGTAAAATCTTATGTTCTGCGTATAATATAAGCAGACGATCAATCATATTGAAGCCTCCACGACACAGACGCTTTCGCTGCTGATGCGGGATCCCGGTAACAGGGATTGCTTGCGGACCACTCCGCTGCCCACAATCTTGATGGGGACTCCCTGATCAGATGCAGCTTTCACTGCCTTACGCAGGGTCATGCCCACAAGATTCGGCATTATACCTTTGCCGATAGCCACGTCGGCGGCTGGATCTTTACTTTTTCCCAGTTTCAATGTGATGGGGTGGTTTTTATCCACAGAAATACCTGACTTGGGAAACTGATCTACAACCACAGAGGCGCTATCCGGACCTTCGATTTTGTACAAAAAGCCATAGCGGTTCAGGTTGCGTTCCGCGGTCTGAATGTTCATTCCGATCAAATCCGGCATCTTCAGTGAGGTCTGTAAAAGTCTTTCATTATAAGGCAGAATCTGGCAATCCGGCATAAAGAGCACGTTTTCCACGATCTTCTTGAAAGTGGGAGCAGCACTCATTGAGCCAAAACGATAGTAGTGAGAGGGCTCGTCATAAAACACAACCACCACCATCTGCGGGTCTTCCATGGGAAACATTCCGGCAAACACGGAGTTGTATTTTCCGCTGGAATATCCCCGAGTGCCTTCCACGTTCTTTTCCGCGGTTCCGGTTTTCCCGCCCACACTGATGTAATCCATCTTGATGTGTGTAGCCGTACCGTCGTCCACCACATCCTGGATATATGATAGCATGGTGTCGCAAGCTGCTTTGCTGGATACTTGCCGTAACACGGAGGGTTCAAAGCTTTCGATGATGTTTCCGGTGTCATCCCGGAAACTGTCGATGATATGCGGCTTCATCATCTTGCCGCCATTTGCCATGGCGCTATAGGCTGCAGCCAGTTGAATCGAGGTTACGGATATAGCCTGGCCAAATGATAGCGAATGCAGGCTGTAGCCATCCCAGTTCTCCAGTTTGGCAAAGATGCCGCTGGATTCTCCGAACAGGTTCAGCGCGCTTTTCTGGCCAAAACCCAGGGCGATAAACTCTTCATAAAGCCTGGTTTTGCCGATTCTATCTGCCAGCTTGGCAACACCCACATTGCTGGATTTGGCAATGATTCCCCTGGTAGTGAGCGGACCGTAATCGTGAGTATCGCGGATCACGCGCCGCCCCACCTGATACCGCCCGGCTTCGATGCGCTCGGTAGGCTTTACCAGTTTGTGCTCCAATGCCGGTAACACGCTTAGTGGTTTCATTGTACTGCCCGGTTCAAACATGAAACTTGCCGGGATATTGGATTTTGTGCGCACAATGTTGGGATCGTCGATAAGGTCTTGGTTTGATACTCCTGCCAAGGCCAATACTCTGCCCGTCTTGGGGTCCATCACCACCGCTCCGCCATGCGCGGCGCCATACTTCTTCACACCCTCATAAAGGGCGTTTTCCACCACTTCCTGGATGTTAGCGTCGATGGTAAGATATATATTGCTCCCATTACTGGGCTTTTTCTCGTGTAAATCGGGGTAGGGCATACGGTTGCCGTTTGCATCCAGCACGATCTCGCGCCAACCATAATCTCCGCTCAGGGTTCTGTCATAAGTGGCTTCGATTCCGCAGATTCCTGCAAGCTTGTATAGGGATTTGCTATCTGTCACCGGGTCATATCCGTTTGATTCCTCGCTTACCGCGCCCAGCAATCTGGCTGCAAGGATACCCTTGGAATAGATGCGCCGCATCGAGGCAAAATTGTGGATCAAACCCGGGAGTTTTTGGCTATTAAACTCATTAATCACCTTGTCCAGTTCGGCTTCACTAATCCGGTTACTGATCTGGATTGAGGAGTTTTTGCCGCCCATATTCATGCGCCGCAACACGTTCTCTTTGCTGATAGAACTGTGTTTGGCGATTGCATCCGCGACTTTGTTGAAGGCTTCGGATTGGGATATCTCTTGCCGGTTTGCCCATGTATTCACAGCAGCACGATCGATATCCAACTGATAGTGGCTGACGCTGGATACCAGGAGATTGCCTTTGGCATCATAGATGCCGCCCCGTCTGGGGATGAGGATTTCTTTGCGAGGAATATAGCGAACCCGCCTCATGTGGGCAAAATTGAAGGGATCCAGGATTTGGATACTGAAGAGATAGGCACTCCACAGCAGAGCGACTGCCCCAAAGATGATTATCAGAAGGTAGTAGCGTGAGCGCATATCTTCAATCAAGCATGATGGTTACATTTTTGGCTTCAGCTCTGCTTGCGATTAGATCAATGATACAATATGCGTTCTTTTCCTGAGTTGCGGATGGTTCGTGAACGTAGATGATGCTACCCTGCTCGTTGTCCGGAATGAATTGGCTCATCTCCAGCCTTACCAAAGATGCGATATGCCGGCCGCTTCGCAGGTCATCGTGTTCTACCAAAAGTTCGGTATTGATGTTTTTCTCGGCGTTATAGGTCTTTTCCACGTTGGATAGGCGCCGGGTGTAGCTCACTATCCGGTTGTTATTGAAGAAATTCAGAAACCCACATAATGCCATTAAAATAACCAAAACGATTAATCTTCCTCTCATCTCTTCCCCCTTTTCTTTTCTGCTGCCCGCAGTTTTGCACTGCGTGAACGGACGTTTGTTTGGATCTCTTCGTCTGTAGCGCTTCTCGGCCGTCTGGTTAGTACTTTCAACGTGCTTTTGTGCGAACACACGCATTGGATGATTACCGGAGGACAGATACAGTCCTGCTCGGCTAACTTGAACATGTTTTTCACGATGCGGTCTTCCAAAGAGTGATAGCTCATCACCACAATGCGACCTTCAGGGTTCAATAGATTGATGGCATCGTTCAGGGCAGAGGATAGTGCGGCAAGCTCGTCGTTCACACATATCCTCAAGGCCTGAAAGACGCGCACCTTGGTCTTCAGGGATTCTTTGCTGCCTACACCGACCACGCTTTCGATGACTCCGGCAAGCTCCAAAGTGCTCTTGATTGGCTGCTTTTCACGGGATCGCTCGATTGCTCTGGCGATCCTGCCGGCAGCCTGTTCTTCACCATATTCTCTAAAAATCTTCTTCAATTCATCTACAGAGTATTCATTCACGATCTTCCGCGCGGTCATCTCGCTCTCGCGATCCATGCGCATGTCCAATTCCGCATCGCGGTCAAAACTGAAACCGCGCTCTGTTTCATCCAGCTGATGCGAGCTTACGCCCAAGTCAAAGAGGATGCCGTCGATCCCAGAAACCTTATGATACGCCAATTGGGTGCGCAGGTCCTTGAAATTTGCTTGAATCAGCACGGCATGGTGATCCTGCAAGGTTGCTTCTGCCTCTTTGATGGCGTCTATGTCCCTATCAAAGGCATAGAGCTTGATTTGCGGCTCATGTTCTAACATTGCCAAAGCGTGTCCGCCGCCACCCAGGGTAGCGTCCACATATATCTTTCCGGGCCGAAGCGCGAGCAGCTCCAGACATTCAGAGATCATTACCGGCCTGTGGTAAACGCTCATAGCTGATAATCCTCACTGGTGAAAGTCTCGCGGTGAGCTTCCAGCTTGCTTTGACGCACCTGGGCATATACTTCCGGATTCCAAAGGCTGATGAAATGACCTTCGCCTTTGATGATCACGCTGTCCTCAATGCCCACTTCGGTAAGCAGGAGCTCATGAATCCGGACTCTGCCCGGACCTTCAAGTTCTTGCTCCAGCATCGCAAAATCGATCAGTTGCGTACGCAATTTCTTAGCTCGTTCATTGCCCTCTTTCAGGCGCTCAAGCGTGCTCTTCCAACTGTCCAGGGGATAGATGGCAATCGTATCCGAAGGCCCCAGGGTCACCACCACCGAGCGCATCGCTTCCTCGGCAAACTTCTTTTTGAAGCTGGCGGGAATGATCACACGTTGCTTGTGCACCGAGTTTTCGAAGATACCTAAAAATTCACCGGACATTTGCATTCCTTTTCTGTCTGATTCCTGTGCGTTGAGAGCGGCAGGGCATAAAACCCGCTTCCGCATCGTCTGTTTTTGAGATTATTTGAATATTTCTGAGACTTTCTGACATCCAGTGACACCTATATGACATCCCACTTTTCTTGTCAAGCTTAAAATACGCTTTTTTCATTTTCATGCTATAATGCTTTCTACATAAGGCTTGCAGCTATCTATGGACAGAGATTGTTATTATTTGCAGGGTTTTGCTATCATCCGCTGCCACCAGGTTTGGCAAATGGTGCCACGCACTTGGCAGAAGCGCCCGGAGCCTCCAATCTGCCGCCAGGGAATTGCCAAGTGTTTGGCAATCACAATAAAAAAAGCCACCGCGTAGGTGGCTTTATCTGCGAGGCAAGGCCAGTGGGATTAAAATCCAGTGCCGCCGGTTCCGGATGTAGGCGCGCATGCAACCGTATATGGCTTTTCAGACTCAAAGGCAATAATAACTGCGTAGATATTCTGCGCGTTGTTGCGATGGTAGCTATCAGTTCTTAGTTCGGGGTTCTTGGTTCGGGGTTGGAGCTCGTCTCTCAGAGCCGATTTTTTGTCGGACTTCCGCCAAAATGCATTACCGACTATCCTGCGGATACATCACGGCTGCAACGTGACGACGAGAAACTGCAAAGCGGATGTCCGACAGAACTTCGCAGGCACACTATCCAAAGCTATTGAGCAGAGCCATACCAAAGAGATGCTTGCGATACCCTCAGAGACCAGTTCAATGACCTCGCCAATCGCTATTTTCACTACTGGCAGAGGTTAGCAGAGCACACAGCGCTCAGAATACGTGAGTTCGGTAGGTTGCAGGATACAAGAAAGCCAATGCCAGATACTACAAGCTCGTGGTGATCTTGGATGACCGCACCAGTGATATCTGCCGGGCATTGGCAGCCCAAGATAGGGTCTATCCCCTAAACGATGCTCTGGATTGATGGATAACCTTATGACTCTGGATACCAAATCCAACAGCTTGGATGATGCCCGGGAATACATCAAAGCACTCGCACCTTGGATCAAAGACGATCAGATCGAATACGACTCAGAGATGAACCCTATATGTGTTTCCGGAGTACATACACCCTTTCCCCCGTTTTATTGGAAGTGTAGGTCGAGTACAATTATTGCATGAAAACAAACTAGTCTCGGGATGCTTGGAATGTAATACCAAGATCAGATACAAATTGTAAATCGTCCATGCATTTAATGCTGAAGTATTTACACACATCGGGGATTTTGCATTTTTTTATGCTATCTGTTGGGTATTCCTTGGTAACAACAATAGCATTAAGTGACCATGCATGCGCTATTACCCAGGGATCTGCCATTGATCTTTGCTTCTTACTATCAATTAGATTTGGAAATTTAGATAAAATTTGCCTGACTTTGCTCTGCACATCAGAGTCGATACCCTTTACAAAAGTGGATTCGTTTTTTTTAAGCCAATTGTATAAAAGATCATCACCTTTTTTTATCTCTAATGCTACCTCTTCCGTGCAGAATATCCTCTCTTCTTCAATGAGCTGTTCAAGAATGTCAAAGTAATTGGATATCTTTGGTGAGTAGTATTTGTTCCAAGGTTCTATCAAAGCATTAGAATCCAAGCAGTAAACTTTCGGTTTAATGTCATTCATGGAAACTCCTCATCGGAATGTTATCAAACAGCTTCCCGAAATTATTGACTTTATAATTCAATAATGATGACGCATCCCTACCTGAAATCAATCCAGTCTGATAAGCATTCAAGACAATATGAGAAAACAAATAGCCATTCTTTAATGCTGCCATCAAGGATGGGCTTACAATGCCTTCACTTTCTCTTTGTTTCTCCTTGTGCTTTTTCCATAATTCAATACCAGCTTCTCTAACTGCTTGATAATCAGCACGGGATATTCTTTTGCTATCCATTAAGAACCTAGCAATCATCTCAGGACTAATCACCATTGCATTTGAAATATCTTGGCATGTCTTAACTATTGATGTTATATCCTTTGTTGAATCCCAGAGCTTCAGCAGTTCAATTTTATCTATCAGCACTGCCTGAGCAACTCGGTTACAGTACTTTTCTACATCACTAGCATTAGAGACTCTGTTAAATACAAGCGGATCAACAATTCCTTGTTGATTAATCCAAATATGTACAAGCTCATGTACAAGTGTAAATATTCTGCTTGCGTAGCTATCGTTAGAGTTCAAAAAAACGAAAGGAGAATAGTCGTTGATAATAACAAACCCTCGAAACTCATCGCTTTTAATGGAGCTATCCCTTAGCACATTTATGCCACAACGCTCAGTTTTATTAATCCATAGTGATAGAGCTTTTTGATGACTCCTAGTGGCAATGTGTTCTGATAAAGAGATACCTAAGGTGTCCATGATACTGGATGCTACATCTTCAACAGGTGAGTTGACACTATAACTCCCAACGAAGTTTAGCTTAGTACTTCCATCAGATTCCAAGAAATCAGCCAACCATTCGGCTTTCCATTGAGCATGTCGTATAAATGACAAGCTCTTTGTAGAAATCTCACTTTCTTGATTCATGCGAAAGTCTCGAAGAGGCTCAAAATCATCCGGAGGTGTTGGGAGATAAAAAACTGCGAAAGCACGACCGTATAGTTTGGCTGCGTTTCTTGCTTGCGCTAAAGTCGGAAGAGCTTCTCCGTTCTCCCATTTAAGAATATCAGTGGGAGGCCTACCAAGTTTGTCAGCAACTTGATCAATCGTTAGCTTTGCTCTTTCGCGTGCCCATCTAACAACAGAAGGAGTTATTTGTGCGTACTCTCTAGGCATTTCTTTCCCCTATAACGATTTATTGTAACTTGACTCTGCTATTCCAATCATCAAAATCACACAGGATAGCTGGTAGGCCGAATCACGTTCACCAGAGATGAATAATCATAACCCATCTCATGTATGCTTAATCTTATAAGTCTCGATTACTGTCAATAAGATATGTGACGCTACTCACTCATTGCATCATAATCACTGTTTATCTCTGAAAATATCTCACGAGACAACAATTTGAATATCACCCCCTGAAACTTCTCATCATCCATATACCTTGTCACGATCTTGTCATTTTCTTTCAAGCGTTTCATCATCAGGTCTTTGATGATCTGCTCTATCCCCAGTTCGAACTTATCCAGGGGATTGGCAGCAGCGGTCTTAAGCACTCCTTCATCCCGCATGGCAGTTTCCTTGATTTGCTCAAAGAAGAGCCGGTCTGCTTCGCTGAAATCCGTGCCAAAGCGTTCATTCAAGGTTTCAATGATTTCTGATAAGGGTTTTTCTTCCTCGGTAGCCTTGCGCGTGCCGGTATCGGTTGGCGACTTAACCTTAACCTCTTCACCATCAGATAAATCGATTGAGCCTTCCATAACTTTCTGCAAGCGGTAGTATTGCAAGTCCACATCCTTTTCCGGATAAGCATCCCGACTGTCACTGGGATGGATGTGCGGCAAGAGAAAGCGCCCAAAACTATAAAGCATCTCCTGTTCTTTATCCGTATAGCTGATGAGTTGGGTTACAAAGGCATAGAGCCGTACATAAGCTTTGAGCTTATCCCGGAACTTATCCTTGTCCTCATCATTTTCAAGCTGCTTATACTTCTCGACAGCATTCTGCAGATGCTTTTGCAAGGCAGCATGATCCCCCCGCTTCTGTTCTGCAAGAGGCTTGTAAAAGACCTTGGCAAAGCCCTCTACATCCTGCCAGCTATAGACCTGCATCTGGTTAAGCTCGTGCTTGAGCTCTTCCAGATGCGAGGGATCGGATTCTGCTTCCAGTTCGGTAACCGTATAATAAGGCTTAAAAGCAGCCAGAATGTCCTCTGCTTTGTTTACAAAGTCCAGGACAAAGGGAACTTCCTTGCCGGGATAGATTCTGTTCAAACGTGAAAGAGTCTGTACTGCCTGCACTCCATCCAGCCGTTTATCCACATACATAGCGCAGAGCAAGGGTTGATCATAGCCGGTCTGATACTTATTCGCCACCAAGAGAATCTGATAATCTTCACTGCCAAAGCGGTCTTTTAGCTGCGTCTCAGAGATATGCTTGCCCGTTTTATAATCCAGATTCATTCCCGGTTCGGTGTATTCCAGTTCCGTTTCGGGATCAAGCACCGTTCCGCTGAACGCCACCAAAGGATGCACATCGGTATAATGATGCTCTCCCAGATACCTTTGAAAAGCCAGCATATAGCGCGCCGCTTGCAGACGGCTATCAGTCACCACCATGGCCTTGGCCTTGCCCCCAATCAGGGGCATGATGCAGCTTCTAAAGTGTTCAATGATGATCTCCGTCTTCTGGCTCACGTTGCGCGGATGCAAGCGCATAAACTTACAGAGCTTTTTGGCTGCTTTCTTGGCTGGCATACTGGGATCATTTTCCGTGCTTTTTACTATCTTGAAATAGGTACTGTAGGTGGTATAACGCTGCAGCACATCCAATATAAAGCCTTCTTCAATGGCTTGGCGCATGCTGTAATTGTGAAAAGCTCTGCCTCCAGTGCCAAAGAGTTCCAAGGTCTTGCCCTTGGGCGTGGCAGTGAAAGCAAAGAAGCTTAGGTTGGGCTGCTGTCCACGGGATTCCATCACCATATTAAGCTCATCCTGCCAGTCCATCATCGTATCGTAGGATTCCGATCCTACAGCTTTCCGTCCTCCCGTATCGTAGGATTCCGATCCTGCGGATCTGGCAGCATCAGAATGCTGCCTTACGCCCAAGATCTGTTTCATGCCTCGGGCTGCCTCACCAGTTTGGCTGCTATGCGCCTCGTCCACAATAATGGCATATTTTCTGCCCGCTATCTTCTTCTGCCAGGTTTTGGATTTTAGAAGGGCTGCTTCATCCGGCATATCAGTGTCCTTAGCTCCGGCAATGCGCAGTAAGCCCTTCAGGATAAAGGGAAACTTTTGCAGCGTGGTGATCACGATCTTGGTGCCATCCACCAAAGCATTGGCAAGCTGTTTGCTGCCTTCTTTGATTGGTGCCACCACTCCCGTGGCATGCTCGATCTGAAAGATGGCGTCCTGCAATTGCCGATCCAATACCACGCGGTCTGTGATCACGATCACGCAGTCAAAAACCAGTTTGTCGTCCTCGGTGTGCAGGTTTGCCAGGCGGTGCGCCAGCCAGGAGATGCTATTGGTTTTCCCGCTGCCGGCACTGTGCTGGATCAGATAATTCTTACCTGCCTTTTCCAGCTGCACTTTGTCCAAAAGATTGCGCACCGCATCAAGCTGATGGTAGCGCGGGAAGATGATCCGTTCGTTCTTTTTGCCCTCGTTTTCGATAAAGATAAAGCTGCCAACTATCTCCAAAAGGCTTTCCGGCAACAGTACTTCTTCCCAAAGATAGGCAGTTCTGTGTCCCGAGGGGTGGAGGGGGTTACCCTTGCCGCAATCGATCTCTTGAGGGTTGCTGCCCCGGTTGAAAGGCAGAAAGAAGGTCTTGCGCTTTTGCAGATGCGTAGTCATATACACTTCATCAGTATCCACGGCAAAATGCACCAAAGCTCCGTTCTTATAGCTTAGCAGGGGTGCAGAAGGGTCTCTTTCCTCGCGGTATTGCTTGATAGCGTTATGCACGTTTTGCCTGGTACCGGGGTTCTTCAGCTCCAGGGTAGCAACCGGGATGCCATTGATCGCCAGCACCATGTCTATGGATTCTTGCTTTTCGGGGTGATAAAACACCTGACGACAGACCTGAAAAGTATTGCACTGGTATAGTGCCAGAGCTTCTTTGCTCATGTGGTGAGCAGGACGGAAGTATGCTAGACGCAGGGTTTTGCCTTGGAACTTGAAGCCATGCCGCAGGATATAGAGTGTGCCTTTGTTCAGGCGTTCCTTAACTAGGGCTTTGATGATTTGCTGTGGCAGCAAAGCCCCATTCAGCTTGTCCAGCTCTGCCCAAAGCTTGGGCTGGCTATGCTTGATGAAGCTGAGGGCTGCTTCGGCAAAGAGAGCGTTATCGGGATCAAAAGCGTTATTGGGCACAGAAGTCCAGCCGGCTTGCATAGTAGCTTCGATGTAGGCTTCAAAGGCTTGTTCGCTATAATTTGTCATGATAATCTCGCAAATCTATTTTACCGGTTACGGCGGAGTGGATGAGGGAGGAACGATATTCGTGGAGGAGAGTGATGGAGTCTTGTATTGTGTGTTGAATATGATCAATTCGTGTTGTCTCATGGTCGAGTAAGGAAGCAATGGCTTGCTGTTCACATCCATTACAGACTGGTAAACTATGTTTGTATGCATCTTCTCTTGATAACCCTGGAACAGCAGAGTCTTTTGATCATTCATCCAATTTTAGACACATTAAAACATAAAAGAGCCATCTAATATTACTTGCTGTAGTTCTGCTATCAATGTAATACGTTGTATCTATGGCAAATGCCTTATCAAAGGCGAAGTTAAGTTTACCATAAGACCCTTTTCTTCCCACGATAATAGAAGGAGCATATGTGTTGCTTACATCATGACATCCAACATTTCCATTTGACCCATACACATGAATTCGTCCATCATTCCTATTATCATCAGATAATGAATCACCATAAGCGAGGGTACACACCCTCTTCAATCTCTTAACTTCCCAATGCTCAGGCACTTCTCCCAACCACTCAATTCCGCTGTCCTTCAATTTTGCATTAGGGTTCAGCCCTTTGGTGACAGCTTGGGTGATGAGGGCGATCCTCTTCTCTTTCAGCAGTTCTATCATCCGCTCTTTCTTTTGGATCAAAGCATCTAACCGAGCCGTCTCCCGGTCGAGAAAAGAGGCGATGGCTTGCTGTTCTTCATAATTCGGTTGCGGCACATAAAAATGACCGAAATCTTCAAATCTTAGGGATGGCTGCATAATCAGAGATATGCTCCCTTTTTCGTAATCGAACAATCGTTGAAAAGCATACTCATAAAACTTTGCATCTTCTGTTATGTTCTTTGGAATCGCTAACGCACAATTCTGTGAAAGGCTGAACTTCCCAGACACTACTCTTGTTGTCATAGCTTTCGCACCCACAGTCGTTATGAAGATTATAGGAGAGTCAAAATCAAAATCAAACCAGTCTATTGAACCCATAAGCCCATTATTCTCTGTCTGCCCGCTATACACCGGGTAATCCCCGGGATTCTCAGAAATATACTCCTTTGTGAGTATTGCTGCTTTAATACCCTTTATTAAAGCAAACATTCTTGTTGGTTTCTCAGTTTTCCAATGCTCCGGCACCTTACCCAACCACTCAATCCCGCTGTCTTTATACATAGGGTATGCTTTCACTTCTTCTTCCTTTTGGCTGCCACCAGTTTTACACTGCCCTGCAGGTCTTCCAGATAGCGTTTTCCCGCTTCATCTTCAATTTGCAAACGGCGTCTTTGCTCAAACTGGTCGTAGGCGGTTTCAGCCAATTCTTTAGCTCTCTCATGTGATACATTACCAGCTCCCTCAAGCACTGGAAGTTCGTTATCCTTCAAAAACTTGTTCAGATACTCTTCCCATTCCCGGGTATAGATTTGTTGGTGACGCAGCAGCTTTAATTCTGCCATGTCCAGAAATATCACTACGATGCGGTTCAGGATATCAATCTCATGCTCGTCCAGATAATTTTTAGCAATCGGCACATCAGCTTTGCGTACCACAGAGCCTTTCCAGTTAGTCAGCCCCATATTGGCTTTATTAGCATCGGCGCGTTCCGTCACGATCTCGGCGGCTGTTTTTCCCGTAGCGGCAAAGTGCATCTTGTTTTGCATAGTGGCAAAGAAGATCTGCGCTGCCGGGCTTTGGGGATCGTAATCCTCTGCCAGGGCAAAGATCTCCCGGATGCGCAGATAGGCTCGTTTCTCGCTGGCGCGAATATCCCGCACCCGGGCAAGAAGTTCATCGAAATGATCTGCCAGGGTGTTATTGCCCTTTAGGCGTTCATCGTCCAGAGTAAAGCCTTTTACTATGTATTCTTTGAGACGTTCGGTAGCCCATATCCTAAAGCGAGTGGCGGTAAGGCTTTTGATCCTGTAGCCCACGGAGATGATGGCATCCAGATTGTAGAACATTGTCTTGTACTGTTTTCCGTCTGCGGCAGTTGTAAAGGATTCCTTTACTACTGAATCCGGGTTCAGCTCCCCTTCATTAAAGATATTCTTCAGGTGTAAACCCACATTTTGTTTGGTAGTTTCAAACAGCTCTGCCATCAATTGCTGTGTAAGCCATAGGGTATCATCTTCAATACGTATCTCCAGCTTAACTGAGCCATCTTGCTTTTGATAGATCAGCATTTCTGGTTTTGGGGCAGCAGGCAAATCCTTCTTCATATCCCCTCCAATAGCTCCGCTATTTCACGTTCCAAGGCTTTCATCTCTGCCTCGATTTCCTCCAGCGGGCGGGGTGGTATATATACATAGAAATGGCGGTTGAGCGGAATCTCATAGCCGATCTTGGTCTTGCTGTGGTCGATCCAGGCATCAGGCACATGGGGCAGAACCTCTCTTTGGAAGTAAGCTTCAATTTCTTCTTTGAGGGGGACACTCTCAGTATCCCGCAGTTCCGTATCGGCTTCCGGTCTGCCTTTGGAGTCGGTGCAGATGTCGGCAGTCTCATCGCGTTCGGATAATGCCTCAATTATTGCTTTTAGTTCCGGGGCTGCCAGGCTAAGCTTGTTTTGGGATAAGGCTTGCTTTAGGGCTTTTTGGAATTGCTCACGATTCTTATAGATTGTGCTGGCATCCATGCCTTGCAGGGCTGCTTTAATGCGGTTTTGCAGTGCCTTGCCTGCCTCAATTTCTCGCTGTTTCTCGATGGGGTCTTTCTTTTTGCTTTCTGCCAGCTTGGCAAAGGCTTTTATTCCATCCAAACGGTCAATCCTCTCCGCACAGGCTTGGAAGTTCAGGCGCAGCGGACGCTCCACCACTATCTTGCTATAGCCAAAGTCTGCATTGTCAAAGATCTTGCTGACTATTGCCGTTTTGGTTTCGGTATTGCAGAGGAACTCCAATTCTTGATTGTGGGCAAAATCCGCATGGATTCTGGTGATCAGGCTGAGGTGGTCAAACCTGTTATCATCCCCGTCACCGATGATATTGCGTTTATTACCTAGGCTTTTGCGCATCTTGTGGTAGAAGAGCCGGGCATCGATAAGCTGAATCTTGCCTTTGCGGAGCTGTTCTTTTTTATTGGTAATAATCCAGATATAGGTGCTGATGCCAGTGTTATAAAACAATTGATCGGGCATGGCGATGATGGCTTCCAGCCAGTCGTTTTCGATGATCCAGCGGCGGATGTTGCTTTCTCCGCTTCCGGCATCTCCGGTGAAAAGAGGAGAGCCGTTAAACACGATGCCTATTCTGCTACCGCCTTCTTCAACAGACCTCATTTTGGAGATCATGTGCATGAGAAAGAGCAGCGAGCCATCATTGATGCGGGGCAAGCCTGCGCCAAAGCGTCCATTGAACCCAAGTTTTTCATGCTCATCGGTAATGGATTTCTGTTGTTTTTTCCATTCAACGCCAAAGGGCGGATTTGCCAGCATATAGTCAAACTTATTTGCAGCGAAGCCATCCTGCTCAAAAGAGCAGCCATATTCAATTCTTGCATCCTCACCCTTGATCAGCATGTCCGAGCAGCAGACAGCATAGGATTCTTTATTCCAGTCTTGTCCAAAGAGGTGAGGTTTGGCATCGCGGTTCAGTTCTTTGATATAGCTCTCGGCAGCGGTTAGCATGCCACCTGTCCCGCAGGCAGGATCAAAGATGGTCTTTACCACATGGCTCTTGGCAAGATCGGCTTCCGGGCTTAGCAGCAGGTTCACCATCAGTTTTATCACTTCCCGGGGGGTAAAATGCTCTCCGGCTTCCTCATTGGATTGCTCTGCCCCGATGCGGATCAGTTCCTCAAAGACCAGCCCCATTTGCATATTATCCACAGCTTGGGGGCTGAGGTCAAGCTCATCGGTTACAAAGCGCTGCAGTACCAGATAAAGCAGGTTGGCATCCTGCAACCGGGCGATCTGCTCTGAGAAGGCAAAGTACTCTATGATCTTCTGTACATTGGGCGAGAAATCGTTGATGTAGGACTGCAGGTTGATGGCAATATTGTCTGTGTCATCCAGCAACTTCTTCATGTCCAGCTTAGATTTGTTGTAGAAGGGAACTCCTGTTATCCTGATCAAGCTCTCGGAAACGATGTTGTCCGACTTGCCATAGAGATGAGGAAGCTCAGCTAAAATCTTGTCTTTGGTAGGTGCCAGGATGCAGTCAAAACGCCTGAGCACCGTGAAAGGCAGAATTACTTTGCGATATTCGTTACGTTTATAGGGCCCCCGCAGTAGGTTGCAGATGCTCCAGATGAAAGACGCAATTTGAGAGTGAGATTGGCTCAAGACTCCTCCGTTTGCTGATGTAATGTGGCGATAGTGGTAATTTTGTATGTTTTGCAGAATGGTGCAGAAATATTCCAGTAGTATAGTTGCAGATCAGGTATAGTGAATTGAGGGGGATTATGGAATTCGGGATACCCCAAAACAAGCTCCGAAGGATCCCAAGTATTCACGCCAAAAGCCCGGCAGAACTTGCCCACGAGGGAAAAGCGAACATGCTGCTCGTCCTTAAACGCGCCATCCTTCAGCAAAATACGAATCTCTTCAATTGTCTGTTGCATCGATGCCTCACATCCAAATTTCAATGTTTACTATGGATTATGAAAGATGATTTCTGTCAACATGAAAATCTGCCACATCCTTATGCCTCCTTGTTTGTGAGCATACAGGGAACTGCTTTTATTGCTCCGGATCGATGATCCAGTATTTCAAGGAGCATAAATGGCAGCGAAACTGCTGGATATAATCAAGGCACAGCTTGTTAGACATGAAGGTCTGCTGCTGAAGCCATACTGCTGCACTGCGGGAAAGTTTAGTTCTTGGTTCGGGGCTCTTGGTCTGGGCTGGAACTCGTCTCTCAGAGCCGTTTTTCTGTCGGGTTTCGCCAAATTTATTACTGACTATCCTGCGGATACATCACAGCTCCCCGCATTTCCCCGCATTTCCGTGAATTAGGTATCGGGACTTTCTTTGCTCCCTCTCTTTGCCCTCCAAGTAATGTTAGGCAACCTTGCCGCAATCACGCCCTGACCACGCCGCATTGTGGCAGATTCGCGGCGTGGTCTCGGCGTTGTGCCGGTACAATCCTTGGTTCGTCAAGAGAGGGAGCTGGGCTTGGAATACGCCTCTGGAACACGTTTTTTGTTGGTTTGTTGTTGATTTTTGTTAGTTGTTGTTTGTTAGAGCTTAGGTTTAGGGACTGAACTACGACCTAAAATCCAAATCTAAGCCGCAAGGTAAAATCCCGTCCCGGAGCCGGGTATCCATATTCACTCTGATAATCCTTATCCAGAATATTATGCAAAGTAAAGCCCAGATCCAGCTTCCGCCATGTTTTGCCAATCCCGATCTCGTGAATCAGATATTCGGGTAGTGGGTGGAAGATGTCCACGTTGTCCTGGGATTCCCGCTTCGATCTCCAGCTGGAGCTCGTATGCAGGTCAATTCCCCAAGGCAAGCTGAAGTAGTTGCTCAGTTCGAGGCTATGCGGCGCGCTGTCGCTCAGTTTATAATCCCCTCGGGTTTGGAGCAATGAATATTGTGCCTGAATGTCCCATGCCTTGCCCACGCTGGTGCTTAGTGCCAGTTCCCCGCCATAGCTCTTTACCGCATATATATTTACATATCCTGCTTGGGTCCGGTCGATCAGATCCCGGACATCGTTGTAAAAGATACTGATACTGCCGAAGCTGTTTTTCATCAGGCTGCGTTTATGGTTCAGCTCCAGTTTATGCGCCGTGGACGCCTGCAAATCCGGATTTCCGTTTTCCGCGGAAAATAGCTGCCGCATCGTGGGTACCGCGGAGTTCAAGCCCCAGGCCAGGCTGCTTGAGCTTAGCTCCGAATGCCTGTAACTCAGCGCTGCGGAAGGCTCCCAAAAGATGTTGACTTCAGAACTTTTACTATGCCCAAAAAAGCCGATGCCGCTTCCGGCACTGATGCTGGCCCGCGCTCCCAAGTCCCGTTCATATTGGGCAAACACATTGCCCACCACTGCGTGATTTGCAGTCCAGTCCGTATATGCTCCGTCGTCCCGGCGTTTCACCGTTCGGAATTCCGCTCTGCTACCCAGGCTCAGAATTCCTGCTTTGCGCAGTTCATAAACCGGGGCAAAGCCGAGATTGACGGTTTCCATTCGCGAAGAGAGTAAGCGGTTCTGATGCTGGATATCGGCAAAGCGCTCGAAGGTGTCTCCGGCAGCATCAAAATAAATCTGCCCACGCAGGTTGCTGTCCTCTGAGCTAACAAAATCCGCACTCATGCTTGCATTGGTACGATACCAATCCTTATATGTGCCATATTCCCAAGCGTAAATAGACGCGGGTATTTCTTTGTATGGTATGGTAGAGAATCCCGCGCTGAAGCCCATTTCATGGATATCATCGATCAACCACTCGGTATTCAGTTGAGAGTGCCAGGCTTTTTGATAACTGTGGTTCCGTACTTTGCCATTCTCAAATGCAGTAGGCACGAAATCATCGGAGAGCACAAAAGCTCTGCGTTCGTCCCGGCTCAGGCTGAATTGATAGCGAAAATCTCCCCAGCTCTGTGCCGAAGATATGCGCTGTGAATTCACCAGATTGCGGGAGAGAGTGCTTTCCACTGCCAGTAGCTGCTCGTTCTGTTTGGAGATCAGGTTGATCACTCCGCCCATGGTGGAAGTGCCATAGAGCGAAGATGCGGGGCCTTTGATCACCCGGATCTCAGCGATGTCGTTCACCAATATTTTGGATAGATCCACATTGCCAAAATACCCGCTGTTGAGCGGGCGGCCATCGATCAGGATCAGGCTTTCGTTTTTGCGAAAACCGCGGATCTTCAGGTTGCTTTCATCCCGGCTGCCATAGCTAATGTTGATGCCCGGGCTCTGTTTCAATGCTTCGGAAACAGACTGGTTGTTTTTAGGCGCGGGGATGATGCTCACATTGCCAATGCCAGCCTGCTCACCTTCGGCTATCACCCGCACCGGATGCAGATGATATTTTTTTAGTGAATCTGGTTGTGCTTGCACAGCAAAGATCAGCATGGGCAAAATACCCATGCTGATCAGAATCAGTTTTTTCAATTGGTTTCCAGAACTGTGGAGTCGTAAGCGTCGTATAGCTCAGGTAAAGTGATGCTGAGGTCGGCATTGGTGTTGTCTGCATTCAGATATTGGGGCAGGGCAGCGCCAAAAGCCATGTTCAGCCGAATCTTGTCCACATACTTGAAGCGCTTCAGGCTGTTGCTCATCTCTGCGTTAAAGCTCGGGAACGTGGTTCTCTCGCTGTTTAGCAAATAGTATCCATCCGCGATCTGCTCCGGGCTGTAGCCTCTGGCAAAACCATCAGACGCGACCAGCATGATATCGCTGAACCCGCTATGGTCCGAGATCAAATCGCTTAGCTTGATGGCTTCTTCCTGGATCCCGTCCCAGTTTTCCACGCTGTGGATGGGCAGCGCTCTCAGTTCTTTGTAATGACAGTTGCCGAGTGAATCTTCTACCACAATGCGGCGATAGACGCGGATGCGGTTGGCATTTATCACACTAAAAGCTCCGGGAGTGTTTCCATCAAGAAACCTGGTGCGAAACTGATCCGCGGGCACCATATATCCGGTTTTGAATACTGCCCAATCCAGATCATAGCCCGCGGTTTCCACACGAGAGCGGGGGCTGTAGTCGTCTGTGGCGACGATCTCATAGTTGTAAAGACCGCGAAAATCCAGCGAGTCGGGGGAACTCGGGTCGGTGATTTGGTGAATAGCCTGTGCATCAACAAATTGTTCCAGCAGATAGCCCAAGATTTGCGGTTTAATGGTATTGTCCTTTTCGCTGCAAGCAGTTATGCTAAAGAGCAGGGCGATCGCAAGTAGTACAAACAAGTACTTTTTCAAGGTAAAAACCTCCAGTTTATTTGTGGAGGCAGACGGAGCAGTCCATCAGCCTTTCCGGGTTGGGAGGCATGGCCGTTTCCCGCCATACCCTATCGGTATTCATGCTTGCCGAATGTGGTTTAGCTATGAATACTCGGCTGGAAGGCATATAATTCTCCGTGCAATATTTGTCAAGCTCAATGCCCGGCTTTGTTTAGCAATCCGCCTTCTATGAAATGCAAATGCGGCAGCGAGGCTTACACCACAAACAAGGCTGCCAGAACAATCATCAGTGCCAGGATGCTGTCGTTCAGGTTCAGCTCAAACGCGCGGGCAGATAGTTCTTCTGCCGCCACAATGTCTTTAGCGGGGGCCAGCAGCACCAGCTTCAAGCCCGAACTCAGCAAGGCTGAAATGAGCAACAGATGATAGCTATCCAGATAGAAATGCAGTGAAAAACCCAATACGAAGAGAGCATTTGCCGCAAAGACCAGATCCGCCCGCCAATGCCTGTCTGGGCGAATCAACCGAAACAAGTAGAAGAGCAGAGTAATAGCCGCCAGCGCGGACAATAGGGCGACAGAGCTTGCGCTGATCAGTCCCGAGAGTTTTTGCAGATCAAAGATAAACACCATTGGCATCATCACCGTGATGTAAGCAGAATCGATGCCCCCGGTGCGTCCGATCAGATTCTTCGCCCAGGCATTGAGTGGAAACAGCATCAACTTCAAGGCTATCGCGCTTAGGATGAAAGCCATGGGCGAGCCGGGAATGCTGTGCCGGGCGGGCATGCTAAGCAACACATCGATGTTCAAGACTCCGGTATGCTTATAGATCAATGCTACTCCGATCAAAAACAACGCCGCCGCGATGCTGTTCAGCAACAGATATTGGAATGCCTTGAGCGCGTTGAGGTGGTTTTTCGTGGCCAGAATCAAACCCAACATGGATAGCGAAAACATCTCGATCATCACAAAGAGATTGAAGATGTCGCGGGTAAAGATGATCCCGCAAACCGCGAAGAAGCTGAAGAGATACAAGACCAGTGAGGTGAGCGAGAGATGAAGAAACTGCTTGCGATAGATAATAAAATGGAGCGAGATCAAAACCATGGTCAGGACCAACCAAAGCAGCTCACGCAAGCCAAGAGCCAGACTGATCCCCAAAACCGGATCCTGAGAGCCGATCAATTCGTAAAGCGGAAACCGGACTCCGGATATCAGCCCGAAATAGGCTGCCAAAAGCATCGGGATCGACCCCAGGAAATATATGCTCAGCTTGCGGTTTTGCTTCAACAGCCAGGGCAGCAGCATCCCCAGGAACAAAATGAAGGCGAATATGGAGCTTATCACTTTATATACCTTGATCCGGAAGTTCCAGGCTGCCGGTTTTTCGGTAATACAAAACCACGAAGACCAACATGACTGCCGTGATCACCACACCGATCACAATCGAGGTAAGCACCAGGACAGATGGCAGAGGGTCCACCAGATGCGGCAAAGGGTTTTCCCTGATGCCCGGCAGATCCAGGATGGGGGCTGCCTTGCCCGGGATGAAACCAATCGAGACGATCAGCAAGTTCAATCCGGTTTCGAAGATGTTGAAGGCAAAGACCAGTTTTAACATATTCCTCAGGGAGAACAAACCCCACATGCCTACTGACATCAGCGCTATCGCAGTTATCACAATGATCATCGCTATGCCCGAAACTTGCTTACTATTTTGATCATCTCTACTCCGACCTTGATCCCGATCACGATGTACATCAAGGGTAAAGCTGCGGCGCTGAAGAAGTTTCCGATCTCACCAAAGGGGAGATATCCCGGATCCAAAAAACTACCCAAGAGGATCAAGCCCAAAAGAGCGGTAATCAGATACGCGATTCCGCAGATTGCTTCTATAACGCTTAGCGCGTTGATCTTTAGCTCTTCGTTTGGATGCACCAATGTCCACATCACGAAGCCGGAACCTAGGATCACGCCGCCCTGAAAAGCTCCGCCGGGGCTGAGATGCCCAAAGCTGAAGATATATACCGAAAACACAAACAAGAGGGGTTGCAACACCGCTACTCCGGATACTGTTACTCTGGTTGCTTCCAGATGCGTCTTGCGCTCGCTTCCCTTTCTTTGGTTTTTTCTGCTTAGAAAGGAGATCGCCGTGGTCGCCATAAACAGGATTATCAGCTCCCCAAAGGTGTCAAATCCACGCCAGGAAAGGAGGATCGGAGTCAGCACATTTTGGGATGAATACTCATTTTGCGCTGCCAGGATATAGGCTTGGGAGACCGCGGGGATGGTATCCGGAATCCGGGTTCCGAAACCGTAAAGCAATATTGCCGCAAACAGGGCAAGCACCATGTAGCGCGGAAATCTCAACTTTCTCTGTCCTTTCTTAAATGCCGGAAGGCAAACAAAAAGAAAAGCGTAGTAAGTCCGGAGCCGATGGCAGCTTCCGTCATTGCCACATCGGGCGCCGCCAGCAAAAGGTACAACACACTCGCGCCCAGGCTCATGCTGCTGAGAAAGAGGATTGAGACCAGGATGTTCGGGTGTCGGAGGGCGGTGATTGCCGAAAGCACCACGATCGCCCCCATAACAAGCGCGATAAAGGGTATCATTGCTTGCGCTCCAAATCGTCCTGCACGGTTTTGTTTGTGAGCGGAATCCCCAGATAATACGCGGTGCGGGAAATGATATGTGCCGAGAGTGGGGCAGTCAACAGCACCGTGATAAACAGAAACAGCAGTTTAAGCCACCATCCGGGGAAACGCATGGTGACGCCTGCCAAAAAGAAGAAGGTGCCCAGGGTGGATGCTTTGGACGCGCTGAGCATGCGGGTGTAGGTATCTGGCATGCGGTTGATGCCGATGCTTGCCAATAGCAGGAAGATGGACCCCAAAAGGGCGAAGATGGCACCCAGGATATGAAAGATCATCGCAGACCTCCGATCAAATAGCGACACAATCCGATGATCCCGATGAAGCTCACCAGAGCATAGACCATGGCGATATCCAGATAGATCATTCTTTGCTTCAGGTACGCGATGCCCACGATTACAGAGATGGTGTGGATGGTGATGGTATCCAAAGCCACGATGCGATCGATGGAATATGGCCCTTTCATCATTCTGCGCATTGCCACCAGCAGGCTGATCATGATGATCGTGATCGCCAGTTCATAAAAGAGATTGATCAGCATCATATAAACATCCTGCTCAAGAACCTTTCATAGCGAGAGATTGTGGCTTTGATGGCGTCCACTGCCTCCACGGAATCAACGTTGATGGCATGCACAAACAAGCTGTCGTCCCTGGTCTCGATCATTATCGTCCCGGGGGTAAGCGTGATCGCGTAAGAAACCAGCATGATTGCCAGATCAGCTTTCAAAGCTGTCTTGATCTCCAAAATCCCCGGGGCTATGGGCAGGCGGGGATTGATCACCCGCATTGCCACATCGATGTTGGAACTAAACAGGCTTTGGGAAAACGCGCCGCAAAAACAAAGAAAGGCGTATGCCGAACCTGGATCATAACGCAGGTCGCGAAACAACTTCAGCCTGGGGGCAAACAACAGCTGACATACTATCACCACAAGCCCGCCAAACAGCAAGCCGCCTCTTTCAAAGCCTGCCAATGCCACCCAAAACGCGTAGAGTAGTATCGTGTTTACCAACACTCTGCGAATAGACCCAGGACTTAGTCCCGCATTCCCGCTGCTGTTAATCTTCATGTTTTTTGGCTGTTTTACCTTTTCCATTGATATAAACTGTTCGTGAGTCTCCGTTGTGCTTTAGTAAATTAAACTTGATCATACCTTGTCCTGTATTATAAGTTATTCCTAAATGCGGAGTCATGCAATCTCATTCAGAGAAACAGTTCGCCGCCACTTGGAAAAAAACAGATTACTATGCCTGAGGCTTCGGCGCGGGGTAGGATTGCAGACGTCCTCGTCTGCAAAGCAGCGGAGCTGTCTCCTTCTTCGGAACTGCGTTCCGTTTCGACACGAGGACGTGTCGAATCCTATTGTCCCAATCTGCCTACAAGAGCAGAAAAGCCATTCATTTTCAGAACCGGAGCTCAGCTAATCTCCGGGTAACTGCTTAGGATGAATTCCGTTACTCCGAAATGCGCAATCAAAGCAAAGCTAAGCCACGCTAAGTGATCCGGCTTAGTGGCTGATGGTGATAAATAACCGATATCCGCTTGGTGCGCCAAGGGGATATCGGTTCAGATGAATGAAACCTATTTGTCACTCGCGTGACGATTCACATCCCTGGTTTATGGGTTTGGTTCCATGATAATATTCTGATCCAGATTGATAGCTGTTTGTGCCAGCAATCTGCCATTGACGGAAGCGCCATTGGAAAGGATGATTGCGGTGGAACTCAGGACAATTCCCTCCAGGTGGGTATCTGTTCCCAGCATTACCGGACCAAATGCCTGCCAGAAAACATTCTTCGCTTGTGCTTCGGCTCCCAGAATTATACTTGCGTTCGGGGACATATTGATGCCTTCGGAAATTTGGAAAATCCACACATCGTCATGAGCACCGGAAAGCGTAACCGGAGTGTTGATGGTAACTCCACCATTGAATTTGTACAATCCGGGTGCAAGAGTCTGCCCGCTGATATCCCCGGAAAGCAGATTGGTGAAATCAGGATTGGGTCTGGCAGCAGCATCAGCGTATGCGATTTCCATGTCGCTGATAGCTGTGGTCATGGTTGTGGGAGTGGGGGGGGAAGTAATCTGCGGCATAAATATTGCCATCAACCTGGGTAGAGGTGGAAAACACTCCGGAAGGATCCAGGATCAGTGAGAAACCGGTGATATAGGAAGCGGCTGCGGGGCTGATGCCCATATTCCCGGTGATGTCGCAGGCCAGATTTGTGCTGATGGCCGATTTTGCCAGAACCACAAAGTTTCCCGCGGTGCCAAGGTTTACGGGGTCCAGACCCTCTACCGCGGTAACTTGATAGAACATCTTTGCGTCAGGTTCCGGTTTTGTCCAGCTCGTAGGGGTCGGGAAAGAACCAGTTTCGTCCATGGAAAAACCCTCATAGGGATCATCAGATACATAAACCTTGTAGGAGTTTGCTCCGGTAACCGGTTCCCACTCCAGGCTTACGTTTATTCCATTGTGTGTGATAACAATGTCCACTGGAGTATTTATCGCATTGACGATGGTAGTCATCAACAAAGCCATCATCAACATTAAAATCGAATGTCTCATATTGTCTCCCTGAAGCGGCGCGTAAAGCATCATCTTCATCTTGTTTAAGGTGTTGGTTGGGTAACTGTGCTTTGGTCCAAAGTAACCGCGGTTTGAGATAGAAGCCTGCCGTTGACGGTAGCGCCTGTTCCAAGAGTTATCGCTGAAGCGCCCAGGACGATTCCTTCCATGTGAGCGGCAGTACCAAGGGCCACGATATCCGCGGATTGCCAGAATATGTTCTCGGGTTTGGCGCCGCCTGCCAGGATTACACTGGCTCCGGTTTCAAAGGTGATGCCATCAGCTATTTGGAAAATCCACACATCATTGGCTCCGCCACTGAGAGTGACCGCTGTGGTTAATAACACTCCGCTGGTCCATTTATAGAGCCCGGGAGCAAGCGTCAATCCGCTAAGGTTGCCAGCGCCAATATTCAGGTAATCCACCGGAATCCTGCCGGCAGCTTCGCTATAAGCCGTGCGCATGTTACCCACCGCGGTGGTAAGCATGGTTGGCGTGGGGATGGCATAATCCGCTGCATACACGTTTCCGATAACCTGGGTGGAAGTCGAATAAGTACCCGTGGGACCCATTATCAACGAGAATCCCGTGATGGAAGACGCCGCATTGGGGCTGACTCCGATATCTCCGGTGATTACCGAATTCGGGATGGTGCTAATTCCTGTTTCTGTTAAAATCACAAAATCACCTGCCAAACCAAGCTCCACGGGATCTTGTCCGGCTACGGTTACGAGGTAAAACTGTTTTTGGGAGGGCTCCGGTTTTGTCCAGCTAGTGGGGGTGGGGAAGGTTCCGGAAACATCCTTTACATATTCTCCATAGGGAGTATCACAAGTATAAACCTGGTAAGTTGTGAAGCCAGTCACCGCGTCCCATTCTAATAGCACATTGGTGCCATCGTGAGAGATTTCCAGGTTTGTGGGTGGTGCAGCGGCATTTAGCATGATGATCGTGAAAAATACCATGGTAAAGAGCATAATAACGTTTTTCATATATCCTCCTAAGGATACTTAATGAATGGCAACACCAAGCGAAAGACTTTGTCGATTGATAGCTGCGTCTATACCCATAGTATAGACAAATCTTGGCAAAAAGCAATTTAAACTCATACAGATAGTTAAGTAGTTTGATAACTATGCCTGATAAGGGGGAGAGCAGATTCACGATTCAGTGAAATTTTTGCCCTAATCATTCCGTTTCCGGATCCTAACAGGATAAGGGGGCAAGAGATGAGACGGGCGGCATTTGTTGGAGGAGATCAAGAGTGCTGGCAAAATAAGAGCCTTATGCTAAAATAATTGACACAATATGCAGGTCGGATTTTATGACTGTCAGGGAAATATGATTGTCCGGTTTTGCCCTATATAAGACCCGGACCTAAACGAAGGAAGAATCATGCTCGAGAAAATTCTTAGAAAACTATTCGGAGATAAATCGACCCAGGATCTCAAACGTTACGAGCCGCTTGTGGCAGAGATAAACAGCATCTATGAAGGCCTTAGCCAATATGAGGATCAACAGCTAATCGACCGCGTGAAGCAGATAAAAGAAGAAATCGCTACCAAACTGGAGCCTGTCCGTAAGGAACTGGAAGCGCTGCAAAGAGAGTTTCGGGAATCTATCGAAGACGCGGACCGCAATCGGATCGATAATCAGATCGACAGCCAAAAGAAGACCCTGAGCGCGCTGAACAAAGAAACCCTGGACGACTATCTGCCGGAAGTCTTTGCCATCGTGAAGGATACCTGCCGTCGAATGGTGGGGAAGGAATATATGGTGAAGGGGCATCCTCTGCCCTGGAATATGGTGCCTTTTGATGTGCAATTGATCGGTGGTATGGTCTTACACGACGGTAAGATCGGTGAAATGGCCACCGGTGAGGGAAAGACCCTGGTTGCCACCCTGCCGCTTTTCCTGAATGCCCTCTTGGGCCGTGGCGCGCATTTGGTAACCGTGAACGATTATCTGGCCAGCCGCGACGCGGAATGGATGAGCCCGATCTTCAATTTCCACGGTATGGAAGTAGGCTGCATAACCACCGGGATGGATCACGATTCTCGCCGCGAAGCCTATGCTATGGATGTTACCTACGGGATGAACAGCGAGTTTGGCTTCGACTATCTGCGCGATAACATGGCGGTTAGCCCTAAGCAACTGGTGCAGCGTGATTTTTATTACGCGATAGTGGACGAAGTGGACAGCATCCTGATCGACGAAGCCAGAACCCCTTTGATCATCAGCGGACCAATCTCTCAGGATAAAAACTTTTATCCGGAATTGCGCCCCGGCATCGCTGCCCTTGTGCAAGCTCAGAACAGTCTGATTACCCGTCTGTTAAGCGAGATTCGGGAAGACCTGAAAGAAGATAATCCCAATGCTTCAAACAACCGCCTGGCAATGAATCTGCTATTGGTGAAGCGCGGCGCGCCCAAGAACAAAGCATTCCAGAAACTGATGCAGGATTCTTCTCTGAAGCGCCTGATCCAGGATACTGAGGGTATCTATCTGCGGGATAAAAAGATGCACGAGCTGGACGATATGCTCTTCTTCGTGGTGGAAGAACGCCAAAACAGCGTTGACCTCTGCGAAAAGGGCAGGGACATGCTCAGTAAAAGAGAATCCGACCTCTTTGTGGTGCGTACCTTGGACGACGTCCTGGGCGAAATCGAAGCCCGGGAAGATCTCAGCGCAGATGCTAAGATGCACGAGCGGGAGATTGCTACCGGAAAGTTCATGGACAAAAGCGAGAAACTGCACAATATCAGCCAACTTTTGAAAGCCTTTACCCTCTTTGAAAACAATCAGGAATATGTGGTTATCGACAATAAGGTGATCATCGTGGATGAATTCACCGGGCGTCAAATGCCGGGACGCCGGTTTTCGGATGGCTTGCATCAGGCTTTGGAAGCAAAAGAAAACGTGGCGATCGAAGCCGGAACCCAGACCTTTGCCACCATTACCTTGCAAAACTACTTCCGCATGTTTGAGAAACTGGCAGGCATGACCGGTACCGCGGTAACCGAAGAATCCGAGTTTATGGAGATCTACAAACTGCCGGTGGTGGCAATCCCCACCAATGTCGCGGTTACCAGGATCGATCATGACGACGAGATTTATCTGACCAAGAACGAGAAATATCAGGCGATCATCGACGAAATCATCTATTGGCACAAGCAGAAGAAGCCGGTGCTGGTAGGCACGGTGAGTGTGGAAGTATCCGAGATTCTTTCCAGGTTGCTGCGGCGTCACGGCATTGCGCACAATGTATTGAACGCGCGTCAGCATCAGCGCGAAGCGGAGATCATCTCCAACGCCGGTGCAGCCGGAGCGGTGACGATTGCCACAAACATGGCGGGACGCGGAACAGACATCAAATTGGGCGACAGCGTGGTGGCGCAAGCGGTGGAGAACTATCGCGGGCTCAGCAAAGCCAGAACCGAAGAGTTCCCATATGGTTTGCCTTTGGACGGTTTGCATGTGATCGGCAGTGAACGTCACGAGAGCCGCCGTATCGACCGCCAGTTGCGCGGTAGAGCGGGACGGCAGGGCGATCCCGGAACTTCACGCTTCTTCCTTTCCTTGGAAGACGATCTGATGCGCCTCTTCGGCGGCGACCGCATGGCGCCATTGATGCAGAAGATCGGACTAAAGCAAGGCGAAGCGATCCGACATCCGATGATGACCAAGGCCGTGGAAAAAGCCCAATCCAGGGTGGAAGAACATAACTTTGAGATTCGTAAAAACCTGATCAAATATGACGAAGTGATGAACCAACAGCGCGAAGTGATCTACAGCTATCGCCGCAGCGTGCTGAAGGGTTACGACATCAAAGCCGAGATCATAGAGATGGTTTCGGAGAGCATCAAGCACATTGTGGACGAAGTCTGCGCGGGTTCAAACTATCCCGAAGAATGGGAATTGGGCAGGCTTTGCACCTATTTCAAAGGGCTCAATATCGTGATTTCCGAAGAGGATCTGGATAGCGATCATCTGAATCATGATTTGCTGATCTCCACGCTTCAGGAACTCGCTGATGCCGCTTATGCCCGCCGCGAAGAGCAATTTGGCGCGGATGTGATGCGCGATATCGAGCGCAGATCACTATTGGAAGTGGTGGATAACGAGTGGCGCGACCACCTGCATGAGATGGACCTCTTGAAAGAGGGAGTTTATCTGCGATCTTATGCCAATAAAGATCCCCTGGTGGAATACAAAAAAGAGAGCTTTGGCCTCTTTGAAGGGCTGATCACCCGGATCCAGGAAAACGTGACCAAACGCGTGTTTACCACCTACCTGCTGAGCCGCGAACAGATGCAGGATATGCAAGAAATGTTGAAGGGCGCCAGCATGACGCACGAGGCGATCAACAGCTTTTTTAACAATAACCAACAACAGGAATATAAAACATCGGCTACTCCGCCACCCGAATACGGTGGAACCGAGCTCAAGACACGCCCGGTGCAGGTTGCCCCCAAGGTGGGCAGAAACGATCCCTGTCCCTGCGGAAGTGGCAAGAAATATAAGAAATGCTGCGGCATTCATGACAACGAGGAAGAGTAAATATATGGCAAAAAATCTTATTATAGTAGAATCACCTGCCAAAGCGCATACAATCAGCAAATTCTTGAAAAACGAGTACACCGTGAAAGCCTCGATGGGGCACATCCGGGATCTCCCCGCGCATGATTTGGGAGTGGATGTAGAGCATGATTTTGAACCCAAATACGAAACCGATAAAAAGAAAAGTAAGATTATCAGTGAATTGCGCGAAGCTGCGACCAAAGCGGACGCCATCTATCTGGCAAGCGACCATGACCGCGAGGGAGAGGCCATTGCCTGGCATCTGAGCAAGGTTTTGGAAAAAGAGAGCAAGGGCAAACAAGTCTATCGCATCCTGTTCAACGAGATTACCGCCAGCGCTATTGGCAAGGCGATCTCGAACCCGGGCAGCATAGACATCGCCAAGGTGGATGCCCAACAAGCCCGCAGAATATTGGACCGCGTGGTGGGCTACAGCATTTCGCCTCTCTTGTGGAAAGTGATCGCCAAAGACCTTTCCGCGGGCAGAGTGCAGTCTGTGGCATTGCGGCTGATCTGCGAACGTGAAGCTGAAGTAAACGCATTTGTTCCCAAAGAGTTTTGGAAGGTCCAGGCAGATTTTTGGCGGGATGACCTACCCAAGTTCAAAGCTACTCTGGAAAAGCTGGAGGGCAAGAAACACGAGATCGGGACCAAGGAAGACGCCGATAAGCTGATGGCAAGCCTGAAGAACCAAGACGCGATCTTGGAAAGCATCAAGCGCAACACCCGCAACGTGGAACCACCCCCGCCGTTTATCACCAGTACTCTGCAGCAGGAGGCTTCCAAGCTGCTCTCCTTTCAGGCACAGCGTTCAATGAGCATAGCGCAGCAGCTGTATGAAGGAATCGATATCGGCGGAGAAAGCACCGGACTGATCACCTATATGCGTACGGATAGCACCAGAATCGCCGATGAAGCTGTTGCCGCCTGCAAGGAAGTGATCGCTGCCCGCTACGGAGAAAACGCCGTGAACCCGGGCCTGAGAGTATATAAAAGCAAACAAGGCGCGCAGGACGCGCATGAAGCGATCCGTCCCACAGATCCCGGGCGTACCCCCGAAAGCCTGCAAGGCTATTTATCCAAGGAACAGCAAAAGCTCTACACCCTGATCTGGCAACGCTTTGTTGCCACTCAGATGAAGGGCGCGAAGGTCTTGGCTACCACCGCTGCGATCAATGTGGGCAATGCCACTTTCAACGCGAGCGGAAATCAGATTAGCGACGAAGGATTCTTGAAGTGCTATCCGCATGTGAACATCCCTCTGGGAGAGAAGATTCACAAGGATTACGCGCTCAAAAACGAACTCGAATACAGTCCGCTGAAGCAATCGCAACACTTCACCAGCCCGCCTTCACGCTTCACCGAAGCCTCTCTGATCAAAGAACTGGAAGCCAAAGGCATCGGACGCCCCTCTACCTATGCCGCGATCATCAGCACCATCCGCAATCGCAAATATGTGAACATCGAAAAGAAGAACTTTGTGCCCACTCCATTGGGGAACGATGTCAACGGATTTCTGGTGGATAAGTTCGATAGCCTCTTTAATGTGAAGTTCACAGCGCAAATGGAAGATAAACTGGATGAAGTGGAATATGGCAAGGTGGTGTGGCACAAGCTGGTGAAAGGATATTACGACGACATGAAGGTCTTGATCGGCAAGGTGGATGTGAAAAAAGAGAAGCAAGCCATGATCCAGGAAACCGGGATCCCCTGTGACCAATGCGAAACCGGCAAGATGGTGATCAAGCGCAGCCGCAGTGGAGAGTTTCTTTCTTGCGATCAATATCCTGCCTGCAAAAATAGCAAGAGCTTCACCCGGGAGCCGGATGGCACAATCAAGATCGTGATTCCCCAAACCCTGGAGGAGAAATGCCCAACCTGCGGGAATCCGCTGGTGGAGCGCACCGGCAAGTTCGGAGCATTCATCGCCTGCAGTACATATCCCAAGTGCAAATTCGCCAAACCGAAGACCTTGGGCATCAAATGTCCTGAGTGTAAAGCAGGAGAGGTGGTTTCACGGCGCAGCAAGAAGGGCAGCATGTTCTTTGCCTGCTCCGCGTATCCGGATTGCAAATGGATCTCGAATGACAAGCCGGTGCCCCAGAGCTGCCCGAATTGCGGCAATGACTATCTGGTGGAAAAGTATAACAAGGACAAAGGGCATATGTTGCAATGCCCCAAATGCAAGCACGTGGTGGAATAGATAAATGCACATCGGTGACGGTTTCCGCAGCGCATTGGTCAGCATAGCTTCGCACAAAATGCGCAGTTTCCTGACCACCATCGGCATCGTGATCGGTGTGATGGCTGTGGTAACGATGTTTTCCAGCATTTACGCGTTGAAAGACCTGATCAACAAGAATATGGAAGGCATGGGCTGGAACTATTCGGTGATTATCACCAACGGTGGAACTTCGACCGCGGAGATAGATCAGCGTTCAGCAGTGCAAACCCAGAGACGGGCCCGGCAATTGGCCCGCAATCTGGATATGGAGGACTACGCTGCCCTGAAAATCGGGCTGGATGTGAAAGGTATTTACGGCATGGTGGAAACCAGTAGCCTGCAACGTGTGGGAAATGAAGACAATTACATCAGCGTAAAGGCCACCGAAAATCATTTCTTCGCCAGTAAGAGCTACGAGATCTCCCAAGGGCGAAATTTTAGCCCGGTGGAACTCTCTGAGGGCTTACCGGTGGCGATTCTGGGCTATAAATATGCCCAGAAATACTACCCGGGAAAAGATGTGCTGGGTGAAACACTGGTGCTGGGTGAACATCGCTATCGGGTGATCGGGATTCTGGGTTCAGACCAGCTAAATAGTAGCAATGGCATGAACTTCAACCCCTGGGAGCGGGATCAGGAACTACAGGCGGTGTATGTGCCGCTGAAATATGGCTCCTACCGCTTCGGCTATGGCAAACAGGTACCGATGATCTATCTTCAGGCGCATGATGCTCAGTCCTTTGCGCAGATGAAATCCCTGGCGCGGCAGATCCTGCTCTCCCGACGTAATATGTATCCCAGCTTCCGGTTTATGGATATCGGCGCGATGATGCTGGATATCACTGCCGAGATCGATAAACAGATGAAGAAGTGGAACATTACGCTCTCCGCGATTGCCTCCATATCCCTGATTGTGGGCGGGATCGGCTTGTTTTCCACCCTCCTGATTTCCATCCAGGAACGGATGAGCGAAATCGGGATTCGCAAGAGCATCGGAGCCACCGATAACGATATCTTCTTTTACTTCATCTTTGAAGCCCTCGTGCTTGCCCTCGCCGGCGCGATATTGGGCATCCTGATCGCTTGGGTGATATTGAGTGCGATTGGTTCCGCTCTGAAATTTCCACTGTATCTGCCCTTGCCGGGTGTGCTTTTGGGGCTCTTCTTTTCTCTGCTGATCGGCTTTATCTCCGGGATATATCCGGCATTGAAGGCCGCTAAGATCGACCCCATCAAGGCGATCTACTATCTGGAATAAGGCTGCTAAATCCTTGGTCTGCCAATTCCCGATTTGGCAGAAGCACTGCACTGTGCCGGCGCTCGCCTGAAGCGCCGAGTGAACTGGCGTTAGGGCGTAAGTGAATAGGCGGTACGGTGAACGCCCGTATTAGCCTGTAGGGGTAGCAGCGAAAGGCAGATACTTTGTGGTAGAATTCATTCGGTTGGTCAGATCCCTTTCCCAGCTTATACTATCAGTAATCTAATCAAGGAGATGGATATGAAACAGATAATCATCATTTTGCTACTGGTGCTTGGACTCAGCCTTGCGTTTGCGCATCCCGCGGGAGTCGTGAAGGCTGTACTGGATACGGAAACAGCTCTGTTGACTGTGGATTTTGCGCACAAAGTAAAGGACGCAGCGGATCACTATATCAACAGCGTGGAGATCAAGGTGAATGGCAAAGTAGCCATAGTGCACAGCCTAAGCCTGCAGGAAAGCGTTAACGGTGGATCCTTGGTTTACAAAATTCCGGCGCTGAAGAAAGGCGACAAGATCAGTGTATTGACCAAATGCAGTAAGGGCGGCGATAAGAGCGCAAACATCACAGTACCTTAGACTCGGGAATATCCGCACCTGGCGCGTGGATAGCAGACTGCTGGGTTATGGGCGGCAAGCTCTGATCTGGCAGAAGCTGCTTCATTGTGCCAGTGCTCGCAGTACCGGAGCTCGCCTGAAGCGCCGCGAATGTACTGGTGCTCGATGAAGCGCCGATTGAATAGGCATTACTGCGTGATTGAATAGGCGGTTCGGCGACCACCTGTACTGGCCTAAAACGCTCGTGTCATACAATTTTCACAAGCTTGGCTCATCGTAGAAATTCGGATATTGCCACGATGAAACTAACGGAACCGGACGTGCTGAACGTCTATCCCGCTTGGGTATCTATTGCCGACGTTGAACACGAGCTTGGTGTCAAAAGAGCCTTTGCGAGGCTTTTTCCCGGTACCTTGGGCGGGGATGATGTAGCTCCCGCACACAGAAGCCGTAGCGATCTTGCGTTTGTGTGGCCCCGGTATGTCCTCCATTTTAAGGATTAGCACTTCTTCGATTTCCCAGTTTGAAACCTGAGCCGGCAGATTCAGATATTTCAGGGACAGTTGATTGTTGGCATAGTGCATTATTGCCTTGCAATAGTCTGGGGCTTCCACATATTCAGGGGGGCGATTGAAAACCGGCAAAACAGTCGTGTAAACAAAAACTGCAAATAGCACCAAAGAAACCAGCCATACAGTCTTCTTCAGCATATCATTCTCCTTATCTCGTGTTCTATAAATGTAAATAATACAATCAGTTACTATTTCCCTGCACCATGTAGAAAGATTTCCCCAATGTCAAGCAGAAAGTGGTATTTAGCCGGGTGGGGAGCTGGGGAGATGACCAGGTAGGGAGATGGGGCTCAAATGCTTAGTTTTTGCACTATTCCTTCCCCGCAGTTGCGGCAGATGGCATATCTATCTCTGCCATGCAGAATCTGCCGGCGCATCTTGTTCATAGCCGTGCCAAACCAGAGGTCGCTAAAGCTCAGTTCCGTAATGTTCCCGATTCTAAACTGCAAATCTTTGTCGTAGCAGCAGATGCTAAGCTCACCATCCCAGTTGATCACTGGCTGAGTCCATAGCCGGCGGCAACGGTTCAAGAGCTTGGTCTTCAGTTGGAAATCCTTGCCCTCGGCACTATAGCGGCTGAGCTCGTGATCTGCAGGCAAAAACCGGAGATCATCCGTAGAGTAGATTTGCACAGTCTTAAACTCCAGCTTATCCACTCCGATCTCATGCGCAAGCCGCTTCACGCTATCTATCTCATGCTCGTTTTGGCGCATGATGATGAACTGCCATACTATTTGGGGCGTAGCGCTGCGCAAAGCTCGTTTGGCTTCCACTAGGGATTTCATGTTTTGCAGAACCAAGTCATAATCCCCATTCACTCGATATTGATCGTAGGTAGCCTTGGAGATGCCGTCCATGGAGATGATTAGTTTGCTCAGTCCACTTTGGATGATGGCTGTCGCATCCAGGCTCAGGCTGGCATTGGTAGAGCACATGGTGTAGAGCCCCTTGTCAGCGGCATAGCGTACCATGCGGTTGAACTCCGGATTCAGATATGGCTCGCCTTGGTTCCAGAGAATCAACATGCCCACTTTGTGGTGCACGCTATCCACAATGCTCTGAAACAGCGCTGGGTCCATCATCCCGCGCTCGCGCTTCAAGCTGCCGTTTCCGCTGGGGCAGAGCGGGCATTTCAGGTTGCAAATGTTCGTGGGTTCGATCATTAGCGCGGGAGGATAGTGATTCACGATCACCCGCTTAGTAAGCACTGAACGGCGGTAATCCAGCCAGCTCCCGGCGGCATTAGCCAGGCGCTCTTGCTTCAGATAGGCGATCGCGAGATCCGCGTTTTGGGGTAATCTAAGCATTAAATCTCTGCCTTATAAAGGAAGATCAAGCCAACCAGGAAGAAAAACATGTTTGGCAACCACGCTGCCCAAACGGGAGGGATAATGCCGTTGTAGCCAAAGCTCTGGCTGATCTGAACCACGATGAGGTAAGCAAAACAGACCAGCAAGCCCAGCATGAAGACCCAGCCGCGGCCTTTGCTACGCGTGTTTGAGGTAGCGATCGGGATGAAAAAGAAGATCACGATCAGGTTTGTCAGCGGGAAGGCGACCTTCATATGCAGATCCACAATTTCACGACTGGCATCTTCACCCAGCTTTTCCAGCCTGCCGATGTAGTCCCAAAGTTCAAAGAAATTGAGCGCCAGAGTTTTCTTTGTGATGCGCACAAAATCCTTTGGTTCCACATTCAAAATCGGTATCGTGGTGCTGGGGTAGAACTTGGAAAATACCTGATTGCCATCCCGGAAACGGCGGATTTCGCAATCAAAGAGTTCCCACTTCTCGCCATCCCAGAGCGCTGAGGTAGCGCTTATCCGCTCCACTATCTGCGAGGTGTTAAAATCGATTCTGGTAAGGTCGATCACTCTGAGAGTGTTCTTGTAGCCATCAAAAAAGCCGAAATAATAGAAGTCGTTTTCTTTACCCCGATAGTGGACGCGGGCTTTCAGCATTTGGTCTTCGGGTTGTTCGCCCTTGATCTTCACGTTGTAAACCACGCTGCGCTCGGATTCCGCCCAAGGCAACACATATTCACCTACAGCCGCCACTGTAACAGAGATCAAAAGCCCCAAGCCAAACAGCGGCAGCATCGCGCGTTTGATGCTCACCCCCGCGGCGCGGATCGCCACAGATTCATTGTGCTTTGCCAGTCCGTTCATCATGAACAAACCGGTTAGCAGTACGGTTACCGGCGAGGTCAGAACTATCAGATAGGGTAAACGCAACAGATAGTAGGTGAGCGCCAGGTCGAAACTGGCACCGGCTCTTAACAAGCGTGGCAGGTTGTCCACCACGTCAATCACGATGAAGAGCGCGGCAAAGCTGAAGAAAATTATCAGGTAAGTGCGCAGGAATTCGCGCAGGATATAACGATCAAGCTTGCGCATTAGTGCACGACCTCGTCCGGAGGCGGAGTCTTGCCGCTCTTTAGGTGTTTGATGCGCCAGGAAAGCACTTGCATGTCCAGAAGGCGCTTCTCACGGAGAGAACCCCAAATCAACAGGCAAGCCAGAATGAAAAACAGGATATTTGAAAACCACATAGAGAGAAATGCGTTGAACTGACCCTTATCGGCAAACTGTTCGCCCATATTCAGGGCAACATAGTAAACCAAAAAGATCACGCTGGATACACTGAATGCCATCCCGATTCCGCTGGTGCGGGTCATCAGCCCCAGCGGAACACCCACCATCACGAAGATGATGATGGCAAAAGAGAGGGCAAACTTTTTGTGATATTCCACCTGCATTGCCCGGATGTTAGTATCCAGCTCCTGCACCCGGTTTTGCGCTACTTGCTGCATGGCGTACAATCTGCGGTGTTCGGTCTGAGCCGCATAAGGATCCGGGTTTAGCGACCCCGCACTGATGCGTGATGCCAGATTTTGTGCTTCCTGTTGCTTCTCCAGAAGCTCTTGCTTGCGGTCCTTCAATGCGGCTGTTAGCTGCCCGTAGGTCATTTCACGGTCACTGCGATAGCCGCTTTCAAAGACATCCGTGCGGTTCCCCAGATCCCGTACGTTGATCACATATTCTTTAAAGTGCGTAGTGCTATATTTTCCCGGCTCACGCTCATTGCGCTGCTGCATCTCGCCGTTTTTCAGGATGATGCGCAGGGCATTGCCATTGTTCATCTGCATCACCTCACCGCTTTGGGCATAGATGGTGCGGGGAAATCTGCTCTCACTGCGATCGTAGATCAGCACGTCCAGCAGCTCTTCCTCGGTATTTTCAGAGCACCACACGGTGTAATCCAGAAGGTGGTTAAACTCCCCGGCCTCGATGATGGTCATCGGTTTATAATAGGCGATTTTCAGCATCAGGTTCTTTAGCTTGTGGTTGGTGTCCGGCAGAAACCAATGGTTGAAGTAAACCATCAGCGCGGTGAGCATTACAGCCGCCATAAAGAGAGGCCCCAGCATGGCATAGATATTAACTCCGCTGGATTTTATGGCGGTGATTTCGCGATCCACACTCATGCGCCCAAAGGCCAGAATGGTGGCTACCAGTACTGCCATCGGGATCGACAATGCCAACATGTAGGGGATGGACAGGCCGAATACTTCCAACACTATCCCCGCCGGGAGTTGCTTTTCCACGATGAGATCAATGAGGTCGATTATGCGGTCGATCAATAGGATGAAGGTGACCACCATGAGCGAGATCAGGAAAGGTGAGACGTGTTCCCGCAGGATATAGCGCTTCAGGATCACTCGGTTTCCTCCAGCATGGTTAGCAGTTCGTCTTCGCTGATGACACTGATTCCGGGGATCTTCTCCGCTTTGCTCAGTTTAGAGCCGGGCTTTTCGCCCACTACCAGATAGTCCAGCGCTTTGGATACTCCGCTCAGGATCTTGCCGCCATGGTCTTGAATGAGGCTCTCCATTTCCTTGCGCCCGTAGTGATGTAAAGTTCCGGTGATCAGAAAGCTCTTGCCTTCCAGCAGCTTGGTCTGCGAGCTGGAACGATAGATCATGCAAAGCCCCAGCTCATGCAACTGGCGAATCAGCTCTGCGTTCTTGGGGTTGTCGAAGTACTCGCGGATGGCTCTGGCGATCTTTTCGCCCACTTCGGGAACGGCGCCGAGCTCTTCGGGATCTGCTTGTTGCAGGTTTTCCATAGAGCCGAAATGTATTGCCAGATTGCGCGCGGTGACCGCACCTACATGGCGGATGCCGAGGGCAAAGAGCACCCGGTCAAAATTCTGCTGTTTGCTGTTTTCAATGGCTTCACGCAGTTTGTTTGCGCTCCGTTCGCCCATGCGTTCCATTGCTGCCACCCGGTCAAAATCTATACGGAAAATATCTTCAATGCTGGCAATGATACCTTCCTCCAGAAACCGCGACACCAGGGAAGAGCCCAAACCCAGGATGTCCATCGCCTCACGCCCGGCAAAGTGTTCGATGCTACGTGCCAGTTGCGCGGGGCAATCCGCAGAAGTGCAATACTCTATGGCTGCCTCTGCTTCTCGTGACAGCGGGCTGTGGCACACGGGGCAGATAGCGGGCAGATCGATATCACGCGCATCTTGGGCGCGCTTAGCGGTGTTTACTGCCAAGATCTTGGGGATGATCTCTCCGCTCTTGACGAGGCGCACCGTATCTCCTTGGTGCAGGTCCAGGCGGCGGATCTCGTCAAAATTGTGCAAAGTGCTGCGCGAGACTGTGGTGCCGGAGATATAAACCGGTTCCAGGATTGCCACCGGAGTGATAGCGCCGGTTCTGCCCACCTGAAATTCCACCTTCTGCAGGGTGGTCTCCTTTTCTTCCGGTTTGAACTTGTAGGCGATCGCCCATTTGGGGCTTTTGGCGGTGAAACCGAGGCGTTTCTGCAAGGCTAAGTCGTTGATCTTCACTACCACGCCATCAATATCATATTCCAGATTGCCGCGTTCCACATCCATGGCGAGGCAAAATTCTTCCAGAGCATCATGATCGGTGCAGACGCGGTACTTCTCAGCCACAGGGAAGCCCATGTCCTTCAGGCCGCAAAGCAATTCGCTCTGGCTGCCAAAGGGGGCTTCCGGGGCCACATGTCCGATTGTGTAGAAAAGTGCGCGTAGCGGGCGTTTGGCAAGCAGTTCCCGGTCTTTTAGCTTGATGGAACCCGCGGCAGCGTTGCGGGGGTTGGCAAAGGTTTTTTCTCCGGCTTCCCGGCGTTCCTCGTTCATCTTCAGGAAACTTTGGATGGGAAAGTAGATCTCGCCACGGATCTCGATCTCGCCCAAGAAGTCTATCCGGGTGGGAATATCCGGCAGCGTAAGGAAATTGGCAGTTACATCCTCGCCTTCCACTCCGTCTCCGCGGGTAGTGGCATAGCGCAATCGACCTTCCTGAAAGAAGAGATTGATGCCAAAGCCGTCGATCTTCAGCTCCGCGCATAGCGGTGGGCGGCTACCCAAGTCCTGGGCTATCTTATCCCACCACGCCATCAGCTCTGGCAGCGAATACGCGTTGTCCAGGCTGATCATCCGCTGTTTGTGGGGGATGGTCTTCGCTCCAAGGGAAAGGTCGTTGCCCACATGGTCTGTGCTCTGATCCGCAAATTGCGGAAAGGCTGCCAGCAGTTCTTTAAGTTCCTGCGCCAGCATGTCGTACTCAAAATCGCTGATCTCGGGGTCCGAGAGCTGATAGTAGAGGCGGTTGTGCCGCTCGATCTCTGCCTTCAGGGTTTTTACGCGTTGCTCGGCTTGTTTACTGTTCATGACAAAGAATACATCGCGGGGCGGCGATCCCCGAAAGCGTTATTATGTTCGGTTACTTGTTTATTCAGCGCCAGGCCGGCATCGATCTGCACGCTGTAAACTGCTTCTTCGTCGTCGTTCATGCGGATCAGGATCTCACCTTTGGTGCCCAGGATCTGGCTGCCGCCGGTGAAGTATTCACTCAAGTCCCCGTTGATCTCTGTCCCGGTGCGGTTCGCGGTGATGGAGAACACCCGGTTTTCCAACGAGCGGGTCTTCATTGCTTCCTGACACCAGGGCAGCACCAGATTCGAGGGATGACAGATGATCTGAGCCCCACTCAGGGCAAGGCTGCGAGCGGATTCCGGGAATTGCCAATCGAAGCAGACCATCATCCCGATCTTCACTTTGTGCTTTGCTTCACACACAAAAAAGGCTTTATCCCCGGGGCTGAAAAACAGCTTCTCACGGTAGAAGAGGTGGATCTTGCGATAGATGTGGAATGTGCCATCGGGGTTTATCAAAGCACTGCTGTTGTAGAACAAGTCCCCTTCGCGTTCCGCAAATCCATAGCAGATGCTGGCATCCACTTCCCGGGCAAGCGCCTTGAACCCGTTGAAAGTTTCGCCATCAGGGATGCTTTCTGCCACTTGTGCCACTTCGTCTTTGCTGCCAAACACATAACCGCTGAGGGCAAGCTCCGGAAGTACAATCAGATCGCTCTTCGTTTGCCGGATCATCTCGCGCACTTTGCTGAAGTTCGCTGCGGGCTTCAGAAATTCCGGTTGGAACTGCAATACCGAAACAGTGTAGTTCATGCCTTGACCCTTAAAAGCGGGGCAATAGCGCGCTCAAAGCTGCCCAGTACTTTGCAGATAGTAAGCCCATAATTGGTGATCGGCACTCCCCGGCGGTGGCATTCCACTATTCTGCGGTTCATCTCTGCCACATTGATCATGCAAGCACCGCAATGCACGCAGAGGGCATAGTCTTCCAGGTCATCGGGAAAGTCGTGCCCGGCATAGGTCTCGTAAATCAGCTCTTTTCCAGTGAAATTACTGATCCATTTGGGGAGCTTCACTCTGCCGATATCGTCCTTTTGCACATGATGCGAACAGGCTTCGGCGATCAAGATCTTGTCTCCGTCCTGTAGCCGGTCGATCTGTTCAATGCCGGTTAGCAAAATGTCCAGCTCGCCCTTATAACGGGCAAAAAGAATGGAGAAGGTGGTAACTTCGATCCCCTCGGGTGTTTCCCGATTCACCTGCTCAATGGCCTGAGAATCCGTGACCACAAGGTCCGGGGGATTCTTCAGCATCGCCAGTGTGTCCAGCAATTCGGTCTCCTTTATCACGATGCTGATGGCATCGTAATCCAGAATATCCCGAATGGCTTGCACCTGGGGCAAAATCAGGCGTCCCTTGGGCGCGGCGCTATCGATGGGGCAGACCAAAATGACCGTCGCTTTGGGCTTCAGCAGGTCGCCCAGGAGCACGCGGTTCTCACTCATGTGTTTGGGTGCCAAGCGGATAAGTTCGTTCTTGGCGTCCAGGATTCCGCTTTTGTCTTTGGCAGAGAGTTTCACAAAGGGGAGCTGGCGTAAGCTGCAATACTCGATGTTCTGTGGGTTCACTTCGCCCAGATCGGCTTTGTTGAACACCATCAAGAGCGGGATTTCCATTTCCTGAACTCGCGCAAGCATTTCCAGTTCGTGAGCGTCATAGGCGGAACCATCGTTCACAAAAATCACGATGTCTGCTCTGTAAAGGATTTTACGGGTGGCAGCGACGCGCTTTTCGCCCAGCTCTCCGGCATCGTCCACACCTGCAGTATCGTAGAAGGTAACGGGTCCCAGGGGTAACAGTTCATAATGTTTATCCACCGGATCGGTGGTGGTTCCGGGCACTTCGGAGACAATCGCAATCTCCTGGCCAACTAAAGCGTTGATCAGGCTGGATTTTCCGGCATTTCTTCTGCCCAAGAGGGCAATGATCAGTCTTTCACCACGGGGGGTAGGGCTCATCTATATGCTCCATAAATACTTAGATTTCTTTTCAAGCAAGCCGGCAGGCAGATATCCGTCAAGTTCTTTTTGTGTTATGAATATGGCGGTGGTATATTCGATTGCCGGAATGCTCTGCACTCTTCGGCAAACTCGAAAAACCCGGTCAGACATTCGGAATCGTAGCCTTTTCAGATGCATTTGCTACTCTTCGGAAAGCATGCAGCCTTCGTCTTGGCATCCGCTTGAGTTGAAGCTGATATCAAGCTGTCATTCTCGCATCAGCACAGCTTGATAACGGCACAAAACTAGGCTGATTATGACCTGAGAGCTTCAGCGCAGTAGCACCATCCACCTACGAATCAGCCACATGCGCGGCGGCCAAGAGCAGAATTCCTTTCCCGGAAAGCCGGATATCTTGTTCAAAGGCTGGGATAATAACCGTGTCCGCTTTGCTCAGAGCCAATTCTTGGTTCTGATGAGACACCAGACAAGCTCCTTCCAGCCCCATCAGCAGGCGGGCTCCGGGTAGCCGGGGTAATGCTATGGCACCGTCAAGGTGGCAAATGCTAAGGCGGAAGTCCGGCACGGGGGCGGGGTAGTCTTGCCACATATTAGTCTGCGGGGCTATGGTCCGGATATTGGGCAGATAGGGTTCATTGCGCATCACCTTCAGCAGCTCCGGCACATCGATGTGCTTGGGGCTCAGTCCGGCGCGTAGCACGTTGTCGCTTTGCGCCATGATCTCGATGCCCGCTCCCTGCAGATAGGCGTGGACAATACCCGCTTCTAAAAAGATGGCTTCAAATGGTTTAAGCGTAATCAGATTCAGAAACAGTGGAGAGATCACACAGCGGTCTGTGGGGTTGAGTTCAATCAGCTTTTTGCACCACTCCAACTCAGATTGCCATTTGCCTGCCGGGTTGATATCCTTGATATGGTGTAGCAGCTCCGGAAGCGGTTCTTGCAACAGGATCTCTTTGTATAGCTCAGTAAAAGTGGCAGAGCAGGGTTGTTTCGCAAAGGAATCGAAAGTCCGGAAAAACCCGGTAATCCCGAAATGGGTGAATATCTCGGCAATTTCATCGTATTCACGGAATCCGCAGAGGGCATGGAAGTCTATGAGCGCGAGCATCATTTCTGGTTTGTGATTTGCGTCTTTGTAATTGCGGTTGGGCGCATCAAGCGGGATGCCGGCAGCGTTTTCACGCGCAAAGCCTTGTTCCGCTTGAGCTTTGGAAGGGTGAACCTGGATCGAGAGCGCTTGTTCTGCGGCCAGAATCTTCAGCAGATAGGGAAAGCCGGAATCCGCTCCGCCCAGCCAATATCGCGGATCTTTGGCGATTACAAGGTCCAGGGGCTCGCCGTTTAGCAGTGAGGGCGCTTTGGGATGCGCGGAGTACCAGGCTTCGGCGATCGGGCCGGGCGCGGAGATGCCCAACAAGCCCTGGATAAAACTATGTGAACCCCAAGCATAGGCTTGAAGAACGGGTTGCAGGATGTTCATCGCTTGCTCCTAAAACTGGAAATAGATAAAGGGTTGAATGTCCGCGCTGTGGGCCTGGAACAGGATCCAGATCACCAATGCCAGCGCCAGGGATTGAAGCGGCAAGGGCAGCTTTTGCAGGAAGTCCTGATAACGTTTCTCCCAACTATCGGGTTGCCAATGGGTGAGGAAGCCCAGCACGATCAGAAATGCGACAACATTATATTCCGCAAGCCATTGCGAAAACAGTCCGGCATTGAAAGAAGAGCTGATGCGTCCGATGATTTCCCAAGAATTGGCAAAGCTGCGACTGCGGAAAAAGATCCAGCTGAAACAGACGAAGTGGAAGGTGATGATGACGCTGAAGAATTTCACCACTTTATATTGCGCAAAACGGGTATTGAGCCAGAGTTTGTCCAGCACCAGCGCCGCGCCGTGCAGACCACCCCAGAACACAAAATTCCAGCTCGCGCCGTGCCAGAGGCCGCCCAGCAGCATGGTTGCCATTAGATTCAGGTGTTGCCGGGCTTTGCCCAAACGGTTTCCGCCCAGCGGGATATAGAGGTAATCCCGCAGCCAGGTAGAGAGCGAGATATGCCAGCGGCGCCAGAAATCGGTGATACTGGTGGCTTTGTAGGGGCTGTTGAAGTTGATCGGCAGATTGAAGCCCATCAATGCCGCCAAGCCGATCGCGATATCCGAGTAACCGCTGAAATCGCAGTATATCTGCAGGGCGTAAGCATATACGCCAAAGAGGTTTTCCATCCCGGAAAAGAGGGATGGGTTGTCAAAGATCCTATCCACAAAATTGATCGAAAGATAGTCCGCGATCACCCCTTTCTTCAGCAAACCGGCAAAGATGAGCACCAAGGCGCGGGAGATTGTTTCGTTATCCAGATGCAGCTTTTTGTGGATTTGGGGGATGAAGTAGCTGGCGCGCACGATGGGGCCTGCCACCAGTTGCGGGAAGAAAGAGACGAAGAAGGCGAAATCCTTGAAACTATGGATCGGCTCCAGCTTGCCATAATAGATATCCAGGGTGTAGCTCCAAGTCTGGAAGGTGAAGAAGCTAATGCCCACGGGAAGAATGATATCCATGGCGGGAAGGGCACCCCCGGAGAGCTGATTGATGGTCTCAAGAATGAAGTTTGTGTATTTGAAGTAGCCCAGGCTGCCCAGATTCCAGAACAGGCTAAGCAGCAGCCAACCGCGTTTGCCCTTGCGGCTATGGCTATTGAAGATCGCCCTGCCCAGAGCGAAATTGATCGCCGCCGTGACCAGCAGCAGGATTACAAAGAGACCGCTGGTCTTGAAATAGAAATAGAGCGAAACCAGCAGCAGATACCAGGTTCGGCTTTTGGCGCAGCCCGCCACGAGCGGGTAAAACAACATGATCGCGATGAAAAAGAAGAGGAAGAAGCTGCTGCTGAAGAGCAAGGGGTTGGCAGGATCATAGTTCAGAGCCGGTAGGATGTTTGCCAGAATGTGCCGCACTATTTGTCCCTCGTTTCGCTGAAAGTCTTGTAGCCCTTGATCATAGCCTGATACAGCAAGTGTCCTTGCAGCATGTAGCCTTTGGGTGTGAAATGCAGGTGATCTTTCGCCGCCATAGAGTTAGCCCGCCATTTAGCAACGCTGGAATTTCCCCCCATCACTTCTTGCAAGTCCCATACCGCATAGTTGTTGGCGCGCGCGTAATCGGAGATGATCTTGCCTACGGCGGTGATATCTTTGTTTGCCTTGCCGTTCTTGCGGGAATCCGGGGGCAGGGTGAAAAGCACGGGCACATCAGGATGTTCAAGAGTCAGATTGGCCATAAAGCTTTGCAGGTTCTTGCGCATCACTTCTGCCCGAAACGTACCCTGCGCATCGTTTGTGCCCAGGGAGACAATCAGCAGATCCGGCTTCAGGAGCGCAATCTGGCTAAACATCTCCCGGGAGTCTGCCAGATTGTAGAATCCGGCGCCATTAACGCCCATCGAGTGGTACAACAAACCGGCTTCTTCCCGTTCCAGGCTGATGCCATAGAGCTCTTTCAAACTGGCGGGAAGCGCGATGACGGCGGAATTTGCCGCTTCTTCATAACTGAGGTGATGGATGGAGTAATCGCCGATTTCAGCCCTATCCAGGTGCTTGATCCCCGGCTGCTTGTCAAAAGCCAGGTTGGCGCTCCGATCGGCATAGACTAAGGCTTGATCGAAGGTGCAATCGATCTTGAAGAACGAATTTGTCTTAATCCTCAGCTCGCTCTCGCCCTGATTTGCCAGGGTGAAGCCTCCCATACTGCGGGGTTTATCGATGCGCCCGAAGCGTGTATCGGAAGAAATCTGATAGTCATCCGGTTGATTGGTCTTTGCCAGTTTGTTCGGAAAGATCAACCCGCGTCCGGCGTTTCCAAAGTACTTCTGCAAAGCGCTGCGCGCGGTTCCGCTGAAGTATCCGCTTTGCACGTGGGAATCTCCGATTTGGTAGATTACTACCTCATCCCGGAGCCCGTTGCGGAGCTGCAGAAGCTTTAGATAAAAGGGTTCCAAAGCATCCTGATTGTTTTGGATTTCGTTCTTGGCGGGGTCGATGAAGCTATAGTTCTTCAGGTACGCATCACTATCCAGCAGCAAATAGTAGCTCTGGATAAATTCCTCCAGAGAGTTCAGATCTTCCGGGTATTCTTCCTCGCTGAAGAGCTCCGCATCCGGTACGTATCCGGATTTGGCGAAGATCAGCAAAAACACTGAACTGAACAGCATCAGCAGGATCAGGAGAAGTTCCCGGCGCTTCACGCATCTCCCTGCAGGAATTTGAGCAGCATCTCGGCTATCCTGTCCGCGCCACGGCGGGTGAAGTGGGTATAATCCTTGCCGGCAAGCGGCGGGTTCTGGTTTGCAAAACCCAACATGGAGTTGTATCCGCCCATCGCTTCATAGAGGTTCCAGAAAGCGCAGCCGGTTTCCGCCGCGACTTCGCTCTGGGCCTTTACCAGGAGCGGGATATCCGGTGAAGTCTTATATGCCGTGCCATCCCGGACGCTGCGGTCTTGCACGCTGACCAGCAGGATGGGGACGTCGCCCATTGCTTCCTGGAGGTGCGTGATGGTTCTGTGCATGGCTAGTTTATAGTTATCGTAGTTTTGGTTTTTGGGGTTGGAGATATTGCCGCCATATTGCAGGATAACCAAGTCGTAAGCCAGCCTCTTCTGAAACGCTTGCAGGGTTTCTTCGTGCATGCGTTGGAAGTATAAGCCAGAATATCCGCGGATGGGGAAGTTGTCCACATAGACTCCGGTCTGAGCATCAAACGAGAGTCCATATATGCGGACGGCTTTGCGGGCGGGAAACTCCAGCCTGATCGTCTTAACCGGGTTTTGCGGGCTAATGTCTGTCTGTTGCAGGTCTTCACCGCTATGCAGCCACATGGTGATGGGTGCTGCCGCGTCATAGCTGATCCGCACAAAGCTGCTATCCGGGGCATGGCTGTAAAACAGGCGGATGTTCGTGAAATCGGCTGCTCCGCCGGCGACATCCATCGCTTTATACTCCACCCAAGGGTCATAATCCACATAGTATCTGGCAGTTTCGGTCTTGGGCTGCTCGGGCGGGCTGGTGGCGGTGCTATCTGCCACAAACAGGGTATCCTGAGGCGAGGTTTCAATCGCTCTCTGGGCTGTGTAGAATGGCCGGGGGATGAAGGTGTAGCCGGTGATGCCCAAAGATATATCGTAGTGATCCCGGCTCATGAAGGAGATCGTCTCCCAATTTCTGGAAAAGCTGTGGCGGATAGTCTGGCGGAACCCGGAGACAATGGAGGTGATGGGCATCATGCCCACGCCCTTGCCCCCATAAACGCTTTGCAGAGCTTGTCTGAGCGGTGCCGTGATGAGGTCGCCTTCGATGATGGAATCGCTGAAATAGGCAATCCGGACTTGCTTGTCTTTCCTGGCGAAGACAGGGCGTTCAAAGAGCGCTTCTTTGCCGGGCAGGGCACTCAAAGAGCCGATCTTCTTCAAAAAAGGCTCTAGTTCATCCTGCGCGTGATCCACTGTCTCCAGCTGCACGGCGGCAGAATCCACTGTAGCGCCAGGGGATTGGAGCTTCTCGAACCATTGCATCTTGCGGATGCTGAAGACATCGTTGTTCCAGGCGGGTATGGCCCAAGCCAGGATTCCCGTAAAAACCGCCGCCAACAGGACGAGGGCGGCGGGTTTGAAAAAGTCTTTATTCATTTAGTCTTTATTCAATTCCTTTCAATGTATTAGAGGCGCAGACTGAAACCAAAGCCAAGAATAGATTCATCACTCAGGCTATTCAGGGCGTCGCCGATATCCCTGCCGTAACCGCCGGCCTGGTAATGCGCAAAGATGCCCATCCCCTTCCAGGGCCGGATCATCAGCACGGGACTCCATCTGAAGTAAGAAGTTTCGATCTTTTGGTCATCGATCTCGGTAGAAAAGTTTGTATAATCCGCATTCGCAACCAGCTTGATGAAGCGAAAATCCATCAAGGACAGACTGAGCCCGCCGGAAACATAGTTGTGGCTGCTTTTGAACGACTCGGCACCCTCATGCTCTGCCTGGTAATGATCATAACCGAAATTGACCCCGAAGTAGCGGCTGAACTTGATGGGAAGGCAGAATTCGGCACCGGTCAGGGTTTTGGGGTAATTGCTTTGGACATCATACATATCCCAGTTGTTCAGATGGTCTGTATCCATGCTCTGCATAATGAACTTCACGGATAGCAGGGCTCCGGCTTTCTCCAACAGAAACAGCGGTCTGGTATCCGGTGAGATGCCCTGAAACTCCACCGGTTCATTGTAGAAATCAGTGATATTGCTCAGAAAAGCGCCGATTTCCAATCTGTTCTCGGCCAGGCTGAGCGGGATTCTGCTCTTGATATTCCCACGGCCGTCCATGATCGGAAGGGGGATGTAGTCATTCGGCAAAGCATTATGCTCAAAGCGGATATAAAGCTCAGAGAGTTGGTGTTCGGTGCGCATGCGTCTGGCAAACTCTCCGCTGTAGCTATGGTATTTCAGCTTGTAGAAATGCTCCATCCAATTCGTATACAAGAAGGGTCTTTCATTTTGGGCAACCTTGACGAACAGACGCAGCTCTTCCGGGTCCGGCATGCCGGCACCGATGCTGAACTGGCTGGCTTTGTGATCTTCAAAAGTGCTTCCGTTTGACATCCAGGGACCGGAGAGGTAGTTATATTCTGCCTCCACTCCGAACCAGGGAATTTTCAGCGAAATCTGATTTCTTGAAATCAGGTGGTCTGTGTCCCAGGAGTTGTTTGATCTGGAATTGAATTCCGTGCTGGTCAGGAATCTCAGATTACGAAAGACATGCTCCGATCTGATGACGCCATCATCCAAGCGATCTTTTCCGCGCGGTTTTTCATAGATTGAGCTTCCCCCGCGGGCATTGTCCACATAGAGTGGAGCGGTCTGCATTTGGAGGCTGGGGCTGTCTCCCTTGCTGAAATAGTATGGCGCGCTGATGTTGTTTGTGCGCCAGGGGCGCTGACTTCCGTTTGAAGCGCCGGAGACATCGCTGCTCACCCGATAGCTGATCTCGTCGATGCTCAGACCGGGGACAAGGATGTTCTCAGCCAGGCTGCGGGAAAACGTGCTATTTTGCCCCACTCCGTCATTGGCCACAGCGCCGGCTTCCGTGCTGTACATGATAAAGGTCTCGTTGCGGCCGGAACCCATAGTTGCCAGGCCTTGCGCGCCTCCCCGGTAAAACACATAGGGATTATCCCGGCAGGCATCCAAAAAGACCAGTGTGATCTTCGCCCGGCTCAGCTTTTCGTTGATCCAGTTCAGACTGGCGGCTTTGTGTTCAATATCAGTTTCATCGCTGAAGTATTCTTTGACGGGCAACAGATAGTTGCTGCCATTGATCTGCACTCCATGTCCGCTGTAGAAAAACACTACTTCGTCTTCCTCCCGGATTAGCTGCGCGAAGTTATTGATTTCACGGTTGAAGCGGTTACGATCCGCGTTTAACACCATGGTTACTTCAAAGCCCAGCTCGGAGAGCGCTCCGCTCATCAGCTCGGCATCTGAAACCGGGTTTCGGAGAGGACGCTCGGTATAGTCAGCATTGCCTACGACCAATGCTCTGCGGGCAGAAAACGCCATCTGGCATAGCCCGAGTATAACGAAAAGAACCATAAGTTTCTTCATTTTACCTCCATCTTGCTCAATCCTACGAGTAATTCACTTTATGTCAATCAAATTCTTTCGATTTCGCTGCAAAACCTGGAATTTCCGGCAAAGATATCATCGATCAGTTTGCGGCTGCTCTTGCTTGCCCGGTTTGTTGATGAAAGTCAGCACTTCCTGTTCCCCGCTTTCTGATACAAAACTGGTACTAAAGCATGGAGCCCCAACGCCAAGCACGGCCGGAGGCTGTTAATCGCTGTAGCGCCTCTGCAAAAGCGCTTGAGCCTCTCCTGAGTCTCGCTCAGGAACTCCTCAAGAGATACTTGCTCTGCCCAAAATGGATTGAATCAGATGAACACTCTGGGGCTGTTGCCCCGATCTGGTTCGGGTTGAAGTGTCTCAACCCGGGCGAATGGCCGAGTTTGTGCGCTTGATCTCATTGCATGCTTGATTGATAAACTCCGGATAGAGCAGATATTAAGCTGTTATTATGCTGTGGTCATGGGAGGAAAAGAGCTTGAAACTGGCACAAACTAAGTATAATCAATCAAGATGGAGCACTGAAAGCAGAGATCTGTATGCTCCCGAACCGGACAAGAAATAAGCCCGGATTTGGCAGTCCGGGCTAAGGTCAGTAAACGGTGTTCGGGCTTACTAGCTCAGGGCTGCTTTAAAACGCTTTTTCAAAGAAGCGCAATCCAGCCCAAAAGCTTGGAACAGTTCTTCGGATTCTCCGGAAACGGGATAGGACTCGGCACCGCAGCGGATCAATTTGGCTTTCACACCGGCATTGACGATTGCTTCGGTAATGGTCGTGCCCAAACCGCCGTGGATACTGTGGTCTTCCACGCTGAAGATGGGTCCCTTCCGGGCAGCTTCGGTGATCAATTCTGCCGGGATCTCCAGAGGGCAGGAGACCGCGATCAGTTCGATGAAGAGTCCTTCTTCACGCAGCGCGTCCACCGCTTTGGTGGCTCTGGCGGTCAAGGTGCCGGTGACAAATACCGTCGCGCGGTCGCCAATGCGCAGCACGTCGGCTTTACCGTATTCAAAGCAGTAATCCGTGCCGTAGAAGATCTCGCCTTCCTGGTTTTTCAGGATGGGCAATTTGGAGCGTCCCATGGTAACGAAGTAGTTGCCGGGTTTGTCGATCAGCCAGCGGATCACGCGGTCGGTTTGGTTTGCATCGGCAGGGCAGATAATCTTGGTATCAAAGAGGTTGCGGGTCAAAGAGATGTAGTCTATGCACTGATGGGTCTTGCCATCCGCGCCTACATCGATACCCACGTGGGTGACCACGGTCTTCAGGTTTGTGTGGTTGATATCGTTCAGGCGTTGCATGTTGTAAGTTTCATCGATGCCAAACACGCCAAAATCCGACCAAAAGCACTGAATGCCCATCGTGGAGATGGCACCGCTCATCACCGCCGCGTGATGTTCCATGATGCCGGATTGCAGGAAGTATTTGGGCAGAGCATCCCGGAAATCCGAGGTTTTTACGCTGCTGGCGAGGTCGCAATCTACCACCACTATCGGGTTGGGGCTGCCTTCGTTGATCTTGCCCAGATCTGCCAGGGCATTTCCCCAGGCGCCGCGACAATCGCTTTCCGAAGCATAGAGCATGGGTTTGCCGGGTTTGAGAGCCAGTGCCGGGTGGAAATCTACTTTCGGGCTGTGAGCCTTGGGCTTGAAGGCATCCCGCATGCTTTGATAATTCTCCAGCTCATTGGGCATCTCGAGTTCTGCAAGAGCTTCGGAACATTGTTCTTTGGAGAGGGTCGAGCCGTGGTATTTAGCTTTGTTTTCCATGAAGCTGACGCCTTTGCCCATGATGGTGTGCGCCAGGATCATAACCGGTTTGGTGGCTTCCCTGGCCTCTTCGAGAGTGTGCAGAATAAGGGGGATATCATGTCCGTTTACTTCCATCACCTGCCAGCCATCGGCTTCCCAGCTTTTACGGATGTTTTGGGGCATCACTTCGTGGATTGAGCCGGAGATCTGCAACTGATTATAGTCAATCACAGCAATCAGATTGTCCAGGTTGAACTTTGCGGCAAAACGGCGCGCTTCACTAAGTTGTCCTTTTTGTTGCTCTCCGTCGCCCATGATCACATAGACGCGGCTGCCTAAGTGCTTGAGCTTCGAGGCAATGGCAAAACCTGCGGCGGCGGACAGACCCTGACCAAGGTTGCCGGAGCTCCATTCCACGCCGGGCACTTCACGTTCGATATGGCCTTCAAAGATGCTGCCATACTGGCGGAAGTGGGCAATCGCTTCTTCCAGAGGGAAATAGCCCATGATCCCCAAACTACTGTAAACGGCGGGGGAGATGTGGCCGATGGATGCCACCATTTTGTCGCGCTCTTCCCAGTCCGGAAAATCAGGGTTATGGCGCATAGTGTTGTAAATGCTAAGCATTATGTCGATGCTGGACATGGAGCCACCGGGGTGGCCGCTGCCGGACAGAGTGGTCATATGTAGGATCGCTTGGCGGGCGATCTTGGCTTGTTTGCTAATCTTGGCGATGAGATCGTTCTTACTCACTTTATGTACCTCTTCAATTATTAACTTCGTTTTGTAACGCATTGTTTCTCAATGCGGAACCAGACTATAATATTGCGCTAGCGGTCAAGCAAAATCTCAGGCAGGAGCTGGGGATTTGGGTATAAAAAAAGCGACCCCAGGATTGCTTTCCGAGGGTCGCTGACTAATATTTGGTGGAGCATAGCGGGATCGAACCGCTGACCTCATGACTGCCAGTCATGCGCTCTCCCAGCTGAGCTAATGCCCCAAATCTGAGTCGATATGTTCGGACACGATTGCAATCCCTGCTTTTTTGTCAAGTAGAAAATGGTCTTTAGATTTCCGGATACAATGTAAGATATTGAAATATTGGTGCCATAGCAATGGAGTTTTTGTTCCGCTTGCTTACAAAAGCGGCAGCGCAGCAAAAAAAACCTTGTGTAAATTGCTAAGGCCAGAAAAGTGGCTTCCTAAAGAGAAATTATGATCCAATGTGGAGGATAGAAATGCTCGAAGATCTGAGAAAGAAACAGAAAGTAATCATCTATTTTGTGGCCATCATCTTCATCCTGGGGATGGGTGCCATCGGTATAGTGGAGATTTTTACGCCCACTCCGTATGTGGGCAAAGTGGAAGGGAAAAAGATCAGCTTTGAGATGTATCAGGCGAAGATTCAAGAAGTTTATGCCCGTTACGGCGAAAGCAATCCCAATCAACCTATAGACGATAACACCCGCCGCAATCTGGAAGGCCAGGCGTGGCAAGAATTGGTGGATGAAATCCTCTGGGCACAGCAGCTCAAGAAACACAAAATCAAGGTTAAAGATAGCGAAGTCTTCACCGAAATGCAGAACAATCCCCCTCAGGATCTGATGCAGAACCCCTCATTGCAGACCAATGGCAGATTTGATCAAAGCAAATACATTGCCGCTCTGAAGAACAGCCCGGAGTTTTTCCTGGCACTGGAAGAGTATTACACCAGCTATCTGCCCCGCAAGAAACTGCAGGATAAGATCAAAGCCGAATCCGGAATTACTCTGGACAGCCTGAAAGCTGAATACATGAAAGACAACGACCTGGTTACCGGCAAGATGATATTCTTCGATTACAACACCATCACCGGTGTGCAGGTGGCAGATGAATCTGTTCAGAAGTATTATGACGAGAAAAAAGACGAAGAATATAAAAAAGGCCCCGCTTCCCGGATGCAGTATCTGATCTTCGAGGAAAAGCCCTCAGAGAAAGACATTGCTGAGGCAAAGAAAACCGCGGAGCAATTGGCAGCCCGTGCCAAAGCCGGTGAAGATTTTGCGCAGCTGGCGATCAATAATTCCGATGATCCCGGTTCAGGGCAAAATGGCGGATCCTTGGGCGTGTTCGGCAAGGGACAGATGGTTCCGGAATTCGAAAACGCGGCTTTCGCTCTGGAAGAGGGTCAGATCTCTGATCCGGTTAAAAGCGATTTCGGTTGGCACATCATCCGCGTGGAACGCAAGATCAACACCAATCCCGCGGAACCGCAAGTGGAAGCCAGCCATATCCTGGTGAAGGTGGAAGCCAGCGAAGCTACCAAAGCAGCCATCGAAGAAAAAGCCATGGATGCCCAAAAGATGCTGAAGAAAAAAAGCATCGATGATGTGGCAAAACAGCTTGAAATGGAACCCAGAGATAGCGAATGGGTGGCCCATGACGCGCAGTTTATCCCCGGGCTGGGTCAACACCCGCAGATGATTGCCTGGATGGTGAAAGCCAAAGAGGGTCAGGTTAGCGAGTTACTTAGAGATCAACAAGGCAGATTGGTGATCGGCAAGATGACCGATAATGTGAAGACCTATTACGAAGATTTCGAGAAGGTTCGCGCCCGCATCAGATACGAACTGGAAAAGACCGAGAAGATCGCCCAAGCCAAAACCAAGGCTACAGAATTCGCTGCTAAGTATGATAAAGATCAATACTTTGCCAAAGCTGAAGAAGAAGGCTGGAAAGTGTTTGATGTAAACAATTTCAAACGCGGCAACAGCGCTCCCGGCATCGGTCTTTCAGAGCTCTTTGCCGATGAAGCACTGAAGCTGAACGAAGGCGAAATGAGCCCTGTGGTTCACGACCCCAAAGGCAGCTACATCATTCTGGCAAACACACGCGTGAAACCGGACATGGCTGCTTTTGAGAAAGATACCGCGAAGCAGGACGATATCCGCGAACGCATGGAAAGTAATGCCTTCAACCGCTGGTATCAGCAACTGCGTGAAGACGCCAAGATTATCGACAGACGCGCCGAATTCGGCATGTAAGATATCACTGTAACAAGACAATATTGCGGATGCGGAAACTATCAAGGTTTTCGCATCCTTTTCTTAAGAAGGAGATAAAGATGAGCAAACTGATGACCGGAGTGAGCGGAGTGCGCGGGGTGTTTGGTGATACCCTGACCCCACCGATCGTTCAGAAATATGTGGCTAGCTTTGCGGCGCTTCAGCAAAGAACTCACGGCAAGGGCAGAATAATCGTCGGTAGAGACAGCCGCACCTCCGGACAAGCCATGCTGCATAATATCGTGGCGACCATCCTGAGTATGGGGCTGGATGTAACTGATCTGGGGGTAGTCTCGACCCCGACCGTACTGCTGGCAGTAGAAGAAAGCGACGCCATCGGCGGCATTGCCATCACCGCATCGCACAATCCCCCGGAGTGGAACGCCATGAAGTTTGTGGATCAGGACGGGATGTTTCTTGCAGCAGACAAAGCCGCGGCGTTTCTGGGCTCTGTGGAGGCAGCCATTGCTTGGGCAGATTGGCAGAGCATCGGTGCATTTGACGCCGATCAAGGCGCAATTGACCGCCATATCAAGAAGATACTGGCAATTCCCTATTTGAATGTGGAGCAGATTCGGGCTCGCAAACTTAGAGTAGTGCTGGATTCCGTGAATGGCGCCGGAGGCTTGATTTCACCTCAGTTGCTGCAAGCTCTGGGTTGCACAGTGATTGGCATCAACACCGAGCCAAGCGGCATCTTTGCGCATCCGGCAGAACCCTTGAACCAGAATCTCACTCAACTTGAAGAGGCAGTGAAGGAGCATCAAGCGGATCTGGGCTTTGCCACCGACCCCGATGTGGATCGCCTGTCCATT
>DHVK01000049.1 GCA_002412625.1 Cloacimonetes bacterium UBA5210
GAAAGCATTCTGGGCAAACGGAAAAGAGGCAGATTTGATCTGCCTCTGATATCGAAATGCAATGTAACTACTTAGCCGGCAGAGCATCTGCGCTGCTTGTGCTAAGCTGCTCGTGCTCTTTCAGTTTTCGCCACCGATGATGAAATCCTGGAGTAGGATAGCAGACGTCCCCGTCTGCACAGAAGAGTGGAAGTGTCGTCTCGACGCTTCATAAAGCGGCTGGAAGCCGCTTCTACGGTCGAAAAACTCTCAAGATAAAATGAAAGCATATGCTTAAACAGGGTTACAAAAATGAAACAAGGGAAAATCGGGGCAATACAGAAATTTTGAACAAATCGCTTTTCCTCCTCTTTGAGCTCTGCTTTAGCTAAGTTATGATAATGCTGTTATCATCGTATGGGGACGGGATAATAACAGCTTGGTATCAGAGCCAAACTTGCTCAGGACAATGGGGGATGATGGGTGGTTTGATCTTATAGGGCAGCATTTACTAAAAGGGGCAGGAGAGCGGAAAAACATTGACAATTATTTAGTGATTTGATCATTGGAAACTATTGCGAACGTGATTTTGATAGTGATTGCTTTGAATCTGTAAAGGAACAAGGGAGATTTTATGAATATAACAAGCTGCGAGATTGAGATTTGTAGTTATCAACCCAAATACGCGAAAAGTCTGGCAGAGATGTGGATGAACAGCATCGAATCTTGGGGCGGAATGCCGTTCAATTACGATGAAGCCAAGATTTTGGAACAGCAGGCAAACAGCTCTGCCCTGGCTTCCTTTCTGGCGCTTGATGGTGAGGAAGTAATGGGCTATGTGGATATGGGCTTAGAGCATCAGGATCGCGCTTGCGTATGGATGTTGAGCGTGTTGCCCGTCTATCAGGGCAAAGGCATAGGCAAGCGCTTGTTGAATAGATGTATGCAGCAGGCACGGGAACTGGGCATCGCTCAGATCGCGCTATACACTTGGGCAGGAAACACTCAGGCAGTTCCTTTGTATAAGAAGTGCGGTTATTTCTGGCAGGATACGGAGTCCGTTGGGACATATCTGATCAACTATCTGCCGATGATCTTGGAATCCGAACTGATCAAACCCTATTTCGAATATTTTGATTGGTATCATGACCTACAGCGGGAGCTGAAGATCGAACCCGACGGAGAAAAGCGGGATGGCTTCATATATTATACATATCTCTGGCGGAAACAGGGGAAGAGCCTGCGCGTAGTGGTCGAAAGGAGATCTTGCGCCATTGTGGAAATCGAGTGTGAAGACTTTCATATCAAGAGTAGGGTCCGCGATGCCAAACCCGTCTTTGGCAACAAAGAGCAGATTATCTATGAGATCAAGGTGTACAATCCTGACTACCGGGAACTGAAGATCCAAGGTATAGCCGAACACAACATCGCGTTTGACCTATACCATGAATCTGTCATCGACGGGCAGATCATGATCACTGCCGCATATGAGCTATTGCCCATTACACGCACTTTTAGCGAAGACGTCCCCCTGCCCTCGGTGCGCGCACAAATCAGCTTGGGCGGAAAAAGTGTGAGCTTCGGCTATTCCCAAGATATCTGCTTTCCGGTGGAGATCAGCCTGTTATCCACAAACAGGATTATGCCAGACTATCCCTGTACTTTGTATATAAACCTGAAAAGCAGGTTGAAACAGGATGCCCGGCTGCGCCTTAGCTTTCCCGATGACGCTATCGTGAAGCTTGCGCAAGCTGAGTATCATACAGATCTCGGTGCCCTGGCAGAGAGCGTGATCGAGACCAAGTATGTAACTAAAGGATCTCGGGTCTATCTGCCTCAGGTGCGGGTGGAATATCAAACTGAAGGGGCAGAATCCCGTGCCTATCAATATGTAGCGGAACATATTATCCTTTGCGACAGAGGGATTGATACTGGTCGCGGACGGGACAAGGCATATCTGGTGGCGGGAAGTTTTCAGTTCTACCAAATGCTGCTTCAACCACGACGCAATGTTGGCTTTGTGACGAGCTCCGATGGTGGATACATGGTTGTACGTCCGCCGGAATTCGGCAGACCCTTCAGCGATGAATATGAACACGAAGATCCCCTTGAGATAGTTTTCCCCAAAGCCGCGGATTGCGCCATGATGCGCCTGCGCTACCAGAGCCGAAAGCATCCCGGACTGCTGTTTTCCAGGATCTTCACGCTCTACCCTTCCGGCACATTGAAGCTGGAGACAGAGTTTGAACAGATTCCCGATAACTGCCGGGATCTGGTGTTATGCGAAAGCATTTCAGCAGCATCACCGCGGTTCAGCTGTGAACTGAACGGTGAATTGGTGACGATGCCGGAGCACTCTGACAATGACGATATCTCGGACATTGATGCGGCTCAGATTAGCGGGAACTGGCTGCACTTTCGTGAGGAAGAGCGCAATCAGGCAATCATCTGGCAGGATGGCTGGAAGCTCGGTTTTGATCGGTGTTACCGGTTGGAGCTGGCTTTGAGCGAGGTCTCTGCCAATGGCGGCAGAACGAGTCCGCTGATCACTTTGCACCTGGGGCAGTTCAGATCTTCCGCGGCATTGAGGCAGTATGTAACGGGGTTTTATCGTAAACCTGAGCGCAGATTCAAATCTATCGACATTGCCCTCAATGATCATAATCCCGTGTATCAGGACGCCATCAAGATCCTGCCGGAACTGAGGCAAAAGCTGTTGAGCCCGGCAAAATTGATCGTGGATGGTGTCATTGCGGCAGAGTCCCTGCAAGCTGCCCATCCCTATGAGATCTCGCCCAAAGCAGAAGCTTTGAGCGTGATAAATGCCGTGATCTCGCATCCTTCGATCGACATGAAGCTGGACCGGCTGATGCTTCGGCAAAGCGGGAAAATCTCCATAGTGGAAGATAAGCAGAGCATAACTATCCGCAATGCCGAGCTGGAGCTAAAGGCTTTTAAAGGTAGTGAACTCCCCGTCGTTGCCGAAATGCGCTACCGGGGAATTGAATGGCTGGATCCCGCACTCGCGGGCTTTGCTCCCAAAGCAAGGCTAAATCCCTATCCCGGGGGTATGTTGATCAGCCCGGCGCAGTGTCCGCCCCGCTTTCTTTTGAGCGAGAGCCATTTTCTTCAGCCAGATGCCCTGAAAGATCAATATGGAAACCTCTGGCAGGGCATTAGCTGGAAAACCGAGATTTGCGGCTTCGAACCCATGAAGGGCTTGATCTATAAACACTATTACCTTTGTCTGCCAGGGCTTCCGGTTCTGCTGAGGACAATTGAGATATTGCAAGCCAAGCCTCAGGCCGGATATCTGTCCTTCAGCCTGCAGACCTATCTGAATAGTAAAAATGTGCTCCCCGGGGCGAGGTTTTCATATCTGAACGATCGGGACAGCTGGAATGACTACAAAGTGGCTGATAATATGTTCAGATGGGGCGGCACCGGGCAGACTAACAGAATCAACTCCCGGGAAACCAGTATGTATGATCTTAGTGGAATGGTGCGCTATCTGGCGCTAACTTGTTGCAAAGAGTTTGCCCATACCAAATCCCGGATGTTTTCCGGAATCGTTCCAATCGGGCAGGAGATATTGATGCCCCTTTTCACAGTGTTTACGAATCTTGATCTGGATCACAACATGGCTGAAGATCTCATTTATTTACAGCTGGAACACCTGTAAAGGTATTTGATCTTAGATAATGGTGGCATCCTTGACGCTATCGCCTATTATGTAAGTAGAATATTATAAACGAGGTAAAGACAAATGGCTAAAACCCAACTAAAAGGAAACCCCATAAATACATGCGGTGATCTGCCCCAGACAGGCAGCATTGCCCAGAGTTTCGTTCTAACCGCGCAAGATTTGCAGGATCACAGTCTGGAGGAATTTAAAGGCAAGAAGATTCTGCTGAATATCTTCCCTTCCATCGATACCGGTGTCTGCGCGATGAGCGTGCGCAAGTTCAATACCGAAGCCGCTTCCTTGGAAAACACGGTAGTGCTGGGCATTTCTCGTGATCTACCCTTTGCTTTGGGACGTTTCTGCGCTGCCGAAGGAATCGACAGAGTGTTTACCCTGTCCGAAATGCGAGACCGCAAGTTTGGCGCAGACTATGGCCTGGAGCTGTCTGATGGCCCCATGGCGGGCTTGTTGGCACGCGCGGTGATAGTGATTGATGAAGCAGGTAAAGTGCTCTATACGGAGCTCGTGGATGACATTGTGCATGAACCCAACTATAAGGCAGCGATAGTAGCCCTCAAAGGCTGAGCTCAGCTCCCGGTTCCATTATCTTAGTCTTGATCCCATGTGTTTTGCACAGCTCGGCAAAACGCGTGGGATCTTGTTTTATCAGCGGAAATGTGTTGAAGTGCATCGGAATCGCCAGTTCAGGCTTGATCCATGAAACGGCGAGGGCGGCGTCAACGGGATCCATAGTATAGTTGCCGCCGATGGGGATCAGCAAACAGTCGATCTTGTGCCTTTCACCGATCAGCTTCAGATCTCCAAAGATTCCGGTATCGCCCATGTGGTAGAGGCAAATGCCATCGATGGTGATGATGGCACCGGCGGCAAGCCCGGCGTAGCGTCCATCCGGCGTCATACTGCCATGTTGAGCACCCACCAATCTCAGGCTGCCAAAGCTGAAACTGTGTTCTCCGCCAATCTGCATGGCGTGAGTCTTGAGCTTTTTCTCTCTCAGATACACCGCCAGCTCAGCAACGCAGATCACGGTGGTGTCGGATCTGGCAATCTTCAGCGTATCACCCAGGTGGTCGCTATGCGCGTGGGTAATAACGATGAATTCAGCTTCTTCCTGATTTGCTTTTACAGGGCACAGCGGGTTATCATCCAGATAGGGGTCGATGAGCAGGCGCGTGCCGCTATCGGTAGTAATTCCAAAGGCCGAATGGCCGAAGTAACTGAGTTTCATCCTGACATCTCCTATGGAGCATCTACTCCGGTTTCCAATTTGATAAAGTGTTTGTGGGCATCAAAGGCGATGGGGGGGAGCTGGTCGAGGGGGAAAAACTCCGCTTGTTCGGCATCATCTCCCGCCTGAAGCCTGCCGCCGGTAATATTCATGCGAAAACCGATGCTCAGAGTGCGCAGATAGATCGGGCTGTAGCCGTAATACCAGGCGATGCAATGGTCAACTTCGCCATCCAGGCCGGTTTCTTCCTTCATTTCAGCGATCGCGTTTTCTTCCGGGCTCATGTCGATTTCGATGTATCCGCTGGGCAATGCCCACATTCCCGCTCTGGGCTCAAAGAGGCGTTTCACCAAAAGGATTTCGCCCGCGTCATTCAACGCCAGAATCGCTGCCGCCGGGATGGGGTTTTTATATAGCACAAAAGCGCAGTCCGGGCATATCGCGCGGAGCTTGCCTTCGCGGTCTTGCTTGAGCTCCAGATGCTTTCCGCAATTCTGACAGTAGTTTGCATTGTGATACAGATCTCTCAGGGTTTTTACTTCTTTCATGAAACCCAGATTACTGATCCTGAGAATTTGTCAAAGCTTTCTGATAAATGGGGATTCTTCTTCGCCCTCGGGCTTGCTTCCGATTCTTCCCATCAGATGAATCCTGAGCTCCTCCAAAGCAGTTCCTGTGCCCGGTTCAGGAAGCCTTCAAGAGGCATTCATGGCTTTGTTCACACGGCGAATATCAAGATAAAAGAAAAGGCAGGAGCTCATTACGAAGTCCTGCCATATGTGATATTGTTTGTATTCTAATAGAAGAAGATCTTGATCCCGATGGCGATCATGATTACGCTGTTTAGCATGAGCCAGAGATAGATTCTGTAGGCTATCTTCTCGTAGGTTTCGCGGTTGTGCTGGATCTTCTTTTCCAAGCGAACCAGCATGTGTTCCACCGTAGCAATCTTCTCGGAGGTATGGTCAGCTTTTCGGATGTTTCCATTGTGGCTGAAATCCCTTTTGAAGTGTCTGAACAACTCAAACGCCAATGGTAAGTAAGCGGGCAAAAAACGTCTGAAACTGACTGCCATAGTTTCTCCTTTAGAATTTGTAGCCGAGGTTCATATAGTGTGTAGGCGATAGCACGGAGTGCATAGTAAAGGAGTAATCAATCGAGATTCCTTCCAAAACAAATGTAGCTCCGGCTGAATATGTGGCTGGATTCTGATGAACACCGGCACGAATATAGAGCGGCTCGAAGACTTTGGCTTCCACTCCGCCCATGAACTCGGTGGCTTCAGCGAAGTCTTTCTTCAGTTCTACCGTGGTGGTAACGCCATCGTAAGGCATATAGGCAATGCCCATGGCAAGTTTGCTGGGCAGGTCGATCTGGTTCTCGAAGCCCATCTTGGCTTTGCCGAGGTTTGTGACGGCAAAACCCAGTTTGGTGCGAGTATGCAAAAGCGCGGTTACGCCGAGATCAATGCCAAAGGCGTCATCAGAGTCATCGTCGTCAAAGCTGAGGCCGTAGTAATTGAGGTTGTAGCCAAGGTTGATCGTGGAATGAATGTCCTTTTGCAGGGTAAACCCATGCGCGAGAGTGAAGATTTGGTCCTGATACAGGCTGTGGTCTTCAAAGTTCACATCCATAACTCTGACACCCACGCCCAGGGTACCGAGCCTTTTAGGCAGTGGGATGCCGACTGCGGCGGTTTTGTATTCGGAGAACTTCTCGCCATTGATCTGGGAAAAACCGATCTTGGCTTCGTAGTCCAGATCCGCCAAACCGGCAGGGTTGAAGAATATCGTATTGGCGTCGTTTGCTACTCCGGTAAAAGCTCCGCCCATGCCGCGAGCCCGGGCTGAGGGCTGATAGTCGTTGAACACAGCCAAAAGCATGGCACAGGGAATCAGGATCAGGCTAAGTAATATTATCTTTTTCATTGTTATCTCCCTCATTTCAGGCGTGATTTGATCACGATAGGCTGCACGGTTGAGTAGCGCTTGCTGGTTTCACGATTGCTGATTTCAGCATGGCAATAATAAACTCCCGGTTCCAGCAGCTTCATATTGCTGTCTCTGCCGTTCCAGGTGGTATTCATGATGCCGGTGGCGCTGGCGAAGTTTTGGTGCACCGGGGTTGCCACCAGGCGTCCCTGAGCATCGTAAATGCGGATAATTGCGCGGGCAAGGAAACCGGTCTTTGTGCCATAGTCTATCTTCAGAACTTCGTTCATACTGGGGTTAAAGACGTTCTTTCCGCTGCCGGTAGTACTGATGCTCAGATAGGCAATGTTCTCATCCACTTTTACCAGTAATCTGCCGGAATATAGCGTATTGATGGCTATATCTTCATACATGAAACTGGTTATCGTGATTGGGATATCACCGTAGGTGGTGGGTTCAAACACCAGTTTAATCAGCACCGCGTCGGTTTCGGATACAATCCCTTCCTGAACTGCATAATGGATCATGATGTCGTTGCCATTTGCGGAAACGGTCACCGTCGGTGCGGAACCGGTAAGCGTGCCTTCCGTTTGATAGCCCTGATAGATCACTCTGCCGGAATCAATCCGCACATTCAGGGTGTATTCTCTCACCCCCCAGGCGCTCAATAGCTTCGTGGTCTGCACTTCCAGAGTGCTGATCTGGTTTATCTTGGCTTCAGAATCTGCCGAAATGCGGATTACCGAGCTGGCAACGTTGTCTTCTTTCACCATATCGTCTCTATCCCGGGGATTGATTTTCCATCCGGCGCTACTGGTGCCCCAATAATCCACCATCCCGCGAATCAAGTACCAGTTATCGTTCACATTGATCTGGTATTGACTGGGAATAGAAAAGAAGCCATCGTCCACCATCGCTTGCACGTTGCTGTTGTCCGCGATGTTAAACTGACCGAAGCTATCCACTGCGCTCTTGATTTGCACATTGTAAAAGGCTACGAAAACCCCTTCCCATTGCTCTGAAATCACGTTGTTTCTGGGTAATTCGGCAGTGGAAAGCACTGCGGGCGGAGGCAGGGGATTTCCTGAAGAAAGGAGTTCAACGTTGCTGATGTCTGTCATCTGGGTAAGGGTGTAAGTCCATTGGTTTTGGTAGTTAAACTCAATCACTTTTCCGGTTATGATTACGTCATCTCCTACAGTAAGAAGATTAGATGAATCACGGTGATACACATACAAACCACTCCAGGAGCCTCCCTCGGGATCGCCCAGATAGTAGAAGTTATTGGGTTTCACGGCGGTTACTATTGCCCTCACATCCACGATCTGGTTCTCGTAGGGAGAACGTCCATTGGGATTATCGGTAAACTGGATATCGTAGCAGGTAAGCGGATTTGCCATGATCCCTACTGCCAGGGTCAGAGCCAAAATGCTTAGAACTATACCTTTCATTTATATCTCCTTGGTATGAATCTCTTCACTAATATGCTCCGCCGTTTCCGAATGGACACGGGAAGGGGCATCCTTGATAAAAAACATATCTGTAATCAACAGACACACGGCGATGAAGATCGAGCTGTCTGCAATGTTAAAAATGGGAAATCTCTGCATGATAAAATCCGGGAAATCCACATTGATGAAATCAGTCACGCCTCCGTATAATATGCGGTCGATCAGATTCCCGATGGCTCCGCCCATCACCAGACCAAAGGCTATCACCTGAATGCGATGAGTGCTTTGATATAGCAGATAGAGGATGAAGATGAGCGCCAGAACCGTGGTGCCGATAAAAAATATCCTGTTCACCGCGTCGCTGGGGAAGCCAATGCTGAAAGCAGCTCCGGTGTTGGTGACGTGGGTCAGCATAAAAGTATCGCCGAATAATTTGGAAAGCACGGGCACAGAGTGGTGTAGCTCGATGTTTGAGCGAACAATCAGCTTGGTGATCTGATCTGCCACAAGAATAATCATCATGATCAGATAGGCTGGGGCGGTTTTAAGTTTGGTCATTTAGTAATTAGCGCCTCTGCTTGCGTTTCTTGGTTTCCATTTTCTCTTTGCAATCGATACACAAAGTAGCGTAAGGAATAATCTGCAACCGGGCATCCGGGATCAACTCTCCACACATCTCGCATATGCCAAAATTTCCGTCCTGAATTCGGCGCATTGCATCATTCAGTAGCCGGATCTTTTCGCGTTCGCTTTCCATCATCATCACAGTGTGTTCCATGTAGTTTGTGTCCGACCCCTGATCTGCCTGGTGATAGGCATAAGAGGAAAGATCACCGCTGCTTTCACGCGAACCCACACTCTGTTCTCTGTTGATGTTTTCTATATACAGCATGCTTTCTTGAAGTTCCTTGCGGATCAGATCCTCAAAGAACCGCAGTTTTTCGGGGCTAAGTTTTTCGCCGGCCATAATATCTCCTAATCTGGACTCTCAATTTACTCAACATCTCATCTAATAAAAAGGGCAGCTTGTGTCAATAAAAATATCAAAGCTGCCGGATAAACTCACTGATTATCTGTTTTAGGTGTCCCGAAGCGATCCCCGCATTGTGGCGGATTTCTTCCTGAGAATGCGCTTCACTGTGGAACAGATTGCTATAGTTTGTCACTATCGAATATGCCAAAACTCGCATTCCCGCATGCCGTGCTGCGATCACTTCCGGGACTGTGGACATGCCCACCACATCCGCCCCGATCAATGCAAAAGCAGAGCACTCGGCTTTGGTTTCCAGGCTGGGGCCGGATACTGCCAGATACACTCCCTTGGCTGTAGTGATGTCTTGGGACTGGGCGATGGTATCGCACATGTCACGGTACCTGGGGTCATAAAGCTCATTCATGGAAGGAAATCTTTCGCCCAAAGCATCGTCATTTGCGCCCACCAGGGGGTTGATCCCCATAAAGTTTATGTGGTCTGTGATCTGCACTATCGTTCCGGGGGGCATTTCCTTGCGCAAGCTTCCCGCGGCGTTTGTAACGATCAGGGTCTTGATGCCCATTGCCGCGATCACCCTGGTGGGGAAGATCACCTGTTGCATGGAGTGTCCTTCATAATAGTGGAATCTTCCCTGCAAGAAGAGGATCGTCTCGCCCTGGATATCGGCAAGGATCAGGTTCCCTTTGTGGGAGGGGGCAGTGCTCTGCGCGAAGCCGGGGATTTCTGAGTAAGGGATGGTGGTGATGACGTCAAAAGCTTCCGCCATGTCACTCAGGCCTGTGCCCAGGATGATTGCCGCTTTGGGGTTACGGGGCAGTCGAGCTTTCAGCCAGGCGGCTGTTTCATTGTAGTTCATTTTGCCTCTCTTGTCTGCGGTTTCGGTACGATATCTTCTTTAATCTGCTTGAACTCACCATCCATTGGGTGTTCGATATCCTTGCTGAGCAGGGGGTCTTTGCTGATGCGATCCTGAAAGCTTTGCAGCTCCACCCGGAATTGCATCAGAAACTGGCGTTTTTGCTCTTTCATCGAAAGATATTGATGCTCCAAAACACCCAGATGTTGCTTGGCTTCGTTGATTGCGCGTTTTGCTTTCAGTTCCGCTTCGTGGATGATGTTTTCTGCTTCTTTGCGGGCATTGGCAATGATATCGGCTTTGGTTTTTTCGGCGAAGACCAAGGTCCGGCTAATCAATTCTTCTCTGCGTTTCAGGTCTTCCACCGCCGAGTTAGCGGATTCGGCTTCTTGCTTCACGTCATATTGCTTCTGTTCCTGACGAACCAGTTCCCGTTCCTGTTTTTTCAGAAGTTCGTCCATTTCGGTAGCCAATTGCTCCAAAAAAGCGCGCACCTCTTTCTTGTTGTAGCCGAACATTTGTCCGGAAAACTCCTGATGTCTGATGTCCAAAGGGAATAGGGGCATTTAGTTTCCTCCCGCTAAAATAAGCTGGTCAATATCCTTTGCAGGATGTTTAAGAGAAGATAAGCCACAATCGGGGAAAAATCAAGCCCCATATTGGGCATCATTCTGCGTATAGGGCCCAGCACGGGCTCCGTCATAGAATACAAAAATCTAAAGATCGGGTTCGAAGGATCCTGGATTACCCAGCTTGCGATTACTCTGCCAAAGATGATCAGGTTATAAATCGAGATAATGCGGATCACCAGCAGGATCATTAGTCCGGAGGATGACATCGGCATCAATCCAGCACCTCATGACAATTGCGGCACCGCGCTTCATAGGCGTCCGTCGAACCTACTAATATCTGGTGTCCGTCGTGCACGGTTCTCTGCGTCCGGTTAGCCGGATTGCCGCATTTCAGGCAGATCGCCAAGTTCTTGGTTACATACTCCGCCACTGCCAGCAACTGGGGCATGCTGCCAAAGGGAGCGCCCTTATAGTCCTGATCCAAGCCGGCCACAATCACGCGATATCCCTGATCTGCCAGATCGTTGCAGATTCCCACGATGGATTCGTCGAAGAACTGCGCTTCATCGATGGCGACTATCTGGGTGTCATCCTGTAAATAGGGATAGATCTCGGAAACTTCGTTGATCGGAATGGACGGGGCCTGCATATTGGAATGGGACACGATGTTATTTGCATCATAGCGATCATCAATCGCCGGTTTGAAAACTAAGACCTTCTGCTTGGCATATTCAGCCCGGCGGATTCTGCGGATCAGTTCTTCGGTCTTACCGCTGAACATACTACCGCAGATGACTTCGATCCAGCCTGTCTTATGGTTTATTATATTCACAAATTTCTCCTCAGGGCATTTACCCGATTATCCCAAGCTCTCAGTGAGGGGATTTTTGTCAATCGCTTTGTGCGCAAAAATGCCCGCAGAGCTGCTTTTCTGCGGGCAAGCTGTCTTTGTATCGTTTAGCTGAGGGCAATCCCAGCCTGCAACGCTCTCAGGTTTGCTTCCACCACCGCTTCACCTTTGCTGGTGAAGATGGCTTTGATGCTGGCTTCAATCTCATCCGCGCTAAAGCCCAGGTGTTTGATGGCGGCTCCCAAAACGACGATGTTCATCGCTCTGCTTGCCTTCAAATCCTTGGCAATTTGATCCGCGTCAAAGAGCAGGTGCTTTTCGGCTTTGCGGATCTGGCTATACACTGCCTCGGGCTCCGGGTAATTGGGGATATTCACAAAAGGCTTGGAATTTGTGATAATCCAGCCGTCTGCTGCCAGATAGGGCAGATAACGCAGCGCTTCCATCGGTTCCACGGAGAGAATCATGTCCGCGTCGCCCATGGTGATCAGATCGCTGTGAATCTCTTTGTCCGAGAGCCGCAAGTGGCTCTGGACGTCGCCGCCACGTTGGCTCATGCCGTGAACTTCTGCTTGTTTCAGCTGCCAGCCTCTCTTCAAGGCCGCGTGTCCCAAAATCGTGGCTATGGTCAGGATGCCCTGTCCGCCTACTCCGGCAAGAATTATATCTTTCTTCATCTTAGGCCTCCCGTTTGAACTTTTTCTTGAGCGTTTGCACGCATTCGCGGCGAGGTATCACTACCGATACGCCTTCGTAGGCAATTTCTTCTTTGTAGATCTGGGTCATTTCCGCATGATTTTTCACAAAGGGGAAGAAGGTGCGGATGTGCTCTTTCTCCACGCCGAGTCCCAGGCAGATTTCTTCCAAACGGCCAAAGGCGGTATAATCCTGCCCCCCGGTCATGCCGGTGGTGCTGTTGTCCAGAATGACGACCACGATGTTGGTTTTGTCGTAGATGCAATCCATCAAGCCGGTCATTCCGCTATGCGCGAAAGTGCTGTCTCCGATCACCGCAATCGCGGGGAACAATCCGCTATCCGCAGCGCCCTTTGCCATGGTGATGGATGCGCCCATATCCACGCAGGAATTGATCGCGTTGTAAGGTGGCATGAAGCCCAGAGTGTAACAGCCGATATCGCTGAAGACATGACCTCTGCCATACTCTTTGATGGCTTCGTTGAGCGCGATATAACTATCGATATGCGGGCAACCGACGCAGAGTGCCGGGGGACGACCCACCACGATATCCGGGATCTCCGTCCCAAATTTGGCGGGCATACCCAAGGCAACGGCTACTTTGTTTGGGTTCAATTCACCATCGCGGTCCAGAGTGCCGTCCAGTCTGCCATGCATCGGTTTGATGCCGTTGAAGCCGGGGCCTTTGCACAGCTCTTCCAAAACCGGCATGCCTTCTTCAAAGAAGTACAGGCTGTCACATTTGTTATAAAGCTCGTGAATCTTGCCCATGGGTGGCGGATATTGGCATACTTTGATCATGGGATAGGGGATCGGGCTATCACCATATACTTCCCGCAGATAGTTGTAAGCCAAGCCGGTGGTGATGATTCCCTTGCTATAGTCCGTGGCTTCCAGATGAAACTCGTTGAATGGCGAATTGGTGGATTCTTCTACATAATTTTCCTGCATGGCGATCAGGTTCTTGTACTTTCTGCGTGCCACAGCCGGGAGAAGCATGAATTGGAACAGATCTTCGGGTTTGTTCAGCTTGTTCTGCTCCAGCCTTGCTCTGCGCGTAACTCCGCTTCTGGAGTGGGAGAGGCGCGTGGTCAGGCGGATCATCACCGGGATGTGATACTTCTCCGATAGCTCGAAACCATAAAAGGCCATGTCGTAGCATTCCTGCTGATTGGAGGGTTCCAGAACCGGGATCATGGCGAAATGCCCGTAGAAGCGCGAATCCTGCTCGTTTTGAGAGGAGTGCATGGAGGGATCATCTGCCACGGTGATCAGCAAACCACCGTGTGCCCCGGTCAGGGCGGAATTCATGAAGGGATCAGCCGCCACATTCAAGCCCACGTGTTTCATTGTGACCATGGCGCGTTTGCCGGCATAGCTCATACCCAAAGCCGATTCCATGGCGGTTTTTTCGTTTGAAGACCAGGTGCGATGCACATTGTCCGTGATTGCCTGTTTGGACCTTTGAACGAATTCAATGATCTCGGTGGAGGGAGTGCCGGGGTAGCCGTAGAAACCGGAGATTCCGGCATCCAGAGCGCCTTGTGCAAGGGCTTCATCGCCCAGTAGCATTAGTTTTTCCACAAAGGGACTCCTTTATTCTTTATTTTTGTTTGTCATAAACGAGTTAGATCTGCCAGTGAAAGATCTCCGGCATGGCGCGAAATGCTTTTTCCTAAAAGCATCAAGCTCAGTTTTCCACTCTGCGGAGTTTGCCCCTATTCGTCAAGAATTTTATCCATTTGCATATCGAAGAGCTTTCTGTATGCTTTTCCGGGTCAGTGCTAAGATCTCGTTTCGGGAGAAGCGAGATCCTGTGCAAGAAGAAATGTAACTGACAGAAATTGGATAAAATCACACATCGCTCATTCTACTTTAACCCGGTTTGTGCAATTGGAGTTTTCATGAAAGCTTATAGGATTCGACACGTCCTCGTGTCGATAATGTAACACCGTATCGTAAATAAGTGCAGACGGGGACGTTTCAGACTGTTGACAAAGCCCATAATCACAATATTCAAACATCTGCGTCATTGATTGCTGAATCCCGTAGGGATGGCAATATTGATAGATAATGCATTGATATATATATTAAATAGAGTCCTGCAGGGACGGCATAACATCTTTTTGTTTGGTCAGTTTAGAATATGTCGTCCCCACAGGACTCGAATCAGTTTTATGTTAAGATAAAGTCTATCTAAAAAACCGTCCCGCTGGGACTTAACTCATGATAGAAATGTTGCGTTTCATAAATGAATCCAATATTTTGAGAGCTTAGGATTATCTTCATATCGTAATGTAAGCAAAATCCACGGACTTTGTCAACAGCCTGCGTCCCGCTGAGACTCAACACAGGATTCCAAGCCACCCATTAAATATTCCGAAAGTGATAGATACAATAGGTGGTTTGAACTCCCGTGCATGAATTGGGTTTAAATATTGCTACTCTGACTCTCAACAGATATGCTTTAGATATATTTATCTTGGGATCAAGGCCATATCAAGCTGTGTGCGTAGCATAATAGCGGCATAAAATCAGCACAAGACCAGTTTAACGGATCAAGGCTTTTTGCGGCATCCCGGTCTCGGTTTCTCCCTGAGCACCCCATACAAGTGATGTTTAGCAAATCCTAATATGATCCTAATCAAAACCTTACACAAGGACTGTATAAATATATAGTAAAAGAATACCTTGGGAGATACACGTGAACAAAAAAGCTGATTTACATTGCCACTCAATTCATTCCGAGCATCCCAGCGAATGGTTTTTGCAAAAGATAGGTGCAAAAGAATCATATACAGATCCTCTGTTTATCTACAAAGAAGCTAAGCGGATGGGCATGGACTATGTAACCATCACAGATCATAATCGGATAGATGGAGCGCTGATGCTTCAAGAAAAGTATCCAGAGGATTGCTTTGTGGGGCTGGAATCAACAGCCTATTTTCCGGAAGACAGATGCAAAATTCATCTCCTGATCTATGGGCTCAATAGCACTCAATTTGATACAATAAACCACTTGCGCAGGGATATCTATGAGCTGCGCGATTATCTGAAGCAAGAAAACCTCGCACACAGTGTGGCTCATGCCACATACTCCGTGAATGGCAAACTGCAGGTATCGCATCTGGAAAAGCTGATCTTGCTGTTTGATGTGTTTGAAGGAATAAATGGCGGCCGAAACAGAACAGCAAGCTTTGGCTGGCAAGAGATTTTAGCTTCTCTGAATTCTGCAAAAATTGACGATTTATTCAGCCGTTACCGCATAGAACCATTTGGTGAGCAATCCTGGATCAAGGGCTTCACTGCGGGTTCAGACGATCATGGCGGGCTATTTTTAGGTAAAACATACACCCAGTGCAAGGCAAACTCGGTCGCGGAATTTTTGCATAACATCCAGCAAAAAGAGACTGCCGTTCAGGGCAGGCACAATGATTATCAAAGCCTTGCATTTACCATTTACAAGATCGCTTACGACTTTTCCCGCGATGCTTATGATAAGAAAACCAAAAAGCATCTCTTAGATAGCTTCAGCGATATGTTGTTTGACAATAAAAAACTGGACTTTCGTCAAAGATTTCGCATTAACTCCATGAAGGGCTACGCGGAGCGTCAAGGCGATGATATCCGGCTGCACTTCGCCCAAATGTTGCAAACCTTGAACAACAGCCAAGAGAAAGGTATTGAAGAAAAGCTTGAAATGGTTTATCAACACACCTCAGAAATCTCGGATGCCTTCTTCAGAATATTCCTCAATTCGTTTGAGTATGATCTCAAACAACTCAACATAGTGAAGCTATTGCGTAATGTCAGCAGTTCGTTGCCCGGAATCTTCCTTTTGCTACCCTTCTTTAGCTCATTGAAACATATGCATAGCAGCGAAGAGTTGATCCAGCAGATGAAACAAAAGCATCATGTGGCATCTGAACATCGTAAACGCCGTACACTGTGGTTTACCGATACTATCCTGGACCTCAATGGAGTGTCTGCCACCTTGAAGCAAATTGGCTCCGTATCGGCAAAATATGAATGGGATATGAAGCTGGTATGTTCGTTGAAAGATAGCGAAATCACCAGCGAGCTTCCCGAAAACGTGATAAACCTGCCATTCATGTACATCTTTCCCATGCCTTACTATGATGCCTACCGCCTAAAAATTCCGTCGGTATTGAAGAGCCTAAAGCTGGTTGATGAATATGAACCCGACCAAATCATCATATCCACACCTGGTCCTATCGGTCTATTGGGGCTATTAGCAGCCAAGCTCTCCGGAATCCCTGCACTTGGAATCTATCATACAGATTTCTCCGGTGAAACTTCTCATCTTGTGGCAGATGAATCTGCCCAGGGGCTGGTGATGGCATACGAAAAATGGTTCTACAATCAGATGCAAGAGATTCGCACTCCCACCCAAAAGTATCAATTTATATTGGACGAACGAGGCATCTCGGTACCCAAGATGGGTCTGCTGAAGCGTGGTATTGAGCTTGATAAGTTCTTTCCACAAGCTCAACCGAAAAACTGGTTGAAGGAAAAAGCCATGTTAAGCGGTGGGATCACTCTGATGTATGCCGGAAGAGTGTCTAGGGACAAATCTCTTGATCTTTTGGCAGAGGCATATATTGTTCTGGTAAAACGTTTCCCAGCACTCAACCTCATCATCGCAGGAAACGGACCCTATCTGCGAGAAATGCAGGAACTTTTGGGAGGGCAAAGAAGAGTAGTCTTTACCGGAGCCATGCCCAGATATCAATTGGCCGACCTATACAACGCTGCCGACTACTTTGTTTTTCCCAGTGTTACAGATACCTTTGGGATGGTGATCTTGGAAGCTCAAGCCTGCGGGCTGCCAGCCATTGTGTCTGACCAGGGTGGTCCTCAGGAAATAATCGAAGCAGACGAAACAGGTTTCATCTGCAAGGCGCAAACAGCTCAAGCATGGTCTGAAACCATCTGGAAAGCTCTCAACTTTATGGCAGCTTCTCCGGACAAGTATCAGCAGATGCGCTTACGCTGCAGCCTTTCTGTACAGCATTGCGGAGATTGGGAGGTAGTCCTGGAGGATATCCTGGGTAGCAAGTACTTAAGTTAAACCCGGTTTGTGCATTTGGTTTCATTTGAACTTGCATATCTTACTGTTTACCAATATGTAAAGGTCAAATGGACTTCAATAAACAGGGGTGGGAACTATGCATTGCCTGAAGTCAAAACCACCACCAAATCGAATTCTCCGTTAATTTGGGCGCCTCAGCGATATGATCTTTGGTGGGTAATCGACAGAAAAACGGCTCAGAGAGGCGTGTTCCGATAACGGCTCAGAGAGACGAGTTCCTCTGCCAGAGAAGATTCTGGTTGACAGTCTCGGCATTTATGGAAAATGAGGGAACTTAAGCGCATTGGAGTTATCGATGTATATTGATCACCGTTATGAAGTGCTGGAAAGTCTCGGCTCCGGAAGTTGGGCAAATGTGTACAAAGTACGTGATATCCGCACAAACAAGCTGTATAGCCTGAAATTGTTCCAATATCTCTCCTCAGAAGAGCTCTACCGCTATTTCAAAGCGGAAGATATGCACCATATTACCAAAATCGAGCATCCGAACCTATCACATGTGGTGGATTTTGGCCATGTGGGAGATCACATATACTTCATTTCAGAATTCTTTGAAGGCAAGACGCTGGCCAATTTCCGATTTTCCAAAGCCAGAATCAATATGGTCTATGACATTGTGGTGCAGATAAGTTACGCCTTGCACGCTTTGCACAATCAGAACATTCTGCACAAAGATTTGAAGCTGGAGAACGTGCTGTATCGTCTGGAAGGCACGCAAATCACCGTGAATCTGATTGATTACGGGTTTTCCAAGGTGGATCCCTCGAGGGATAGCCGTCATGTTTCCGGGACATTGCCCTATCTGGCACCGGAGTTGTTCCTGGGCCAACAACCCACCGAATGCAGCGATTTCTACTCCCTGGGCGTGCTTCTATACCGGCTTTGTACCGGATCTTTCCCCTTCAGTATAGACCAGCTGAACGCCCTCATGACCGGTGGGCACCAGTATTTCATCCCAAATTTCCCTTCCGCGCTAAACAAAAACATTCCGCCGGAATTGGAGCGCTTCATCCTGCGTTTATTGGAGCGCAACCCTGAAAACAGATTCCAAAGCGGACAAGAGATCATCGGCTATATCAACCGGATTCATCACGATGAATACCCCTTCTCGGCCTCGTGGTCCATCGTAAACTCAATGCGGTTCAACAGCTATATCGTACGCGAGAAGTTCTCGCATCAAATGCTGGATTTCGTGCCGGCGGTCACCGAAAGTAACGGTAAAATCGTCTCCGTGATCGGCGGCGACGGGCTTGGCAAAGATAGCATCCTCAGTCTCTTCCGCTATCATCTATTGGGCGGAGAGTTCTTTTTGTTCGACTACGCTTGCTCCAGAACTGATCATGAGGCCTTTTTTGCCTTGATCAAAGAATATGTGCAATCGCTTAGCACGGAAGAAATAGAAGGCCAGGAGTTTCTGGCCTTAATCTCGGACAAGTTCAAACGCTATCTGTTCGCGGGAGAGCAGGAAGCCAAGGAAATTAACCAAAGCGCCGAGGATCTGAAGATCGATTTTGAGAGTGTGAAAAACCTTCTGATTCACTTGTCGGAGAAAAAGCCGATCATCTTTGTAATCCGAAACTTTCAATATGTGAACCGCCACACTATCGACTTTATCAACTACATGTCGCCGATTCTGGTGGATAAGCGCATGATGATTGTGCTCTCCTGCAACGATTTTAACAAAGTGAGTCAGATCAGCCATACAGTGCTGTTGAATGTGCCGTTTTTGGACGCGGGTGAGAGTAAAAACTATGTCAATAAGCTGCTGCCGATCCCCGCGCCGGACGAACTATGTGCCGAGCTTCATAAACGCTCTTCGGGGAATCCGCATTTTATCCGGGAAATTCTGATCGATTTGGTGCAACGCAAGGGAATCGTGCTGGAAGACGAGATCATCTTCCCCGAAAGCCTCAACGATTACCAACTCCCTTCGCGTTTGCTGCATTCAATCTACTCCCGGATGAGCCACCTGACTTCGCAAAACTACGCTCTCCTGCAAAAACTTAGCATTGCTCAAACGCAATTGAGCCGGGAGCTGATCATCTACATCCTGAAGCTGAAGGATACCGAACTATACAGTCTGCTGAACGATGCGACCTACAACGAAATCCTCACCAAGACCGGAAAGCACTATAGTTTCAGCTTTGAGGAAGCCAAAGCGAGGATGTTTTCGGAATCCGACCGCAAAGTACACGTGCTTGTATCCAAACGCATTTTGAAGTATTATACCCACAAGGACATGATAGACAAGAAAACCTGCCTGGGTTTGATCGCGAACTCATATATCGCCGAAGATCTGCAATCTGCCAGACGCTACTATCTGAAACTCTCGAACTTGCTGAGTGAAGACTATGAGCAAGCGCAAGCCTATGAAGCCATGTTGAGCGTTTTGAAACTGGATTTTGACCCCCGCACCGAGGTCGACACCAAAGAGATAATCCAGGATCTGGCTTTCTTTCAAGAAAAAACCGAACTTACCGGATTCTACGAAAGGGCAGGTTTTCTGCTGGAAAACGCCGACCTGATTCCAGAACTCTTTGAGAAATACCACTGCATCGGCACTATTCAGCTTCTGCGTGAAGATCTTGCCGGGGCTTTGCGGAGTTTCCAAAAAGCGGAATTGCTTCGAGTTACGGGAAAACAGCAGCTCTTTGCCTGGTTGGGCTATATTCAGGTATATCTGCGCAGCGATCTTGTAAAAGCAAGACAGTATCTGGATCTGGCGCTGGGCTCCGAACTCCCGCTGGATCTCAAGATCGTTTTTACCGACCGACTCGCCGTATATTTCGGACATAAAAAGGATATTGACCGGGCCATCAAAACCATCGAAGACTTCCTGCAGGTGTTACCTCCGGAGCATGATACCAGAGTGATGGTGCGCCTCGCGGCCATGCATAACGATCTGGGAGTGTTCTATAGCGACCAGAAGAACATCGAAGAAGCCACCGAGCATCTGAACCAAGCGTTGACAATATGGAAACGCTATAACATCCGCAGATTTTTGGGGCTGATCTACAATAACCTCTCGGATTTATATCTCAAACAAGGGCTCATCGTGCAATCCAACGTATATTCCGAACTTGCCTATAAACACGCATCCGAGCTGAATCTCACAACGATCAAGGCACTGGCTCTGCTGAATCAGGGAGAAGCCAAGATCAAGATGGGCGAGTTTCATGAAGCCGAGAAGCTCCTGATCGCGTGCCGAAGCCTGATCCAATCAGTTGGTAGCTTGAACTACCTGGATTCCGTGAAACGAAACCTGGCTTTGGCCAAGAGTAAGATCAAAGGCTACGGGCACTTTTTTGAGTTCATCCTGGATAACGAACCGGAACTGATCAAAGGTAAACTGAGCGAGATCAACCCTTTGGTGAAAACCTATTTCTATTATCTGAATGAAATGATGAGCACCAAGAAACTGCGTAAACTGCTGAGCAGCAATGTCCACATCAATTTCAAGCATATCCATGAGGAAGAGTTTCACCACAACGTGCTGAGCCTGATCTCGATGGCAGAGCATGATTATGAAAAAGCACTGAGCGAGCTGAAACTCGCCATCCGGCACGCCGGGGAGATCAACAATAACTACGCGATCACGGTCTTTTATACCCTGGAGACAATGTGCCACTACGGTTTGGGTGACTATCAAAAAGCCCAGGAACTGAAGGACAAAGCCTGCGACATCGCCCAAAAGAATCATTATCGCTACTGGCTGTGCAAACTGGAGATCATGCAGGCTCGCCTGGATCTGGCGAACTCCGATCTCCCGCTGCGTGATATTCTGCGCCGAGTGAGTATTTGGTTTCAGCAGTGGCGGGGATATGAGTATTTTCAACTGAATGTGGAACTCTTCCAGATGCAGGTTCAGATCTTACTGGAACTGAAGCTTGATGATCTTGCCGCGCAAAGGTTCGCCGAATACAAAGAGTATCTGGAGCAGATTACCGCAAATACCCCGGAGGATGATCGCAGCAACTTCCTGGAAGTGAACCTCTATAATGTGTCTTCTCTGCGTAAATTCGAACTTGTGCCCATCAAATCCCGCGCTAAAGACTTGCGTCGCAAATGGAATGAACTACTGTTCAACATCGCTAACGTTTACAATGTGGAACGGATCAAATTCCTGATCGAAAAAGGAATCCACGAAGTGCTTTGCCCATGGCAGTTCAGATTGATGGAATATTCCGAGCGCCTCCAGAACTACACCACCTTTCACCAGTTCAGATGCGAGAAAAACAGCCTGATGGATGCCGAACTAAACCGTGAGGTAGAGCGGGCTCTGCGCACAGACAGCTTGGTGCAGATCGTACACGAGGACCGAAACGTGGTGATTATTCCCTTGCAAACCGGATCCAAGCGAGTGGGATACCTGGCACTGAGCGACCGCGGTGAATTGGCCTATACGAAGCAAGAAATCTCGATCATGCGCAATATCAAGCAACATCTCTCCGCTCTGATAGTCCGGATTCAGGATTACTCCGAAATCACGATGCGCATCCAAAAGATGAACGACCTGATGCAGATTTCCCACGAACTGATGCGCATAGTGGAAATCCCGGATCTGGAGCAGGAGATTGTATCCAGTGCCATCGATTTCACCAATTCCAGCCGTGGTTTCCTGATCAAAAGGGATAGCGACGGGAACAATATCTATCGGGTGCAGATAGATAAAGATAAACAAATCCTGACCAATGTGTCCGGAGTAAGCAAATCCGTGCTCTCGCTCTCCCAAAGTACTCAGGAAATGGTTAGCACTTATAATGCTTTGGAAGATAATCGTTTTAAGGGAGCGATCAGTGTTCAGGATTATCAGCTGCATACGATATTCTGCGTCCCGATCTCCGTTGATGGCAATGTCTTTGGCTATCTGTATCTTGATAATATGGATGATAATACCAGGGCGATGTATCTGAAACCGGAGATAATTACGCTGTTTATAGAGCAAATCTGTGTTGCAATCAAAAATGCCATGCTATACGAGAATCTGTTGCAAAAGAACACGGAACTAAACGCCTTTGAAGTGCTCAAGGACGAGTTTATGGCGATTGTCTCGCACGAACTGAATACTCCGCTCACAACCTTGCAGAGCTATGTGTCCCGCCTCAAACGCAACTTGTATGTGGATGAAGACGAACGCAAAGAGATCATCACCAAAATCGAGAACTCGGTGAAGAAACTGATTATCACGACAGGCGATATCAACACGATGAACAACTATAATCTGAAGAAAAGCCTGAGCATGGCTCCGGTAGATATCTTTGAAATACTGGAACTGGTTCAGCAAGAAGTGGAGATCCTCTCTCGCAAACGGAAGATGTTTATCCGCCTGGAAGTAGAAAAAGACATCCCCGCGGTGATGGCAAACTGGGAAGCAATCCATCTGATGATCTACAATCTTGTCCTCAATGCTATCCGCTTCACGAACGATTTTGGTACGGTGATCATCGGCTCCCGCAGAGCAGCCTTCCAACAGGAGAAGCTGGATGGGAAGGATAGCATCGTGATCTACGTGCAGGATAACGGTATCGGTATTCCCGAGTACCAGCTCAAGAATGTCTTCCGCAAGTTCTATGAACTGAACGAAATCTATGCCCACAAATCCGGGACGGTGGAATATCGCTCCAGCGGCCTCGGTCTCGGGCTTTCTACTTCCAAGCGCATTGCCGAACTGCACAAGGGTAACATCTGGATCAAGAGTAAGGAAAGTGAGGGAACGACCGTGTTTGTGACGCTTCCCCTCAAAAAATAGGGACCAAACAAATTGCCGGGTAGCTATGCAAAAAGATGTGGAGCTACCCGGCATTCATATATGGGATGGCTGCCTAATGGATTCTTGCCGACAGCCTGTTCAACGTCTCTTCCTTGCCCAGGATTCCGATGGTGCTGGGCATGTCCGGTCCATGTTGTTGCCCGATCAAAGCCAATCTGAGGGGCATGTAGTAGTTCTTACCTTTGATGCCCAATTCTTGAATCCCGCGATTGGTAAGCTCCTGAATCTCCTCCCCGCCGGGTTCTTGGAGTGCGTCCAGAGCTTTGTGATACCAGGTGAGCACTTTTTGAGCGCTCTCACTCTGCAGCAGTTCTTCGTCATTTTCGCTTAAAGCAATTGACTTCAAGAACATACCGGCATATTCAGCCAAATCCGGAAGCAGGGTGGAACGCTCTCTGGCGGCGGCTATCACTTTCATGTAGCGCGGATAATCCCGCGTTTGCTCTTCACTGAACCAAGCTTTGGCGCGTTCAGCTATTACTTCCAGGGGTAAGCTGCGCAGATATTGCCCATTCATCCAGTCCAGCTTGGTTAGATCGAAGATCGCGCCGGATTTGCTGACTCTTTCCAGAGAGAACGCCCCGCACAGTTCTTCCAGGGTATAAAGCTCGCGATCATCGGCAGAGTGCCAGCCCAGCAATGCCACAAAATTTAGCAGGGCTTCTTTAAGATAACCTTTTTGCAGATAACTTTGCACGGACACGTCATTCATCCGTTTGCTCAGTTTGGACCTGTCTGTATTCAGAATTAGGGGGAGATGCACCCATCTTGGTGCTTGCCAGCCCAGACATTCGTAGAGCCATATATGCTTTGGGGTGGAAGATAGCCATTCTTCGCCGCGGATCACGTGCGATATCTGCATATAGTGATCGTCAACGGTGGCTGCCAGATGATAAGTAGGGAAACCATCAGATTTTACCAACACCTGATCGTCGCTTTGGAAGGCATCCATTTCCACATGACCGCGGATGAGGTCTTCGATTACGAACTTCCGGTCGTCGGGCATGCGCAAGCGGATTACATGGGGCGTCCCCGCGTCCAGCTTTGCCTGAACTTCTTCGCGGCTTAGCTTCAGGCAGCGCTGATCATACTTCACAAATTCCCCTTTGCTTTGTTGCGCATCTCTCATCTCTTGCAAGGTCTCAGAGCTGCAAAAACAGGGGTAAGCGTGCCCACTATGCACTAGCTCCGCAGCGTGTTTGTGATACAATTCCAGACGTTCAGATTGGGTATAGGGGCCAAACTCTCCACCGGATATGGGGCTCTCGTCAAATTCGATGCCCAGTTCTTGCAGGGTGGAAATCAGCATCTGAGCAGCTCCCTTCACTTCTCTGCTTTGGTCTGTGTCTTCTATGCGCAAAACGCAAGTCCCGCCGGTCTTGCGGGCATATAGGTAATCATACAATGCGGTCCGCAGTCCACCTATGTGCAAATATCCGGTGGGACTGGGGGCAAAACGAACGCGGGTGTCATTCATCTATTTATCTCCAAAAACAGTTCATGATGTTGCTTCAAATTTATATCTACCAATCTATAATGTGGGTGGTACATATCGTGAAAGACTTGGGAATGAGAGGGGATCAGCCCCTTCGCGGCGATTTCATCTGCTTTATTCCAGGCTTCCGGCTTCCCCGGCAAAGCGCTGTGCAGGATATGTCGCCAGTGAATCCAGCGTGCATTAAAATCTTCCCGGACGTCTTCATACAATACGCAGCTATCCAATATCCAGCGTGCCAGACATTCGACCCTGGTGTTCACTTTATCCTTGTCACCGTCGCGTTTGATGGCGCTCAGGCTGATTCTGGTGTAGCAATGCCCAATCTCTTGAAACAAGGGAGCGTAGGCGTGCTTCATTATCCACAGTTCTTTGCTGATTCCATCGCAAAGCTGTTTAAAATCCCGCACTATATGGAATGGACCATAAAGCGCCTGGTACAATAGCTTGAACAAATCCGTGGGTTCAAGCATGGGGTGCAACTGAAGCTCCTGCGAAACTATCTCATGTATCGCGATATCATTTAGCTCACATATCTTCATAAACGATCTCTGCCCTTTTTATTACTTTTCTTATTTTTTGGTGTTCAGCGGGGGCTTCTGCCCGGGGAATATAGTTCAGCACGCTGAAATCCGCATCCATACCCACCTTCAAAGCTCCCCGCCGGTTCTCGTCTTTGGAAAGCCAAGCAGCGTTCAAAGTATATATATCCACCGCTTGCTTCAGGCTAAGGAGCTCTTTGGGGTTATGATGATTCATCGCGGCAAACAGCGACTTGCGGATATCAAGCTCCGTAATGTACCAATCTGAAGAACCCGTGACCCTGATGCCCTTGCCGAGCATTGTGCCGAATCTGTTCATCGTGCTAACCCGCTCTGGACCCAGTAACCGGGAATAGAATCCTCCGCTTCCGCCCCAAAGGAGGTCAAACATGGGCTGCATCACCGGGACTGCGGCTGATGCCTTGATCTGATCCACCAGAGTGTCGTCCGTGATCTCACAATGAATCAACTGATGGCGGAGGTCTTTATAATCACTGTGGGCAAGATCCAGATAGACACTGTTGATCTGAGAAATTGCCCGGTCGCCGATGCAATGCACCGCTACCTGCAGATCATTGGAATGCGCTTTGCCGATGAACTCTTTCCAGAATTGATCGCTCTGATACAGGTTTCCCCGGATTGGTTTGCCGGAATATGGCTCGTAAAGAGCTGCCGTCATACTGCCGATGGAGCCATCCGCAAGGATGCATCCGCCCACTCTCTTCGCGCCCAAATCCATAGCGGCATCGATGTTGAAGGATTGGGGATAAAGCTCATAATCCACCGGAAATTCAGCCAGTTTACTCTGCAGCAAAGAATAGTGTCCCACAGACATATTGGCATCACCGACCATCGTATGAATGGTGGTGAATCCGCCTTTCAAGGCGATCTTTGAGGCCGCATGGTATGCTCTCAGGATGAGCTCATCATCCAGATTGTGGTGAAACCAGTGTACTGCTCTATCGTTTTCAAAACCGCGGAACACTTCATCTTCGCAATGGACCTTATTGTGTCCTCCCAATATGGAATTGCAGGCGAAGGTATTGATGATGCAGCTATGGCCATCGATTCTGCGCAACACCAGGTTTTTGTGCTTCACGACCTGATCCAGTTCTGCCCGGGTGGGAAATCTTTGTTCGGCGATCCGAGTCTCATCGAAATTCCAGGCAAATACGAACTTCCCCTTATCCTTACAGCCATCTTCGATTTTTGCAAAGACATCGCTGAGACTTTTCGCATCCCCCAGATCTATCATCAGGGAATACAGGCCCCCTTCAAAGCTGTGTGTGTGGGTATCGATGAAACCGGGGAACACATAATCGCCGCCAAGATCAATGCGCTGGACATCGGGGCTACTCTGCTCGTCGTCAAAGATCAGTTTCAAGATCTTGCCATCCCGCGTGAGAATGGCCTTTAGCTCGTTGTCAAAGTTGCCATCCTGCCAAAAGTGCCCATTATGAAAGAGCTTCATAAACTGCCTTCCTGTTTCATGCTCTGCAGGGTTTCGTAAAACTTGCGCACAGGAAAGCCCATGACGTTGAAGTAGCAACCTTCCAGGCGGGTAATAAACTGACTGCCAAAACCCTGAATGCCATAAGCTCCGGCTTTGTCCAGGGGCTCTAACGTGAGGATATAATCAGCTATTTCCGCATCACTTAGACGCGCAAACTGCACCACTGTGGACTCATAAGCGCACTGCAAATTCCGGCACGTACCGACACAAATGCCCGAGATCACGGTATGAGTATTTCCGCTGAGCGCGCGCAGAAATTCCTGTGCCTCGGCTTCATCCCGGGGTTTGCCCAGGATCCTGCCGTCCAGCACCACGATCGTATCCGCGGCGATGATGAATTCATCTTTGCCAGCATTTTGAGAAATCTCCAGAAACTTGTTGCGGGCGTGTTTCATCGCCTGAAGAGCGGGGTCTTCGTCCGTAATAGGTTCCGCGACGTCGCTAACTCGTATTTCGCTTTTAATAGAAAGCAACGAGAGGATTTCCCGGCGCCGGGGTGAGGCAGAAGCCAAAACTACTTTATATGTGCTTAATATCTTATCTATCATGGGATTATTCCTTTGCGACAGCCTGCTAACCCTGCATTATACGTCAATGAAATTCTGCATGGCTAAAAAATAGCTTGCCTGAAAGGATAGCTTCGGAAATCCTTGCATCAAAGTACAAAAATATATCCAGGAGGATCCAAATGGAACGCGTACACAATTTTAACGCGGGACCTGCAGTGCTTCCGGAAGAAGTTCTTCGTGAAGCCCAGGCAGATTTGCTTAACTACAAAGGCACAGGTCTTTCAGTGATGGAAATGAGCCATCGCAGCAAGGAGTATCAGGCAATCATCGACGAAACCCACGCTGCGGTAAAACGCATCTACAACCTTGGCGATGATTACGACGTGCTCTTCCTGCAAGGCGGAGCAAGCATGCAATTCCTGATGGTGCCGATGAACTTTGCCCCCGAAGGCAAAGTGGCAAACTATGTGCATACCGGTGTGTGGAGCAAGAAAGCCATCGCTGAAGCCAAGAAGATCGGTAAAGCTGTGCATCTTGCCGCTTCCAGTGAAGACAAAAGCTTTGGCTACATTCCCAAGACTCACCAGCTTTCAGAGAATCCTGCCTTTTTGCACATCACTACAAACAACACTATTTATGGTACCGAATGGCACCACGATCCTGTAGTCGCCCCCGGGGTGCCTTTGATCGCGGATATGAGCTCGAACTTCATGAGCAAGCCCATTGATGCCCAAAGATATTCAATGATCTACGCCGGAGCCCAAAAGAACGTTGGTCCCGCCGGTTGCGTCGTTGTGATCATCAAGAAAGACTTCCTTGCCACAGCTCAATCCGGGCTGCCCTCCATGCTGGATTATAACATCCATGCCAAAAACGGCTCCATGTACAACACTCCCCCCAGCTTCACCATCTATATGATCGGCCTTGTGCTAAAATGGATTGAAGAAATGGGTGGCTTGGACAACGTGGCTAAAAACAATCAGGTAAAAGCCAAGTACATCTATGATGTAATCGACGCTTCCAATGGTTTTTACAAAGGCACCGTAGTTCCGGAAGATCGCTCTCTGATGAACATTACCTTCAGAATGGCAAATGAAGAACTCGAAGCGCTCTTCATCAGCGAAGCCAAGAAAGCCGGCATGATCGGCCTGAAGGGTCATCGTGATGTGGGCGGATGCCGTGCCAGCACATATAACTCCTTGCCTCTGCCTGCTGCTCACGCTCTGGCAGAGTTCATGCAAGAATTCATGAAGAAACACTAAGCTCGGACGATTCACCAGATCGATCATTAACCACATATAGCGAGTGCCCTTCTTCGGCTGATGCTTGGAATTGGACAGTGGAATCACTATCCGCTTTCATACAACCGCAAGGAGAAGGGCATTCTTTTCCGAACAACAAATAACCTGTTTTTTTCGAGGTATTATGACAGCTCTTTCTCTCATGCTCCGGGGCGGCATTCTGATGTATCTGTTGCTGCTCATCTCAATCGCGGTGATTGCCATCGTCATCGAGAAGTATCGCCAAATCTTCAAGCTGAAAAAAGCAAATGCGGCACTATTGACGAATCTTGCTTCCACAAGCTCTTTACCGGATATGCGCAAAGCTCTCCAGGAATGCGAGAGTGACAGCCCGCTCAGCGCGATGCTAAACAAACTGTTCAATGCCAAAACCGATGATCCGGATTTGCTTCAACAGAGCATGGAAGCGGCAGCGCAAGGCGAGTTGCACAAGCTGGAAAAGGGTCTGGGCTGGCTCAGCACTTTTGCCGCGGTAGCACCCCTGATCGGGTTTTTGGGCACTGTGATCGGTATGGTTCGCGTATTTATGAACATCCAGGCCCACAGCAGCGGCGGCGTCGATATCAGCCTTTTGGCAGGCGGGATCTGGGAAGCATTGCTGACCACAATCGGCGGACTCATCGTGGGTATCGTTACGATTATCTTCTATAACGACATCGTGCAAAACCTGGAAAACATAGTTAGAACAATGCAAGAAAGCGGTGTGGAATACAACATCCGGGTAAGGAGCAGCCGGTGAAACTCTCCCTCTCCAAGAAGAAGATCAGCACCACTATGTTGATTTCGATGACCGATGTCATCTTCCTTCTGATCATATTTCTGTTGATTGTGTCAAACTTCAGCAGCCAGACCGGACTCCCCGTTCGTCTGCCCGGTTCTCATACCGCCACCCGCCACACTCTGCAAAGCCTGTCCATCACCTTCTACGCGGATGGCAGGCTGTTTTACAATGAAGCAGAGATCAGCATGGAAGAGCTGCCGGACTCGCTCAAACGTGATTTTGTGGACATCGAACAGGTCGTGAGAATTTCTGCTGAGGATATCATCCCCTTGCAGCAGATCATCAATCTGATGGATTCTATCCGCAGCGCCGGCTACCAAAAGATCTTTGTCGCCACCGGAGTTGAAGAACAGTGAAGCAAATCCCGCTGTCGAAACCATATCTGATCTCAGCCGGCATGCACTTCATCTTACTGCTGCTTCTTGCTTTATGGTCGATAAACATGGAAGACAACAGGCGTTGGTATCAGTTCGATTGGCTTAGTGAAGCGGATCTGGGCAGTCTGGAAGCTGCCGGACAGCCGGGAGATGCTACTGCGCAACCCGCCAACGAACAGCTTCAAGCGGTGGAAGATAATGCCACAAACGCTGAAGCACCCGTCATCGAGCAGCCGGTTTGGGATAGCATGGATGCTTCCACCCCGATCGCCAATCCCAACCTCAACCCTTCGAATCTCAGCAGCAGCCTGCGTGAAGCAGCCACTCCCCAAGGTTCCGGCGCCACCGGTTATTCCTCAAGCTTGCTGGAAGGTGGGGGAGATGCCTATTTCATTCGCGAAGTAGCCCCAAAAATCACACCGCTGATGGACGATACGGTTATCGTGGAATTCACCCTGAATCGGGATGGCAGAGTGAATATGAGCAGTGTCTCGGTGATCTCTTATCGCCGGGCAGAACACTTCCGGGCTTTGCGGGAAGCAATGCGCGACTGGCGTTTCGGCTTTACCGGAGCTTATGAGCAAAGTAGAGTGTATCGCATCAGATGTAACTTCTCTCTGAACTAGGCATTATGTATCAAAAAGTGATAAACAACATCAAGCTCCCTGAAATCATGGGAATTCTGAATTTAACCGAAGATTCATTCTCGGACGGAGGCTATTACCTCTCGGATGCCGCAGCCCTGGAACATGCCGGGAAACTGGTGCGGGATGGCGCAACGATATTGGATTTGGGCGCAGAATCCACCCGTCCCGGCTCGATGGAAATCTCCGCTGAGCTGGAATGGCAAAGGCTCGCCCCCGTTTTGCAGGCTCTAAAAGAGAAACACCCGCACATCCAGATCTCGATCGACACGCAAAAGGCGATAGTCGCGAAACAAGCCATAGCCTTGGGCGCGGATATTATCAACGATATCTCTGCATTGCAGTATGATCCGGATATGGCAGAAGTGCTTTCCACTGCCAAACATGTGAAAGTAGTGCTGATGCATATGCAGGGCAGACCCCAGACCATGCAGTTTGCTCCGCGATACACCGATGTCGTAAAAGAAGTTTACCGGTTTCTGGAACAGCGAATCAACTATGCTGAACAATGCGGAATCACCAAAGACCGGATCATCGTGGATCCGGGAATCGGCTTCGGCAAGACTCTGCAACACAATCTCTTGTTGCTGAAACACCTTGATGTGTTTCACGAACTCGGTTGCGCGGTGCTCCTGGGCGCATCCCGCAAACGCTTTATCGACCAGATTTATCCCGCTGATGTCCACCATCGGATCGGTGGGAGCCTTGCTTCTGCCATGCTCGCCTGCCTGTGTGGTGTGCAGATGATTCGTGTCCACGATGTGTTGGAACACGCTCAATTTATCCGGACCCTTGCTGCCCTGAACACTGTGGGAGAGCTATAATGGAATTTCTGATTCCCCGCTTCAAAGACATTGTAGATATCTTTGTAATCGCCTTTCTGATCTATCAATCCTTGCTCATCATCCGCAAATCCGGCGGTTATCAGGTGCTGTGGGGCTTGTTGTTTCTGCTCTTGCTCTATTTTCTGGCCAGCATCTTCGAGCTCAAGGTCCTGTCCGGATTGCTCAGCGGAATCCGCACTTACTGGATCATGGCAATTGTGATTTTGTTTCAACCCGAGTTAAGGACGATTCTATCACGGCTAAACCTCGCCAAAGAGTTTCAATCCGTGTTTTCAAAAACAGAGCAGGCTTCAGTCTATACTCCACTCATCGATGCTGTTTCTTCAATGAGTTTTCGGAAGACAGGGGCTTTGATCATTCTGGAAAACAAGCGCAAGTTAACTGAATTTATCCAAAACAGCGAGGTGATAGATTCCGCCATCTCCATGCGTTTGATTCTCGCCATCTTCAATACAAAAAGCGTGTTGCACGATGGTGCCATCATCATCCGCGGCAATCGCATCATGGCAGCAAAAGTCGTCTTACCGCTCTCCAAAAACTCAGAGTATTCCCGCAAATTCGGCACTCGGCACCTTGCCGGAATCGGCATCACGGAAGTCTCGGATTGCATCTCCATCATCGTCTCAGAGCAAAGCGGACAAGTCTCTGTAGCCCAAGGGGGCACCATCACCCAAAACATCGCCTTTGAAGAACTGATGCAGATTATCAGTGATGCCGCCAAATAGAGCCAAAACCATTGCCATAACCGGAAAAATCGGTAGCGGAAAGAGCACTTTTTGCCGCTATCTGGAAGAACTAGGGTGCAGGGTATTCTATGCCGATGCCATCGCCCACCACCGGTTGCTCTCGCTAAAAGACCCGCTAACCACACGCTGGGGCGAAGACATCTGGCTGGACGACAAACCAGAACGTAAAAAGATCGCAAAGATCGTGTTCGAAGATTTCCGTGAACTGGAGTTCCTGAACTCTCTGCTTCACCCCTTGGTAATGGATAGCATTTACCAGATCATTGCCGAATTCCCGGATGAGCATTGCTATTTTGAGATCCCCCTGCTCTTTGAAGCCAAACTGGAGAACAGATTCGATGTTCTGGTGCTGGTAAAAAGTGATCCGGATATAGTTATCGAAAGGCTAAAACGCAGAAACCCGGATGACTATCAGAATCAGATTATGCGCTTGCAAACCCAAATGCCGGATTCTCTAAAAGCTCAATTGGTGGACCATGTGATTGAAAACAATGGCAGTACCGGGGATTTGCGCGCTGCGGCAAAACTGCTCGTGGAGACAATCGCCAACAAATCCTTGCCTCAATAAGTCTCTGCCAATGGCAGTTCAGAAGTATCGCCTCTCCTGGTGCTCAATACCCTCTCCGGGAACCCTTCACCCAGAACCGATTCAGCTAATTCTATGCTGATATCGTGCCATTATCAAGCTATGCCGACAGCACAATTATCCGATAATCCCACGCTGAACACAGAATAAACCCCATATCATGGCACTGGAGTTCAAGCCAGCTAGTGCCTTGATTCCATCCATCAGTTTCGCTTCCACTCATGCTCACTGAAGTTTCTGGATCATCGATCCAAAGCAAGAAAAGCACTCCCCTGTATTCTCAGAAGCATGGATTGCTAAGGATGCGACAGATTTTGGGATTGACAGTTACTGATATTGCTGGATTTTGTTTCCTTGCATTGATAACCGAATTAGGATAGGATAATGAAAGAGATCGACTATATCTCAATGAACAAAAAGCGATACGATGACGTAATCGGATTTGTAAGCGAACTGACTTCGCAGAGATTCTGTTATCTGAATCTTTCTGATGATATCGCCAACACCATATTGGTTAGGCTTATGAAAAGCTCAGCTTTCGCAGATCCTACATGGCTTGCTGCTGACTTCATCAAGTCCGCTTTCCCCAAAGCAGTTGAAGATGTGTTCAACTATTATCAGAAAGTGTCCTTCCAATATTGTCTTACGAAAACTCACGACAATAGCCTGTCCGAGGATACATCACAAGAAGCAATACGGCAGCTACTATCATCAAAGCATAACGTCAATGACGTTTATTCTTGGCTAAGACAGGTTACGCACAATCTACTCTGCAAGCACTACCAGTTTAGTGCAAAAGAGAAAGAACTGTACAACTTGTTATGTATGGAAACCTCCTCCTTACAGAATGTGATGGTATCCGGAAACACTATTGATATTGGGGGATTGAATCCAATTATCCAGAAGGAAATTCTCGCTAGCCAGGAATATCATGATTATGAGGCTATGCTTTCGTTCGACAGTGTAAAGGACTATGCGTCTTTTCTGAATGTAAGTGAGAAAGTGGCACAAAAGAGAAAAGAGAGAGCTATTCGAAATCTTAGATCAACGATACTGCTTGCCATTGGTTGGGAAGCTGGTCGTGAAATCCTTAGCTACAGTCAATATAACGCAATTCTGAAGTTCATCCGTGAGCTTTTAAGATATGGTCGCAGCGACACAGATAACGCGCAGAGTAACAAGTTACATCCAAAGCTGGCACAAGTTATGAATGGCATTGATAGGATAGATGATTGGGGGATTACGATGGTGGATAACCGCAGATTCAGGCTCCACATCTTTCATTTATCCCAAGATAAACAACCAATTATAGCCACTTTCTTTATCGTTCTGAATGAGAGAAACCATGTCGCTGTAGAAAACTGCAAAAGAAACGAGATCATCGGAGTGCATCCAATACCCGCTAACGTGCAGATACCCAAGGAGATGGGTAAGGCTTTGTGGTCTTATGAACAAATAATCTCACTCCTAAACACATAAATCTTCAAATCCAGCATCTCAAATCTCCCAGTTTTGACACTTATATATTAGAAACTAAATTGAAGGAGTGTCAAAATGAAAAGACTCGTTCTATTCTTGGCATTGGCTGTTATCAGCCTAAACGTGATTTGTGCTGTTATTGACTATACAGCGATAAATCACCAAACTCTTCCTGTCTATTCGGGTTCATTGAGCGATCCAATCGTTAAAACGGTCTAGGGTTACTCCAAAGGTTATATGTGTTCGAATAGCAATAATAGATTATCATGGAGCGGTGCTTGCCACCGCTCCATGATAAAAAAGTGGAGAAAACATGAAAAGATCTTTCGCATTGATAATGATCCTGCTGCCATTGCTCTGTTTAGGCATTACCAGGCAGGTAGCACTTGATGGTAGCCAAGCCTACACAACTATCCAAACAGCCATAAACGATGCAGTTAGCGGTGACATGGTATTGGTGCATCCGGGACGCTACCTCGAAAACATAGACCTTACTAACAAGAGCAATCTAATCTTGGCTTCCTTTGAATACACTACAGCCGATACCAGCTATATCAGCAGCACAATCATCGATGGCAGTAATGGCAATAGCTCCACCATTTTGTGTTATGAGAATACAAACAACTGCACCATATCAGGATTATCCATAACGGGGGGGCAAGGCTATGATTATTACAACGGAACAAGCCCCTATCAGATATTTGGGGGTGGGATATTTATCTATACGAACAATATGGTGATCCTCAGGAATCTAAACATTTACGATAATATGACTTCATGGGGGGGGGGGTAACAATACTTGCATCAAATAGTGTATATCTCTCAGGAGTTAATATCTATGATAATTCTGCCAGATATCGGGGAGGAGGGTTGGCTATAGGCAGCGGATTAAGTACCACTCCAAACATTATCTTTGACCAAATCAACCGTTGTAGCATTTATAACAACTTTGCTCAATGGGGAATGGATATAGATTGGTACTTCATCAATTCGGGTACTATCGATGTATATCTGAAGAAGTTTACAGTTCCGCATTGGGAGAAATACTATGCTTCATATTATGAATCCGCCTATCCTCCCAGCCCCTATACTGTATTTGACATTCAGGAAGCTTATCTGCAGCCTATAGATGCAGATTTGTATGTAAGCCCCACCGGGAATGACGGTAATGATGGCTTAAGCCCGGCTACGCCCTTAAAGACCCCCTCACGGGCAATGCAACGGATTTCTTCCAATCCCCAACAGCCAAGAACTGTTCATCTTCTTGCAGGAGAGCACCATAACTTGATAGGAGGAGAGTACATACCCATATCCATCAAGGATTATTGCACCCTGAAAGGCGTATCGGAAGCCGAGACCAGATTGTATGGCGAGTATATGCTGGAGGGTACGGGGGTTGTGAGCATGGGAATAGAGAGTTATGGGATGACGATGAAAGACCTCACTATAACCACCTCTCATGCCTCAGCGATCTTTTCGTGGGGGATATTTGATTTCCTGATGGAGAATGTGTGCATTGAGAACTCAACTGTAGATAGATGGATCCTTAACATAGGTTACAGAACCAGCACATTCACTCTAAGAAACGTGACCATGCGAAACAACTTGGCATATTTTGCCCAAAACGGGATGGACCTGATGGGATCAATAATCACAGTGGATAACATTATATTGATAAATAACCAGACGGAAAGCCTTTCACCCTATTGGTACAACCGTGGAGGGGGATGCTTTGATGCTTATGTTAGTGATGCTCTAACCATCCGCAATAGCAAGTTTATAAACAATACTCACTATTCTGAGGATGGGTGGGCAAATATAAGAGTCTCAGGCTGGACGGATGAGCCTGCTGCTGTAGTGGAAATAGACAACTGCCTGTTTGCTTCGAATGCTACATACGGAGGAGCAAGGGACATCAATCTTCTCAGACTATCAGGCTTGAGTATTACCAATTGTACCTTTGCCAATAATACCGGGACGTATCCCGATTTCCTGTATTTGCTGAGTGTTGACTCAAGCAGAATCGTGAATAATCTGTTTAGTAATAATAGTGCCACTTACGAGATTAGAACTGCCGATGATACCCTGGTGGAGAATTGCTTGTTTTCCCGAACTTACAACATCTACAGAACCTACAATGGCATGCCATTGAACTGGGGAGCAAATAACATTACAGGTGCCGATCCGTTGTTTGTGGGTAGTGATCCCTCTTCACCAACTTCATATTATCTCTGTGCGGATGATGTGAATGGATATTCTCCCGCTATAGATGCGGGGACATCGGATATCAGTATCCTGCCCCCTGGTTACACGATCCCCCCATACGATGCCTTTGGCTTCAATCGGGTATATGGCTCTGGGATAGATATCGGGTGTTTCGAGTCCCAGGGATATACGGGTGTGGAAGATGATGAACTTACTGCCATAGATAGATTGCAGCTTTCCAACTATCCCAATCCCTTCAATTCGGATACCAATATTTCTTTCACTTTGTCGGAAAAAGCTGAAGCCGATATCCGGATCTACAACCTAAAGGGCCAGATAGTACGTGACATGGGAACAAAACCCTTCAAATCAGGTGTCAATGCCATTAACTGGGATGGTAGAGATAACTCACAAAATCCTGTAAGTAGCGGTATCTATTTTATCCGCATCAATACAGGCGATAAATCCCAGACCCATAAAATGCTAATGATGAAATAGCAAACAATTATGATAGGAAGCGGGATTCCGCTTCCTATCATTTTGGCTCAAATATTGCAATGAAGGACCACATGAAAACTATATTGACCCTATTACTGTTGCTGCCCCTCGCGTTGAATGCCGCCATCCTGCACGTATCGCTGGATGGGACGCAGGCTTATGATAGCATCCAGAACGCGGTTAATGCTGCTGCGGATCAGGATACCATCCTCATTCACCCCGGCACTTACTATGAGAATATCGAGATCATCGGCCGCAACCTCACTATCGGCAGTCTAGAGCTAACAACTGCGGATAGCACATTCATCACCCAAACGGTGATAGACGCCGATCAAAGCGGGAGCTGTTTCAGCATCACTGAGGATTCTGAGGTAACTCTGCAAGGCTTGTATCTCACCAATGGCATCGGTACTCCCAGCCCCAATTGGGGAGACGAGAAAGGTGGAGCAGTATTTGTTTTTTTCAGTAGGCTCAATATAGTCAACTGCCACATCATCGGCAATCGAGCCTGGTCCGGAGCCGGAATCTATGCTGCTTATAGTCATGTTTATTTAGCAGGTACGGTTATAGCTGATAACCGTGGTAAAAGTCATGGGGCTCTTACTTTTGCGGGATATTCTCTGGATGGTCCTAAAACTCTGGAGTTTGATCCTCTCAACAGATGTAGTATATACAACAATATTGCCGGCATTTGTGGCAATGACATATCGATAATTTCGCAGTTTTATAATTCTATCGACATCTATCTGGATAAAGCCACAGTAGCCGATAACTCACCTTACCTGAAAGAATGCATCTATACAGCGCATTATGACACTCAGCAAGAGTTTAACTACAACGTATTCATTAATGAAACGGCTACCCAACAGCAACTTGCAGATATATACGTAAGCCCTGAGGGCGATGACGCCAATACCGGCTTGACACCAAATGATCCGCTGAAGACCATTGCCCTGGCAATTCTGAGGATAGGGGCTGACAGTCAAAATCCACATACAATTCATTTAGCCAATGGTCACTATGCGGAAGATCAGCATTTCCCGCTAAACTTGCGCAGTTATGTGAGCATCGTTGGCGAAAGCGAGGCAGGAGTGATCTTTGGTGGTCCGGATATTTTCTTCATGGGCTGGGATTCGGAGAAAGAAGTAACGATCAAGAATATTACTTTTTCGGCCACGACCAATCAGGAGTTTTATCAACGGTCACTGATTGATTGTATTACTCGAAACAGAGTTGATGGGATTCCGGATAAGTTCAGCCTCACTCTGGAAAACCTCAGTTTTCGCGGGATTCGTCCGGTGCACTACGATAACTTGTTAAAACTGGCTGAGATGCATTACCCCGAAAAGCTGATCTTGCGCAATATCACTGTGGAAGATTGTATGGTTTCAGCTGGTTTCCATATATGGGGCGGGAACGTTTTTGCTGATAATGTCCGCATAAACAATTTGCACGCAGCGCCACAGGGAGTTATAGTGGGTGATGTACTAATTATTTACACAGCCAATCCTCTTTATACCGGCGGGGATAGTGTATTCCAAAACTTGCAGATAACAGATTGTGAATCGAGATCTGAAGACGGTTCGCCGAGCAGCCTGGTAACGATAAACCACTCTTTTCTGCCCACTGAATTCCGAACTTACTTCATCAATAGCACGATTGCTGACAATCACTGGAGTACAGGTTATGGCGGAGCAATCAATATCGGTGAGGATGCCAAGGTCACTTTTATTAACAGCATAATCAGCAATGAAGCAGGTTTGAACTTCATGCTCTCTAATAATCCTCTGCCTTCAAACCTGCAATTCTTGAATTGCCTCGTGGGTCCCTCAGTCAATCCTGAAGATACAATTTTGAACCTGGGGCAGAACAACACGATTGAGTGGTTTGGTACAAATCTCAGCTCGGATCCGGGCTTCTATGCCTGGTCAGACGATAACCCCTATACCCTGGGACAGGATTCACCCTGCATTGATGCCGGAACCACAGATTTCAGCATCTTCAATATACCTGATTGGTATGAGTTTCCCCCCTATGATCTGGCGGGCAATCCCCGGATCTATGGAGATCAGGTGGATCTGGGAGCCTATGAATGGCAAGG
>DHVK01000007.1:0-9283 GCA_002412625.1 Cloacimonetes bacterium UBA5210
GGTTCAAATCCGGGTGTCGCCTCCAAAATTTTAAGACAGGACCCAAATCTTATACTAAGTGATCTGTGGATCTTTTTGTGCCGGAGTGGTGGAACAGGTAGACACAAGGGACTTAAAATCCCTCGGGTGCAAGCCCGTGCCGGTTCAAGTCCGGCCTCTGGTACCATTTTTAGCGGGAATAGCTCAGTGGTAGAGCGCAACCTTGCCAAGGTTGAAGTCGCGGGTTCGAGCCCCGTTTCCCGCTCCATTTTTTTATGACGATAAAAGCGATAATATTTGATCTCGACGGCACCCTGATCGATTCCATGGGTTTGTGGCGTATGGTGGACTCAGAGTTCCTCAACACCCGGGGTATTGACGTGCCCGAAGACCTCTTTGACCATTTGCCCGGGGGCAACAGCTTCATCCAAACCGCACAGTACTTTAAGGACCGCTTCGCGCTGAAGGAAACTACTTCCGAAATTATGCAGATCTGGACTGCGATGGTGACAGAACACTATGCGAAATCCGTGCCCCTCAAAGATGGTGTAAGCCAATTGTTGGAACGGTTGGCGGCTTCCGGCTTGAAACTGGGTCTGGCGACCAGCAATTCCTTTGAACTGGCGCAGACTTCACTGAGATACAACGGGGTTTGGCACTTCTTTGAGCATGCTTCTACCGGGGATATGCACCTAATGGGGAAGCCCTTTCCCGATATCTTTTTGCATTGCGCGAAAGGCCTGGGGGTGGAGCCCTATGAATGCATCGCCATCGAGGATACATTGAGCGGAGTGCAGGCAGCGAAAGCTGCGGGGATGCACACTCTGGCGATTTATGACGCGGATAGTATTCGCCAGCATGAGCAGATCAAAGCCGCTGCTGATGCCTTCTGCGCGGATTATGCCGCAATCACCCAAGAAATTATGAAGTTAAGAGAAGATATATGAAGCTATACATCATCATTGGCGCCTATGGCAGCGGTAAGAGCGAATACAGCATCCACTTGGCACGCAGTTTGAAAGCGCGGGGAGAGACGGTCTCTTTGGTCGATATGGACGTGGTCAACCCCTATTTCCGTACTCGCGATGTGCGTGAGGTTTTTGCCCAGGAAGGCATCGAAGTGATCGCCCCGGAAGGCCATTTTTCGCACGCTGATCTGCCGATGATATCCCCCCGCATCATGGGGGCGATTCAGAACAGCAACCGGACCGTGATATTGGACGTGGGTGGAGATCCCGCGGGTTGCCGGACTTTGGGCAGATTTCTGGACCCCATCAACCACAGGGGCTATCATCTGCAGCTGGTCGTGAATACTTCGCGTCCCTTCACCGCCAATCCGGAAGAAATTTCCGCGATGATCACGATGCTGGAAAGCGCCTCCAAGATGAAGGTGAACGAGCTGATCTGCAATACCAACCTGATGGAACACACCAATCAGGAACTGGTGGAAGATGGTATCCGCATGGTGGATGAAGCGGCCAAAGCACACGGGCTGGCTTTTGATACCTATCTGGTCCTGGATGAATACGCGGATATCGTTTCAGACGGCATCTTGGGCAAGAAGCGCCTGGTATTGAACTATACGCTGAAGAAGCCCTGGGAGCGTCTGGTAATGAAGGGAATCTGATCTTCCCCGAACATTTTCCATCAACAGTGCTACTGCGTTAGCGGTAGTCTCAGAACCCATGCCGATCGACTGAACGAGATCGGGGCTAACAGCACCCGGTTATGCATCTTGCAAATCCCAAGCATATAAATGCCAATCATTCCGGTTTCGCAAAACTAATCCTTTACAAAATCAGCCCTTTAGGAATGATGGCAGCATATAAACATTAAAAGGACCCCATAACTTGACAAAATTCATTGATATCACCCTTCCGGAGCCCATTATCAGAGCTGCAACCCAGCTCGGATACGAAACTCTAACCCCAATACAAGATCTGGTTATTCCATGGTTAATGGAAAACAGCCGGGATCTGGTGGCACTCGCGCAGACAGGCACTGGTAAGACCGCTGCCTTCGGTTTTCCGCTGCTCAGCGGCACCGACATTGAACAAAGCGTTGTGCAGAGCATTATCCTCTGCCCGACCCGTGAATTGTGCATGCAGATCACCAGAGATCTGGAATCCTATGCCAAATATATGACCCGCATCCGCGTTACCGCCATCTACGGTGGAGCATCCATCCAAGGGCAGAAAGAAAGCCTGAGAAGCGGAGTTCACATCGTGGTGGGAACCCCCGGCCGAGTGAACGACATGATTCGCCAAGGCGCGCTGAAGCTGGAACATGTTTCCCGCTTGGTGCTGGACGAAGCCGACGAGATGCTGAACATGGGCTTCAAAGAAGAACTGTTTGAGATCATGAGCCATATTCCCGAAGGCAAGCAGACGATGCTGTTTTCCGCCACTATGCCCCGGGATGTAGAGCAGCTTGCTTCCACCTTCATGAAAGACCCCGAACGCTTAAGCGTGGGCGACGAGCATAAAGGCGCAGAAAACATCCAGCATTACTACTATAAAGTGCAGGCCAGGGACAAGTATGCAGCGCTGAAACGCATTGCGGACATGAGCCCGAAGATCTATGGCATTGTGTTCTGCAAAACTCGCCGGGAAACCCAGGAGATCGCCGATAAACTGCAACAGGATGGCTATAACGCCGATGCTTTGCATGGAGATTTGTCCCAGGGACAGCGCGAACTGGTGATGAGCCGTTTCCGCAGCCGCTTTGTACCGCTGTTGATCGCCACAGACGTCGCCGCACGCGGACTAGATGTGGACGACCTTAGCCACATCATCAATTATCAGGTCCCCTCAGAACCTGATATCTATATTCACCGCTCCGGAAGAACCGGTAGAGCCGGAAAGAGCGGTATCTCCATCACCATCATTCACAGCAAAGAAATCAGCGCTCTGCGCGCGGTGGAAAAACGCCTGGGTATGCCCATTGTATGGCAGAAAGTACCCGGCGGTCGAGAGATCTGTGAAAAGCAGCTGATGCACTTTATCGATAACATCGAGAAGGTGGAAATCAACGAAGTGGAGATGGAATCTTTCATGGGCAGTGTGTTCAAGAAACTTAGCTGGATGACTCGTGAAGAGATGATTCAGCGATTTGTGGCGGTGGAGTTTAACCGCTTTTTGAATTATTATAAAGACATCCCGGATTTGGATAATATGCAACAACTCGAAGCAAAAAAAGAGAAGAAAGACAAGAGCAGTTTTGTGTTCAGCACCTTCCGCCTGAACCTCGGCCATGATGCCGGGCTCACGAAACGCGATTTGATGAAATATATCAATAGTCTGCGTGTAGGCAGAGGAATCGAGATCGGCAGGATCGACATTTTTGGCGATTATGGCCTTGTAGATCTGGATTCTACATACGAAGCAGATTTGCTGAAATCGATCGGCCTCACCGCCTATCAGGGTAAGAAAATTCAAGCTTCGGTAGCACCTCAAAAAGGCCGCGGCCAAAGCTCCAGCAAACCCAGATACGAAGGCAAGCCCAGATACGAAGGCAAACCGAAATATGATGGCAAACCAAAGTACGAAGGCAAGCCCAAGTATGAAGGCAAGCCCAAGTATGAAGGTAAATCTTCTTTCGAAGGCAAACCCAAGTATGAAGGCAAATCTTCTTACGAAGGTAAACCTAGATATGAAGGGAAATCTACTTATGAAGGCAAATCTTCTTTCGAAGGCAAACCCAAATATGAAGGGAAATCTACTTACGAAGGCAAGCCCAAGTATGAAGGCAAGCCAAAAGCTGAAGGCGGGACAAAGTTTGAGACCAAAGGCAGATATGCCGACAAAGATAAGCCCACCACATTGAGCCGAAAACCTGCTTTTAGAAAAGCGGCCGGAACCGACGCCACCAAGAAAGCAAGTCCCTTCCGCAAGAAACGAGAAAGTAATTGACATTTGGTCACAGATACATTTTGATGCTTCCCAAGAACAACACTGAAGGAGTAACCGTGAGAAAGATATTCATTTTGCTTCTCATTCTTTTAGCTTTGATCGGTCTTGCTGCCTGTGGCAACAAGCCTGAGAACACCGCCAAAGCATTCTTCAAAGCCTTGGAAATCCAGGATTTTGAACTTGCTAAGAAACTTGCCACACCGGAAGGTCAGGAACTGCTTTCGATCATTCAATCCTTTTCCGAGAACATCAGTGAAGAACAAAAAGCAGAGCTGATGAGCACCAGGTATCAGGTTTTGAAAAGCACAATCGATGGCGATGTCGCCACAGTTCAATATGAGCAGTGGGACACTAAGACACCGGATCAAAAGGAAACCCACAGCCTGCAGATGAAGAAGCTGGATGGCGCTTGGAAAGTACATTTTGTGAAGGATGATATCCAGAAGTAATCTTGTTTTTGCCTGTTTGGGCATCATAATCCCGTTACTATTAGCGAGCTCTTCCAGATCGGTTGGGGCTCGCTTTTCTGTTGCTGCGTCTGTGCTCGAAGTCCCTGTGGATAGCCTTGCATTTGCTGAGGGTGACATCTTGCTGCGCCGCGGTAATTCCCTTGTATCCGGAATGATAGCGCAGGCCTTCCCGGGAGGCAAAGGGATGTCCCACTGCGGCATCCTGATCCACCGCGGAGGGAGCTGGCAGGTGATCCACAGTATCTCCGGCGCGATCTCTGATGCTGAAGGCATCCGCATCGAAGGTTGGGAAGCGTTTGCCAGCCGGGCTAAAGCGGGGCAGCTGCGGCAGGTGCGACCACGATTTGCCGCAGATATGGATATATTGCGCAAACAAAGCATGCATTACCTGGCGCAAAATACGCCTTTTGACCACGACTTTGAGCTATCCACAGACGATAAGCTCTATTGTTCAGAACTTGTCCGAGCGGTATATCTGGCGGCCGGTGGGGAAGACGCTTTCATCTACAAAGAGGTCGGCACCAAGCGGTTGATCGACATGGCTAGCTTCTTTTGGCCAGAATACTGGCAGGAAATGTAAACGCTCAGGATTCCGGGGAGCACAGCGGCGGGTTACTCATCTGCCTTGACATTATCTGCAATATTAAAAGATTGGATCAAACAGCTAAATTACGGAGTTATATATGCATAAATACATCAAGGACTTCCTGAACTTTCTGGACGCGGGCAATTCCCGATTTCCTGCCAGCATGCAGATTTCAGCCCGGCTGGATGCCGCTGGTTTCACTGAACTGAACGAAGCAGACAGCTTTGAGCTAAAGATAGGCGGGAAATACTATATCCGCCGCATGGACACCGCGATCATCGCCTTTGTGAACGGCAGCGGAAAACCGGAAGAAACGGGCTTCAATATGGCTTCCAGTCACATCGACAGTCCCGCGCTGAAGCTGAAACCCGAAAGCATAAGGTTCGACAAGGATGTATGCCGGATCGGGGTAGAGGTCTATGGTGGCCCCATTCTGCACACCTGGGTGGATCGCGAACTGGGGATTTCCGGCAGAGTAATCGTGAACGGCAAAAAGGGCTATGAAGCCCATGTGCTGGATCTGCACAAGCCCCTGGCGATAATCCCGAACGCGGCTATCCACATGAATCGTGAGATCAACAAAGGCTTTGAGTATAACAAGCAAAACCACTTACAAGCGATCTTGAGCGTAAATAAACACGAAGGCAATCCGCTGAAAGCACTGATCGCCAAAGAACTGAAGGTGAAAGAGGCCGACATCGCCGAGCTGGATCTGTATCTTTATGACCTTCAGCCGGCAAGCTTGTTGGGGCTGGAGCAAGAGATGATTGTCTCCGGCAGGCTGGATAACCTCGCCATGACCCACGCCATCCTGCAAGGTCTGCTTGATTCTAAAAAGGGAACCCGGACAGCTGTAGCCGTATTTTATGATCACGAAGAAGTGGGCAGCCAAAGCCCGCAGGGAGCATTTTCATCCCTGCTCACCGAAATCCTGGAGCGCATCGTGCTCAGTCGGGGCGGTTCCCGCGAAGACTTTTATCGCACTCTCCGCAATTCTTTCATGATTTCCGCCGATATGGCGCATGCTTTCCACCCCTCATACCCGGAGAAGTATGATCCGGATTATAGCCCCAGGATGAATCAGGGGCCGGTGATCAAGCGCAACGCGAACCTGCGTTATGCCTCCACCGGGGATAGCAGCCTGCGTTTCATTCAGCTTTGTCAAAAAGCCAAGGTGAAGCATCAGGAATTTCTGGTGCGCAGCGATATGCCCTGTGGCAGCACCGTGGGCCCGGTGGTGGCAGCCACTTTGGGCATTCACACGGTGGATATCGGAAACCCGATGTGGGCGATGCATTCGATCCGCGAAACAGCCGGTGTGAAAGACCATCTGGCGCTGATCACGATCCTTAAGGAGTTCTTTTCCTAAGCCGGAAGAGCAGCGCTCCGCCAACAAATAACACAAAAAAATATAAAAATAACGAGGTATATCCCAATGGCAACATTCAAACCTTTCAAGGCAGTGCGTCCGGTTCCGGAAAAAGCAGCCCTCATTGCGTCTCTCCCTTATGATGTGATGGATTCCGACGAAGCCAGAGTAGAAGTAGCAAAGTATCCCCTCAGCTTCCTGCACGTGGAAAAACCGGAAGTGGATCTTCCCGAAGGGACAAATCTTTACGACCCCGCAGTATATGCAAAAGCCAAAGAAAACATGTATGGCTATATCGAACGTGGCGACATGATTCAGGATGCCCAACCCTGTTTCTATATCTATCGTCAGACCATGGACGGCCGCTCTCAATACGGTTTGGTGGGGCTCAGCTCCGTGGATGAGTATATGGACGGAATCATCAAGAAACACGAGCTCACCCGTGCCGAGAAAGAGGCCGACCGCATCAAACACGTGGACACCTGCGACGCGCATTCTTCACCGGTGTTCTTCACCTATCGCCATCAGGAAATCATCGACGAACTGGTAAACCGGCTTTGCGGTACTACACCTGCTGTCTATGACTTCGTGAGCGACGACAACATCGGCCACACCCTGTGGATAGTGGACGCTCCCGAGGACATCCAAGTGATTCAGGAAGCTTTTGCGAGCATGGACTATTTGTATGTGGCAGATGGACATCACCGCACTGCCAGCGCCGCCAAGGTCGGCCTTATCCGCCGTGAGCAGTATCCAAACTTCACGGGTGAGGAAGAATTCAATTTCTTCATGGCAGTGATCTTCCCGGATAACCAGCTCAAGATATTTGATTACAACCGCGTAGTGAAAGACCTCAACGACAATAGCGTGGAGCAGTTCTTTGCCAAAGTGAAGGAAAAGTGGAACGTGGAAGAAATTCCTGCCGGAGCTTCTTTCACTCCCGGACACCTGCATCAGATGAGCATGTACATCGATGGAAAATGGTACTTCATCAGCCCCAAAACCGGGATCTGGAATGAAGCCGATGTTGTGGAAAACCTGGATGTATCCATCCTGCAGATGCATTTGCTGAACCCGATTCTCGGCATTGCTGATCCCCGCACAGACAAGCGCATCGACTTTGTGGGCGGCATCCGCGGCCTGGGTGAACTGGAAAAACGAGTGGATAGCGGCAGAGAAAAGGTCGCCTTCGCGATGTATCCCACCTCAATGGACGAGCTGATCGGGATTGCCGATGCCGGAGAGATCATGCCTCCAAAATCCACCTGGTTCGAGCCCAAGCTGCGCAGCGGACTCTTTATTCACCTGTTGAAATAATGACATACTACATAGAAAGCTTGGGCTGCGCAAAGAACTTGGTGGATACCGAGCGCTTTTTGGGCATCCTGCAGACATACGGCTTTCTGGAAGTTGATAGCCCGGAAGGAGCAGATCTGGTTCTGGTGAACACCTGCTCTTTCCTTGCGGCTTCATTTGCCGAGCTGGAATTAGTTCTGGATGATGTGTTTGAAGGGCTGAATCCCCGCAAGAAGACCAAGGTCGTGGTTACCGGTTGCGTGATGAACAGAGGCTTGGAACTGTTTCAAGAGATATTCCCCCGAGTAAACAAATGGATCCCGCTGAAGGACTTTGACGCCTTTGAGAAGTACATCCTGCGCTATGTTTTGCCCAAGGGAATGAAAGCCCGCCCGGTGAACCTGATGCATCGGGCTCAACTGGAAGACGGACAGCATGTGTATCTGCGTATAGCGGATGGTTGCGAAAACAACTGCACTTATTGCATGATACCTTCGATCCGGGGCAAGCTGATTTCAGAACCGATCGAAAAGCTGGTTGAAGAAGCCACCTTGCTTAGTCCGCGGGGCAGAGAACTGGTGCTTATCGCCCAGGATTCTTGCCTGTACGGCACAGATCTTTATGGCGAGAAAGCTCTTCCCAAGCTGATTGAAGCCCTGCACGCGATTCCCGGTTACGATTGGATTCGTATCATGTATTTGCATCCGGATCACTTTGAATTGCAGTGGACCGAACTCTGGAAGAAGTATCCCAAGCTCTTACCTTATTTTGAGATCCCGATCCAGCACGCCAGTGACCGCATATTGCAACTGATGAACCGGAAAAAAGGCTATAATGAACTGAAAGCCCTCTTCGATCACATTCGCAAAGAAATCCCGGCAGCGGTTTTCCGCAGCACTTTGATGGTGGCTTACCCTACGGAAACCCAGCAAGACCTGGATCTGATCGACAAATTTCTGCAGGAAGTGGATATCCTTTATGCCGGTGTTTTCGGTTACTCTCCGGAGAAGGAGGGCCCAGCCTATGGCGAACGTGAAGGCTTTGATTGGGACGCGGTTGAAAAACTGGAAACAGAATACAGCATGAAGACGGAAAGTGCCCGGGAAGAGAAGATGCAGCGCTTTGTCGGGACTGTGCAGCAGGTATTGCTGGAAGGCTATGATGAAGACATGAAATCATATTATGGCCGCTTGTGGTTTCAAGCCCCGGAGATAGATGGCATTGCCTATGTGGACGGCTTGCCGCCGGATAGCCCCATATTGGTGGATGTGGAGGTGGTTGATGTCCTCGCTGATGAACTCTCTTGCATCGCCATAACAGCAGAAAAGACAGAAGGATAACAAGATGAAGAAGATAGCTTTGACCGGGATTAAACCCACCGGAATACCTCATATCGGGAACTTTTTAGGCGCAATCCAGCCCGCGCTGGAGCTCAGCAAAAGCTGTGAAGCCCGCTATTTTATCGCCGATTACCATGCCCTGAACAGTACCAAGGATTCTCAATCGATCCGCAATATGACGGTTGAGATCGCCGCTGCCTGGCTGGCATGCGGCTTGGATCCAGATACGGTGCTGTTTTACAAGCAAAGCGCCATTCCCGAAACCTTTGAGTTGCTCACGATCCTACTGGCTTTCACCCCAAAGGGTTTGATGAACCGCGCCCACGCCTACA
>DHVK01000007.1:9309-27374 GCA_002412625.1 Cloacimonetes bacterium UBA5210
TGCTGATGGCGGCAGATATCCTGCTGTTTGATACAGATCTCGTGCCGGTGGGTAATGATCAGTTCCAGCATGTGGAAATGGCGGTGGATATCGCTCAAAGCTTTAACCATATCTATCAGACTGATGCCATAAAGCTGCCCCAGGCATTGGCGCATGAAACCAGTAAAACCGTCGTTGGCTTGGATGGCCGTAAGATGAGTAAAAGCTATGGCAACATCATTCCGCTGTTTGCCCCGGAAAAGCAACTCCGCAAGCTGATTATGAAGATCGTGACCAATTCCCAGGAAGTGGAAGAACCCAAAGACCCCGGCACTTGCAGCGTGTTTGCGCTTTACAAATGCTTCGCGGATGAAGCGCAGATCGAAGCTCTCCGCATGCGTTATCTTGCCGGAGGCATGGGCTGGGGACACGCCAAGCAAGAGCTCTTTGAGCGCATGAACGAAGTGCTGACGCCCTACCGCCAGCGCTATGAAGAGCTGATGGCAAACCAGGATTACATCCATCAGGTGCTGAAAGAAGGTGGTGACAAAGCGCGTCCTTTGGCTGCGGCAAAGATCAAGCAGCTGAGGGCCATCATCGGGATGGATTAGCACCAGAGCTGTTTCGTGATTGTCTTGAGGGGAAATCATTGGAACACGCCCGTCCTCGGGCGTTTTTCTGCCAATTGTTCCCCATGTCCCATTTGTAACCCGTGGAGTTCAAAACGCTTTGACAATCTATACACTTATCCAAGCACTATACAGCGTTTTGGACTTCACGCAGCACGATGATTGTGTCCATGTAAATCCACTGTCCGCGTGCGTTACCCGGCACTAACCCGCAGAAAAAAGTCCCGGGAGGGACGAGTTCCAGCCCATGCCCGATCAGTTCATTAACTCTCTATGCAGCTGATATCAAGCCCTTATTCTCGGATGAGCACAGCACAATAAGGGCATAACAAGAGCTTAAGCCAGGCAGAAAGAAACGCGCAAAACCTATGGATCGAAACGGCATCCGAACATATTGCGGGTGGGAAAATTCGGTGACCCCGGAATAATTTTATCCCACTGGGGTTTTTTTATTGACAGCATTGCCATCACTTGTGAGGCTACACACTCACTGCACGCAGTCCCCCAAAAGAGGTACAGATTATGAAAATGGAAGAGCTGAACTACTATTATAACAAGTTCAAATTCGGAGAGGACATCTTTCATCAGCTTATGCAAAAACGGGTCCGCGAGATTCTTTTGGTTTCCACTTTCTACGACGCATTCATTTTTGAACAAGATGGCAGATTATCCGAACAAATCTTTGGGGAATACCGGCAACTGAACCTATCCACCGCACCGCGCATTACTTCCGTGCCTACCGGCGAAGAAGCTTTGGAAAAGCTAAAAGATCACAAGTATGATTTGGTGATTACGATGATGAGGATTGGCGAGATCGGTCCATTTGAGCTGGCCAAAAGGGTGAAGGAACTAAGCCCGGGGATCACCGTGCTCTTGCTTTTGAACGTATCTTCGGACTATGTGATCTGGGAAAACCATATTGATGAGCGCCAATATATCGACAATGTGTTTCTGTGGAACGGAGATACAAAGCTTTTCTTGGCGATGGTGAAAAGCGTGGAAGATGCCATGAACGTGCAGTTTGACACCGTGCACGGTCTGGTACGCGTGATCCTGTTGGTAGAGGATTCGGTGCATTATTATTCGATGTTTTTGCCATCCCTGTATTCTGTGATCATGAAGCAGACCCAGAAGCTGATCGAAGAAGAAGTGAGCGATATCAACAAACATCTGCGCATGCGGATACGCCCCAAAGTGTTGATGGCGCACGATTATGAAGAAGCCATAGCCCTCTACGAGAAGTACAAAGACTACATGCTGTGTGTGATTTCGGACGTGCGCTACAAGGTCAATGGAGAAGTGGATGCCCATGCCGGATTCAAGCTGATCCGGCAAATCCTCTCCAAAAACCGGGATCTGCCGATGATTCTGCAATCCTCAGAAGATGAAAATGAAGCTCTGGCCCACGAATTGGGCGTATTTTTCCTGAATAAGAACTCCAAGCATCTGTTCAAAGACCTGCGTGAATACATGGTCTATAGCTTGGGATTCGGCAATTTCATGTTTCGCAGCGCGGATAGTGAGATATTGGACGAAGCCGCCAATATCGCCGAGTTTGAAGAGAAGATCATGAAAATCCCGGTGGATTCTTTGGAGTTTCATAGCCGCTTCAACCATTTCTCAAACTGGTTGATTGCGCATGGAGAAGTACAGATAGCCAAAAAGATCCGCCCCATGAAGATCGAGGATTTTGATTCCAGAGACGAGCTGCGGCGTTTTTTGTATCACATCTTCCGCACGGTACGCATCGAAAAGAACCGGGGCAAGATTATCAATTTTGACGCCGTATCGCTGTCCGAGATGAACCAGGTCATCCGTCTGTCAGAAGGCTCTCTGGGCGGCAAAGGGCGTGGTCTGGCCTTCCTCAATGCCTTGCTATGCACGATGGATTATGAAAAGAAATTCAGTAATACCGCGATCTCTTTGCCTTCCACTGCCATCATCGGGACCAACGAATTTGATCAGTTTGTGGAACGCAACAACATCATGGACCGGGTGCAGGGAAAAAGCGATGACGAGATCGACGCGATCTTTGTGGATAGCGTGCTTTCTGAGGCTCTGGTGCGGCGTCTGGAAATATACCTGGATCATGTGAATTATCCTATCGCGGTGAGATCCTCCAGTTTGCTGGAAGATTCTCAGGCACAGCCTCTTGCTGGGGTTTACCGGACATTCATGCTGCCCAACAATCACGCTGATAAGATGCACCGTTTACGCCAATTGATGGATGCCATCAAGCTGGTGTTTGCCTCTGTGTATCTGTCTGACGCTCGCAATTTCCTGGACGCGCTGAACTTTAAGGCGGAAGAAGAGAAAATGGCGGTGATTATCCAGGAAACCGTGGGCTCTCTGAATGGAGAGCATTTTTATTATCCGCACATATCCGGGGTAGCCCAATCCTATAACTTTTACCCGACATCGCATATGCAGCATACCGATGGAATTGCCAACATCGCCCTTGGTTTGGGGAAATCCGTGGTGGAAGGCAAGCTGAATTATCGGTTTTGCCCCAAGTATCCGGAGATGGATATGCTGCCTCAGCAAGAGATGGTGCGCAACTCTCAGAAAGAGTTTTATGCTCTAAACCTTTCCAACAACGATTTTGACCTTACCAAGGGAGAAGAGATCACGCTCTCCAAACTGAAGCTCAGCGATGCCGATAAACACGGAACTCTGCGCTATCTGGCTTCGGTTTGGGATTATGATAACTATCGCCTGACCGATAACATGCAAGAAAAGGGCATGAAAGTGCTGACCTTTGCCAGCATCCTGAAGTATCACTATTTTCCCCTGGCAAAGATCGTGGAAGAACTCCTGGAAATCGGCGAAATCGCGCTCGGTATTCCGGTGGAGATTGAGTTTGCCGTGAACCTGGATTTTGAGAAAAGCTTGGCGAACAAACCCACCTTTTATATCCTGCAGATCAGACCTCTATCCGTGAGCACCGATGCCTATCATATTGATCCCGAAAAGCTGGATAAAGCCGAACTTTTGATGTACACCGAACACGGGATGGGCAATGGCGTGATCGAGGAACTGCGGGATGTGATCTATCTGGATCCCAAATGTTTCGATAAGACGATGACTCACAAGATGCAGGAAGAGATCGAGATGTTCAACGCAAAAATGGCGCAACAAGGCAAACGCTATATCTTGATCGGCCCCGGCAGATGGGGTTCCAGAGATAAGTTTCTGGGCATCCCGGTGCGCTGGCCTCAGATCAACCGCGCCAAGGTGATCCTGGAAACCGGGCTTAGCGATTTTATCGTGGAAGCAAGCCAGGGAACACACTTCTTCCACAATCTGGTGGCGATGAATGTGGGCTACTTCACCATCCCCTACGTCAGCAAGACAGATTTTGTAAATCTGGATTGGCTTACTTCTCAGGAAATTAAAGAACGAGGAGATTACTTTGTGCATGTAGAATTTGACCATCCCCTGATCGTCAGAATGGATGGAAAGACAGGATTGGCTGTGATCCACAAATAGCTTGGAGCCGGCGGATGCCGGAACATGAGAAGGCCTGAATGATCGCAACAAACTTCTGGGCAGAAGAAAGCGAGCTGCTGGAATCGCTGATGCCGGTGCGCGTGCACAACGTGTTGCTGATCTCTTCACTGTATGATTCTTTCGTGTTTGAAGTGGATGGCTTTTTGGCGGAGCAGGTTGCCGAAGACTTTTATCTGCTGAATCTTTCAAACTTCCCGAATATATTCCATGCTTCTTCCCTGAGTAGCGCGCTAAAGCTGCTGGAGCTGGAACAGATAGACCTTGTGATCATTCATTTGGCTTCTCAACGGGCTATCGCGCTGGATTTGCTGAGCAGGATCAAGACCTACGATCACAAACTGCCGGTTTACTTTCTGCTGGGTGTACCGCAAGATCTGATGTTTATCGAAAACCACCTGCCGGATCTGGATGAGGTGGAAGATTTCTTCTATTGGAACGGGGATTCCAAGCTCTTTCTGGCGGTGGTGAAGCAATATGAAGAGCGCCGGAATATCGCTCATGACGCGAGCATCTATGACCTTCCGATCATCCTGGTAGTGGAAACCTTCATTCCATATTATTCGCAGTTTTTGCCGATGCTGTACGAACAAGTGATGCAGCTCAATCAATCCGTGATCCGCGCTGAACATCAGGATAGCAACAAAGGTTTGTATCAAAACGCCAGGCCCCGCATCCTCTTGTTGCACGATTATGCCAGCGCCAAAGCTGCTTATGAAGCTTATCCGCGCTCGATCATCGGGATTATCAGCAATGTGAATTATGTTTACCGCGGAAACAGTCACCGGGACGGCGGCATAGAGCTGCTGCAATACATCCGCAAAGTGAACCCCAGCCTGCCGTTTCTGCTACAGTCCTTCAATCCCATGTATCGCGATATCGTGAGTAGCAACGAAGGGGACTTTCTCTATAAGGACCTTCCCGGCTTGTCACATCAACTGCTGAGGTGGCTGAAAAGCGAAGTGGGTCTGGGCAGCTTCAGCTTTAGAAAGCAGGACCGCAGTGTGGTCGCCGAAGCCGGAACCTTGATCGGGTTTCATCATGCCGTGCGTGAAGTGGGGGACGATGTACTAAGCTACCATTGGCGCAATCTGCATATTCATCACTGGTTTGCCACACACGCGGAAGTGGCTCTGTGTAAAGCGTTTGCGGAGCAGGATCTGGATGCCCCGGCAGAAAGTGTACGCGGGTTCATCTGTGAAGCGCTGGAATCGCTGATCGCCTACCGGAGGCGGGAAAAGATTCAGGAATTTGGCGCTGAGGCAGATTTCGAGCTGCCGCTGATCTACAAAGTGGGAGATGATTCCATCGGAGGCAAGGGACGCGGTTTGGCATTTCTGAATGTTGTGCTGAACCGCTATAGCAACCTCTGTGAAAAGTATGGAGATATCCGCATCAGTGTTCCCGTGGCGGCGGTTCTTTCCACCGGGGTCTTTGACGAGTTTATCGCTCATAACCCTGGGTTGCGGGATATTGACCACCTGGAAACGCTGAGTGATGAGGCGATTGATGCCCTGTTCCTCAGTTCAGACCTCAGCCCCGGCACCTTCCTGCAGCTGGAGCGCATCATCCGGCTGAGCACCTTTCCGCTTGCGGTGCGGTCTTCCAGTGTCCTGGAGGATCACGTGGCAAACCCTTTTGCCGGGGTGTTCCGAACCTTCATCCTGCCCAATAGTCACCGCTCGGAAGAGAAGAGATTGCGGCAACTGACAGACGCAGTGAAACTGGTTTATGCCTCCATGTTCCTCAAGAGCGCCAGAGTGTATCGGGAGTCCCTGAATATCCCCGCACGGGAAGAGAAAATGGCGGTAATCATCCAGAAGGTTGCGGGCTCCAAACACGGTAAATTCTTCTACCCGCTGATTTCCGGGGTTGCCCAGAGCTATAACTACTATCCCGGGACCGGCATGAAGCATGAGGACGGCATTGTAACACTTTCTGCGGGTTTGGGGAAGAACGCCGTGGAACGGGGACGCACCTTCGCTTTCTGCCCCCGCTATCCCAACAAGGATATGTTCCCGGCGGTGGATATCGTGAAGAACGCGCAACGGCATTTCTTCGCCTTGGGTGAAGAGGATAACGCCTTTGACCTGATCGGTGATGAATCCGCCCAGCTTGCCCGATTGCGGATCGGCCCGGATTTACTTGCCGGAGATCTTCAGCTCTTGTCCTCGGTGTGGGATCATAACAACAACGAGTTTCTAAGCGGAAACTATCTGAAAGGTCCCCGCGTGATTACTTATCGCAATATTCTGCATTACAAATCCTACCCCCTTTCCAACGTTCTGCAGGACTTCCTGCAACTGGGCAGAGAAGTGTTGGGTTGCGAAGCCGAGATCGAGTTTGCCTTCGATGTGGACAGCGATACCGGCAAGGGGCATTTCAGCCTGCTGCAGATACGCCCCATCTCGGTGAACAAGCTGCTTTACAGTGAACCCCTGGAAGGCTTTTTAAAGCGCACCGAAGAGCTGGTGCTGTATTCATCCTACGCCTTGGGTAGTGATATCCACGACGTTCTGGATGCCATTGTTTTTCTGAAACCGTCCAGCTTCAACATCGTGCAGACCGAGAAGATGGCGCTGGAGATAGAACAGATCAATGCCGAGTTCAAAGCAGAGGGTAAAAAGTATATCCTGATCGGGCCGGGTCGATGGGGTTCGTCGGATCGCTTTCTGGGTATCCCCGTGGCATGGAGTCAGATCACTCAGGCAGCGGTGATTGTGGAGATTGTATTGCCCAATATGAGCATTGAGGCAAGTCACGGGTCGCATTTTTTCCACAACTTGTTCAGCATGGGCGTGGCTTACCTGACGGTTGTGGAAGATAAAGATTTTATCGCCTGGGATTGGCTGGACGAGTTATCCCCGGATACGGATTTACAGTATTTCCGGATCGCCAAATGCTCCGGAGCGCTGAAGATTTTATTTGATGGCAAGAATGCCGTGATCAAAAGAGCATGAGCTTGAGAGAGAAGATTATGTGTATGTTAAAATATAAGCAAACCCACGTGTGTGATAACTAAAACCACAGGAGGTAAGACAATGACCATACACGAATTCCTGCACCAGGTAAGCGCCAAGAATGGCGATCAACCTGAGTTTATCCAAGCCGTTACGGAAGTAGTGGAATCTATCTGGGATGTCTATGATAGCAATCCACAGTATCGCAAAGCGAAGATTCTGGACAGAATCGTTGAACCAGAGCGTATCATCATCTTCAGAGTACCCTGGCACACAGACAATGGTGAAGTTATGGTCAACCGAGGCTACAGAGTTGAATTCAACAGTGCCATCGGCCCCTACAAGGGCGGTCTTCGCTTCCATCCCAGCGTAAACTTGGGTATCCTCAAGTTCCTGGGCTTTGAACAAATCTTCAAAAACAGTCTCACCACCCTACCCATGGGCGGTGGCAAAGGTGGCTCGGATTTCAATCCCCGCGGTCGTTCCGACGAAGAAGTGCAACGTTTCTGCCACAGCTTTATGCTGGAGCTGTTTCGTCATATTGGTCCCAATACTGATATACCTGCCGGGGACATCGGTGTAGGCAAACGCGAGATTGGATTCATGTTTGGCATGTACAAAAAGATTCGCAATGAAGTAACCGGAGTGCTCACCGGCAAAGGGCTGGATTGGGGCGGGAGCCTCATTCGCCCGGAAGCCACAGGCTATGGCACGGTATATTTTGCCGAAGAAATGCTGAAGACCAAGGGGCATAGCTTTGAAGGCAAGAAAGTCCTGGTCTCGGGAAGCGGCAATGTGTCTCAATATGCCATCCAGAAGGTCAATGAACTGGGTGGAATAGCCGTCACCGCATCCGATTCCGATGGTTTCATCCACGATCCGGACGGGATCAAGGGCGAGAAGTGGGAATACCTAATGGAGCTCAAAAACATCCGTCGGGGACGCATCAGCGAATATGCTGAAGAGTTTGGCGTAAAATACTATCCCGGAGAACGTCCCTGGAAGATCGCGGGAGAAGTGGCTTTACCCTGCGCCACGCAAAATGAAATCAATGGCGAGGAAGCTCGCATGCTGGTCAATAATGGCTGCATCTGCGTTTCTGAAGGCGCCAATATGCCCACCACCCTGGAAGGCGTGGAAGTATTCCTGGGAGCCACGATTCTCTATGGTCCCGGCAAAGCAGCAAACGCAGGAGGAGTCGCCACATCCGGTCTGGAAATGACCCAAAACTCCATGCGCTTGAATTGGAGCCGGGAAGAAGTGGACAGCAAACTGCACGACATCATGATCTCAATTCATGAACACTGTGTGGAATATGGCAAAAAAGATCAGTTCGTAAATTATGTAAAAGGAGCCAACATCGCCGGGTTCATCAAAGTGGCAAATGCCATGATGGATCAGGGATTGGTCTAAACACTCATAAACAAGATTCAAGCCCTGTGTTTCGGCACGGGGCTTGGATTCTTGCATAGCTTTCCCGGAGGTGGAAATGGATTATAACAACCACGCTTTGAGCGCTGCCGAAACGATCTTTGCCCTACGAGAAAGGGTGAAAGAGCTAACCTGTCTATACAAGATCACTGATCTGGCTAACCGCAGTGACCTAAGTTTTGAAGAGTTTATGACCCAGGTGCTGAAAGTAATCCCGCGCTCCATGCAATATCCTTCCGCCACCGGTTGCCGCATCCAGATCGACGGTAAAAACTATGATAGCCCGGACCTGGAATCAGGCACTGAAACCATCAGAGTCCCCATCTCTGCCCACAATCAGGTCCGTGGTGCAATCGAGTTGTTCTATCTCGATAGTGCGAACGTGAAGTTCATCCCGGAAGAAGAACAATTGCTGAAAGGTGTGGCTGTGCAATTGGCGCTTGTGTTGGAACGCAAAAAAGTGGAGGAAGACGGCATTAAGCTGCAGGAACAACTGCGCTTTGCGGATCGTCTGGCCACCATCGGACAGCTTTCCGCAGGGATCGCGCATGAAATCAGTGAGCCGCTATCCGGCATTCTGGAATTTGGCAAGCGCGCCAAAACCCTTTACCAGATACCACCGGAAGCGGAAGCGGAATTGCAAAGCATTGTCGCCTCCGCGCTGCATGCCCGTGAAGTAGTGCGCAAACTAATGCTCTTTGCCCGGCAAGTGCCGCCCAAAATGCGCAAGATCAACCTCAATAAACTGATCGAAGAGGGCTTGTACTTCTTGGAAAACAGCTGCGTGAAACAGGGCATAAACTTGGTTCGCGAGTTGCAAGATAATCTTCCGGACATTGTGGCAGATTCCTCGCTGATGCAACAAGTGCTGGTGAATCTATCCATCAACGCTATCCAGGCCATGCCAGATGGAGGCATTCTCACTATTCGCACATCGGCTGCGCCGGAAACGGTGGAATTGCAGATTTCCGACACCGGCATCGGAATGGATGAAGAACTGCTAAAGAAGGTTTTTGTCCCGTTTTTTACCACCAAGGATGTCGAGCAAGGTACCGGCCTCGGACTTCCGGTAGTGCACGGAATCATCAGTGCCCACCAGGGCAGCATCCGGGTGGAAAGCAGCCCGGAGAACGGAACCACGATTCATATCTCGCTGAAGATCAATCCGTTATAAGGCTATTCACATCCTTGCAAGACAAGAGCTGCTGGCAAACCCTTGAATCTTTCCGGCAAGCGCAATAAACTTAACAGAAAGCCAGCTTTCGCCACCGAGGATGAAAGCCGAGGGGATAGGATTGCAGACGTCTCCGTCTGTACAGAAGAGTGGAAGCGTCGTCCCGACGCTTAAAAAAAAGCGGCTACAAGCCGCTTCTACCTTGGAAGCGACCTGCGGCCTCGATCGACACGAGGACGTGTCGAATCCTATGAGCTTTCATGTAAACTCTAAACATGGAACAAATATTGCTTCATGTATAGCCAGATTACCATATTTGGCGATCGAAGGAGAAAAAATGCGTAAGATATTAGTTTTCTTTGGATTACTGATGGTCGTCGGACTTTGGGCAAACCCTGTCCAACCGGCGGTGATTCAGCAAATCTGGTTTGATGACGCGGGGGATTTGATCCTGCAACTCGGTCGTGGCGCGTCTTGGTTAGAGGGAATCGAAGCCAACATCCAATGCGGAGATTACAGCACCATCCTCACGATTCCGGAAGGGGATTACCCCATGGATTTCAACCTTAGTGATTTGATGCCGGAGATGATAGTCAGCCGGGAAGCCGGTCAGCTCAGCATCGATTTTATGACCGGGCTACCGGATGAGCAGGTTAGCTGGGGCACAAGCAGCGACTGCGATGTAAGTTCACCCGTGGGTAACCAGTCCATCTATCAGTTTGCTCAGCTAATCCCCGATGAATGGGAACCATTCTCTTACAATACTTGGGCGAAAAGCCCCAACCCGGATATGGTGCAGGACTACCACTGCTCAGTGGGTTGCGATCTCACTCTGGGGGTTCGCAATCTGCAGTATGAACCATTGGCAAACATTCCGGTTTACTACCAGAATTACGACTATCCCATTGGTCACACGGATGCTTTTGGCAGTTTTTACGCGGAACTTCCGGCGCGAAACACCAGAATCCGGGTCTATCATCCGAACAATCCCGGCAATCCCGCCTTTGATCTCAGCTTTGTGGCAGAGCCTTATCAGATGAATAGCCACACCGTAGTTCTGGATTACTCTTCCGTGGACGACCCGGCGCTTGCGGTTCCGGCAGCACAATTGCTCCTGAAACCCAGCGTTCTGCGCCCGTCAGAGAGCATGGTGGTGGAATATGGCAAAGATCTGCCCCGCCCGCTGACCATGGAGCTATACGACATCAAGGGCAGACTTCTGCACAGCTATCAGTATATCGGTGCGCAAACCTGGAATCCGCCAAGCCTGGGCAGCGGCATGTATTTCCTGCGCATGAAGGATGCAGATAAGACCCTGGATACCAAGAAATTCATTATGCTGAAGTAGCTGGAACTCGCCGCTCCCGGGGCGTTTTTCTGCCAATTATCGAGGGTTAGGTATAGCCCCGTCCATCCTCGCGCGTGGGGGGTAGTTCTTAGTTCTTAGTTCTTAGTTCTTAGTTCTTAGTTCTTAGTTCTTAGTTTGGAACACGCCGCTCCTGGGGCGTTTTTCTGTCGGTTAGTACCCGCTAAAGCATGCGGACAGTGTGTTTGCATATACCCAATCAGCTTATAAAGTAACCCTTTCAAGTATCCACCCCTAAACTTCTCAACCCCTAAACAATCTCAACTATTTTCCAGGCCTCGCTCACCAATCCCGAAACTCACCAATATCCGGTTGAAACATACCGTTAGTAAGTACATCATTAACTACTAATGATCTGGAGCTCTTACTATAGCTAAATGCTTTCTTTACTTTGCGTTTCAATATTTATCCTCAATTAGCTGTCAACCAAAATCAGGAAAGATGCAACGTGACAACGAAAACTGCAAATTGTGCAGCGAAATCTGCAAACTGTCGCATCCTTATGCATCGTAGGACATCCTTAACAAGACCCCTTTGATGGGTTTGTGACAGGAAATCTGCAATTTAGATCACCGAAAATTGCAAATTATGACAGCGTTTCTGCATATGACCCAAGGAAGCATTATACAATTATTGATTTGAATCGTAAAATCTGAATCAATTCGTTATGTAAATTGCTCTCAAATGAGATTACACTGAAAGAAAGAGGATTAGCATCACGTTTGATTAAGCACTATTTCCTATCAAGCAAAGCCAAAATAGATGAGATTGCTTCATCATTACCAGGACACCAACTGATCCTCTCCACATCACTCAGTGAAACAAGCCTATTAGCCATTTCCGCGAAATAGTGTTCGGAAGACCCTATCTCGAGACTGCTAATTCTATCTTCGGAGAGTCTTTGTAATATAGCTGTGTTCGATCTCTGCTCATCAGACCTATGAGATGCATTTGTAGGTACCAAAATAGCTGGTATGCCTAAGTATAAAAGCTCGCTGGCTACATTCCTGCCAGCTCTGGCAATAATGAGCTTTGAATCTAGGAAATATGTTTCACAATTAGCAATACTATCATGCAGTATCATATTGTTAGGCCAATTCAGGATTGAGACTTTCTCATAAGTTGCTCTGTCTCCACAGTATATGTGGTGCTCAAAACTTCTAAGACTATGAGCCAAGTTTATACACATATCTGCAATCCTGACAGTTGCGTCTTGAAAATCAGGAGTTACATTCACTGATCCTCCACCCAATATGCATGACACTTTATCAACGGGTGATCTATCTTTAATTTGCAATACTTGCTGGCGAATAATTGTATTTGTAGAGATGAATGTATTGTAACTCTTTGGCTTTTCTATTCTGTAAAGTCCATGCACAATTGCCAGATCCGACATAGAATAGGCATGCTGGAAAAATAAATTGGAACTCCACTGATTATGTGGATTCACAACATCATAGGGATTGAGAAGTGCAACTATCTTGATATTTGGTAGTGATATTTTTAGACTGGTTAACATCAAAGGTTCACCATCAATGAGAACAAACTCTGGATTAAAATCACGTAACTGATTAAGTATAATTTCACCATAATTGCTGACAGGGATGATTCCAATGCTGGAAATATCTGTATTACGTACATCATAACTTGTGGAATATCCTAAACTTTCTACATACTCAGAACCTTGCATATATGTAAAGAGTTTGACTTCTGCACCTTGGTGCTTTAAACTAGATAAAATCTCAGTGCCTGATACTACTCTCCCCAATCCAGGGAACCCTCGGAAAATACCGGCAATTCTCATACCTGCAAGACCTTAGTGATTTCGGAGATGCTATATCTTCTAATCTGGAAATCATCAATACCTTCCAGAGATCCACCAGTACCAAGCGCAAAAGCATGCTGATAGTGATTTGAAACACATATCTTGCAGTAATCATTGTAATAACCATATGGGTAAGCATATGTCTTAATACTATTGAAGATGGCTTCTAGCTTCTCCCTTGACATGGATAACTCATATCCCAGTTCCCCTGAAGAGAGCTTTAGCAGTGAATTATGAGTCATGCCATGGGATCCTATTTCCCAACCTTCTTCTTTCAGCAATATCAACTCCTCTTCAGTCATATGTCTGCGGTGCTTATTATCTCTTGGGTTCCAAGAATTGTTCTTCCCTATATGTTCATAACATACGAATATTGTGGCTGAATAATGATACTCCTTGAGGACTGGAAACGCGTTTTCCCATACACCACTGTAGGCATCATCGAAAGTACAGATGATTAAGGATTTCCTATCGTGACTTTGAAAATACTTCTCTGCAGAACATAATTGGTATCCAAACTCCGTAACAAGCTCTACAAAATTCCGAAAAGAGGTAGTTGGAGTGTCTATTCCAGTGAATTCAGAACCACCAATATCATGAGATACCACACACAGAATGTTATCGAGATGCTTGGATACATCCCCCTCAGAGCCTTTATCCGGATATAGCACAGATCTCCATTTGTTTAGAATACTAGTATACTCAGTGCTTTTGTAAATTACTCCGTAAGCGTCTTTATAAACGGTTTGCAGATCTTTTCTTACTAAAGAGCTTTCTACATGTTTAGCCATGTTTTTAGGATCATGATCAAGTAAAACAACCATGGGGAATGGCGTTTTTAATATTTCTGCCAGAAAACCAGAGTCACTTAGGAAAAATGACTTACCCAATGACAAGTATTCGCCCACTGAATTTGAGAATCCTTCACTGAAGGATGCCTGTACATAAAAGTCCCAGGTGTTCATTCTTTTGGTAAAATCGTCTCGAGATAAATCACCAAAGAAACTAACTCTATCTGCTACCTCCAGTTCAGAGCACAAAGTAGAATATTCACTCATTAGATCTTCGTCTACAGCACCACATAACTCGAGAAGGAAATTATGATCTTTACAGGATCGCAAATAACTCATCATTGCTATGAGATTTGCAACGCCCTTTTTTTCATTTAAGTGCCGAGCGCCACATCCCAATACAACTGTACTACCTGTATTTTCCCAGAGACTGAGGTGGTTGGCCATTGCAATAGGATTAGGTATTACTTCATAGTGTGTATGATGATTTGGACAGATTTCTTTTGCTCTTTCCAACATCTCTTCTGATAAGGATATCACCTTAGATGCATATTGAAGGCAAGAAAAGTTGGCCATCCTAAGCTGCATGTCTGTCATTGAAAGGTTTATTTCACTACCCCGTAGTAGTATAATTAAAGGCACCTGAAGCCCTTTTGCTATTTCAGCGGAAAACACTCCATTGAATCCTGCGCCGAATGCAATGACATACACAGGCTTGTCATTTTGCAGCATCATGATGCAGTTTTTTATATGAGCCCTGGAGCTGAGATGTTGTTTGAGTATTGGATTGTATCCTCCGGAGCTGACATACGTCACCCGAGAAAGGATATGTGAATCCTCTCTATTATCTTCAGATGGCTTAGTTTCATTATGATTAGAAACCGATAATGTTATCTCGACTGTGTGTCCAATATCTCTAAGCATAGATGCAAACTTGTAACACCCAATAGATAAGCCACCTGACTCTGTTCCGTATTCTGCTGTAACGATCAAGACGCGCATATCTTATACAACACCTTTGTTATTTTATTCTTTGGATATTGATATGTGATGTGTGAAGTGATTGAGCATAGAGGGAACAATGAACTAATGTCATCGAATCCAAGCCGAACAAATGTAGGAAACTCTGAGTTTGGCTCACGATAACTGGCATCTATGGCTTCAAACAGGAAAACCTTTGGAACACCGTTATAATGGTAAGTCTCTTTAATAGAATCGAGGTATTCGTCTTTGTTATAAATTTCTTCTGCATATACACAGTTAACCTGGATCAAGATATCAGGAGTAAAATCAAGTTTAGTGGGATATGATGCGTTGATTACGTCCACTTTGGTATGACATACTTGTGATATTTTGTCCTCAATATATGAAACGAGGGAATTATCACGTTCGACGCATGTTAGATGCCGAAACTCCATCCAACGTAGCAACGCTGATACATCGCCATATCCTGCACCAATCTCAACAATTAACTGATCCCTATCTTCTCTGAGTAACAGATCATAAAGAATGTGCCAATACTCCGGTGGTTTGATACCTGTGTAATTATGAAACCACACGGGAAAATGGTGTTGTCGGGTTAAAAGTGCTGCATTGAATTGGCTCAATTGCCGGAAAAATTGTTCCACAATTCCTGAAACCTTGTCTTTATTCTGGTTGAATTATCACTGGAAAGAGAAAACCCAAACTCTTGAAAATTGAAATCCTTTATACATGATTGAAGATGTAGATCTGGGTGTAATCTTATTTCTGCATAGTTAATACAGGTAGGCTTATCTTGGGAAAAACAGGGAGAATCAACGTAGGTAACAGTAACAAAGTTAGACCCCGAAGTTGGTAGTTTCCATTTAATAGATCCGTTCATGAGGTTTTTCTCTTCGAAAAGAATCGATCTCAAGATACGAATCACATATTCCTTGATCGACTGATTAGCTGTCTCATTAATATCTGGCAGAATTTTAATAGGGGTACTATGTTGCCGAGCCCAATTGATTACTTTAAGAATATCATGATGATTATTTCCCGATACAACATGGTTTAAACCTATCGGGACTCCATATTCTTTACATAAATCAAGTGTAGCTATTAATTTTGTCATGTTCCCGGTTGCAGTAATTATTCTATACTCAACTGTATCAGTCGATGGGAATTGGACGTTTAACTTCACTTTTGTTTTTGATAAAGATCTAATCAAATCCTGAGTCAGTAGGGATGCATTTGTAGCACATCCAATCTCAAAATTTGTAGTTCTATCAACATAAGTTATCATATCAATCATTGCAGGGTTTAAAAAGGGCTCTCCTCCGCTGAATTGAACCTCCTTTAACTCTGTGTCTCTCAAGGAATCGATAACTGCCTTCAACTCATTGTATTTCATGTAAATGGGTTTTGTATCTATGCCTTTTCCCTGACCCTCATTGTGACAAAATGAGCATTGGTAGTTACACTGGTTAGTTACCAATACTCGTAATCTCTTCCAGAAAGTCATGACATCCACACTTTTTGTTTGTAATGATTTTGGATTGCCGAAATGTGATTGCCAAGAATATCGCATTGTTTGCAGTTATACATCTCAAAGGGTAACACCAAAGTCCCTTTAACATCGCCTGGATGTACTTGAGAACAAATATCCGGCAAATTCAGTAAGCCTGCAACCGTTGTTGATCCACCATACAGTTCATTTCTTACCAAATGGATGTTTACGCTAGTATTCCCTTGAAAAACTGCTGAGAAGTATTGATAACTCGATTCAGAGCAGATGAGATCATAGGATTCATTAGCTTCCAACTTCATTCTCGCTGTTAGCATCTTTATCCTTTGATCAGCCTCAATAAAGTACTCATTGCTACCCCCTCTGAATGCGTCAGTTAGATATGGAACTGTATACACAACCTCAGGATGTAACACTCGCAAGTACCCTACGCATTCCTCGTACCCATTTATGCTTTTATCAGATATTGAATTTAAACCCAAATGTGAGTATTTTGTATGCTCAATCCGTCGTACTAGGATTTCATTTGCTCTTTGATCAACACCCAGATTTCGCAAGAGGTCCAAATCTTCTCTTAAGGTATCTATATCGCCAGTGAACATCAGCGTAACCTTATTCAAAGGTGCGTATTTAAGAAGATGATAAATTCTCTCCCTTGTCGAGCGAGGTATAATATACTCCCGTTCAGATTGCATAGTCACCAATGACAAGTCTACTGCGAAATTCGATATCCCATTTAAATAATCAAGCTTGTCCTCTTCAATGTAGCTTCCAGTTGTTACAGTGGTTACTTTCTTTGTTTTAAAATAGTCGGATGTATGCTTTATGAAATCATAAATAAGAGGATGTAGATATGGATCACTATGAGGGGCAACAAGTACGCCAGCGCCAAGTCTAACGTAATTCACTGAAGGATTTACGAACGAAAATCCCAAGTACAAATCTTCTAAACTGATATCAGGGATTTTTGGGTAGCGGCATAACACCGGATCTTCATTGACCTTACAATAGATGCATCCAATACCACAATCCCTTGAACTAATTGGGATGTTACCGAACGTAGCAATCTCAAGGGCAAATGCACTTAATTGTTCATTAGTTAACACAATTCAATATCCTCAAATACAAAGTAAATCTCGTATCGCAATCTATTCTTCTTTCCAATTGGCACATGCAAGAATTGAGAATGCACTCTATTTCATTGCACTGTGCTTCTATAGATAAATCACTAATCATATCTATAGTAACCCCTTTGAATTAAGTATCTTAATGTGCTTGTCTGATAGATTATATCCGGTATCAAAAGGAGAAATCTTTCGATCTAGTTTTGACCATTCTTCATTCGAGGCAGGTGGTATCCAGCCTGATGCAACAAGTTCATTGTACAATTCTGTTCCAGGATAGGGATTATATATCTTAGGCCCGTTGATACTGATGTTATCAAGCATAGATAGCTCTTCAATTAAATCAAGTGTTTGGCTTAGTTCATCCGGCGTCTCTCCAGGAAAGAGAATCATGAAGGAAAGCTCTACATTTATACTATAATGCCCCAACAAACGCATTTTCTCCATGATACTTTTTCTGTTTATCCCTTTGTTAATCTTTCGCAGCACGATATCTGAACCTGACTCTATACCAATATAAATCCGATTTACATTCAGTCGATCCGCTTTATTGAGAAACTCAACATCAATATTGTTCAAGTCAACTTCTACAAAGCTGGGCATTTTGTACCTATCGATTATTTTCCATGCTCTATCTTTATCTACAAACATGTTATCATCATAAAACAACCAGCCTTCAACACCATGGTTTTCAATCAGCCAATCCATTTCCACAAACACACTGTTTATATTGTAACCACGCCATTTGAATCTATTTATTGCACTGACCCTGTCCCATTTTTTACACC
>DHVK01000025.1 GCA_002412625.1 Cloacimonetes bacterium UBA5210
ACAACAGGCTTCCCCAGTTAAGCTTTCCTGCCTGAATATGAAGCCATCTGTCATAATCTGTAGAGTTATCCAGCTTTAGGGCTTTCCCACTTTCGGCAAGGTTACCCACTCTACCGACCAACATCAGTTCGCTTGCGCTATGTTCCATATTCTCACTGCTTCTTACTTCAGACCCTGCCGTTGCCAGCAGCGCCCTTGATCTCATGTTGACTTCCCGCTGGTGAGGCGTCAGGACTTCTTTCAGTCCATCGGCGCAGAAAGCATTCTGGGCAAACCTAAAACCCGGGAGTTCTCACCCCCGGGAGATAATCATGAATTGCTTTGGTTATTCCGGGATTTCCGGATTCACCACCTTGCCGATGAAGAGAATCTCGTTTGTGGGCTTGTGGACGATCGCGCAGAAGAAGGGTTGATCGGCACGGAACACCGGTACTTCGCTTTCAGGCTGTCCGATCGAGGTCTTGGCAAAGCCGATTTGGGTGGCAGCCGCGGCTTCAGTTCCTTTTTCCAGCACTTCCAGGAAGGCTTTGTGCACGATGTTCGAGATATATAGATCCCTTCCGCCATCCATCTTCAGGATACCGGAGAAATCCGCGCTACCAGGTTCAAAGGCGTCTTTCATGCCCAGCTCGCGGAAGTTTTCTACCAGTTTATCCAAGGTGGTTTCCAGACGGAATTTGGGGAGGATAACTTCCACTTTGCGGGGTCTGGCCAAGCTTTCCATCCAGAGCTGCCAGGTCTCGGCAGTCAATTCCTGGGCAGCAGCTTCGATATCTTTGGGGATCACGAACAGCATCACGATTTCACGCTCGGTGTAGGGCATTTCCAGCAATTGATAACCGGGCAACTCGGCATAAACGAAGCTTCCGGTTTGTTTCATCAGCGGCATCGCCTTTTGCTGATTCGCTTCCCGCGCGGAGGTGGTATAAAACCTGTCCATGATGGTGTTTTCTTCCGCAAACTGGCTATTCCAGTTCGATTTGAAGTAGATGGCATTTACCAGAACCAGGCCATCGCTGCTATCCTGGATCTGCTTTTCACTCACAATGTCCTTGATGCGGCTGTTGGTACGCTTTTCCACCCAGGTGTTGATGAAATCGGCAGTATCTTTGGCTTTACCGAAATCCAGGCTGTAGAGCTCGCTGCCAAAAGACTTCTGCAGGATATCCTGATAGCCCGGCACCAATCTTTCTTTGTTTGTATCGGCGTTAAACAGCGCGTTTGCGATGTTGAATTCCGCTTCCCTGCGTGCTTGCATGGAGTTCAGCATTTCCATGGATTCGTGGAACACCTCGTGCATTTGATCGTATGCCAGGGGATATGCCATCGCCTTCGCGATTTCATCCGCGGTGTTGCCCCGGGCTCCGGAATAGGCCATGCCCATCGCGGTGTTGATGCTGTATGGGGATAGAAAGAGGTTTTCGCCTTTGCGGTTCACCTGATTCCAGATTCTGAAGGCAAATTCGTTGTTCTGAGAGGCAATGCCCTCAAATGTCGGAGTCAGATGGGTTTCTTCGTTTTGCGCCGGTTCACTGAGCTTCGGCGCGGCTTGTTTGTTTCTACTGCATGCCATTGAACTGAGCAGCAGCACTGCTACTGCCAAAATGATAAGGTATCTGAACATTGTTTCTCCTTGAAATTTCATCTTTGATCTATCTTCTTTTATTTTTGCTAACTCCAGTATTTGCGGTCCAGGGTGCGGTATTGGATGGCTTCAGAGATGTGGTCACTATGGATGTTTTCCACCCCTTCCAGATCCGCGATGGTGCGCGCGACCTTCAGGATGCGGTCAAACACTCGTGCCGAATAACCCATTTTGTCGATCGCGTTTTGCATAAGCGCGTGACTGGCATCATCCAGGGCGCAAAACTTGCGCATCATCTTGCTGTTCATCTGACTGTTATTGAAGATTCCCAGCCCTTCAAAGCGTTTGTGCTGAACCTCTCTGGCTAGGTTAACTCGCTGGCGGATCGTGGCAGAAGTATCCCCGGAGGGCAGGGCACTGAGATCTTTATACGCCACTGTGGGCACTTCCACATGGATGTCGATGCGGTCCAGCAGCGGTCCCGATACACGGTTACGATAGCGCGAGATTGAGGCGTATTCGCAGGTACATTCATGGTTAGGGATGTTCGCGCCAAAATAGCCGCAAGGACAGGGGTTCATGGAAGCGATGAGCATAAATTCAGCGGGAAAAGTGAGGCTGGTGGTGGCGCGGGAGATGGTCACGATCCCGTCTTCCAAGGGCTGCCGTAAAACTTCCAGGACAGCTCGCTTGAACTCCGGAAGTTCATCCAAAAAGAGCACGCCGCGATGCGAGAGGCTTACTTCGCCCGGCTTGGGATATGCTCCTCCGCCAATTAATGCGATATCGCTGATAGTATGATGAGGAGCTCGAAAGGCTCTGGTGGTAAGGATTCCGTTCTTGAAATCCTTGGAATAACCAGCTACGGAATGGATCTTGGTGGCTTCCAGCGCTTCATCCAGAGTGAGCTCGGGCAGGATGGTCGGAACTCTTCTGGCGAGCATGGTTTTGCCACTACCGGGGGGACCGATCATCAATAGGTTGTGGCCACCGGCGGCAGATACTTCCAAGGCGCGTTTCACCTGATATTGCCCTTTCACGTCGTGCATATCCAGGGGGAAATCGTTCAGCACCTGAAAGATCTTCTCTCGATCCACCTTGGCAGGAGGGATTGGGGCTTCTCCGCGCAGATAGTGCATCGCCTCGGAGAGGGAGGTAACAGGGATTACGGTGATGCCTTCGATGATGGCTGCCTCTTCCGCGTTTTCCTGAGGCACAATCAGGATGTCCACTCCATCTCTCTTGGCGGCGATGGCAATCGGCAAAACTCCGTCCACCGCCCGCACATTGCCATCCAGGGAAAGCTCGCCCACCACGGCGATCTTGGTCAACTGAGGCTCCGGGATTTGCCCGTTGTTCATTATCACAGAGAGCGCAATCGGGAGGTCCAAAGCGGAAGAATCTTTTTTGATGTCGGCGGGTGCCAAATTGATGGTGTATCTGCTTGTCTGGTGAGGGATACTGCTGTTGCGCAAGGCAGCAAATACGCGATCTTTGCTCTCCTTCACGGAGTTCGAGGGCATGCCCACAATGTTCACATTAAATTGCATCGATCCGGTCCGGTCACACTCCACCGATACCTGCAGCGCATCTATGCCCAATGTGGTGTATGTCAATGCGATTCCTACCATTAGCTTTTCCTTTTTGAACCAAATATTGTGTTCTTTCAAGAGAAACAGCAGGGAGCGGGGAGTCAAGCTTTTTCTTGGGCTTAGCTTGGCTCAGGGTTGGATGTCCATCAAGCTCAGATGTGAAAACAGGGATTTGCCTGCGTCTCCCGGGAGATACGGACAGGCAGGCCAGGGATGGCGCTTCTGCACAAAAAAACCGGAACTTCGCAGTGGAAATTCCGGTTAGGGATAGATTGTTGTTGCCCTTAGAATGCGGTTGCCAGCGCTGTGGCTCGCTTCTGCATCAATGTGGCAATATCTTTGGTCGCCCTGGTACAAATAGCTCCGGGAATGATCTGTGCGCCTTTGGTTCTCAGCTCGCGCTCCATGTAGCGGAGGGCAGCATTTCCGCCCATCCAGCCAAACGGGAAGCCCATGGTGGCAAAGCCGGCACAGTTCTTGCCTTTCAGCACCATCTGCCTGATTGCCGCTACGATCGCGGGGGAAGGGCCAAAAGCCCAGACCGGTCCGCCAAAGAGCAGGGCATCAAATTCAGCCGGGTTCGGCAGCGCTTCAAAGGAAATCTCCTGTTTATCACGCACCGAAGCCTGCTTGATAGGCGCAAGGCTTTTGAGCTGATGGTTCACCACCTTGTGTCCCTTTTGCTCCAGCTGCTTTTGGATGGCAGCGGCAAAGCTCTTGGTGATTCCGGTTTCGCTATGGTATAGGACGCAAATGGTCATCGTATCATCCAGGGAGCTTGCTTGGCATCATCATCACGTTTCCAGCGATCGTCGATCCTGGTATCCACCGGGGATTTATCCCGGAAATAGCGGACGATGGCATCACGCAGGTTGATATTGTGATTGATGATGTTTTCCGGGGGAATGCTGAGCAGCATTGTGAGCCCGGCATTGCCTTGCATCAGGAAGTCTGTGGTGGCAACGGTGTAGATCTTGTCCGGATCCCACGGTTCGCCGCCGATCATCAGAGTGGTGACCCGGTCAAAGTTTGGCCGCTTGCGGGAGTAAACCACTTTCACGCCTGCCACGATCAATCCGGCACGACTTCCTTCCACGCGGGTTTCAATGATCCGGCGTAGAGTTCTGCCATCGCAGGTGAAGCTGGTAACCATATTGTCAAAGGGCATTACATCGAAGATATCACGATAGGTTACGGGGCCACTCTTGATCTCGGCACGGACACCGCCCAGATTCAGGAACGAGAAATCCGCATCGACCACATATTTCATGGCTTCCACGATCGTGTTTCCCATCGGAGATTGAGCATCGACATTGGTGCGGGAGAGATGGTTTTTGGCAATGCCAACCACTTCATCCATGCCTTCTTCAGCAACTTCCACATAGGCTTCGATGAGCTCTCGTGCTTCGGGATCCGGGAAGAACTGATCCTCAAACAGAGTGAGCATAGCGCCTTCTCTGATGGCAGGGAGTTCATAGCCGGTAACCGTCTTGGACTCCGGATCGATGGTCAGAGTGATCATTCCCAGGTTTGAACCGTAGGCATAACCTTGGATCACCATGGTGTGTGTAACCGGATCAATCCAGGGTTTGGGAATACCGCGATGCATGTGTCCACCGATAAACAGATCGATGCCTTCCACTTCCCGCGCGATTTCCTGAGCATCATAGCCCCAGTTTGCGACGCGCTTGGCGTGACGGGGATTACCCTGGGCATCATAGCGGCTCAGGTAAGTGGATTCGATATTGTATGGCAGTCCGGCATGGCCGACAACGATTACCAGATCGACTTTTTCCTCTTCCCGCAGAATCTTCACATACTTAGTCACGCTTTCCTTTTCGTTCAGGAACTGGATGTTACGAACGTTTTCCGGGAAGCTCATCTTTTCGGTATCAGTGGTGGTAAAGCCCAATATGCCAATGCGCAGCCCCATGCGGTTAACTATGGTATAGGGGAAGGCATACCAGGGGATTTGCCCGGTTCTGGTATCGATCACATTACAGGTCAGGATCGGGAAGTTTGCCAGCTCGAGGGTCTCGACCAATTCATCCTGAAGGATATCGAACTCGTGGTTTCCGATGGTCAAAGCATCATAACCGATCATGTTCATAAATTCTATGACCGCGACGCCATTGGTAACGGTGCCAACCGGTCTGCCCTGGAAGAAATCTCCGGCATCCACAAGCAAGGATTGCCGGGATGGGCTATGCCAGCTACGTATATGTTTGATGAGGGTAGCTGCTGCAGCCCCGCCCCCTAACTGAGGCGGGAACTCCGGATTCATGAAGGTAGCCTGAGATCTGTCGATACCGCCATGTACGTCGTTTGACCAAATGACATCCAACCTGAGATCTTCGGCTACAGCCACGCTCAGTGCCATGATCAGCACCAAGAGCAATATATATCTTTTCATATTTACCTCATTAAGGTGTTTTGTTACCAGCTAAATGAAACACCGGCATTCAGGCTTACAATGTTTTCCTTTACTTTGTCGGGGTTTTCCCAACCACGGTTGCGAAGGTCGATATATGTATTAGGCCAAAGTTGCTCATTCGCAGCTCCGGTGTAGAGTGTATCGTCGTAGTATTTGTCGCCAAAGAGGTCCAGGGCCTGATATTCGCGCCAGCTATAGCCGAAGCCGAGGTCCAGCACCACGTTTTTGTATAGTTGAACAGAAGATCCGGCGGTGATCATCGGGCTGATAACTTTCTTGGCAGAGCTGTATGTGAAGGGCTGACCATCGGCAGTAGTGCCTTCTTCGCGGGTCGTGAAATAGCTGCTGACGGCCTGAAATCCCATGCGCAAGGGCATTCTTTCCACCACATGGTGTTCCACACCGGCGTAGATATTGAAGACGTCGTCATAGATATCGTTGAGGTCACTGTATTGAACCATCTCGAGGTCCATGCTGAACACGGTGCGCAAGATATTGCGGGGGAAATAGCTGAAGCCGGCTCTGAATTCCGCGGGAAGCTCAAAATCTCCATCCATCACTACCAGAGTGCTATCCAGAGCGGTATTCCGATATGCGTCTCTGCGAGTGTAGTCGGTTCCGACGAGATCCAGAGTGGCTTTGGGGCTGTGGGTGAAGCCGAGGCCCCAGCGCGGACCCATTCTGAGGGCAGCGCCAATCTTCATTTGCTCGCCTTCAAGTTCCCATTCACGCAATCTGGTATACTCCGGCAAAACGCCTTCGCCGAGGGTTTGCACAGACCATGCGCTCCATTTAATGGTGGTCTCCTGGTTCACATCGGCAGCCATCAAGCCATAATCAAAACCAAGGTTGATGCCCCAGAATTCATCGATGTCATAGCCCAGACTTAGCGCCATGGCGGTTTTCATCAGTGCGCCATCATTGTCGATGTCGTTTTGGGCGATCTTTTCCGGATAACCGTCGTTATCGGTATTGCGGTTGTTGCGGATTTCTTCGCGATACTTTCCGGCAAAGCTTAGCACCGGAGTGTGGTATGCGCCCAGGCCCAGCCGCATCTTACTGAGTTTCACCGAGGCAAAACCAGCACCGGCAAAATCCGTGAAAGCATTGATGTTGGAAGCGTAAACGCTATCGTCGATATAGCTGTCAAAGCTATTGTACAGAGGCAGCATGCGGGTGTCTTCAGCGCGGTTGATCACTGTGTTGAAGCTCAAACCGGCAAAGTGATCCTGAACAGTGATATTGGCGGGATTGAAGGCAATAGCGCCGGGACGCATGTTCCCAAACACACCGGCTCCACCCATTGCAAAACTGCGCGCATCCAAAGCACCGTAACGTTGACCCAAAGAAGCCTGTCCATAAGGCGGATGTCCATAGTAGTTGTCGCTCACGCTAAAAGCGCTAAGCACAGAGACCAGCATCAGCAGGCCAAAAACGATCAGAGATTTATTTGATAACATGTTTCCTCCACGTTAGAAGCGATAATCAAGGGAAAAGCGGATTGTATTTTCACTGTGTTCCACTCTCTCGGCATAAGTAAGCTGACCATCCAGTGCGGGATCATTGGGATCATTGTACTGGCGGATTCTGACTTCCTTATCCTGATAGGTTTTGTTGCGGAACTTGATATTCATATACATATTGTTTGAAATGCGGCTGGAGATGGCGATCCAGGCTTTAGCGCCACGTTCGCCCATGAAGTCGATCTCCATGTCTTCCCAATCCCAATGCGAGATGCCGTGGCCGTACCAATATACAAAGGAGCCCTGCAGTTTCACGCTGGGGGTGAAGTTGTGGGTGTAGTTCACGCCAATGTAATCCCCGGTCATCAGGGTTTGGGCGGCAGCCATGGTGTTATTCCCCGGTTCTGCGGTATTGGTGAGCGAGGTGTAGGGCGGGCTCAGCACCGTGTTGTAGCGATATTCCAGTTCCAGAAAATCGCGGTTCGAAAGGAAGGTGCGGATCGCCATGGTATATTCATTGGTCTTGGAGACGCCACGTTCAGCGGTATCGTCGTAACGGTTTACCTGGTTTTTGTAACGCAGTCTCATCCCCAGTTGATACAAGGGACGGAACTCCAGTTCACTCTGGAATCTGGCACTGCGTCTGCCATCGGTGAGGCGTTCCCAGAGATCCAAGTAGCTTCTGCCAACTGTAAAGTAGTTGTTGAATTTATAGCGGGTCTCGAAGTAAATCCCCTTTTCCGGTTGTGACTGGTTGCTGTTCTGGAAGATATCCGATACCAGAGGGTTGGTCAGCGCGTAGATATTCTTTTCCAGGATCGTATCGTCGAATCTCTCATGTTCAGAGAAGCTATTGCTATAGGGATTGTAGAATCCCACATCGTAATTGCGGATGAGGGTGAGGAAATACAGATTTTCGAACTGAGTGTGAGAGCTGATCAGATATGCTTTGGGGTCGTCACCAAGCTTGATATCTTCGCCGTATTTACTCAGTTCCGCGTATTCGCCCTGAATCGCGGTGTTGCCGATCACGGTCCCACCGTCAAAGCCGATCACTCTGCGGTAATCTCTGCTATAGCTATCGGTTTGAGTGGCATACATGTTTGATATTTCAGCATTCAGAGTTTTTTGAAGCTTGGGGTGATAGTAGGAATCGCGGATCAAGAGCGGTAGCAGGTCACGATAACCGGGGACCACGAAATGCGCGTCGTCATACAGGGCAGTGTATGTGGTAAAGCCCAGTCTGGTTCCGATAATGGGGCTTACTTCCAGGTGGGTACCCCAGAGCTTTTCGCGAATCGCATCCCGGCGCGGGGCAAGGTTGATGTATTGCATGTGATATGGTACGTAGTTTGTTCCGGAAGGGATGGATGCGGGGTACAGAGAAGCGTTCATATGCGCTTCTGCTTCCAGCATGGTATCGTTGTCAAAGGGCAGAGTAGGAGTCACAAAGGATAAGAACTTCTTTTTATTGCTCCGCACAATGCTGCCGTCGTCATATTGATAGCGGGGAATATTGCCGTCCATGAAGTATTGATCGCCACTGGCGTCGGTAAAGACATCGTTGCCATACTCGTCCCGCATGATGTAGCTTCCATCTTCGGTGACATAGGCGATGCCGTCTTTATCATCCTGAGAGACAAAGAAAGCAGCTCCGAATTTGGGGTTGGAGAGTTCCACCGCTGCACCTTTCAGAGAGTGCTGTTGGGTTTTGGAAAGATCCGGGGTGATGCCCATAATGCGTTTGCTAAAACCGAACCCGGTCTTACGAGCGCTGTAGAAATCCGTGTTTTCCATCACCAGACCCTCACCGTAGGTGGCTCGGTAGTGGCCAAGATACAGCTTCAGGGAAGTGTTATCAAAGCCGGGCAACTTGGTGTTTTCGTATCCGGCATAGTATTTACTGTCGTTGATGAATTCTTCGGTATTGGTATATTGCAGACCGCTATGAGCCTTGGGAGAGTGGTTCATGATCCCGAACTTGTAGTTGTTACCATAGCGCATTCTCAGCTTCATTGTGATGTCTGGTTGCACTTGATCCAGCTCAAAATATCCCCAATAGGCTGTGCGTTTATCCTGCGGGATGGTTAGCCAGTCGTTACCAAAGTCGCTTGGCAGGAAGGGCTCGTGCAGCATGTCGGATTGGCCTTCTTCATAATAGCGGGTATAGTATTGAATCTGGGCGTCAAACATCAGTCTGTTCTTCACCGGGGGTTCTCTGTAATATACATAGTTGCGCAGATTTGTGTAGCCGTAGTAGGACAAGCCAAGAGTGTTGCGGAGGTCTCTGTTATCCGCAATCGTATCCCCTCTGGCCACTCTTCTCAGGATCGCCGCCGCGTCCACCGCGGAAACATTCGGCAGACTCACAAAGTCATTAAAATGCATGCGGTTAACGTTTTGAGGAGTCATCAGGAAATCTTCCCAGACGTCTGCCATGCCTTCGGAAGCTCCTTCGTTACTATCCAATCTCTCAATCAGATAGCGGATTTCTTCGCGGCGCAGGGCAACGTCGTCCGTTTCCGTGAATAGTGAAACCACCACCAGTGGTTTCAGTTTGTTCATTGTGCGCTGATCTATGGAAGGAATATCACGAAGATCAAAGATGCTTTCGTAGATCTTCACGAAGGTCCTGTAATCATAGATGTCCCGCGCTTGCGCTTCCGTGATTGGAAGCTGCTTTAGTTCGCTCAAGTTGGCAGTGTTCAGATCCACCTTGGCGGCCAATAGCCCCGCAAAAATCAGGGCAAGGAACATCAAAAAGAGCTTTTTCATCGCGTTTCCTTATGCTTATATGCTGTTTCAAAATTCTTCATACTTTTTCCTAATCTAACCGGATTTGACTCCGAATGCACACTCTAAAATTCGCATCGAATCTGTAAAGAAGTTTTTTTCTTTCCATATACGCCACGCTGAGGGGATGATTGACGGGTCGCCGCCCTTGGCTTCGGTTAGCCTCTTTCTGCCTGCGGAAAGCGTGAGAGCCAGCCCTTATCTTGCCACTCTTGCGGAAAAACTTATATTTTGCCCGAAGAATGGAACAAATATTGCTCCCACAGCATGCAAGTCCCAAGGAGGCTATCATGAAAAGAAGATTGCTGTATCTCACGCTATTGTTTATGGCTCTCGGCTCCCTGCTAAATGCCGGGCAAGAGAAAGTTTTTGCAAAGGGTAAGTTTGAAGTTTTTACTCAGCCTGGCCATCATCGCTCCAAACTGGAGCAAAAGTCATCTGCCGCACAGCGCAATACGGTCTGGACAAACGATTGTGAAAGCGATACCGGCTGGGCTTTGGAAGCAGGCTGGGAGGTGGGCGCTCCGCTGTTGGGGCCCGACTGTGTTCCTCAGGGCAACCACTGTTTGGCTACTAATCTGGATGGGTTCTACAACAATAGCGCCAATATCCACGCCAAAAGTGCAATGATTCAGCTTCCCGCCGCCAGTTACATTGAACTCAATTTTCAGGAGTATTTCGAACTGGAAAGCAATTGGGATTTCGCCTATGTGGAAGTGCTGAGTTACGGCAGCAGCTATCGTCTGGATGCCAGAACCGGCACCAGCGGTGGCCAATACCGAAACACTTCCCTCAACCTGAGCCAGTTTCAGGAGCACAGCATCCAGTTGGTTTTCCGCTTAACATCTGATGAATCTGTACCCGGAGCGGGATGGTATATTGATGATATCAGTATCACCACTGTAGCTCCGCTGCCTTTGGATCTGCAGATCTCGGGAATCAACCACAACTATCATCCCTCCATCTATCTAACGGCTACGGTAAACTCCCCGCAAGGGATGATCACCGATCTCACCACAGCCAATTTCACCGTGCAGGAAAACAGCATTGTGCAGAATAACTTCTTCGCTGTGGTCAGCCCGGATGATACGGAACAAAGCTCTGCCACCGATATCGTGTTTGTTTTGGATGTAACCGGCAGTATGTCTGAAGAGATTAATGCTGTACGCTCAAATATGATGAACTTCATGAATCAATTACAAGCCGATAACATCGATTACCGGATCGGCTTTGTAGTATTTGGCGATATCGTATATGTGTACAACCAATACAATTTCTACTCGAATTTCACTCAGATCATGGGGATAATCAACAATATCACCTTGGGGGAAAATGGTATTGGTTACGGAGGGGATGCTCCGGAAAACCAGTTTGGTGCAATGGCTGAGGCAGCACTGTTTCAATGGCGTCCGGGGGCTTCGCGAGTGATGATAATGCTTACTGATGCTCCTTCGCATCAAGCAGATTCGGTAACGCAATGGACAGCCGGTGATCTCCTGGCAGAACGCCTTTTACCAAACAACATCATCGTATTCCCGGTGTTTGACGTAAGTAACCCTACGTCCATGGATCAGTATCTGCCCATTGCCGAACAGACCAATCCCAACGGCAGCTATTTTAACATCTACGATAATTTCAATAGTATCATCAATCAAATTGGTGCGTTCATCTCGTCTTTGTACACCGTGCACTACGTTTCACAAGTGCCGTTTGAGGACCCCATTACACGCATGGTCACCTTGCAGGTAAATGAGGCAAATGAGCAATCCATTGCCTATGCTTTTTACATCCCCGGCATCTCCCCCACAATCCGGCGTAGCGAAACACTGGAGCTTTTGGACGGGACATCAGTTGCCGCCAGCTCAAGCATCACCTTTGATGTGGTCCTTCGGGACAGGCTGGCCCCGGGTATTCAAAGCAAATTGCTGAATTGGCGAAGAATCGGCCAAAGTGAGTTCCAAACCATCACTCTTCAACAAACTCAGGATGATCACTATCAGGCCATCCTGCCGTCCACCGAAGTGTTTGGGACGGGAATTGAATATTTCTTCCTGGCCTCAGATGGACAAAGCACTACTACCCTGCCCAGCTCAACCCCGCAATTATGCCCCTTTTACATTGCGATCAACCCCAATGCCCACGCCCAATTCAGCAGTGTAACCGCTGTTTACACTGCGCACAGCAACTTCAGTATCAGCCTGAATTGCTCAAGTCCTGAAAGCCGCAACCTGAAACTGTTCTATCGCCCCATGGGTTCCTTGGTTTATCGCAACATCGCGATGACCCCAAGCGGCAGCAATGCTTACCATGCCACGATCAGCGAAGATCTGGGGGAACTCGGCGTGCAGTACTACTTGCTGGCTACCCAGAATAATCAGCTTTGCACATACTACGGAGATTATGACCAAGGCAAGTTTGTCGGTCCGGCAACGGTGCATGAACCGGATGTTCCTCCCTCGGGCTCAATCAGCACCGGCAAAGTGTTCCCCAATCCCGTAGCTGCTTCCGGCAGTGCCAATACCATTATCGGCTTTGAACTGAAGGACGAGCAATTGGTGAATATCGAGATCTTCAACATCAAAGGCCAGAAGATCAAAACTCTGGCGCACAAGAAGATGTCCAAGGGATCCCAACAGGTTTATTGGGACTGCACAGATTCCAGCACCCAAAAAGTGAGCAGCGGTATCTATTTGTACCGGATATCCGGTAAAGACATGGCTCTCTCTGGAAAGATCCTGGTCAGCAAATAGGAGGGGACCATGAAAAAGATATTATTCTCGCTTATCATCACACTTTTCGCGTTGCAGCTTTTTGCCGGAGGCATCTTGATTAAAAATGCCGTGGAAGGATCATTTATTGGGCTTCATGATTTAGCTGTGAATGTCGAAATTACGAATCAGGTAGCCATCACTACCTTCACCGCCAGCTTCATCAATACCGGCAACAGCGCCACCGCCACTACTTTTGCTTTTCCCATGCACGAAGAAGCAAGCTCCACCGGCCTGTCCTGGTATATAAACGGAAGCTGGCATGATGCGATCATCTCTCCCGGCGCCCAGGATCCGGTGAACCCTCCAGACACTGTAATCCACCCTCTCATAGACTCCTACCTGGGCAAAAGCCCCTTAGTCTTTGGGATCACGGAACAGCTTTCCGTACTGGATACTTTGGCAATTCAAGTGCATTATGTGGAGCTGCTGAAGTATCAGGATGGGATGGTAAACTACTCTTTTCCGCTGAACTACCGTTACCTGAGCAATCCTGGCCTGGAAACCCTGCAAGTAAGCATACATGTAGGTGGTGGCCGAAATGTCACCAGTCTCAATCTGCCGAATTTCCCCATGGCAGAAGTAAGCTTGCTGAATGGTGAAGCAAGCGCGGATTTCAGTTTGAGCAACTTTGCCCCCAACCAAAACATTGATCTTAGCTATGGCCTGGCCATGGAAAACTTGGGCGCCATTACCTTCAGTTCCTTCGTGGAAAGTGAGTTCGTGCCTGATGAACTGGGCGATGGCTTCTTCCTTTCGGTGGTGGAGCCTGCACCCAGCGTGGATGTGATTCAGAAATATTTCACCTTTGTGATGGACCGTTCTGCCCTGATGCATGGCGCTTCCTTGGTTCAGGCCAAGCTTGCCGCCAGCTATATGATCAGCAACCTGAACCAGGGCGACTATTTTAACATTGTGGATTTTAACACAGTGGCAAATACTTTTGCCCTGAATCATGTGCCCTACAACACTGCCAACCGGGATCTTGCCCTTAGCTATATCGACAATTTCGAAGCTTCGGGAATGTGTAACATCTCCGGGGCCTTCGATACTTCCATTCCCCAATTTGCCGGTGCTCCCGCCAATGTGGCCAACATCATTGTCTTCCTCAGTAAAGGCGTAGCAAATGTGGGCATCCAGGATACCAATGCCCTGATCGCGCACGTGGATAATCTGGTAAATGCCACAGGCAGAATGCTCAATATCTTTTGCTTTGGAGTGGGGACCGATGTAAATGCCATCCTGCTCTCCCAGATCTCAGCAGCTCATGGAGGAACAGCCACGTGGGTGGGAATCAGTGATCTAAGTAGTATCCTGATCGATTTCTATAACAAAATCCGCAATCCCGTCTTGCTGAATCCCAGCCTTACGATAGACCAAACCGGTGGCCTGGTTCTCGAAGTATATCCCGCGAGCATCCCCAATCTCTATTTGGGGACTCAAATGCTCTTGTGTGGCAGATACCCGGCAGGTACCACCAGCATCACCTTCGAAATCGAGGGGAACGCTTTGGGTAGCATGCAAAACTACCATTTCAAAAGCGATCTCAGTCCCGAACCCGTGGCGCAAAACGTGTTTCTGATGAAGATTTGGGCCAAGATGAAGATTGATCACCTGATGGCATTTTACAATACGCTGGATCCAAACTCACCGCAAGCCATCGCTTTGAAACAGGAGATTATTGATCTCAGCATTGCCTATGGCGTGCTCTGCAAATTTACCAGCTTCGCCAATGACGATCCCGGGACGGGGAGTGAAGACGATGCGATCCCGGAAAGCTCCAGCCCGACTCTGGTGTTTCAGCTCTCCGGGAACTATCCCAATCCCTTCAATCCTTCTACCAATATCCGCTTTGAACTGAAACAGAAAACCAGCGAGCTCTTCATTCTCAAGATCTTCAATGCCAAAGGCCAATTGGTGAGAATTATCCGCCTCTGGGCGCAAGAGCCCGGCCTCTATACCATCCCTTGGGACGGTTTGGACAGCAATTCCGCGCTGGTCTCCAGCGGTGTATATTACTATACCCTACAGAACGGGGCACACAAACAAAGCGGGAAAATGCTGTTGTTGAAATAAAGTAGCGTAGGATTCCGATCCTACAGAAAGATAACGTAGCGTAGGATTCCGATCCTACAGAAAACTACCGTAGCGTAGGTTTCCGATCCTACAGAAAATACAACGTAGCGTAGGTTTCCGATCCTACGAGCTTGGGGCGGACTTCGATTCGCCCCATTTTCTTGTTCAACACAGTTCGGGTTTGCGCTCTCTGTAGCGCCCTCATGAACTCGCTAGTCCAAAGAGTCATTGTAGATGCGGCTTTTAGCCGCACTATTCAACCCAAATCATGTATTGGAGTTGAAGCCACCTTTTGTATCTATTTCTTTCGAAAGAACTTAACCGGTGGTTTGAAATCAGGCAATGCATAGCTGGGGATATCTTTGGCCACGGGATTTATTGGCAATACATAGCTGGGATCTATCTAACAGAAAAACGTTTCGGGACAAACGAGATCCAATCAGCAACGGCATTCTTGCTTTGGTCATGCAATTGTCCTTGAGCTGATTTCAAGCTGAAATCAAGCTATCCCCACAGCAGGATTACAGCTTAATAACTACTCTGTGACAGCTTAACCGGCAGTGCGGCAGTGCGGCGTTGCAGCCGATAGATATCTTTTAGATATGGCGCATTCTTGTCAGAATAAAGAAGCACTCATATTTCTTAGACTGATTTCTAGTTCTGTTTCGCTCCTAAGAATGATTAGCAGGGTTCCTATGATTATGAGAAAAAAGAGATTGACAGTTATCAAATCTCGCTGTGAATGGAGCTGAAATATTATTCTGGGTAGTTTCACGATAACCGAAGCTGAGAATTGACTCCAGTTTAGTAGAGAGGAATCATTGACTGAAAGAGAACTTGAACAAGCATTAATCAACAAGTTGGCTGAGCTGAAATACACATACCGCCCGGACATCCGTGACCGCGAATCCCTCGAAAGTAACTTTCGCAAGCACTTTCAGGATCTCAACCGGGTCCACCTCACCGACGGTGAGTTCAAACGCCTGCTCGACGAGATCATTACTCCCGATGTCTTTGCTGCCTCGAACCTGCTCCGTGAGATCAACAGCTTCACACGCGACGACGGTACCCCGCTCAATTTTACCCTCGTCAACATCAAGGATTGGTGTAAAAATACCTTCGAGGTCGTCAATCAACTCCGCATCAACACCGACAATAGCTGCCATCGCTATGATGTGATAATATTAATCAACGGTGTTCCTGCTGTCCAAATCGAACTAAAGACACTTGGCATCAGCCCGCGTCGGGCTATGCAGCAGATCGTCAATTACAAAAAAGACCCAGGCAACGGCTATACCAGGACACTGCTCTGCTTCATTCAACTCTTCATAGTTTCGAACAAGACCGAGACCCGCTATTTCGCCAATAACAATGACCGCCATTTTGCCTTTGACGCCAATGAAAACTTCCTGCCCATCTACCATCATGCTGCTGAAGATAACTCAAAGATTACTCAGATTGACGCATTTGCAGAGTCTTTCCTGCCCAAGTGCACCCTTGGCACGACGATTAGCCGCTACATGGTGCTGGTTGCTTCCGAGCAGAAGATGCTTATGATGCGCCCTTATCAGATTTACGCTGTGAAAGCCATCGACCTGTGCATCCGCGAGAACCGTGGCAATGGCTATATCTGGCACACCACTGGCTCAGGTAAGACCCTCACCTCCTTCAAGGCATCCACGCTCCTGAAACTCAATCCTGATATCCACAAATGCCTATTCGTCGTTGACCGCAAAGACCTCGACCGTCAGACCCGAGAAGAGTTCAACCGCTTTCAGGAAGGCTGTGTAGAGGAAAACACCAATACGGCCACTCTTGTCAGTCGCCTGATCTCAGAAGACTATGCCGACAAGGTTATCGTGACCACTATCCAGAAGCTCGGACTAGCTCTGGATGAAGGCAGTAAGTACAACCGAATCAAGAATAGAAACGGTAGGAGTACATTCAAACAACTCCTCGAACCTCTCCGCGACAAACGCATGGCCATCATCTTCGATGAATGCCACCGTTCTCAGTTCGGCCGAACTCATAAAATAATCAAGAAATTCTTTCCCAAAGCCCAGCTCTTCGGCTTCACTGGCACACCGATCTTTCCTGAAAACGCTACTGTTAGGCAGATTGATAATGATATCCAGACGCTTAGCACTACTAAGGATATTTTCCAAAGCGAACTCCACACCTACACCATCACCCACGCCATAGACGATGGAAACGTCCTGCGTTTCCACGTGGATTACTTCAAACCCGACGGGAAAAACCCACCCCGACTGGGGGAAACCCTTGCTAAGCGGGCCATCGTGGAAGCCATCCTCGAAAAGCATAACAAAGCTACCGGAGAGCGCCGTTTCAACGCTCTGTTCGCCACGGCTTCCATCAATGACGCAATCGAGTACTACGATATCTTCAAAATGGCTCAGGCCGAGAAGCAATCCATTGAACCCAACTTTGTTCCCTTAAAAGTTGCCGCCGTCTTTTCTCCGCCTGCTGAAGGCAATAAAGACGTCCAGCAACTCCAGGAAGACCTACCTCAAGAGCTTGCAGACAATCAGAAGGAACCCGATAAGAAAAAGAAAGCGCTCAGTGACATCATTACCGATTACAATGACCGCTACAGCACGAATCATTCTATCAGCGAATTCGACGCCTATTACCAGGATGTCCAGAAACGCATCAAGGATCAGCAATACCCAAACCGAGACCTCCCAAAAAAAGGAGCGGAAAAGATTGACATCACAGTCGTGGTGGATATGCTCCTCACCGGCTTTGACTCTAAATACCTAAACACGCTCTATGTAGATAAAAACCTCAAGCATCACGGTCTTATCCAGGCTTTTTCCCGCACCAACCGCATCCTTAATGCCAGCAAGCCCTACGGACATATCCTGGACTTCCGTGGGCAACAAAATGAAGTAGATGATGCCGTTTCATTGTTCTCTGGTGTTACAGCCGAACAAGCAAAGGAAATCTGGCTTGTCGACAGGGCTCCCAAAGTAATCGAGCAACTTAAGGAAGCCAAGCAGGAGCTGGATGATTTCTTGATCTCACAAGGCTTAGATCCACGCCCCGATTCTGTCCCCCATCTTAAGGGAAACGACGCTCGCACCGCCTTTGTAAAACAGTTTAAAGAGGTTCAGCGTTTGATTACCCAACTCGACCAGTATACCGACCTCACCAGCGAACAAAGCCAGGAAATCGGACAGATTATCTCCCTAGAAGATGCTCGAGCCTTCCGTGGGGTTTACCTCGAAACCGCCAAGCGTCTTAAAACCAAGCAGAATAACACTGCTACTGAAGAGACTGCCGGGGGCAGCACCCATCAAGATGAGATCGACCAGCTCGATTTTGAGTTTATCCTCTTTGCCTCAGCCGATATCGATTATGATTACATTATGAACCTCATTTCTCGTTTCAGCGGACAAGCTCCCGATAAACAGGAAATGAGCCGCGACCAACTCATTCGGCTCATAAGTTCTGATGCCAAATTTATGGATGAACTCGATGAGATAACCGCCTATGTCAAGACCTTGGAGTTAGGTAAACCCCTCACTGAGCCGGAGGTTCGAGAAGGTTACGAACGCTTCAAAGACGATCTTTACACTGGCGACCTTGCAGCAATCGCAGACAGTAATGGCCTGGAAAAAAAAGCTCTGCAAGGCTTTGTTAATGCCATTCTCGACCGCATGATATTTGACGGGGAACAACTCACTGACCTACTGGAACCCTTGGAACTTGGCTGGCGTGAACGCCGTGAAAAGGAACTAGCTCTCATGGACGACCTGGTTCCTCTTCTGAAGAAACGCGCTGCCGGACGAACTATCTCGGGACTGAATGCTTATGAACATTGAGGTAAAATGACAAAGAGCAAACATACATTGATCCCGAGAATGCGTTTTCCTGAGTTCAGAGATAGTGAAGGTTGGTCAACTCCAAAGCTGTCAGATATATACAGATTTAAGCAAACTAACACGCTTTCCCGTGAAAAATTAAACTACAAAACCGGGACTATAAGAAATATCCACTATGGCGATATCCACACTAGATTCAAACCAATATTCCGTATTGATCGAGAGAAGGTACCGTATATCAATCCGAATGTATCGATCGACGCGTTTAAGGTAGAGAATGACTGCGCAGAAGGTGACATAGTTTTAGCGGATGCCTCAGAAGACCTAACAGATGTTGGGAAGGCGATTGAATTAGTTTCACTTGATAATCATAGAGTTGTAGCTGGTACACACACAATTCTCGCAACAAGGCGCGGAAGTGAGCCGATTTTAGGCTTCGGTGGTCACTTGTTTCAGTCCGATGTGGTTCGGGCAGGTATTCAAAAGGAATCTCAAGGCACCAAGGTATTTGGCATATCTGCTAATCGTATCTCGTCAGTAAAGCTCCCTCTTCCACCGACTAAACACGAGCAGCAACAAATCGCAGACTGTCTGAGTTCTCTGGACGACCTGATCACGGCCGAGGATCGTAAACTAGAAGCACTTAAGACCTACAAGCAAGGTCTGATGCAGGAGATCTTCCCCAAAATAGGCCAAACCCAACCCCGTTCGAGGTTTCCGGAGTTCAATGGGGCGCCGGGATGGGAAGAGAAGCGACTGGATGAAGTTATTTTCCCGATAGTACGCAAACGGAAGAAACCAAGTGAGGCATACACCGGCCTCGGTTTAAGAAGCCATGGCAAAGGCACATTCTTGAAAAAATTGATTGATCCAGACAAGAACTCGGCGGAGTATCTTTTTGAAGTAAAATGTAATGATTTGGTTGTAAATATAACATTTGCATGGGAGGGAGCAGTGGCTATAGCGGGCACTGCTGATGACGGAGCTCTAGTTTCGCATCGCTTTCCAACTTACACCTTTGAGATGGGAGCTGCAATCCCGGACTTCTTTAGATATTTGATCTTTGATAAGCAATTCATATATAAACTTGGAGTCATTTCTCCCGGCGGAGCAGGTAGAAATCGTGTCTTAGATAAGAAGGCTTTTTTGAAGTTAAACGTCATGCTTCCAAGAACAGAGGAACAAAGATCAATCGCTGACTGTCTCACTACACTCGACAACAAGATTACAGCGCAATCGGTGAAGATCGATTCTCTAGAGCAACACAAACGAGGCCTTATGCAGCAGCTATTCCCTACGGTTAAAGAAGTATAGATATGAACAAAGTTAAAAAGATTTACTCTTATAAGTCCCTGCGAACATTAGTAACACGGTTGCGGGATGATTTTCAAAGTGGTGGTCAGGACTTTGTGCTTATCTTTGCCTACAATGGCGTTGGCAAGACGCGCCTTTCCATGGAATTCAAGAACCGTGGTAAGGACATAAAAGATGAAAACATGCGTGACACACTCTACTTTAACGCCTTTACCGAAGACCTGTTCACATGGGACAACGATCTGAATAACGATACAAAGCGATATATGAAGATCAATACCGGTTCTAAATTCTTCGCGGGCCTCGATGAATTGGAGATGGAAACCCGCATCCGCCTGCTGCTTAATCAATATTCCGATTTCGATTTTAGCATTGACACTGTTGATTGGACAGTTAGCTTCTCACGCATTGTTTCTGTTAGAAAAGGGGATAATGTTCAAGACACCCTTATTGACAACATCAAGATCTCTCGGGGTGAAGAGAATGTCTTTATATGGTGTTTCTTTCTAGCGATAGTCCAAATAGCTATGGACGAGGAAATCGCTGTATATAATTGGGTGAAATACATTTATATTGATGATCCAATTTCTTCACTCGACGAGAACAACGCGATAGCAGTAGCGCATGATCTTGCTAAGATGCTGTATGATGCCAAGAGTCGTGCTAAGTTCGTGATTTCTTCCCATCACGCACTGTTTTTCAATGTAGTTTGTAATGAACTAAAGTCTCAAAAACACAAGAAATATTTCCTTCACCGACCAGATCGTAAAGAAAGCTACACACTACGTGCAACCCATCATACACCGTTCTTTCATCATGTCGCTATGCTTAGCGAGATTCATCGGGCTGTAGAAACGGGTAACCTCTACACCTATCATTTCAATGTGCTACGCAGTATAATGGAAAAAACAGCAGTATTCTTTGGCCGTGATGATTTTGGCACCTGTCTTTCTGGTTTGGAAGACGAAGCTCTTTACTCGCGAGCACTAAACCTGTTGAGCCATGGGAAGTACTCGTTGTATGAACCAGTCGAGATGCTGGAGGACAACAAAATACTCTTTCGTCGCATACTGAATGATTTTTTAGATAAACATGCTTTTGAGCTACCAGTATTACATGCCGTAAAAGCGAAGGATAAATCATGACTGATACCGACCAAAGACAACTTGGCAAAATCCTCTGGGACATTGCCAATCAATTACGCGGGGCCATGAATGCTGATGACTTCCGTGATTACATGCTCGCATTTCTATTCCTGCGCTATCTTTCTGATAACTACGAAAAGGCAGCGCAGAAGGAACTGGGGCGGGACTATCCCGATCCGAAAGTGGTGGGTAACAGTGGCCGGACCCCGCTATCGGTATGGTATGACATGAACCCCGGTGACATCGTCGATTTTGAAAAACAGATGCGGCGCAAGGCACACTATGTGATCAAACCAGTGCATCTTTGGGCGAGTATCGCCTACATGGGGCAGGCTCAGAAAGGTGAACTGCTAAGTACACTACAGGAAGGGTTCAAATACATCGAGAACGATTCGTTCGAAAGCACCTTCCTGGGACTGTTTTCTGAGATCAATCTCGGTTCGGAGAAGCTGGGAAGGACCTATCAGGAACGTAATAAAAGACTCTGCCAGATTATCACCAGGATCGCCGAAGGACTAGCCAAGTTCTCGACCGATTCGGATATGCTGGGCGATGCCTACGAATACCTGATCGGCGAATTCGCCGCCGGGTCTGGCAAGAAAGCCGGAGAGTTCTATACCCCCCAGCACATCAGTAGTATCTTGTCTGCCATCGTCACCCTCGACGGCCAGGCTCCTGAGACCGGTTCCCGCAAGAAGCTTGAAAATGTGCTGGACTTTGCCTGTGGCTCGGGTTCGTTGCTGTTGAACGTTCGTCACCGTGTAGTCAATGCGGGAGGAAGAGTAGGTAAGATATATGGCCAGGAAAAGAACATCACGACCTATAACCTTTGCCGGATGAACATGCTGCTGCACGGAGTGAAGGACACTGAATTCGAGATTTACCATGGTGATACATTGACCAACGACTGGGATATGCTCCGCGAGCAAAACCCTGCAAAGAAACCAAACTTCGACGCGATAGTCGCCAATCCTCCCTTTAGCTACCGCTGGGTTCCAAACGAGGCCATGAGCGAAGACATGCGATTCAAAAACTATGGCTTGGCCCCGAAGAGCGCAGCCGACTTTGCCTTTCTGCTGCATGGGTTTCACTACCTCAAAGAGGAAGGTGTGATGGCGATCATCCTACCTCACGGCGTGCTGTTCCGTGGAGGAAAAGAGAAAGCGATTCGTGAGAAGTTACTACGGGATGGAAACATCGACACCATAATTGGCCTCCCAGCAAATCTGTTCTACTCTACAGGTATTCCTGTGTGTATTCTTGTGTTGAAGAAGTGTAAGAAGTTCGATGATGTGCTGTTTATCAATGCCGCCGATCATTTTGATAAGGACAAACGGCAGAACAAACTGAGTCCTGAGCATATAAAGAAGATCATCGACACATACCAGTATCGCAACGAAGAGGAGCGTTATTCCCGCTGTGTGCCAATGCAAGAGATCGAAGAAAACGACTTTAATCTGAATATATCACGCTATGTGAGCAACGTTATACAGGATCAGGAAATCGACCTGATGGAAGTTCATGCCGAGTTAGTTGAAGCAGAGAAAGCGATCCAGGAAGCCAAGGAAAAGCACAATGCTTTCCTTATGGAACTGGGCGTGCCATTGTTGCCCTGAAGATAGTATTTTGAGTTTTCTGAGCATATAAAATGAGTGCGGTCATTGTCAACAAGAGGTTAAGAATGAAGAAAGTATTGTTTGTTCTTGGCATGTTGCTTCTGTCAACTGCCATCTTTGCACAACGTAGTCTGTATGATATTGAATTTGGTGATGTCGGCTCTGCCGCTGAGATGATTGCCAAGCTCAAAGCCCAAGGTTTTGTCGAGATCGAGAATGTTGAGAACAAGTATATACTTGAGGGGCAAAGCGACAGCAATCTCCCCAAGCTGGAGATTCAGTTTGATCCTTCCTTGACCCACATCGTGGTTTGGAAAGCAGTATATAACCTTGTCGCAAAACCAGAATTGGCTGAGACCATCCTCGCCAAGCTGACCGCCCTGCACGGAAGATGCTCGGTGAAAGATGATTATGACTACGACTACATCTGGTATTTCCCCGATTACAAGGCTTTGTATGTGACCCACACTGAAGGCGTTAGCTTGATTTTGGATTACACCATCGGCGATTGGGACGAAGACGATTTCTACTATTACTACGAGAACTATTGAGACAACACATAAAACAAATGGGGTAGTTTCAGTTCCAGGCGGTTTTTGGCTCAATAGCCATTGTATGCGCGTATCCAATTGGTAGCTTGTGTCATTGAAATCGGCATCCGGAGTCTTCTACGCAGATTATCACAGAGTTTGGGTGAGTTACGCTAACAGCGCTCAAAGCCGTTGGGGGTCGGGCAAAGCTCAAAAATTGTTGACAAAATAGCGCCGCCAGAGATAGTGGAAAAACTCAAGACTAACGAAAACTAACTGCTTTCATGGAGGATAAATGACTGCAACAAAACGCGTTTACCTTTTTGGTAACGGACACGCCGAAGGGAAAGCCGATATGAAGAATCTGCTGGGCGGAAAAGGTGCCAACCTCGCCGAGATGAATCTGATCGGAGTCCCCGTACCCCCTGGTTTTACGATAACCACAGAAGCCTGCACGGAGTATGTCGCTTTAGGCGCAGATCAACTCCGTGAATTGCTCACCAGCGAAGTGCAAGCCGCCGTGAAATATCTGGAAGATATCATGGGCATGCAATTTGGCTCTAATGAGAACCCCCTTTTAGTATCAGTACGTTCCGGTGCCAGAGCTTCCATGCCGGGCATGATGGACACCATCCTGAATCTGGGCATGAATGACGATGCAGTGCAAGGCATCATCAAGAAAACCGGAAATGAACGTTTTGCCTGGGATAGTTATCGCCGCTTTGTGCAGATGTATGGCGATGTGGTGCTGGGCCTGAAACCCCAAAGCAAAGAAGAAGAAGATCCCTTTGAAGTGATCATCCACGAGATGAAACACGAGAAAGGCATCAAGGACGATCTTGATCTCAGTGCCGAAGACCTCAAGCAACTGGTGGCTCTCTTCAAGAAAGCCGTGAAAGATAATACCGGACACGATTTCCCGAATGATCCCTGGGAACAGCTCTGGGGCTCAGTTTTTGCCGTGTTTAACAGCTGGAACAACGATCGTGCCATGTACTACCGCCAGCTCAACAACATCCCTCACGAATGGGGCACTGCCGTAAACGTGCAGGCAATGGTGTTTGGCAATATGGGCGTAACCAGCGCCACCGGCGTTTGCTTCAGCCGTGATGCCGGAAGCGGAGAGAACATCTTTAATGGTGAATACCTGATCAATGCCCAGGGCGAAGACGTCGTTGCCGGCATTCGTACCCCTCAGGAAATCACTCTGGAAGGCTCACAGCGTTGGGCAAAACTGGCTGGTGTATCCGAAGCAGAACGGGCTGAGAAGTATCCTTCCCTGGAAGAAACCATGCCCGTGGTTTATAAGGAACTCTTCGAGATCCAAAAAAAGCTGGAACTGCATGCCAAAGATATGCAGGATATGGAATTCACCATTCAAGATGGCAAGCTCTGGATGCTGCAAACCCGTAATGGCAAGCGCACCGGATTCGCCATGGTCAAGATTGCAGTAGATATGCTGCATGAAGGGCTGATCGACGAGAAAACCGCCCTGTTGCGGATGGAACCCGGAAAACTGGATGAACTGCTGCACCCTGTGTTCAGCAAAGCCGGCCTGGAACGCGCAAAGGTTCTGGCGAAAGGCTTGCCGGCTTCTCCCGGAGCAGCTACCGGGCAGATCGTGTTTTTTGCCGATGACGCCGAAGCATGGGCTGAAAAAGGCGAAAAAGTCATCTTGGTCCGCATCGAGACTTCTCCGGAAGATCTGCGCGGCATGAACGTGGCCAAGGGTATCCTGACCGCACGTGGCGGCATGACTTCTCACGCCGCAGTGGTAGCCCGCGGAATGGGCAAATGCTGCGTATCCGGAGCCGGTACTCTGGTGATAAACTATAAAACCCGGACCATGACCGTGGATGGCAAAGTTTTCAATGAGGGAGATTGGATTTCCCTTAATGGCTCTACCGGTCAGGTTTTGGAAGGCAAAGTGGAAACCCAGGATCCCGAAATGAGCGGAGATTTTGCCAAGATCATGGAATTGGCTGATAAATATACCAAGATGAAAGTGCGCACCAACGCCGATACTCCCAAAGATGCCACCGTTGCCCGCGGTTTTGGCGCAGAAGGTATCGGACTCTGCCGCACCGAACATATGTTCTTCGAAGGAGACCGCATCAAAGCCATGCGCGAAATGATTCTGGCAGACGACGAAACCGGCCGTCGCAAGGGCTTGGACAAACTATTGCCCATGCAACGCAGCGATTTTGAAGGGATCTTCACCGCCATGGATGGTTTCCCGGTAACGGTACGTCTCTTGGATCCGCCCTTGCACGAGTTTGTTCCTCACGAGGAAGCTCAACAGGCTGAGATTGCCAAAGAACTGGGCATCGAACTCAGCAAAGTGAAAGAGCGGGTAAACTCTCTGCATGAATTCAATCCCATGCTGGGTCACCGCGGATGCCGTTTGGGCAACACCTATCCTGAAATCACTGAAATGCAAGCCAGAGCTATCATTGAAGCCGCCATCAACGTTTCCAAAAAAGGCGTGAAGGTGCTTCCCGAGATCATGGTTCCCTTGATCGGAACCAAGGCCGAATTTGTGCTCCAGGAAGAGATCATCCGCACCACTGCCGAAAAAGTCTTCCAGGAGACCGGCATGAAAGTGGAATATCTGGTAGGCACCATGATCGAGATTCCGCGTGCCGCCCTCACTGCGGATAAGATCGCCGAAAGTGCCGAGTTCTTCAGCTTTGGCACCAATGACCTCACCCAGATGACCTTTGGCTACAGCCGTGATGACGCCGGAGTATTCCTGCCGATTTACATCCAGAAAAACCTGCTGAAACAGGATCCCTTCCAGGTCTTGGACCAAGAAGGCGTAGGTCAGCTGGTGGAAATGGGTACTTCCCGCGGACGCAGCACAAATCCGAAACTTAAGGTCGGAATCTGCGGCGAGCACGGTGGCGAACCCAGTAGCGTCGAATTCTGCCACAGAGTGGGCATGAACTACGTCAGCTGCTCTCCCTACCGCGTACCGATTGCCAGACTCGCGGCAGCTATGGCAGCCATCAGATAAGAAAATAGTAACAGACAATACAGCCGGGGTTAATCACCAGATTTGCCCCGGCACTTTTTTTGGGAAAGGGTGGCGGCGGGCCTGTAGCAAGAGAATTTCCTTGACTCGCATCCTGTGAACTGATTAGTTTGTCCACTGAGGAGGTACTCATGAAAGATGAAGTATTTGAATCGCGCGAAATACCTGTGGAAGAGCAGGATAGCATCAATGAGAGGATCATCGAAGAAGATCCTGTAAAGCTAAAGTTTTACGAAGAACTGCGCTCAAAGGCCAAGGGTTGGACCACGCAAAAAACCGGGAAACTGGGCGGGAAACTGGGCGAATACCTCTTCATGTTGCCGGATTTCTTCATTCTGGTCTGCCGTTTGGCAGTGGATAAAAGAGTGTCCACCAAGCATAAGCTATTTGTCAGCGGGATCATCGCTTACCTGATTATGCCGCTGGATATCATTCCGGATTTTATCCCCGTGATCGGTTACATGGACGATCTGGTGCTGGTGGTACTGGGCTTGAACCTCATTCTGAACGAGGTTGATGAAAAAGTGATTCGGGACAACTGGAGCGGAGAAGGCGATGTGTTGCACCAAATGCAGAGCATCACTGCCTCAGCAGAAAGGTTTCTGGATAAGAACCTGCTGAATCGCATCAGACGCTGGCTCAAAAAGCTATAGATGAATATCCCCTTACTTTTAGCATCCCGAAACCCGGACAAAGTGCAGGAGCTCAAAGAGCTTCTAAAGCCGTTTAATATCACTTTGCACAGTATGTTGGATTTCCCTGATCTTCCGGAAACCATTGAAGATGCGGACACAATATTCGGCAACGCGATGAAAAAGGCCATTGAAGGCACCGGGCACACCGGCATGCTCTGCCTGGCGGATGATACCGGCATGTTTGTGGATGCACTGGATGGTGCACCGGGAGTGTATTCAGCGCGTTGGGCCGGAGAAGCCTGTTCATATCAAGACAACCGGCGCAAGATCCTCCTGCAAATGGAAGGAATCGCGAATCGCTCTGCCAGGTTCGAAACAGCCCTTGCTCTGGCAGATCGCAACGGACTTATCAGCGTGGTTTCCGGTGTGGTGAAAGGGCAAATCACAGAATATGAGCGCGGGGAAAATGGTTTTGGTTACGACAGTATTTTCGAAGTGGAAGGTACGCACCAGACCTACGCAGAACTTGATGATTCCCAGAAAAACCACATTTCCCACCGGGGCTTGGCTGTTCGGGAAATGCTACCAATCCTGAAGCGCATCCTGAACATCCCGGAACCATAAACTACAAAAGAGGTTATTATGATTAAAAGTGAAGTCTTCAGACAATATGATGTGCGTGGAATAGTGGGCGAACAGCTCAACGAAGAAAGCTACTATCTGATCGGCAAAGGCTTTGGTACGATGCTGAAAAGCAAAGGCCTGAACAGCATCGTGATCGGCGGAGACGCCCGGCACAGCACGAGGGATTTCATGGATTCCTTTATCAAGGGAGCTCTGGAAACCGGCTGTGATGTCACCGATATCGGCATGGCGGCAACCCCCATCCTCTATTACGCCATATGGAGGCTCAAGCAGGACGGCGGCGCCATGGTTACCGCATCCCACAATCCCTCTCAATACAACGGCTGCAAGCTGAATCTGGGCTTGGGCAGCGTGTTTGCCGAAGAGCTGCAATATCTGCTCAGGCTGATCCAAAGCGAAAAATTCAGCAGCGGAGAAGGCAAGCTGATTAAAAACAAAAGCATCGTGGAAGACTATATCCAATACATCACTCAGAACATCAATTTTGAACGCCCGGTGAAGGTGATCGTGGATGGCGGCAACGGCATGGGGGGACCCTATTTACCGGAAATCCTGCGCCGCAAAGGCTGCGAAGTGATCGAAATGTATTGCGAACCGGATGGAGACTTCCCGAATCATCACCCGGACCCCACCGTGGAAAAGAACATGGTGGACCTCTCCCGAGCCGTGATAGAAGCCGAATATGAGCTCGGTATCGGGCTGGATGGCGACGCGGATCGCATCGGTGTGGTGGACGAGAAAGGCAAGATGCTGTTTGGCGACCAGATCCTGAACATCCTGGCGCGCGATTATCTGGCAAGCAACCCGGGACAGACCATTATTGCGGACGTTAAGTGCTCCAAAAACCTCTATGATGACATCAAGGCTCGCGGCGGTAAAGCGATCATGTATAAAACCGGTCATGCTAACATCAAGATGCGCATGAAGGAGATCGGTGTGGAATTTGCTGGTGAGATGAGTGGACACGTCTTTTTGGCAGATCGCTATCTGGGCTTTGACGACGCCATCTATGTAAGCTGCCGCTTCCTGGAGATCGTAGCTAAAACCGCGATGCCGGTTAGCCAGTACCTGGCGGATCAACCCAAGATGTTCAACACTCCGGAGCTGCACACCAAATGTGAAGACAGCCGGAAGTTCGATGTCGTGGCCAAAGTCTGTAACGAGTTCAAAGAAGGGGGCTACGATGTGAATGACATCGATGGCGCCCGCATCACTTTTGAAGATGGTTGGGGGCTGATTCGTGCCTCGAATACCACCCCGGTGCTGGTCACCCGCTTTGAAGCATCCACGGAAGCGCGGATGAACGAAATCCGGACTTTGATCGAGACCGTGATCAATAAGTATCTGTAAAACATTATAGCATAGTAAAGCCCGGTTTATCGCCGGGCTTCTTTGCATTGTGCCTATGTTATGATCTATACTACTCTTGCCGGAGCTTCTGTGCCTTGCACGATTGCGATGGCGTTCCGAGCGGCCAGGCTGCCCATTTGCTCTCTCGTTTCCAAACTGGCAGAACCGATGTGGGGCAAAAGCACGGCATTCGGCAATTCCTTCAAAGCTTGCGGTATCTCCGGTTCATGCTCATAGACATCAAATCCGGCGGCAAAGATCCAGCCCTCTTGCAAAGCACGGATCAAGACTCTTTCATCCACGATCGCGCCTCTGGCGGTATTGATCAGGATAGCCGAGCGTTTCATGGTTTTCAGTTCTTTTTCGCCGATCAAGTGTTTGGTTTCGGGCTTTAGAGGCAGATGCAGACTCAGGATGTCCGACTCCAGGAGCAATGTCTCAAAATCCACTCTTTCGGCTGCAAAATCCAGTTCTTTATCGTGGGGACTGTGATAGATTACTTTCATATCAAAGCCTCGTGCCCGGCGCGCCACAGCCTGACCGATGCGCCCCATTCCCAATATCCCCAGGGTTCGCTGATGCACATCCTGCCCCAAAAACAGTAGTGGTTCCCAGCCCACAAAATTACCTTCTCTGGTGAAGCTCTCGCTTTCCGGGATGCGGCGCGCGGTAGCCATTATCAGCGCCCAAGCCAGATCAGCGGTGCTTTCGGTAAGCACTCCGGGGGTGTTGCAGACCGCTATCCCACGCGCTTTTGCTGCCTGAAGATCGATGTTGTTGTAGCCCACGGCATAGTTCGAGATCACTTTCAGCTTTGCTGCCGCATTCATCAGGCTTTCATCGATGTCATCGCCCAGCAGGCAGAGCAGAGCAGCTTTGTCCGCAATGTGTGCGATTAGCTCAGTCTTGGAAAGGTTTCGATGCGCGATATTGGCATGCACTTCAAAGAAGTCCTTCAACTCGTTCATAGCTTTTTCCGGCAGTAAGCGGGTAAGCAGCAATTTTGGCTTGGCAGGATCTTCGTTCAGCACCTCGATCACGTCTTGCCCAGGGTTTTGCTCTCCTGCTTTCAGAAAGTACTGGAATTCCAATGTCCTGCCTTCGGGGTCTTCTGCCCAGAAGTGATAAATATTGAAAGCGGGATTGAGTTTGGCTGGCGATGTGGCGAGATCCTGGTAACGAAGATAGGCGGCATCCACCAGAGCTATGGAATCATACAAAAAAGTGATGGTGCCCTGGCTTTCGGCTACCTCGCTTTGGCAAAAACCGATCAGCATCCCCCGGTGTTCAAAGATCATGCACTTTCCCTGATCCAGCCAGAGCTTCAAGCCCAGTTTATCCTGGTAAAAATCTCTGATCATACGCAGGTCTTTGCTCTTGAAAAATACTATTCCGGACATAGTTGATTACTCCATTTGATTCTATTTATAGATACATAATAAGCCGGAACACCTGAAAATCAAGCGGCAAACGCAAAAGCCCGGAGGGGGATCCGGGCTGGTTTGGAGATTGTCTGATTTGAAGGAATACTTTTACATCGCAATCATGCTGTTTGTGAAGATGCGGCGAATCGTTGCCAAATCGGCCTTTACGGGAGCCAAGCTAAGTAGCAATCCCAGCGAGGGAGTTTCTTGAGTTAGTTCCACCAATCTGTCAATGTCGGCTTCGCAAAAGCCTTCATCACTTAGTTTGCTGGTGATTCCTATGCTGAAGAGCCATTTTTCGATACCAGCCGCTACCATATCTGCTTCAGAAGCTTCGCCTTTCAAGCCTGGGATGATCGGTTCAAAGATATCTGCCAATACCTGTGCCCGGGCGGGATAGATCTCCTTGATCACTGCCGGAAGCAGCATCGAAAGCCCCAGTCCGTGAGCCAGTTCGGGTTTGATGGCAGACAACGGATGCTCCAGAGCGTGGGTGAAGTGCAACAGCCCGTTATCAAAAGAGATCCCGGCGATTGCGGAGGCATAGGTCAGGAAGTAGCGTGCTGCCGGATCCTTCGGGTTTTCCAAGGCTATCGGCAAGTATTTGTGAACCAGCCGGATGGTCTCTTTTCCCATCATAATAGCATAGGGACTCGCGGCAAGCGTTGTGGCTGCTTCTACTACGTGGTTAACCGCATCAACAGATACATAGCGGGTCTGGTTTTCAGGCAAGCCGTACATCAGGGCAGGATCGTCAATAGCATAAAGAGGATAGATGCAATCGTAGGCGATTGCGGGCTTATAATCAAGTTCGGAGATGGTGACGACGGCAAAGCGATTCACTTCTGTGCCGGTTCCGTGTGTGGTATTGATCGCAATGATCGGCAGTGCAAGCTCAGGAGTGAACTTGAATTCGTAGAGTTCACGAGCTGTTCTGCCGTCATACTTGAGCAGGATGGCAGCACTCTTGGCAGCGTCAATCGGACTTCCGCCGCCGATACCGATCACAGCCTGTGCGGCAAAACGCTTACCCATGGCAACCGCTTCGTCCACTTGGCTATCAGTAGGATTGGACGTTACTTTATTATAGAGAACATGCTGGATTCCGGCAGTGCTGAGGGCTGCTTCCACCACATCCCAAGCCCCGTTTTTACGATACGAAGAGCCTCCGGTCATGATCAACACACGGCTGATGCCCATGCCGGCAAGATTTGTTGCAATGTCTTTCATTTTGTGAATTGCGCCCAGTCCGAAATAGTCGGTTGTCTTGGTGCGCAGCTCGAAGACGGCGTTGAGGTCAATCTGGTTTTCCCACATTGTAAACTCCTTTTATTTTTCAGATTTTGTTTCAATCAATATGTGTGTATCGATAAATTGAGAGCGATATCTTGTCAAGCATTATTTCGTGATTTATTTAGCGATACACCCGTATCCGTCTCTTATTAAGCTAGTTGCAAATTCACATAAAGCACGCGAAGCGTAGATTTGGACTTGCATAAATCCGCTATTGCCAAGAATTATAACCACAGATTGAGCTTGATGCTGAAGATAACACGCACAGAATCCCGATCATCCCACCCTCGTGCCGGACATCTCCCGGCTACTACTTTCTCCCTGAAAGTATTTTGCCCTGCGATTGTTGGTCGATATGTGCGGTTCTCCCCTTACCTATTCATCACTCACCGCACTTCAGTTCCGCCACCATGATCGCCCTTACCAGCTTCAGTTCCGTTTCTCCCGCTCCGGTAAGCTCTCTGGCTTTGGACCCTCTCAGGATCAGAATGACAAGTCTCGCTTATCGTGAAGTTCTTTGACTCCTGGTCTCTTGACAACCACCCATGGACCTCCCGAAGAGTTCCTGAGCCACATTCGGGAACTCTTCGGGAGGTCTATGGCAAGCTGTCCGGAAGAAAGCACTCGAGCTTTGATCTGAATCTTAAGAGTCTCAGGTTGATTAGCCCAAATCACGCACTGGAGTTCAAGCCACCTATAGCATCTAACTCTGTTGAAAGAAGTAAACGGTGGTTTCGAATCAGGCAATGCATAGTTTTTTTACCCCTGTTTTTGATTCCATTTGTTCAAACCGGGATAAACTGGTAGCCGGGATCATGCTGGAAGAATAAGCTAAGCCGGCGCTCAAAGCGTAATTACAGAGCTGTTCGCGGCGGATTCAGGATAATCCTGAAATCTATTTCTTGAGCAGCAAATAGATGAAGAACGGACATCCGATTGCGGCGGTTATCACTCCGACCGGCAACTCAATACCGCTGATGTTCTTAGCCAGGAAATCCGCAGCCAAAAGAAATGAGCAACCAAACAGAGCACTGGCAGGAAAGATCTGTTTTTGATTTTTGAAGCCCACCAGGCGCATGATGTGAGGCGTAATCAGCCCCACGAAGCCGATGATCCCGGCATAGGACACCACGATCCCCACGATCAGTGAACTCACAAAAAATAGCTGTTTGCGCAGGCGCTGCACTTCGATGCCCACACTTGCCGCATAGAGTTCTGAGCTGCCCAATATATCCAGAGCCCGGCTCTTTCCAAACATCCAGAGCAGAAGCAGCAGCACCAGCCCCGCCAGGCTCAGGAATACACGGTATTCCACATAGCTGAAGATACGCCCCAGATTGCCCATCAAAGTACTGAGGATTAACACCGTATCCTGCCTGTTCAGATACATCATCAGGGATATGGCGGAAGAGAAGAACATGCCCACGATCACCCCGGCAATGATCAAGCGCTGAGGATCGAAGCTACCCCTTTTTTGCGCCAGTTGCCAGACCAGCAGGGTGGTGATGATTGCCCCGATGAAGCCACCCAGAGGCATCAGCAGAATCAAGCCCAGGGAAGCAAACAAGATGCTGCCAAACGCTGATCCGGAAGACACGCCCAGGATATAGGGCTCTGCCAAGGGGTTACCCAGCATTAGTTGATATACCGATCCGATCGCCGCCAGACTCATCCCGGTAATCACGGTAAGCAGCAAGCGCGGCAGGCGGATATGCCACATGATATATGCCCCCGGAGAATCCCAGCAAAGGTACAGTATGCCCAACCCGAAGCCGGCCAAAACGATCAAGGCAAGGAACAAAGAGCGTTTCACTCGGTCTCCCGCCGCCATTGCTCGAAGATATTGGCCAGGAGGCGCATCCCGCTGATGCTGCGCGGTCCCGCTCGTTGGATGAGATCCGGATCGATCGCGTCTTCAAAATAGATTCTTCGCTGTGAGATGGCGGGAATCCTGCCCCAGCCTTTTCGGGAGATTACATTTTGCAGGGTATCCTGAGAATAGCAGATCATGATATCCGGATTTGCTTCCACCACCTGCTCTGCCTTTACTCTGGCATAATCGCGCTCCAGGCGGTCAAACACATTATCACCTCCGGCAAGCTCGATGAGTTCACCCACAAAGGAGTTATCCGCAACGCTCATCAGGGGATCCCGATATATTTCCAGATACACTTTGGGGCGGGTTTTTCCGGCAGCTTCTTGGCTGATAGCCGCGATTTCCCGCTCCAGTGAATCCCGCAGTGCTCGTGCCTCAGCGCTTCTGCCGATCAATTCGCCAATCGTGATAATCTCATCCAGCATGTCCGCCATTGTTTTGGGATACGATTTATGTACCCGGATGCCCAATTTCTGCAAGTCCAGCGTGATCGCTTCCTGTTCCAGGGCACTGGTAAAGACGATTTGGGGAGACAGCCGCAACACTGTTTCTTTGTTGATCGCGCCAAAATCGCCCACGATCACTTTCTCTTGCAGCTGGGGTGGGTATGTGCATTCCCGGGTGAGCCCGGATATCTCGTCTGCCGCGCCCAGAGCAGCGATGATCTCCGCCACTTCCGGTGATAGCACTACATAGCTACCCGGTTCGGGTTTAGTTTTGCCGTTGCACGCGCCCAAAATCAGCAAGACTAGGGCGAGTATCAGCTTGATCAGGATTGATTTCATAAAACCTCAAGCGTGTTCCAAAGATGAGCTTCCATGCAGCTTGGCAATGCTAATCTGTCAAGTTCAATCTTGCCATCTCCCCCAAGATACAGGCAACTCTGAGCCCCCTATCGTCTGTGAATCCGTGAAACCGGCAGAAGAGACGATCAAGTCCGGTGCCCGGATTTAACATTTTGCTTTGATTTTCGCATGAACACACTATAATGTTCTTATGCAGCGTGACAGAATTACCTACGGGTGCTTGCGCTAAATTATATCGATTTATTACATGATACAGGAGATACATTATGAAAGCAGTTAAACTGCGTGAAGGCATCTATTGGGTTGGCGCAATTGACTGGGATCTGCGAAATTTTCACGGATACCTCACTCAACGCGGCTCCACCTACAACGCGTATCTGATTATTGACGAAAAGATCACTTTGATCGACAACGTAAAACACTATCTCTATGATGAAATGATAGCGCGCATCAAGGACGTGATCGACCCCGCCAAGATTGATGTAGTGATCCAGAACCACGTGGAAATGGATCATTCCGGTGGCATGCCCAAGCTGCTGAAGGTCATTCCCAAGGCGAAGATCTACACAAATTCCAACGGCATCAAGGGCTTGAAACTGCACTACAAACAGGATTGGAACTTTGAAGAGATCAAAACCGGGGACAGCATCAGCATCGGCAAACGCAGCCTCAGTTTCATTACCACGCCCATGGTGCATTGGCCTGATAACCAGGTCACATATTGCCCGGAAGAGCAAATCCTGTTTTCCAATGATGCTTTTGGGCAACACATCGCTTCCTCCGAGCGCCTAGCCGGCGAACTCCCCATCGGCATTGTCATGGAAGAAGCCAAGAAATATTATGCGAACATCGTGCTGCCCTATTCCAAACAGGTGCAGAATGTGCTGAATATAGCCGCACCGCTGGCGATCAAAATGATCTGCCCCAGCCATGGCGTGATCTGGACCGAGGAGAACATCCCCACGATTCTGGCCGGATACAAGGACTGGGCGTACAACGTTTCAGACAAGCACCGTGCCCTGGTGATCTACGACACGATGTGGAAGAGCACCCAGATGATGGCGGAAGCGATCCATGAGACTTTTGAAAAGATGGGCATCCACGCCAAGTTACTTTCCCTGCAATCAAACCACATCTCGGACATCATGACCGATGTCATCGATGCAAAGTTTATCGCTGTGGGCTCCCCTACTCTGAACTCGTCCATTCTGCCCACTGTAGCTGCCTTCCTTTACTATCTGAAAGGGCTTTCCCCAAAGGATAGAATTGGGCTGGCCTTTGGCTCATATGGATGGGGCGGTCAAAGCATTCCGATTCTGCAGCAGCTTTTGGGAGACCCCAAAGAATGCGGTTTCAAGATGCTGGAGCCCATCAAACACCAATACATCCCCTCGCAAGAGGATCTGGAAAAGATAAAATCAAAACTAGAACAAGATATCAAAGCTACGTTGGAGGAACAATGATTAGCAATAAGTTAGCAGACGCAATAAATGAACAAATCAACCGTGAACTATTTTCGGAATACCTGTATATCTCGATGCAGGCTTGGTTTGCAGATCAAAGCCTGGACGGCATGGCCAGCTGGATGGACGCTCAGGGCAAGGAAGAACGCTTCCACGCCATGAAGTTCTTTAACTATCTGCTGGAACGCGGTGCCCGTGTGAAGCTGAAAGCCATCGAAGAGCCCACTTTCGATTTCGAAAACCCGCTCAAAGCCTTTGCAATGGCGCTTGAGCACGAGCAGTTTATCACCAAAAGCATCAACGAACTGATGGACCTGGCGATCACAGAAAACGACCATGCCACCCGCAGCTTATTGCAATGGTATGTGGACGAGCAGGTGGAAGAAGAAGCCTCTGTGGATAAGATCGTAAACATGCTGAAAATGATCGGCGATAACGGACATGGCATCATGATGATCGACCGCGAGCTGGGCCAACGAGTTTTTACTCCACAACCGGCAAGCGATTAAGAATTACCCATTCACCACAAACATAGAGTGTCTATGAGGGATCCTGCCATTTCGGGCAGGATCCCCATTAGTTAGAACAGCCCTGCCACAAGGAGGCCCAATGCAAACTTGGAAACTTGAAGAACTGTATAGTAAAATTTTTGATTCTACTGTAGCAGCAATAGGTATTATTGACCTTCAGGGAAACTATCAGATTGTGAATCCCGCATGGTGCCACCTGCTGGGATACTCGGCTGAAGAAGCTCTCAACTTGCATGTCAACGACGTTACTCCCCCGGAGGACAGAGCTTCCAGCAGTGCTAATCTTGGCAAACTGCTCAGCGGTGAACTTCCCAGTCTCAGGCTTACCCGCCGTTACCAGCGCAAAAATGGCAGTATCTTTTGGGCGGATCTGCATGTCTCACCGATCTCAGATTCAGACCAAGAGCCGGTCGGCCTGGTTGGCGTTTTCGTGGATATCGAAAGGCAGCTTCGGGCAGAAGAAGAAATGAAGGAATTGAACGCGCAACTCACGATGGCAAATATCGAACTGCAATTGGCGATGGAAGATCTGAACAGACTTGCCCGCCGCGACACCCTCACGCAGCTGTATAATCGCCGGGTGCTGGACGAGATTCTGGTACAGGAGATCAACCGGGCTGAGCGTAGCAAACAAGGCCTGGCTGTAGCGATCGCGGATCTGGATAATTTCAAGCTCATCAACGATACTCACGGGCATGAGGCAGGCGACTTGGCTTTGATCGAACTGGCAAGGGTTCTGCGGGAGGAAATCCGTACCACAGACTTCGTGGGCCGCTGGGGCGGAGAAGAATTCTTGTTCATCTTTCCGGATACCTCATGCAGCGGAGCCTTGATCGTGATTGAGCGCGTACGTAAAAGCGTGGAAGAACTCATCATCCCTGTGGGAAACATCACTATACGCCTAACCGTGAGCATTGGGCTCTCCTATCACAAGGATCACTACGAACAGAAAAATATCATCGACGAAGCGGACAAAGCCATGTATCGCGCCAAGGAATTAGGAAAAAACCGCTGCGAATACTACCAAAACAACTGTTGAGCTCACAAGCCCAGCATAAACACTCATGCGGATTTTGTCCTGATCTCGAGCCCTTATAAAGCTATGAGCATACGAAGATCACAGCTTAAGAAAAGCTTGAACTCAAGCAAACAAATTCATGATAGGGGGGGGGGAAAAACCCCAATGGCCGAGAAATGCGAGATTTAACGTGCAGGGATAGGATTGAGCTGTAGTATATCTATTGAATATATATGAAAAAAGAGTGTTTTGAGGACTTCCTTTCTGCCCATGAAAAGCGGATATTCCGCTATCTTGTGGGTCTTACAAACAATGAACACGATGCCATGGACCTCGTGCAGGCGGTCTTTATCGCTATCTACGAGAAGTTTGAGAGCATCGAAGAGCCCACCGCGCTTTCCTATACCTATCGGGTTGCCCACAACAAGGCGATGACTTTTCTGAAAAAAAGATCCCGTTACATCAACGTTGACCCCGCCTCATTCCGTGATGTTCTGAAGGCACCCGTCCCAAGTGTCGAGACGGATTATACCTTCCTCCATCTCGCGCTGAAAGAACTACCCCCCCGCATGGCAGCAGTGGTGCAGTTACAATATTTTGAACAGCTTTCATACAAGGAGATTGCGGAGCGTTTGGGGATCAGTGTGAAAGCTGTGGAATCCCTGCTGGTTCGAGCCAAACGCGGCCTCCGCAAAAAAATCTCGCAGGGAAACAAGGAGACTATGGTATTATGAGCAGAACGCTATTAGCGCCAATTAAAGATAAGGAGAGAACGATGAGATGCAGAACTGCTGAACAATATATCAGCCAAAAGCTCGATGATGAACTGAAGCCGAAACATGCCGCAAGTTTGGCCAGACATCTTGAGCATTGTTCCTCCTGTAAAGCTTTTTTGGCAGATACCCGCCGCTTACAGAGCAGCCTGCAGGATGCTCCCTTGCCCGAATATCCAAGCTGGATGCATCAACGCATTATGCACAATCTGCCCCAAGCCAAAGCCCGATTTTGGGGTTTCAAACCTGCTTACAGCTTTGCCTCCGCCGGCCTGGCTATTGCTTTCAGTCTATACATCGGAGCCTTGACCGGCATCCGGGGATATCAGGAAAGTGGTTACTTCAGCCAAAGCACCGGGGGACAAAGCATCCAGCTCAGTTTTGGTGAAAACAGCCTGATGGAGATGTATGATGAGTAAACGCTTGTTGACAATTCTCCTCTTTATCTCCGTGGCATTTAACCTGGCAGTAGTGGGCAGCGTGTTCTGGTTGCACACTCTTTTACCCAGGCCACCGATGCACCCCCGGGAGCATTTCGAACGCCCCAATCTGCCCGATCACCTCAAAGAACTTCCGTGGGACCCTCAGCTAAGGGAACTCCGCAAACAATATGACAGAGACCGGATTTTGCTCTTGAAAGAACTTGCACAAGCAGATTTTCAAGAATCCACCGCCCTTGCTTTGATCGATTCCTCGCTTGCGGCACAAGGAAAGCTGGAACAAGCACTGGCAAACAGACTGTTGAACGTGCGCGCGCACATGAGTGCAGAAGAAGCTAAAGAATATTTTGAAACCCGCGCCAATCATATTGAAAAGCGCAGTAATAGAATTCCTAATATGCAAGAAAGGAGAAACCCAAATGAAGAAAATAATCGTACTAAGCCTAATCCTCGTAATGGCAGCCGGTATCCTGCTGGCGCAGAAGACAGATAAAGCGGCTCCACAACACAAGATGTCCGCCATGCGTCAAATGGCAAACCCGATGCAAAAGTGCATGGAAGAAATGAAGCTGACCGAAGCTCAAATGACCAAGTTCGCGGAACATAAAACTACTTTTGAAAGACAGAAAAACACTCTGGATGCCGAGCTTAAAAACCTGAGACTGGATGTGATGGCTGCCATGAAAGCCGAAAACATCAAAAGAGTGAAAGAACTGAATAAGCAGATCAGCGACAAACAACTAGCATTGATGAATGCCAAAGTAGATCTGATGGCAAATCATCTGAAAGAACTGAACAAAGAGCAAAAAGAAATCATGCTGAAAAACATGCCGATGATGATGGGCCAAGACAGAGCTCACAAAATGGGAATGGCAGAACGCATGCAGGGCAGAGCCATGCAGCGCAGAGCCCCGGGCATGGGTGAAAGAGGACATGATTGTGACGATTGTGACGATTGCGACGGCGTAAGAAAGTATAAGAACAGAAAATAGACTATCCCTCCTCAGCAACACACAGACAATGCCATGGGAATCCCTTTTCCTGTGGCATTTTGTTTGGGGGGTTGTCTTGCTGCGTGAAGTCTGGGTTGGATAGTCATCTTGCTGCGTGAAGTCCATGCCCCTATCAATTGAGAGACAGCACTATGGAGGGTGAAGGGGCATGAACTCCACGGGGGATTGGATATGATCACTGTGGAGTTTACATGAAAGCTCATAGGATTCGACACATCCTCGAGTCGATAGCGACCACAGGTCGCTTCCAAAGTGGAAACGGCTTCCAGCCGTTTATTTAAGCGTCGAGACGACGCTTCTACCTTCTGTGCAGACGGGGACGTCTGCAATCCCATCCCCTCGGCTTTCATCCTCGGTGGCGAAAGTAGGTTCTGTAACTGGTAGAAAAACGCTCCGGGAGGAGCGTCACTCCAAAGCGCAATATATTGTAAGCTCTGCGTCAAATACTTTGGCAAATATGAACTAGAACTGCAAGCCAATGCCCAGTGCGGTTATTGGACTCGTCAACACATTGGAGTCCTTATTCGGCAAGACTTCGAATCCGAACTCGTAGGTCAGCATCAAAGCGCCCAGTGTCAACCTCAGGTTTGCGGATAATCCCCCGTGAGAGAGCAGCAAGTCTTCATATTGTATCTGATTGGATTCTTCTTTGTACAAGCTTAAGTTGTAGCGAAGAGCCAAGGTCCCGGTCAGGTATTTATTTGCTTCGTATGAGTACAAACCGGTCATCTCAAAGCCCTTTGCGCCGAAAGTGTCTTTATACGCGTTGTCGTCCTCATCGAACCTCTCCACTGACCCCGAGATATGAGTCAGCATCGGCATCAAGGCAAAGTACTTCTTCCCTTGATGGTAGAAAAGGTTTTTTACACCCAGTTTGGCGCCCCAACTATATCCGGATTGGTAGATCTTTGCTTGTACATCTAGTTTTTCGGATGCCGGGATACCGATTTTGACCACGGTGCATAAATCGTTTATGAGCCCTTCCCAGTCATCATCGATCCCTTCGTCTTGCATATAATCTTCACCTTTGAAATACGGAGAACTGTAATCTACCCCCAGCCCGAGATAGGTGCTGAGACTGACACGATCTGGTGAGATCGGCACAGCGGTATCCATTGTGCTCAGGTCCATGGTGGCGCATCCGGCGAGTACGATTTAGCAAAACAAGCTTGCAACTATTCTCATTGTTCACCTCTGATTTCAAGCTGCTGAAGAGCATCAAGATCGTCAAGCACAATTTGTAATAGCTTCAAGCTCCAAGTCTTGTTTCCCGAAATAGGCTTGACGTTTCGGCAAGATATTCTGATATGGAACACATGAGAAAAACATTGAGCCTGCTGATCGTTTTGATATGCTGCACTACTTGGCTAGGGGCAGACGAATCCCAGAGTTTTGGGCAAAATTACCTGAAGTCTTACCCACTTTCGGTGTGGCAAGCGGCTCAATCCCCGCTTGCTTGGCAAAGCAAGCAGTGGTTTCAGGCGGGAGCGATTGTGCTGTCTGCCGGGGCCTTGTATCTGACAGATGAGGACATTCAAGGCGCCATCCAGCGCAATCGCAGTGATCTCAGCGAGGCTTTCAGCAGTGGGTTCAAGCTGTTTGGCGAAGGGGAATTGGTGCTTCCGACAATCGGTGCCAGCATTGTGGGCGGCTACCTGTTTGACAGCCCCAAAACCATGGATACCGGGCTACTATCGCTGAAGAGTTTTGTGCTCTCCCAAAGTGTGACGCAGACCTTGAAACTTGCTACTCAGAGGAACCGACCCTCGACGGATAAGGGCAAAGAATTCTGGAGCGAGAGCGGGTTTAAGCGTAAACGCGATAGCTTTCCTTCCGGACACACCACGATAGTCTGGAGTTTGGCGCCAATCCTGGCGAAGCAATACCAGGAACTGCGCTGGATGGCTCCGGCTGTTTACAGCATCGCTACGCTGACTTCGATCTCCCGGGTGCACGACAATAATCATTGGTCCAGCGATATCTTTGTGGGCGCAGTGATCGGCTATTACAGTGCAAAATTGACCCTTAATTCTACCCCGCGCATGCAGGTAATACCCAACCCGGAAAAGCAGGGGATCGAGTTTATGTATAGGTTTTAGCTATGTAGCTACTTTGCCAACACGTAAGTAACAAAGCTAAGCACAGCGTTTTGGCGAGATCTATCACCATTGTAATAAGCCGCAAGGATATCATCCACTTTCTTTGTATCCAGCCAATTGTCCTGCAACACTCTGGCATCCGTGCGTAGGGCCAAAATCTCTCTGCGATAGACCTGGAGAAACTGCTCCGTTCGGGAGCTGGTGAAGACCTTCTTCTTTCTTTGCTTCAGAGCAATCCGGATTTTCAGAGAATAAGGGCGATGGAAATATGCGGCGCTATGTTCCGCAATCGCCAAAGGATAAGCTTGAAGCTCTGGCGCATAGCTGCGGATAATGCCGCGGTGCAAGCCCTCATTGAGCTGCGGCCACAATCCCTGTTGCCAGTGTTGCTGAATCGGAGCATTCTGCAGGTAAGGCATATAGTCTGTGATGTGCTGATCCAATTGCGAGAGATCCGGCATGTTGATGCTGCGTGGACTATGGCGGACATAGAAGAGATTCATCCACAGGGGGTGGGGCATATTGCCGATTGGTGGCATTTGCGCAAGGCTGTCTTGCAGAGATCCCACAAAGCCCCGATGCAGCTCTTTGTTGATTTCCGCGATGAAAAAGCTCTCCGGATTGAGGTAAAGATATCTTGCAAAAGAGCTGAAATCCGGTTTCCCGGGTTTGAACAGACTAGCGATGTGAGCGCTCATAAAGCGCATGCGGAACAGCTCGCCATAATAGCCCCCCAAAAACACATCAGCCTCTTCCGCCAGGATCGGAAAATAGCCCATCAAACTGTGACTGGCAGGGTTGAAACCAAAACCGCGACCGTGCAGATAGTCGCAGGCCATCTGCCAACCGCCTGAGGCTTCTTGATGCGAGATATAACGAAACGGGAGATCGTGGTCCAGAGCTATCTGCTGGGCAATGCGATAGTCTTCACCCTCTTTGCTGCCAAAATGCACCGTGCTGAAGGGTAATCCGGAGTTCAGCAGAATCGCCAGAAGAGGGCGGATATCCATGCCACCACTGATGCCCACGCAGACTCTTCTGCCGGCTCTAAGCGGGAGCAAGGTGAGGTTCTCCAGGATCTTGGCCAGGTTTTGCGCCGCTTCCAAAGGCACAAAAGTGTTGTTCCGGAGCGCCAGACCCGCTTCTGAGAGAAGCAGTTTGCCACCCTGAGCCAGCATTTCCACATTCTTATAATAGCTCTGTGTGCCGGGAGCGTAGCGGCGCAGATGAGGCGGAAACAGGGAGTGCCAATAGGCCCCGAAACGCTGAGCATCAAGCTCTGCCAAACCCGCTTCTTTCAAGAGTGATATGTCCGAACACAAGAAATAGCCGTCCTGCCCTTTGTGCACATAGAGACTGCGCTTGCCCAGGGGATCGTTGTAAGCCCGGATTCCGTTTTGATTTGCGATAACGATCAGCCAGTGTCCGTCCAGGTGGCTTAAGCGCTCTTCATCGGCTAGAAGCCACTGCCAATCCGAGAGTTCAGGGTAGCTGAAATCCAGCTCCTTGCGCAGAATGGGATCGCCCATGACGAACACTTGTTCATCCGGCTTGCAGGGGTTTTCCATGCAAAGCAGATTTCTGCCGCTGCCCCCGGCGCGGAGCTTCAGGTTTGCAGTATCGTATTTGTGAATACAGAGACGCAAATCCGGGTTTTCCGGAATCTGTGTGCCAAAATGTCCATAAATCCAGCTCATCGCTATCCCAATATCTTTTTTCTCATTACGCAAAGCAATGCTTTCCCGTCAAGAGCTTTCTCAAGCGTCCTTGCAGAAAGGGTTTTTGCGGATTTGTCCAGTCGCTGTCCACTACATATATAATAGAGATAATACACTAAGACTCTGTTGTGATAAGCTCGAAAGCGCGAGATGAGCCAATGATACATTCTGAACAATTGCAACCCGAATATGCCAGCCTGACCAAAAAGTCGATCTTGAGCTATAAGGATATAGTGGCCTCGGCTACAGATAATATCCCGCAAACAAATCAGTTGACTAAAAGCTGCGGCTTCAAACACTGGTACTCTGAGAAAAAACTATTGGAAGTACCATGCTAAAAGCCAAGATATTTGTGCAACTGAAGCCCAGCGTCCTTGACCCCCAAGGCAAGGCAGTTACGAACTCCCTTAGCCATTTGGGATACAACAATGTGAACGAAACCCGCATCAGCAAGTACATCGAGATCACCTTTGATTCCGCAGATAGAGAAGCCACTGAAGCTCAGACCCGGAAGATCTGTGACAGCCTGCTGGCAAACCCGAACACCGAAACCTACCACTTTGAGCTAGAGGAGATTTAGCATTGCGAGTAAGCGTAATCACCTTCCCCGGCTCAAATTGCGATCATGATGCCTATGAGGTTTTTGTTCGCCGAGGTCACGAAACACAGATGATCTGGCACAAGGACACCGATCTTGAAAATCCCGATCTTGTGATACTTCCCGGGGGATTTTCCTACGGAGATTATCTGCGCTGCGGAGCTCTGGCACGCTTCTCCCCAATCGTGAAAGAAGTGGTTTCTTTCGCTCGAAGAGGTGGCTTGGTATTGGGCATCTGCAATGGATTCCAGATCCTTACCGAAACCGGCTTACTGCCCGGGGCACTGATGATGAACCAAAGCCTGCGCTTCATCTGCCAGCATCAACACCTGAAGGTTGAGAGCGCAAACAGCCCCTTTACCACCGGAATGATCCCCGGCACCATTTTAGATATCCCTATCGCCCACAAAGAGGGCAATTACTACATAGACGACCAGGGCTTGAAAGCGCTACAGGATAAGGATCAGATCCTCTTCCGCTATTGCGATGCCGCGGGGATGAGCACACACGAGGCAAACCCCAATGGCGCGTTGGACAATATCGCGGGGATCGTCAATGATGCCCGGAACGTTTTGGGCATGATGCCGCACCCCGAGAGAGCTGCTACGGACAGCGTTTGCAACTTGGATGGCACACAAATCTTTACGGCTATTGAAAGATTTATCAATGGCATTGATTAACCTCCTGATCCCCCCTGCCTGCCTGGCCTGTAATCAGAAGCTGCGTAGCAATCAGAAGTATCTTTGCTCAGAGTGCTCCGGCAAAGTGCGCGGCGCGTTGTCCGGAGATTGCCCGAAGTGCGGCTCTCTGTGCGAGGACGGAATCTGCCACCATTGCCGGGATCTCGGCTTCAGCTTTGAGTTTGCCCGTAGCGCGCTGCAATACAAGGATCCTCTCCCAGACATGGTGCATGCCATGAAATATCGCGGAATGCGCTCTGTGGGAGGCTTTCTGGCAGACAAGATGGCCGAAGCGGCCAAGGATTATCCACCTTTTGAAGAATACACCGACGTGGTCGCAATCCCCCTGCATCCCGTGCGCAAACGCGAACGTGGCTTCAACCAAAGCGAAGTAATCGCCCGCAGGCTGGCAAAACACCTGGATAAAAACTATCTGGATTGCGTGGTCAGAAAGCGCTATACCAGAAGCCAAACCACGCTGGAGCGAGACGCACGGTTGAACAACCTGAGCGGTGCTTTCGTGGTGCGAAAACCTGCCAAAGTGAAAGGCAAAAACCTGATTCTGGTGGATGATGTATTCACCACCGGCAGCACTCTGAACGAAGTAAGCCGCGCGCTTTATGCCGCAGGAGCTGCCAAGGTTGCGGGTTATACCGCCACAAGAGCTTAAGTATATGGAAAAACATAAATATCAGGAAATAATATCCACGATCAGTGATGAAGAAGCCTTCGAAATGATCGACAAGGTGTCCCGCTTCATCGCGAGCCGCCAATTGGCACCCGCAGGAATCCTGCTCATAGAATCCCTGCACCCCTTGCACAGCATTGGCAGTCAGGCAATGTACTTTGTGCTCCCCTTTGCCGAGATCCTCTTTGATAGTCAGAAGTATCAGCGCTTTGCCCTTTTGATCCGTGAGGAGAAATACATCAAGCAGTTAGTTCAACGCATAGACGAACTGGACGAAGAGCTCAACCGCGAACGCCGCGCCGCAGCCAAGCTGCGCCGAGCCAGGCACCGCACTCAATTCAAGAACATGATCAACAAGATTTTTGGAAATAAACATAAAAGCTGAATAAGCGGAGGATATATGCAATACGATGAAAAACGCCTCACCAGAATCGTTGCCACAGACTGTGGCAGCACCACTACCAAGGCGATCTTGATCGAGTATGTCGATGGCGAATATCGCCAGACCATCCGTGGAGAAGCTCCCACCACTGTGGAAGCACCTCTGAATGATGTAACCAAGGGAGTGATCAACTCCACTCAGGAACTGGAAGAGCTTGCCCGGCTGAAGTACAACAACCCCAACATCAAGTTTATGGAAAACGGAGAGTTCATCATCCCCCGCAAGGGAGATATCGGCATCGACGCCTATGTTTCCACATCTTCTGCCGGCGGAGGCTTGCAGATGATGGTAACCGGGGTGGTGGCCAAGATGACCGGTGAAAGCGCGGAGCGTGCTGCTCTGGGCGCCGGAGCCATCGTCATGGACCTCATCGCCAGCAACGACAAACGCATGAACCACGAGAAGATCGAGCGTATTCGTCACCTGCGCCCGGATATGATCCTGATGGCCGGCGGAGAAGACGGTGGTACCGTCAAGCACGTTGTGGAAATGGCAGAGTTAGTTTCCGGTGCAGACCCCAAACCGCGCCTGGGTTCGTCCTACAAACTTCCGGTGATCTATGCCGGAAACAAAGAAGCCGTAGAAGAGATCCGCAAGACTCTTGCCGAAAAGGTGGATCTGATCATTACGGACAACCTGCGTCCGAAACTGGAAGCCGAAAACCTGGGTCCTGCCCGCGACAAGATTCACGACATCTTCATGGAACACGTGATGCAACAGGCTCCCGGTTACAACAAGCTGATGGAATGGACCCGCGGTCCGGATCTGCAAAGAGTACCGATCATGCCGACACCCGCGGCAGTGGGCAACATCATGCAGACCATCGCCAAGGACGAACAGATCGAAGTGGTGGGCGTAGATATCGGTGGCGCAACCACAGACGTGTTCAGCGTATTCACCGAAGATTATGTGTTCAACCGCACCGTGAGCGCAAACCTGGGTATGAGCTACAGTATTTCAAACGTTCTCGCCTCCAGCGGCCTGGCAAACATCATGCGCTGGGTTCCTTTTGATATCAACGAAAGCGAACTGCGCAACATGATCAAAAACAAGATGATCCGCCCCACCACCATCCCCTCCCTGTTGGAAGAGCTGGTGCTGGAACAAGCCATTGCCAAAGAAGCCCTGCGTCTGGCTTTTGAACAACACAAAGAATTTGCCAGCAGCCTGAAAGGTATGCAGCGTCAACGTGATATCTCCGAGGCTTTTAGCCAGTCCACATCCGGTGCTTCGATCGTCAATATGATGACCTTGAACCTTCTGGTGGGCTCCGGTGGTGTGCTTTCTCACGCTCCGCGCAGATACCAGACCGTTATGATGCTGATTGACGCCTTCCTGCCGGAAGGAATAACCCGCCTTGCCGTGGACAGTATCTTCATGATGCCCCATCTGGGCGTGCTCTCCGAGATCAGCCCCAGAGCCGCCACCGAAGTGTTCCGCAAAGACTGCATGGTCTATCTGGGCACCTGCGTGGCTCCCGTCGGCAAAGGCAAATACGGCAAACCCGCCCTTTATGCCAAGCTGGAACTTCCCGGGGGAAAAGTCTTTGAAGAAAACATCCCCTTTGGCGAGATCCGCCTGATCCCCTGTGAACCCGGAAAAGTAGCGAAAGCCACTCTCAAGACCTCTTCCGGATTGATCCTGGATGCAAGTAAAGCCAAAGAGCTGACCGTGGATCTACACGGCGGCATTGTGGGCATTGTCTTGGATACCAGAGGACGTCAGCCCTTTGCATTGCCCACCGAAAAGGGCGAGCGCATCAGTTATCTGAAGAAATGGATGCGTGAATTGAAAGCCTACCCCGAAGATATCTTGGTATAGGAGGAAAGAATGGGACAAGCATATTCTGCCGGATTAACCGTTACCGAAAGCATGGTCGTGCGCAAAGAGCGCATACTTCCCCTGAAAGGCAAGGTGCTGGTTACCAAAGGTACCAAGGTGAAAGCCGAGGACGTGGTTGCCGAAACCCTTTTACCCGGGAAAGTGATACCCTTCAACCTCGCCAACAAACTTGGCGTGACCCCCACTCAACTTGAGAAATACATCAAAATAAAGGCCGGAGATCAGATCACCAAGAAGACCATTCTGGCCGAAAACTCCGGACTCTTTGGCCTTGGCTTCTTCAAGAGCGAAGTACGCTCCCCCGTGGAAGGCGAAGTGGAAAACATCTCCGCCGTGACCGGCCAAGTGCTGCTCCGCGAACCCCGCATCCCCGTTCAGGTACGAGCCTTCGTGGACGGCATCGTCACCAAAGTCATCCCTGATGAAGGCGTCGTAATCGAAAACAAAAGCGCTTACATCCAGGGCATCTTCGGGATCGGCGATGAAATCACCGGCGAGCTGCTGATGCTGGCTGAGACCCCGGACGATGAGATTGATGCCGGCAAGATCACTGAAGCCTGCCGCAACAAGATCATCATCACCGGAAGCTTCGTGCCCTATCATGTGATCGAGATTGCCCGCAAACATGGCGTAAAAGGCATCATCACCGGCGGGATTGACGACCAGGATATCAAGAAGCTCTTGGGCTATGATATCGGGGTTGCCATCACCGGACACGAAAACATCGGCCTCACAATCGTTTGTACCGAAGGTTTTGGCAAGATCACCATGGCGAAGAAGACCTTTGATCTGCTGAAGCAGTTCTCTGGCCAAAAAGCCTCCGTTCACGGCCACACCCAGATCCGTGCCGGCGTGATTCGCCCCGAGATTATTATCCCCTTGGATTTCAACGAAGACGAGCTGATCAGCAAAGAAGCCAGCATGCCCATCCTGGAAATCGGAACCTTGATCCGCATCATCCGTCAGCCTCATTTCGGGACCATCGCGAAAGTAACCGCGCTGCCTGAAGAGCTTACCAAAGTGGAATCCGAAACCATGGTGCGCATCTTGGAAGCGGAGTTTGAGGACGGCACCCGCATCCGCATCCCCCGCGCGAATGTGGAAGTAATCGAATCCTAAACTTACACCAATAAAGTATTGCATAAAGGGCTGTCCCAGATTCGGGACAGCCTTTTTTTATTGTATCAGGTTTGTATATGATAGTATTGGCGGATCCTAGCGCTTCAGCAGCTTCAGCGGTCTTCCCGCTTCTCCGTCCACCGTCATCCGCACAAGATAGATCCCGGCTGCCACGGGTTGCGCCCGGTCGTCACAGCCTTCCCAAGCCAGAACCTGTTCGCCTTTTGTCTGCTGGCCTTGGTGCAGGGTTCGCACCACTTGCCCCCTCAGGTTATAGATCTTCAGCTCCACCGCGCTTTGTTTTTCCAACTGATAGCGGATTTCCGCGCTCTCCCGGAAGGGATTGGGATAGCTACTGATGGATAAAGCCACAGCCGGCATATTCTCATCTTCATTGCCCACCGGGTTTATAACCACTTCCACCATGATTGACCCTGCGGATTCGATGCTTCCGTACAATGCGCATACATAATAGCTCAGGGTGTCACCCACTGCGCCAAAATCCCGAAAGCTAAGTGCTGCAGGATCGCTAAGTTCAGCATGAAGTTCACCGTTATTACTTCAAGTGCTCTCAACTCCTGAGCAAAAACACTCCGATATTTGCAGGTTTTGAAACTTGATTGTACCTGATCCCTGATAGAGCATGACAACGCGCACATTTCTATCTCCGGAAATCCGGGATATCACAACCTTGTTGATCGACGTCACTCCCCGGGCATTACTCAAAGCAATCGCTCCTGCCGATGAGCTGTCATGCATGTTTCTGATATCAACTTGTTGTTGACAAAGTCCGTGGATTTTGGTTACATTACGATATGAAGATAATCCCAAGCTATTATGATATTGGATTCATTATGAAACACAACATTTCTATCATGAGTTAAGTCCCGGCGGGACGGTATTGTGCGCCTGTGAGCGATACAT
>DHVK01000037.1 GCA_002412625.1 Cloacimonetes bacterium UBA5210
TGGTGTAAAAAATGGGACAGGGTCACGGGGAATCTAAAAAAGACAAGAAAGAGAAAGAAGATGTTCATCAAAAAGCACTGCACAACCTTACTTCTGTATTGAAGAAAACCGCTACACAAAGCGTGGAGTTATTAGACGTTCTTAACGCTGCTGAAGGGTATTTAGACAAGAACTCCAGCGAATCGAAATGTCCAGTATGTGAACAATACATTGATGTTACGGAACTTAGAAAGAGACTAAACATGCGTGCGGGTGAGATGAAAGATCTTACACAAGCAGTAGAATGCGAGAAGTCTGCTCTCGAAATTTTGGGCAAGTCCCAAACACTTCTAAACAAGCAATGGAAGCTCATCGTCCAAAGCGCATATACCCTTATAACAGCAATCAACCAATGTAGCTTAGACATTGTAGAGCCCTATTACAAGACAGAGATTGGAATTGAGCATTTATCGTTCACGGATGAAGTTGATCCGGTTCTCGATGAATCACTTACAATGCTTCTAGAAGAAAAAATGAAAGAAACTGAGACTTGGAGAATTGTTAAGAGAGATACACAGAAGTCTATTGACCAGAATAAGCTGATTAAAGTTAGTCTAAAGGCATATTTGGATAACATAAACAACGTAGAAGAATTAGAAAAACTCTGTGAGAGTCTAAAAAAAGCACATGTAATTCACGAACAAGTCCGAAAAAGCGAAATCGATAGAATTCTTGCTTCCCTGTCCGGGGATATCGACAGTCTGTATCGCATGCTTCATCCGGATGAAAAGATAGGCACGATAAGTCTTTATCTGAAGGAGAACGCTAGGGCATCCCTTGAGTTAGGGGCTTGTTTTGAAAACTTACCAAACATCCCACCTCATGCCTATTATAGTGAATCTCATATTGATACGCTTGGGATTTGCATATTCCTAGCGTTGGCGAGATTTAATAATGCCGAAGTTGTAATTTTGGATGATGTGCTCACATCTGTGGACAGCCAGCATCTGAACAGATTTATAGAAATGTTGACGAGCATTACCAGAAACTACAGGCAGATAATTGTTACTACTCACTATCGAGTCTGGAGAGAAAGGTACAGAACTGGAAGAGAAGCATTAAGCAATACTCAGGTAATTGAGTTAGGCAAATGGACACTGATTAACGGTATTAGAACCAGAGCTTTTAGAACAGAATTAGAGTTACTCAAGATTGAGCTGCAAAAAGATGATTTTGATAGGCAAGTGATTGCATCTAAATCGGGTGTTATTCTTGAGTCGATACTTGCTTTTCTTACCTTAACCTATCATTTGAAAGTTCGCCGTAATCATAGGCACGAATACTCATTGGGGGAACTTGCTGATAGTTTTGATAAGGTCATTAGTGCTAATCTTAGAATTATGCGTCAAAATGATGACAGTGGTAGAGGAGAAATTCGTCTTGCTTCGATGATTACTACAGCAACAGCATTACCTTGGGTACGAAATTGCGTTGGATGTCATTTTCAAGACTTAGGAAGTGACACATCAGACAATGACGTGCTCCAATTTGGACAAGCAGTTGTTGATCTGGCAGATGCTATCGTATGCCCTACATGCTTTGGTTTACCTCTAAAGAAAGTTAACGGGAGTCATTGGGAATGCAAGTGCCAAAATGGGTCGATAATTATGCAACCATTGGAGCATCCATGAAGTCATTAAATAAGCTAGAGCTAACATGGGTTGGGAAGGATAAAAAACCAAAGCTTGAGCCAAGAGTGTTAATTGAAGACCCAGAAAAATCATATCATGCCAAGTTTAGAGTCTCTGATGGGGATATCTTTGACAACAGACTGATTTATGGTGATAACCTCCTGGCATTAAAGGCACTAGAACAGGAATATACAGGGAAAGTAAAGTGTGTTTACATTGATCCCCCATACAATACCGGGAGTGCTTTCGATCATTATGATGATGGAATAGAGCACTCAATATGGCTATCACTGATGAAACAAAGAATTGAACTCATTTACAAGTTGCTATCTAATGATGGATCCTTATGAGCCATGGACTGAGCATGCTGAATGCCTGCACATTTTGCAGTTTTCGTTGTCACGTTGCAACTGTCTAGCGGCTTTTGCCAGGAGAAAGGTGCATCATCCCAGGAAGCCGAGCCCGCGAAAAGCTTGACAATCAAGCAGGGAGCGGATTCTCTGCTCAAAAATTATGCAAGATAAAAGAGATAATATGCGCAGAATAATACTGGCACTGTTGCTACTAACAGCTTGTGGGCTGGGGGCAGCCCGGACTCCGCAAGAGATCTATCCGGCATCATACATCGCGTTTGAAATGGAGCAACTCTCCTTTGAGCTCAGTGACAGTCTGATGATTTTTGATGGGCTGTTCAGCTTCTCGAATCTCAGTGCATTGCGGGAAAAGGACGAGATATATTTTCCGATTATTGTCGATAATGATCAGGCTATGTATGATAGCCTGTTTGTTACCTGGGAAGAGACCGGCTATCCGGTGCCGACGAGACGTCTGGAGGGGGGATTTTGGTTTACTTTGGAATTACCCGGCCGCAGTATCGACACCATTCGCATCCGATATCGTCAAAAGCTGAACGGGAAGCAGGCAAAATATATCCTGTTGAGTGCAAACAGCTGGGCAAAAGCGCTGGCCTACGCCAGTTACCGCGTTTCTTTACCGCAAGGTAGCAAGGTAAAACACTATCCGTTTGAAGACAGGGTGGAAGCGCAATTGATCGATGGCAGATTGGTGTGGACCTGGCATGTTCATGACTTCGTGCCCAAAAAGGATTTCTATATAGAGTGGGAATAGGGCTGTTCCCGGTGCTTCTCGTTGCGCTTTGGGTTGATCTGGCATGTGAAGTCGCACCCTCCCGGGGAGTTGACCATTGATTGACACCGGATAAGGGTAGCCGGGGTTTTTTTGCTAACGGCTGACAACCGTTCCGGAAGCCGCGATGATCCGGCAAAAAGTACTTGACGTAAAGCTAAACGCTATAAGCATGAATCTCTCATATCGAAACGAACAAAATAAACGGCATGGAGTATAAAAATGACTTATATACCAAGCATGATGGAAGCGGATCTGAAGGGCAAGGTAGTGCTTGTCCGCATGGATCACAATGTAGTGAAAAAGGGCAAAATCAAAGACCCGATGCGCATCGACGCCACCATCCCCACTTTACTTCATATCTTTAAAAAGGGCGGAATGCCCATTCTGATGAGCCATGTTGGCCGTCCCTTTGACAAGGTGTCCAAACAAATCAACATCTCGGAGTATGAATCCGTGGAACCGATTGTGGATTATATCAGCCAAAAACTGCAGCTGAAAGGCATCATCCCCACTATGACAGCCGGCGACAGCTTTGGCATCACCGATCTCAGCCCATTGGCAGAATCCGTGGAAGCCATGAAGAAGGGCGATTGCGATTTCGTGTATCTGCCCAATACCCGGTGGTTCAAGGGCGAGGAAGCCAAGGACGATAGCGCGGATGCCTTTGCCAAAAACCTTGCCGGCTACGCTGAACTATATATCAACGATGCTTTTGGCAGTTGGCAGGCGCATGCCAGCACATATCAGATCACCCAATTCCTGCCGGCTTACGCAGGATTGCTGATGCTCAAAGAAATCGCGAATCTGGATCAGGTGTTCCAGCCCAAGCGCCCATTGGTGGCAGTGGTCGCCGGCAGCAAGTTTGACACCAAGATCGGGCCGCTGGCAGCGCTATTGGAGATTGCCGATCATCTGGTCTTGGGCGGAGTGATCTATAACGCATATATTGCAGCCAAATACGGCATCAACGTCTCCGGATTGTCGGAAGAAGATGTGGCGGCTGCCCGCAAGTTCATCGCAGATAGCGGTGAGAATATCAGCAAGATGTTGGAGCTTCCCGGAGTCATCCTTTGCCAGAGCATTCAGGAGCGCAACGAGGACAATTGGGATGCCTGCCGGATCGAAGATATGAAGGATTGGGATCAGAGTGAGCCCATCGGCTATATCCTGGATGCGGATCCCGACGTCTTTGACATCCCCGAAATCAAGCAGGTCTTTGCTTCCGCCGGGACTGTCTTTGTGAATGCAGTGATGGGCTTCACGCCTATGTTCCCGGAAGGCAGCATGGCGATGTATCGCCTGATCGATAACAACGCCAAAGCGGTAAAACTGTTCGGTGGGGGAGATACGATTCAGGATTTTGGCACTTACCTGCCCGGCATCTTTTCACAAGCTCAAAACAACCCATTATACTATTTCTTCACCGGCGGCGGGGCGATTCTTTCGGCGATCGAAAACCGCAGCTCAACCGGAATGAAACCGATTCAAGCTTTAATCAAAGAAAAATAATAGGAGTTCAACTAAGTGGATACGAAAGTGAACTTACCGCAAGACTTTCCACCACCCAAATGGGAAGAGTGGAAACAACAAGTAACAGACACGCTGAAAGGCGCGGATTATGACAAAGTGATGAAGACCCGTACCTACGAGGGCATCACTCTGGAACCGATCTACCGCAAAGAAGACATCGCCGGGTTTGGCTTTTGCGAAAGCGAGCCGGGCGCGGCCCCCTATGTAAGGGGCAACGATCCCCAAAAGTTCATCAATGAAGGCTGGAAGGTGGCCCAGGCGCAGGTCAACCCTGATCTGAAAGCGCTGAATGCCTCCCTGAAAGCGGAACTGATGCGCGGGCTGAGCATGGTGAACCTGAAGCTGAAGCACGACGACTTCCCCGGCGGAATGGTTTTGAACAGCGTGAAGGACATCCAAAGCGTGTTGGATGGCATCGATTTGGATGCCGCCCCGCTTTTCATTCAAATGGACATCGACGATCAGGATATCTTTCCTCTTCTAAGTGAATACTTGGAAGCGCTGGGAAAACCGGTGCGCGATCTGGAAGGCTTTGTGGGCTTTGATCCTACCGGTGAATTTGCCCGCAAGGGATACCTCACCCTGCCGCTGGAAGATCTCTGGCAGAAAGTCTCTGATGCCGTGATTGTCAGGGCGTCGCGAGCCCCCAAACTGCGCTGTTTTATAATCGATGGCACAGTTTACGAGACAGCGGGAGCATCCAGCACTCAGGAACTGGGCTTTGTGCTTTCTACCGCGATCGGCTACATTCAGGGTATGATGCAAACCGGCATGGACATCGATACGGTTGCGCCGCTGTTTGCGGTAAAGCTTGCGCTGGGTTCAAACTTCTTTATGGAGATCGCCAAGATCAGAGCCTTCCGTCTGCTTTGGGCAGAGATGATCAAGGCTTTCGGCGGTAACACGGAATCCCAAAAGATCTGGATTCACGGCAAAACTGCCGGCTTCAACAAAACTACTTATGACCCCTATGTGAATATGTTGCGAACCACCACCGAGAGCTTTTCCGCGGTGATCGGCGGAGTGGACAGCCTGGAAACTGATCCCTTTGACGCCATGGTGAAGGCCGACAACGCCTTCGCGCGGCGCATTGCCCGCAATCAACAACTGATTCTGGCAGAGGAATCCCACTTCGCGAAAGTGGTGGATCCCGCCGGAGGCTGCTATTACATCGAAAGCCTGACCGCGCAGATCGCGGAAAGTGCCTGGAACTTCATGCAAGAACTGGAAACTGCGGGCGGCATGATACGCGCTCTGAAAGCGGGGAAGATTCACGATATGATCGCCCCTGTGGCGCAGGCCAGAATCGATGCCGTGCACAAGCGCAAGGATGTGGTGGTCGGCGTGAATATGTATGCCAATCAGAGCGATGAAGCGCTAAACTTGATCAACTCTTTTGCTCCGGATTATGCCGGAAAGCCGGTGAGCTTGGAAAAAGGCGCTCTGCCGCGGCGGCGTGCCGTTATGCATGTGGAAGAACTGCGGGCGCGGGTCAGTGCTCAGGCACCAAAGATCATGTTGCTAAACATGGGCACAGTGGCAGACTATAAAGCCCGTGCCGATTTCAGCAGCGGTTTCTTCCAGATGGCGGGATTCCAGGTGTTGAGTGAACAAGGCTTCAGCACAGTGGAAGAGGCGGTAAACGCTGCCCTGGAAAGCCAAGCAAAGGCATTCTGCATCTGCAGCACGGATGCCAAATATGAAGAACTGGTGGCTCCGCTCTGCCACAAGCTGAAACCGGCAACGATGATTCTGGCAGGCTATCCCGCTGATAAGATTGACGAATATAAAGCCGGAGGCATCGATGTGTTTATCCACATCCGGGCTAACGCCTACGAAACGCTGAAAGACCTGGCACAGAAACTGGAGGTGAATTGATGAATCCCGATTTTAAGAGCTTTAAGCCCGATTTCACGGCTCCCGCGAACCCGCAAAGCACCTCCACTCCGCAGCCGGATAAACTCTGGCAGACCAACGAACAGGTGGCGGTGAAACCGATCTATACCAAAGCCGACCTCGACCGGCTGGAGCATCTGGATTATCTGAGCGGCATCGCTCCCTATCTGCGGGGACCTTATCCCAGCATGTATGTGCAGAGGCCGTGGACCATCCGGCAATATGCCGGGTTCTCTACCGCGGAAGAATCCAACGCCTTCTATCGCCGCAACCTGGCAATGGGGCAGAAGGGACTTTCCATCGCTTTTGACTTGGCGACCCACCGTGGTTACGATTCGGACCATCCCCGGGTCGTGGGTGACGTCGGTAAGGCCGGCGTGGCAGTGGATAGCATCCTGGATATGAAGATTCTGTTCGATAAAATCCCGCTGGATCAGATGAGTGTATCGATGACGATGAACGGGGCAGTGATCCCGATTATGGCCTTCTACATCGTGGCTGCCGAAGAACAGGGCGTGAAGCCCGAACAACTGAACGGCACCATCCAAAACGATATCCTGAAAGAATATATGGTGCGCAATACCTATATCTATCCTCCGGAAGCATCCATGCGCATTATTGCCGACATCTTCAGCTATACTTCGCGCAAGATGCCAAAGTTCAATAGCATCAGCATCTCCGGCTATCATATGCACGAAGCCGGGGCAACGGCGGACCTGGAAATGGCATATACTTTGGCCGATGGTTTGGAGTATGCCCGTACGGGAATCGCCGCGGGAATCGATATCGATGTCTTTGCTCCGCGCTTGTCCTTCTTCTGGGCAGAGGGTATGAACTACTTCATGGAGATCGCCAAACTGCGCAGTGCCAGAATGCTTTGGGCGAAGATCATTAAAGAATTTAATCCCAAAAATCCCAAATCCATGGCGCTGAGAACTCACTCACAAACCTCCGGCTGGAGCCTGACCGAGCAGGATCCCTTCAATAATGTGGCCAGAACCTGCATCGAAGCCCTGGCTGCAACCATGGGGCACACGCAAAGCCTGCATACAAACTCGCTGGATGAAGCCATCGCGCTGCCCACCGACTTCTCTGCCCGCATTGCCCGTAATACGCAGCTCTTTTTGCAACATGAAACCGGTGTATGTAAGGTGATCGATCCCTGGGCGGGTTCCTACTATGTGGAAAGCCTCACCAACGATTTGATGCTCCGCGCTTGGGATCACATCATGGAAGTAGAAAGCCTGGGCGGAATGGCCAAAGCGATTCAGACCGGATTGCCCAAGATGCGCATCGAAGAAGCTTCCGCGCGGCGTCAGGCAAAGATCGACAGCGCAGCGGATACCATCGTGGGCGTGAATAAATATCGCCTGGATAAAGAAGATCCCATCGAGACTCTGGAAGTGGACAACTCCGCCGTGCGTACCGCGCAACTGGCGCGCCTGGAGCTGCTGCGCAAGAATCGGGACGAAAATAAAGTGAAGGCCTGTCTGGACGCTATCACCAAAGCATCCGAAAACAAAGACGGAAACCTGCTGGAGCTGGCAATAGATGCCGCCCGCGCCAGAGCATCCTTGGGAGAAATCTCGGATGCCATGGAGAAGGTGTTTGGCCGTCATCAGGCGCATATCAGACTAATCAGCAACGTATATAGCAGCGAGTATGCCAATATGGACGATATCGAAAAAGTAAGAGCCCTCACCGACCAATTTGCCGAGCAAGAAGGCCGCAGACCGCGGATCCTGATTGCCAAAATGGGGCAGGACGGGCACGATCGCGGGGCCAAGGTAGTGGCTACAGCCTATGCCGACATGGGCTTCGACGTGGATATGGGGCCTTTGTTCCAGACTCCCGAAGAAACCGCGCGTCAGGCTGTGGAAAACGATGTGCATGTGATCGGGATGAGTTCCCTGGCCGCGGGGCACAAGACTCTTCTGCCGCAACTGGTGGAAGAGCTGAAGAGGCTGGATCGGGATGATATCATGATCATCGTGGGCGGCGTAATCCCTCAGGCAGATTATGATTACCTCTATCAACACGGAGCTTCCGCCATCTTTGGACCCGGTACCCACCTTCCTACAGCGGCAACGCAGATGATGGAAAAACTTCTGGAAAATAATGGATAAACGAAAACCGGAATGGACTCCCCAAGGCGCCGGAGCAGAATTTGCCAGCTCTGTGGTACCCGGGGGAGAGCCAGCTTCTGTGCCAACAAGCAAGCGTAGCGTGAAAAACTGGGACATGGACGCACTGGAAAGCGGCGTAAAAGCCGGCAACCGCACCATGCTCTCCCGCGCGATTACTCTGGTAGAGAGCAATTCCGCAAAACACTTCGAGCTGGCGCAGGAGCTTCTCACGAGGCTCCTGCCCTGCTCCGGAGCATCGCTCAGGATCGGCATTACAGGTGTTCCCGGTGTGGGCAAGAGCAGCTTCATCGAGCGCTTTGGGCTATTCCTGATCGCGCAGGGCAATAAGGTGGCGGTGCTGGCCATTGATCCCTCTTCCAGCATTTCCCGGGGGAGCATTTTGGGGGATAAAACCCGCATGGAGCTACTCTCCCGAAACGAAATGAGTTTTATCAGACCATCCCCTTCCTCCGGAGTTCTGGGCGGAGTGGCACGCAAAACCCGGGAGAGCATCGTACTCTGCGAAGCCGCGGGTTACGACGTGATCCTGATCGAAACCGTGGGCGTGGGGCAAAGCGAGATCACCGTGCGCTCTTTGGTGGATTTCTTTCTTCTGATGCAGATCACCGGAGCCGGTGATGAACTACAGGGCATCAAAAAGGGCATCATGGAACTGGCAGACCTGATCGTGGTAAACAAAGCCGATGGCGACAACATAAACCGGGCAAAGATTGCCGCGCGCGAGTATAACAACGCCCTGCATTACATTCGTCATGCTACCAAAGGCTGGGATACCCGGGCGCAAACCTGCTCTTCGCAAACCGGAGCAGGGATCGAGGACATCTGGGCAACTATTGAAGCCTTCTGTGCCAAAACCCGCGAAACCGGAGAGTTCCAAGACCGCAGGCTGAGACAAACATCCGCTTGGTTTGAGGATCTTCTGGCAGAAGCGGTACTGGGAAAATTCTTCAATGATCCCTCAATCAAAAAGAAGTTGCCGGAAATCCGCAAGCAAATAGCACAGGGCGAAATGCCTGTAGCCCGCGCTGTATCTACCCTCTTGGGCGATGCCTAGCTTGGCGTCGTTGAAATATATCCACAGTACTTCTCAATTTAACCGGGAATTTCACTTGCGCAACTCTGATTATTCGGCAGAATGTAATTGAAGCGTGATCTCTCTGCGTTGAATGCGGATTTTCTGCTGAGCTGTGTTTGAACAAACGACTGATCGTTTGTGCTTGTGTATCCAAAATCGACCTAAGTTTCCCAAGGTGAAGGTAATGAAGGCAGCTAACTTTTTGAACTTTACCGGGGTGGCAGTGCTATGTATGTTACTTTTTACTTCTTGCAAGGCGGAGAAGTCGCGCCCCGGCGACGGTAAAATCGGGGGAGCTGCCGCCAGCCGAACGGAGACCAACTTCACCATTCGTTACCGGCCCAAATGGCAGTCTCAAGCACAATTTGCCGGGGTCTATATGGCGCACCACAAAGGCTTTTATGAGCAATATGGTTTAGATGTGAAGATCCAGAGGCTATTGCAAGCCCATGAAGCTACAGACAGCCTGTATCATGGGTGTTCAGACGTTGTTCATATCGACCTGCTGAACGCTCTTGAAGAAAACCGGGATAGCACCAGAATCGTAAACATCGGCCAGGTGACCCAGAAGAACTCAGTGCTGCTGGTTGGCAAAAAATCCCGGGGAATCAACTCCTTGGAAGACTTTCGGGGCAAGAAACTGGGCATGTGGCGGAGCGGATCCTTCCTGATCACAGAGCTGTTCCTGCTGAAAAGCAAGATCCCCATGCAAGTTGTGCCGATCGATTGGTCTATCAGCCTGTTCACTCAGGATGTGGTGGATGTGATTAACGCAATGCGCTACAATGAGTATCATCAGCTCTTGCAAGCGGGAATTCGGGAGGAGGATCTGTTTGTAGTAGATTTGGCCGAGCTGGGCTACCAGATCCCGGATGAGGGCTTTTATGTAACTCCGGAGTTTTATCATGCGCATCCGCAGGAGTGCGAAGCATTTCTGAGGGCTACGATGGATGGCTGGCTCTACGCATTCAGCCACCGGGAAGAAACTCTGGATTTAGTGTTGAAGCGGATGCAGGATGACAACATCCGGGCAAATCGTACGCATCAAGGGTGGATGCTGGAGCAAATGAAGGAAGTGGTGATGCCCAGTACCGACGAAATGGGCATACTGAAGAAACAAGACTATCAGAATGCGCTTCAGCTAATGACAGAGTTCTACGATTTTCCCCGCAATATTCCATATGAGGAGTTCTATCCGAATGCTGCAAAAAAGAGAAGATAGGACAATCGCCTTTCAACTGATCTCTTTTGTGTTTGCCTTTATGTTGATAGTATTTCTGGCATCCATCTTGGTGACCCGCAATATGTATCATAACATCATGTTGGATAACCAATTGGACAACATGCGGCATCTTGCTCATGAGAGAATCTACTTGATTGATGGCATTCTTTTCAGAATAGAAGGCTTTGCCCGGATCGCGAAATCTGCGATGACGGATTATGGTTTGTCTGAGGAAGATCGGGAAAGCTTTCTGCGAGAGCTGCTGATGGAGAATCCGCAGATTCACTCCATCTGCATAGCGGACAGCGTGCAGCAGGGGAAGCAGCCCAGGATAATGTTTACTGTCCGGCATCGCTTTTCTGAGAGGACGATATCAGGGACGGACTATCAATATCAGGATTGGTTTCAGATCCCGTATATTACTGAAAAGCCCTATTGGACGGAACCTTGGGTCGATACGGAAGGAAAGGGAGAGCTGGTAGTTTCATACAGCATACCGATTTTTGAATCCGGGAAGAGAACGGGGCTGTTGAGATTTGACATCGAGCTCAGTTATCTGCAGGAGATGATTTCCGGTACCGGATTCTTCAAGATCGGCTCCAGCTTTCTGGTAAGTGCAAGCGGTACTTTAGTAGCGCACCGGGACATGGATTTGGTGATGAACCAAACTCTTTTCAGCCTTTCCCAGGAGTACAGAGGGTCCGGGCTTGAACGCCTGGGGCACGCCATGGTTTCCGGAGAGCAAGGCCATATCCATCTAACGGGTGACTCACCTTTTGCCAGAGCCTGGGTTTATTATCAGCCGCTACAAAGCAATCGCTGGTCTGTGGGAGTTGCCATCGAGGAAGATTATCTGCTGAAGGAAGTCTATGCCATTTTGATGATCCAAACTGTGGCTTCGATCTTGATCTTCCTCATTGTGATCATCATCATCTATGCTCGGGTACTAAGTGTGTCCAGGCCTCTCAAACGCCTGGCTTTGGCAGCGGATCGGATTGGCTCCGGAGATTTTAATGTGCAAATCCCGGAATCAGATAACTCTCAAGAAATTGCGACACTATCGCAGTCCTTCATTGCGATGCAGGCCTCCTTGAAAGATTACATCCGGAACCTGCGCATTACTACGGAAGAGAAGAACCAAATCCGCAGCGATGTAATGTTTGCCAGCGAGATTCAGACAAAGCTGATTCCAAAGAACAGCGAACATCCCTTCGGCATCAAAGCATTGCGCGCTTATGGAATTCTGGAGCCCGCTGGGGATATCGGCGGAGATTTGTACGACTACTTCATGATTGATGAAGACCATTTCTGCTTTGTGATAGCAGATGTCTTGGGCAAGGGGATTGTTGCCGCGATGGCGATGACGATGGCATCCACCCTGTTGCCTTCGATCGCACCGTTTTACAAAAATAGCAACGAGCTCTTGAGCCGGCTAAACAGCTTTCTTTGCAGAAACAACATCGAGAGCAACTTCGTAACTGCCTTACTGGGCATAATTGATCTCAAAACGGGAACTCTGCAATACACAAACTGCGGGCATGTGCCACTATATGTCCGCAAGATAGACCGGAGCTTCGTAAAATATGGCGAGACCCATGCCACTGCTCTGGGCGTTTTTGATAATCTGAAAATAGGATACGATGAGATTCAGCTTAACATGGGGGACGAGGTGATTCTCTTTACCGATGGCATCACCGAGGCCATGAGTGCTGAAGACGAGTTCCTGGGAACCAGCGGCTTGGAAGATATCTTAAGGAAGCTGCCTACTCCGAACCCGGAAGTAACCGCCAACAGCATCCTGAAAAGTGTACATCAATTTGCCAGGGGATCCGCGCATAAGGACGATATCACGCTACTAGTGATAGACTATAAACACCCGGATATGTAATGCAGCTTAATAGGTGAAGACCACGCCGGATAAGGGGAAAACCCATTCCTCGGGCTTGGTTTTCAGAACAATGCGGTTATCCTGGCGGAGAATCGGCGGATTCTTTTCTTGGCCGGAAAAGATCGAGACCGGCTCCACGGGACTCAGCGCCGGCGGATACTCGAAAGATATCTCCACCCCTTGCGTGAGTTCGCCGATAAACACCGATAGCTGGTGAGAATGAGTGGGGTAGAGCGTGCTGGTGCAGATTTCAAACTCCACCTCGCTGCCCTTCAGCTCTTCGATATCCGCGTGAAAGCAGCGGATTTCCACAGCTGCATCGGTAAAACTGAGCTCTGTTCTGAGCTCAATCCCATTCACCTTCACGGAATCTACCAAGAAGCTATCATCACTGATATTCAGGGCGGAATCCAGCAACCAGCGATATTCCACATCCGTCCGCATAAAGTAACGCCGCAGGGTCTCATCGGAAGCGGCACAGGCCACGATAAAATAGCCGTTGCCCAAGATCTTGCGGTAGTTCAGCCGGGTCTGGGCGCGATAAAAGCCTTCGGTCTCGCTTCCCGCAAACCGGATCTCGTGCACAAAGCCTTTACGGTAATGCACGTCCCGATCTTTGTTGAAGAAAAAGCTGCGCAAGATCTCGCGATAGATCAGCTCTCCGATCTCCTCACTTTCCAGCCGTCTGGCCAGGGCTGAACTGATGATCTGATTGAGTTTACTATCGCCAAAATCGGTGGCGATAAAATCCCGCCGCGCCAGCGGAGCGCTGTGCAGAATGTGGTCTTTGCTCTTATAAAATCTGCGGGCACGGCGTCCCACCTGGCACAACAGCTCGTAGGCGGATCCGCTGTAGAGGGCGGCAAGGTTTTCTGCCCGGAGGCGGCTTTGCTTGCCGCCCAGGAGCACTACTTCGTCTCCCACCATTGCCTGCGGTACCTGAGATAAATCTATCGTGATCATATCCATCGAGATCCTGCCGATCACCGGGCACAGAATATCCTGAACTGTCACCAGGCCTTTGTTGGAGAGCAGGAAATCGTAGCCATCAGCGTAACCGATCGGGATTATGCCATAACTGCCATCTTGGTCTGCAATCCAATCTCTGGCGTAGCCGATACTATCTCCGGTATGGAAGGTTTTAACCTGACTCAGGGTGGATTTGAAGGTCATCACCGGGCTCAGCTCTGCGGCATAGTCTCCGATGCTGTCGATCCCAAAACTACAGATTCCAAAGCGCGCGAGGTTGCAGCGACTTCCCAATCCGGCAAGAGTAGCCGCGCTGTTGGAGATATGGATGTAGCGGGGCAGCTCCGGAAGGCTATCCAGGAATCCATAGAACAGAGCTTCCTGCGTAGCGCTAAACTCAGGATCATGTTCCGCGGAGCTGAAATGGCTGAATATCCCTTCAATTTCCAGGTTTCTGAGCGCCGAGACTCCGGTAAACAGAGCCTTTGCCTCTTCCACGCGGATTCCGCTGCGGTGCATGCCGGTATCAATCTTCAAGTGTACTTTTGCCACAGTCTCGGCCTTTAGTGCCGCCAGCGCCAGGGCTTGGGCAAAGCCCATGTCAGACACCGCCGGAACCAGTTCATACTTGATGATTTCCGCGATCTCAGCCGGCAGACTGGGAGATAGTATCAAAATGGGAGTTTCAATACCCTGGATTCTCAGCAGTTTGCCCTCTTCAAGGTTTGCCACTCCCAGATATACCGCCCCTTCCGCCAAGGCAGCTTCGGCGATTTCTCTGGCTCCATGACCATAGGCATCCGCCTTCACGATCTGCAGAAAGCTCTGCCCTGCTTGCAGAAATCCTTTCAGAAAGCCGAGATTGCTTCGGAAGGCAGCCAGGTCGATCTCAACCCAGCTGCGTTCCACGATGTCTTGCTTCATCAGAAGTACTTTGCTGCCAGATCGGCAAGGGCAGAGCGTTCGCCCTTATCCAGGGTCATGTGCCCCACCATCGCTTCGCCTTTCAGCTTTTCAACCGCCACGGAAAGTCCGTTGCTGATCGCGTCCAGATAGGGTATATCGATCTGATAGGGATCCCCGGTAAGCACGATTTTAGTATCCTTACCGGCTCTGGTGATGATGGTTTTCATCTCATGCGGGCTCAGGTTTTGGGCTTCATCGATGATTATGTATTGGCCCGGCAGGCTCCGCCCGCGGATATAGGTTAGCGGTTCCAGTTCCAGAAAGCCGTAGTCCATATAATCCTCGATAGTGGCTTTCTTTTTGTTTTTGGGGCTATCGCTTTTTTCGTCGTGCAGAGAGAGCAGGATATCCATGTTATCGTAGATGGGTTGCATCCAGGGGTTAAATTTGTCCGCTTTACTGCCCGGAAGATAGCCCAGGTCTTTGCCCAGAGGGGAGATCGGTCGCGATACTACCAGCCGGGTATAACGCTCCTCATCCACCACCTTGCTCAAGCCTGCCGCGATGGCCAACAGAGTCTTACCTGTCCCGGCTTTTCCGGAAAGGCTCACCAGCTTGATATCGTCATCAAGCAGCAGATCAAGCGCCATTTCTTGCTCGAAGTTACGCGCGGTTATCCCAAACACGTCCTGCCCGGTATAGTGGCTAAGTTTATACAGTTTATTGTGTTCCGCGTTATAACGCAAGGTCTGGATGTTCTCACTTTGCCCCTCGGAGGTTACTCGCACAAATTGGTTTGGATACAGGTTTTCAAAGGGGTTGTTGATGTATGCGCTGCCTTTCAGCTTGCCTGTCAGCATCGAATCCAGTTCTTCATGCGTCCAACCCGTATAGAATTCGTCGAAGTTGACGGTATCGTTTTCAAAATTTTCGGCATGAATGCCCATGGTATCGGCTTTGATGCGGACGTTGACGTCCTTGGAGACCAAGATAACCTGGGAAGAAGGATACTTCTGTTGAAAATACAGAGCGGTCCCGATGATCAGGTTATCGTTTCGGTCCATAAATATCAGCTTGGCAGCGGCATCGGTGACTTCTCTGTTTACTGTTACCTGGATTATTCCGCCCTGATCCGTGGGGACTCCGTCCTGGAGTTTTCCGATTTTTCGCAGATCGTCCAGATAACGGCCAATTTGCCTGGCATTGCGGCTTTTTTCGTCCAGACCTTTCTTAAACTGATCAATTTCTTCGATTACGACTATGGGAATCACTACCCGGTTGTCGTCAAAAGCAAACATCGCCCGGGGGTTGTGGATCAATACGTTTGTGTCCAACACAAAGATTTTCTTCTGCATTCAGTCTCCGTTTCAGATCTTATTGGATTTATCAAATATGCGTTCTATTGCTTCAATATGTTTGGGAAATTCCTGTAGCAGAATCGCCTGGTCAGCCAGGTCAAAATCCGCATAACTGAAGGATGGCCACAAAGTGCAACCGCAAAAAGAGTAGGCATTATCCTCTTTCACCTCGGCACAAAACCAGGTTGAGCGGGGGATGATAAGCTGCGGCATCTCGTTGAGATCAAGGTCTCGGCCCAGAGTGAATTCCGATAGCCCTTTGCTATGATCCAGCAGATACAGCTTAAGGCTGCTGCCACTGTAATGATGCCACATCTCATCGCAAGAAACCCTATGCCAGGCACACACTTCATGAGAAGGTAACAAATATAGAATGGACGAGCCAATGCTGCGCAGAGGGTGAATAGCTTTACCGGATGCGTCTCTTGCTTCTGCTTCGATATCTGATTGCCAATTTCGCCGATAATATCCGCCTTCGGGGTGTGGCAGAAGATTCAGCCGTTCGATGATTGAGCGATAATCTTGCATGGCGGTCTCCTTTAGGTTACTGGAACAATGATAAAGGAGATGGCATTGTACGTCAATCTTTTTGTTTAGTATTTAGGAATTCACATGGAAATTTGTGGTTTACATAGCCCGGAAACTGCCGGTTTTTTCCTAAATACAAAAATGGTGCTGAAGGGGGGACTCGAACCCCCACGAGCGTATCGCTCACTAGTCCCTGAAACTAGCGTGTATACCAATTTCACCACTTCAGCACATGCTGTGTTGACAATCTGGAAATTCCGCGTTTTCTGTCAAGATTAAAATCGCAAGATCCTATGTTAAATATCCCGTGCTACTGCGCAGATTATTGCCGGATAAGTATATAAACCAACTCAGGAACATCTTTCCCCGCGGGATGGCGGGGTCATTAAACTGAACTCAAGCTGATATTGAGCTGCTATGATGCTGTGCTCACCCGATGATAACAGCTTAAACTCAGCCTGATCTTGGGCAAACAAAGCTTGGGTCAATGCCTTTTGAAGCTGTGCAATTTGCTGAGAAGCTATATAAACTGACACCCAAAGTTGCAAGAAGTGACACAAGGAGAAAGTTGGGATAAGGCTTTGATTGGTGGTTAGTTGCGATGGACTGCTTTTGGAAATGTCCAAGCGCTTATATGGACTGTTTTGGACTGGTTTGTGACAGTTTTACGGCAAATTTGGATAGCGTTTGGACAGGGTTTGGAAAGAGCAGTTGGGAAATCGGAACTTTGAAATTAGAAAAACCGCAATTGGAGTGCGATTGTGCCGATCAGGAAAGCTCCATAATTCCAATCTGAGTCTAAAACAAGAACCGGAAAGTCTATATTAAATAACTGGAGGATAATCTGTTGCCTTCGGTGATCGATCTGCACCTTCTTGATGGTGAGACCATCGTCAGTCCTTACAACTGCAATTTTCTCGTCTGCATCTTCCCAGCTCTGATTACTCTTGATGACCACAATGAATGATGCTGGATCGATAGGATTAGTTAGATCAGATCGACTGAAATGCTTAGCACCTCACTTTCAACGCTCTATCAGCACATCTCCATAGGAATAATGACCATCACGAAACCAGATATAGACACGGTAGAGGCCGGGCGCGATATCGCCGACCAGCGTAGTTATCAGCTGCTCAGATCCCTGGCCGAGGGTCTTGGTTTTGCGGATGGTGTGGGCCTGATCCAGCAGGAGCATGGTCGCGGTCGTGCCGACCTTGACGTCCACTGAGAGCTTAAAGCTATCCTGACAGGGATTGGGATACGCGGCTGAGACCCAGTTTGTTGCCGGGGATACGTCGATCATTACCGGACCGTGAAAGGTGGACGGATACTCAGTAAAGACATACTCCAACCAGTAATAGTAGATGTTGCCGGGGATCACTGTCGTGTCAGTATAATAGTAAACATGTGTTTCACTGATATTTGTAGCCGGGATCGGCTCGTTTGTGATCTCCTGGGCAGTGGGAATATCGTTTGTATCAGAGCGGTAGAGCCGGAATCCGAGCATTTGGGTCTCCGACTCGGTCACCCAGGCTAAGCGCACCTGTCCCTCTTCTGTCAGGGTTGCGGTGAAGAAACTAAGCTCGGGAGTCTGAGGCTGTCCGCGTAGATCATCCGGGAGATATTCGAAAACCTGCCAGTCCTTGCCATCGCCAGCACCGCCGTAGTTCACGTTGCCCAGAAGGTTAGCCTCGGCATCAGTATGTACATAACCTGCGAAACCACCTACATAGATGGGAAAATCGTAGGTTTCGCTCGTGATCCAGCGTGCTTCAGGCGCATCCGGTTTGAACAGATCACAGCTCGATGTTAGCACGAGCAGTATCAGTACCAGCAAATGTAAGGGCTTCATCATAACAACTCCTTGGGCAAACATTAATCCAACATACCATTCTGCTGCAAGGCGGATTGGAGTCAATACTAAAGTGTATATTGTGACCCATGTGGATTATAAAGTATTGCTGGATAATGCGTAAGAAAGCTGGAAAACTCGCAGAAAGGACTTCCCAAGGTTGTGCGCTTGTGGTTGTTAGCACAATGAAAGGAAAACGATTTGCCCCCACTCAGATCATCAAGATACTGAAAGAGCACGAAGCCGGCACGGAAGTGACGGAACTCATCCACAAGTATGGCATAGCCAGAAACACATTCTACATCTGGAAGAGCAAATTCGGTGGTATGGAAAACAACCAGATTCAAAAGCTCAAAGACCTGGAATCGGAGAACTCCAAGCTCAAAAAGCTATGGCTTGCCGAGGCTGTTAGTCTTGGTAAGAAAGAAGTTTGGAGAGGTCAATCACAAGCGGGTGGAACGTATCTACAAAGCTGCAAGACTGCAACTTGCCAAGCCTCCCAAGAAGTATATCAAACGAGATCCGGTACCGTTGGAAAAGGCTACTGAGCCAAACCAGGTCTGGGCAATGGACTTCATGACCGACACTCTGGAGAATGGTAGAAAGTTCAGAGTTTTCAACCTGATCGACACCTTCAGTAAAGAGAGTGTTCTCCAGATCATCGACAGCTCACTTCAGGAAAGCAGGCTTGTTCGGGAACTTAGCCAGCTTGCTGAACTACGGGGACTTCCAAGAGCGATAAAATGCGATAACGGTCCCGAGTTTACCAGCAAAGTTATGCTCAAATGGGCAGACGAGACTGGAGTTCAACTGGGTTTCATAGCCAAAGGAAAGCCAACACAGAACGGCTTTATCGAGAGTTTCAATGGTAAGATGAGGAAGGAATGTCTTGACAGGCATATCTTCCGCAATTTAGTTGAAGCTAAGGAAGTTATTATGAATTGGGTAAGTCACTACAATGAAGAACGACCTCATCGGTCTCAGAATTATATGGCTCCCTACGAGTTTATCAATGCCAATAATGTCAAAGCGAATTCACCATTACAGATTGGTCAATAAAATGGTGTATGGTCATTAGAAGTTTCGTAGCTTGTTGCGTACAATATTACTTCTCATCCTCAATGTTTTTGTGGAGGGACTCCTCATAACTTTGTCCCCCCTCAGTTTATCGAATGATACTACAGCATGCTGCTGAATGGCCAACGAGGTACTTAGTGAGAAGTGTTAGGGTTTCAAACCTTAGTAGCTTTATCAAGTCGAGATTAAGAAGCAACAAACTTGCTATGTCCGATGCTTATCTCCCCCAAAGCTATTCTCTCAGATTAGCCCTTGCAGATATCATGTCACAATTTGCATTTTTCGGTGATCGGAGTTGCAGAAGTCCTGTCAAAAACTACTCAAAAGGGTCTTGTTAAGGATGTCCTACGATGCATAAGGATGCGACAGTTTGCAGATTTCGCTGCACTTTTTGCAGATTTCGTTGTCACGTTACAAGCTTTTACTGCCCTCGGCTGCTACAGTTGTCTGTTGCTTTTTGATTGACATATTTACCGTGTTTGTTCATGTGTCCGCAAAGAAAAACGAATTGGATGTGGATTATGCAAAACTCGCTGCAAGCAAGTTTGGATAGAGATTCTTATGACAGCCTGGTCACATTTGTGCAGGATAGGTGCTTCCGCTTGTTTGGAAACCGAAATTTTTGTAGTGATGCAAGCAACCTGCTACTCATGAGTCAGCTGCAAGCAGAAGAACAACAGACTTTCGATAAATCGGAGCTTGAGACATTGTTCCCAAAATTGATCGAAGATTTGTTCGATGCGTACCGCAAGACCGCGTTTACTTTGTGCCTGAGCAAAACCCATGACCCGGAACTCTCCGGGGATCTGGCGCAGGAAGCTGTATATCAGTTGCTTGCCTCCAAAGGTGAGATTCGCAATGTGAATTTCTGGCTAAAGCAGGTTACGCACAATCTTCTCTGTAAGTACTACAAGTATAAGAAGGACGAACAGACGCTATGCCAAAGCCTGATGAGCGAGGAAGCGGTGATCCGGGATGTGATGCAAAACAATATCCCTTCGGCCATTGAAGGCCTGAATCCGGAGCAGACAGAAGAAATCCTGAAGAGCAAAGAGTATGAAGCCTATCAGAGCACGATCGGGCATGAAAGTCTGGATGCCTTCGCGGCTTTCGCCGGGATCAGCTATGAGGCAACCAAAAAGCGCAGAGCCAAAGCTTTGAGAAATCTGAGAGCGAGAATGCTGTTGATGCTGGGTTGGGAAGATAGCCCTGATATCCTGACCTTCAACCAATATCATGCTATCCTGAAGTTAATCCGAAAACTAAGCGCCATAGCCTCGGGTGAGGAACAAGTCCAGGATGCCAAGCTGGTGGAAGTGCTGCAAGGCTTTGCCGAGATCATTGATTGGGGCATCTCACTTAGCGCGCCGGGGAGCTTTCGCCTGTACATTGTTAGCCTCTCGGAGAAAGGGATACCACAGCTGGCAACGATTGAATTGCAGATGAACAAACGGAACCACATAATCGTCGTGGGGAGCAAGCGGAACGAAATGATGGGCGTGATAGACAACTCCGAGGACTTTCGCATACCTACCGAAAAGGGCAGGGCGACGCTAAGCCTGGCTGAGATCGAATCCATGGTCCGTCCTGTCCGGGATTCGGATGGCGAATAGGCATGTTTGGCAAATGCTTGGGCAAAGAGCAAGCATAAGCCAAGGATAAAGTTAGATTCTTCTTGACGAGTTATTGTTTAGTGAAACTATTGCACAAGAGAGCTTGGTATGTGCAAACGGTGATAGTTTATGCGCGATGCCCGGCAACAAACTTGAGAAATAAAAAGGGTAGGATTCATGAACATGAGATGGATTAGGTCATTGGCTCTTGTATTTACCGTCAGCCTGGCATTGGTGGGCGGATGCAAGGAGAAAAGTACTCAGCCAACCTTTGAGCAGGTGGCGAAACCCCAGTTTAGTATCCCCGGAGGCACATACCAAGCTTCACAAACCGTTTCTATAACATGTGCCACATTGGGCGTAACGATCCGCTATACTACTGATGGCAGCGAACCCAACTCCGCTGCTTTGGTATATCAAGCACCAATCTCCATAACGCACACAAGCACCATTAAAGCCAAGGCATACAGAGATGGTTATCGGGATAGCGAAACCGCTGCTACGCAGTATGTGATTGATATACAGTATCCGGAAAACTTTGTCTTTGTGGAAGGGGGAACTTTCAATAACGGTAGTTCCGATGTAACTGTCTCCAGCTTTTACATCGATAAATATGAAGTCACTCAAGCCGGCTACGAGGCGGTGATGGGAGTTAATCCCTCACACTTTAGCGGTAATCCCAATCGCCCGGTTGAGCAGGTTAGCTGGTTTAATGCAATAGAATACTGCAATCGCCGCAGTATGCAGGAAGGGCTAACGCCATGTTTCAGCTATGGCACTTTTGGCACGAATCCTGATGAATGGCCTACGGGCTGGAATACAGATTACAACAACCACATCAATGTAAGCTGCAACTGGACTGCCAATGGCTACCGTTTGCCCACCGAGATGGAATGGATGTTTGCCGCTAAGGGTGGTAACCATGGCCAAGGTTATACCTATAGTGGCAGTGATGACATCGATGCTGTGGCGTGGTATTGGGGTAACTCAGACATAGGTGATGGACAGGGAAGGCGCACGCATGACGTGGGACTCAAAGCAACCAACGAGCTTGGCACTTTTGACATGAGCGGCAACGTCTGGGAATGGGTATGGGACATCTATGGTAGCTATCCAGGTACTTCACAAACTAATCCTACGGGAGCAGATAGCGGGTTTTACCGTGTGGAGCGTGGCGGTGGCTGGCAATACGATGCCATCAGCTGCACTGTTTCGAGTCGGTACGACCTCGATGCCACTGACAGCTACCTCGTTTTAGGCTTTCGCTTGGTCAGGAGGTCCCCTTGATTTTTGTGTTTTGTCCTTTTTGCCTTAAGCGGATGCCGTAAAGCACGGGAGCACAATGCGCGAAGGACAAGGTGTGCAGGGGTTTTTACCCCCTGCCTTCCATAAACATATTAATATCTGCATTGGATTTGCACCGTTATGTTACGCGCAGATTTAGTCCCATCAGGACTATGCTTATACCTGCACTATATCCGTCATATCTTTGCCCCTGATCAAGCCTTATCCTTCCTTGTCCCTTGTGACGGACTGGCATTGAGGGTGAGAGTTTATGTTCCACGCAGGGCTTGCGATTTTGCCGCGTGATTAGGCTTATTATGGCCTCTCAAACGCGCTGCTTGATAAAGATTTTCCTTGACGGTAAAAGCCTATCTGAAAGCTTGCTACAAAGAACATAATACTAAATGAATCAAAGGAGATTCCAATGAAACGTAGAGTTATCATTATGGGCGCTGCTGGGCGCGACTTTCAAAACTTCAACGTCTTTTACCGTGACAATAAGGACTATGAAGTTGTAGCGTTCACCGCCACCCAAATCCCCGGTATCGATGATAAAAAGTATCCTGCCGCTCTGGCCGGGAAACTGTATCCCAATGGTATCGAAATCAAGCCTGAAGCCGAACTCAAAGACCTCATCATCAAACACAATGTGGACCTCGTGGTCCTTGCATACAGCGATCTTCCTTACGAAGTAGTGATGCACAAAGCCGCTCTGGTAAATGCTACCGGTGCCGACTTCATGCTGATGGGCGCAAATAACACTACCATCAAAACTACCAAGCCTCTGGTCAGCATCTGTGCCGCTCGCACCGGTTGCGGTAAATCCCAGACCACCCGTGCGGTAGTCCGAGCCCTCAAAGAACGCGGCTTGAAAGTTGTATCGATCCGTCATCCCATGCCTTACGGCGACCTCGTGGCACAGAAAGTGCAGCGTTACGCCGAACTGGCCGACCTCAAGAAACATAAATGCACCATCGAAGAGATGGAAGAATATGAACCGCACATTGCGATGGGCAGCGTGATTTATGCCGGCGTGGACTATGAAGCAATCGTCCGCGAAGCCGAGAAAGAAGCCGACGTCATCATTTGGGACGGCGGAAACAACGACATTCCGTTCTACTCATCAGACGAAATGATCCGCATCGTTGTGGTAGATCCTCACCGCCCCGGCGACGAGATTTCTTACTATCCCGGCGAAACCAACGTCTATATGGCAGACGTCATCGTGATCAACAAGATCGACAGTGCCGATCTGGACGACATCAATGAAGTTCGTTCAAACGTACGCGCGATCAACCCCACTGCCAAGATCATCGAAGCTGCTTCTCCGCTCTCTGTGGACAAACCTGAACTCATCTTGGGCAAAAACGTGCTCGTAGTAGAAGATGGTCCCACCCTCACGCACGGCGAAATGACCTTTGGTGCCGGTGTGGTGGCTGCGGACAAATATGGCTGCAACGACCTCGTGGATCCCCGCCCCTGGGCAGTTGGCGAAATCAAAGATACTTTTGAAAAGTATCCTGATATCGGAATCCTGCTTCCTGCAATGGGCTACAGTGCCAAGCAGATCAAAGATCTGGAAAAAACCATCAACGATACCGAATGCGATTCTGTGGTTATTGCTACCCCGATCGACCTTCGCCGCATCGTGAAGATCAAAAAACCTGCTTGCCAGGTTGGCTATGAACTGCAGGAAATTGGCGCACCGACCATTAAAGATGTGCTTGAAGGCTTTGCCACGAAGAAAGCCCCTGCCAAGAAAGCTACTGCAAAGAAGAAATAATCCATCCGGAAACGGATAAACCATAAACCGGGGGTGAGCCCAAAACTCACCCCCGGCTTTAGCTTAAAGCCAAAAAACGAGGAATTATATGAAAAAGACAGCAGTTCTTGCCCTGGGCGGCAATGCCATCATCAGAGCCGGTCAGAATGGTACGATAGCGGAACAGTTCGCCAATACCAGAGATTCTCTGGGCGGCATCGTGGAACTCATCAGCAAGGGTTATCAGCTTAGCATCACCCACGGAAACGGACCTCAGGTGGGCAACCTTCTGCGCCAGCAGGAAGCCGGCGAGAAGGAAGGCCTGGCTGCCATGCCCCTGGGCGTCTTGAACGCCGCCACCGAAGGCACCATGGGCTATATGATCGAGCAAAGCCTGCAAAACAAGCTGCGGCACCAAGGCATTGATAAGCAGGTTATCACCATCGTCTCCCAGGTGGTGGTGGACAAAAACGATCCCAGCATGAAAAACCCCACCAAATATGTGGGCAGCACCTATTACAACGCGGAGCAGGCAGAAGAGCTGAAAGCCACTTTGGGCTGGACTTTGAAAGAAGACTCCGGCAAGGGTTACCGCAGAGTTGTCCCTTCACCGATGCCCATCGAAATCATTCCTGCCGACACCATCAATGAACTGGTGCATGAAGGCCAAATCGTGATCGCGGTTGGCGGTGGCGGAATCCCGGTTTACCGGGAAGATAACGGCGACCTGGAAGGCGTGGACGCGGTGATCGATAAGGATTTTGCCAGCGCTCTTCTGGCGCTTAACATCAAGGCGGATCTCTTTGTGATTCTCACCGGGGTGGACAAAGTGTCTATCAACTTCGGCAAACCGGACCAGCAGGATCTGGATGTGATGACCGTGGATGAAGCTCAAAAGCATTATGATGACAAGCAATTCCCTGCGGGCAGCATGGGTCCCAAGATCATGGCAGCGATCGACTTCCTGAAGCGTGGTGGCAGCGAAGTGCTGATTACCTCCATCGAGAAGATCGTGGATGCCTTTGAAGGCAAGACCGGTACCCGCATAGTTCACTAAACAATTGTTCCGGGACGGTATCTCGATCCTGAACTACCGTCCCGGAATTCTATCACCGGGCGGCATGAAAAAAAAGCCGGCATTTCTGCCGGCAAAGGTCCTCGGGAAAGAACTCAGCTTACATTTCGATCATTTGGGCTTTCACATAATCAATCGCATTCAGTTTTTCCAGCATTTGATCGATGATGGCTTTGTCGCCTTCCACTTCCAGAACTACCAGACCGTCGTTGGCGCAAAACTCCTGGGATACTTCATGCAAACCCAGGCGTACTTTGATGTTGCAGCCAAACTCGGTAAGGATGCCCTGCACTCTGGTGGCTTCGGTGGCGCGATGGTCGATTTTGACGAGTACTACTTTGTAGATCATTGTTTCCTCCTGTTTATTGTTTCTTCTGTTGTTTCGCCCAGCTATCCCTCAGGGTGCTAATGCGGTTAAACACTGGTTTTTCGGGGCTATAATCGTTATCAGCGGAAAAATATCCCAGGCGCAGGAACTGGAATTTATCGCCCGCGCTGGCATCTCGTAAAGAGCTTTCGCCCAAAGCCCTGGTGTTTATGATCAGGCTATCTGGGTTAAGGTAATCCAGATAACTCTTGCCTTCTTCCACAGCTCCGAGATCCGCAATCGTGAAAAGCTGATCGTAGATCCTGGCCTCGAGGGGAACGGCGGTCTCAGCGCATACCCAGTGCATGGTGCCTTTGATCTTTCTGCCGTCCTGACTCCAACCTCCGCGGCTGGCGGGGTCGTAGCTGCAGAGCAGTTCGGTTACAATGCCATTCGCATCTTTGATCATTTCGTTGCAGGTGACATAGTAAGCATGCTTCAGGCGCACTTCTTTGCCGGGGGCCATGCGGAACCAGCCTTTCATGGGCTCTTCCATAAAGTCTTCACGCTCTATATAGAGGTTTTTGGAAAAGCTAATCTTGCGGAATCCTGCGGCACTGTCTTCCGGATTGTTTTCCGCGTCCAGTTCCTCAATCGTGTCTTCCGGATAGTTGGTTATGGTCAGCTTGATGGGGTCCAGAACTGCCATGCGGCGCAAGGCCTTTCTATTCAGATCTTCACGCACACAGAAGTTTAGCAGCTCAAAATCCACCATGCTGTTGGCTTTGGCTACTCCGATGCGGTCGGCAAATTCACGAATTGCTTCCGGAGTGAAACCGCGGCGGCGCATCCCGGCAATCGTCGGCATGCGGGGATCGTCCCAGCCCTTCACATAGCCGTTCTTAACCAGATCCAGGAGCAAGCGCTTACTCATCACCGTATAGCTCAGGTTAAGGCGGGCAAACTCTATCTGGCGGGGGTGGCAGGGTACCGGCAGTTGATCCAAAAACCAGTCGTAAAGCGGACGGTGATCTTCGAATTCCAAGGTGCAGATGGAGTGGGTGATGCCTTCAATGGCGTCCGAAATGCAGTGGGTATAATCATACATGGGGTAGATCTGCCAGCTATCGCCGGTGCGGTGGTGATCCGTCTTTTTGATGCGATAGATCACCGGATCCCGCATATTCAGGTTCGGGCTGCCCATATCAATCTTTGCCCGCAGGGATTTACTGCCATCCGGAAACTCTCCGGCGCGCATGCGGCGGAAGAGATCCAGGTTCTCATCCACGCTTCTGTCCCGATAAGGGCTGTTTTTCCCCGCCACGGTTAGGGTTCCCCGGTATTCCCGGAGCTCTTCCATGCTTAGTTCGCATACAAAAGCTTTGCCGTCCTTAATCAGGATTTCAGCATAGTTATAGAGTTGATCAAAATAGTCCGAGGCATAGAAGAGGTTCTCGTTCCAATCCCAGCCCAGCCAGCGGACGTCTTCCATGATGCTATCCACATACTCGGTATCTTCTTTGACGGGGTTGGTGTCGTCGAAGCGGAGATGGCACTTGCCTTGATAATCTCTGGCCAAACCAAAGTTCAAGCAAATGGATTTGGCATGCCCGATGTGCAGGTATCCGTTTGGTTCGGGTGGGAAGCGGGTGACGATGTTTTCGTGTTTTCCGCTTTTCAGATCTTCATCTATGATGTTGCGTATAAAATTTGAGACCACTGTTTTTGTTTCGTTTTCCATGCAGTTTATTCCTTATATTATGACTACTATACACCACTGTGCTGTACTACAATATCCAGTCAAGATAATTCTTGAGCAATGAGTGTATCCTGCAAAAAAACTCCTACTTAACAGTCTCACCGAAACCTGCACATTACTGGTAACGGGGCAATCATCTGAACCGGAGCTCGCTAAGCAGGGTAGACGCGTCATCTTGACTCTTTTGAACCGGGGCAAGATACCTTTAACTGGGAGTCTCACTTTCTTGAAGGGGTTATTCTGCGCTTCACCCTTCTTCTAAGAGCCAAACTGTCCTCAAGATGTTTAGGCAATAAACAGGAAGAAAAATTGAGGTCTTAGATGCTGTATTTCGATGTTCCGCTTGTCACTATTCTGACACAGCCGAGTTTAAGGTGACATAAAGCCGTTATTCTCCCATACGGGTAGCATGATTAGGGCTGGATATCGACCTGAATATTGCACAATTAACTCCGTGCGAGGCGAGATGTGATTTGGGCTCTATCCCGTGTTTGTTGATCCATTTATAAAAAAGGGGGGGGCTAACCGGAAGATCAGTCCCCCGCGGCGCATAATCTAGAATTATCTGAGGCTGAGATCCGGCATATTTGAGAAATCAGGCTTCAGGGGAGGGTTCTTTTTGAGCTCATCGAGCACTACCTTGATCGCGGTATCCAATTGCGGATCAGCTCCTTTGGCATAGTCTTGAGGCATGATGTCCACTTCGATATCAGGGTCAGTGCCGTAGTTTTCCACGCCCCAACCGACATCCTTGAACCAGAAGGAAAACTCCGGTTGGGTGGTGATGGTGCCATCCACCAGCCAGTTTCGCGGCCAGATGCCGATTACTCCTCCCCAGGTGCGTTTCCCCACCAGTTTACCCAGTTTCATCAGTTTGAAGGAGTGGGAGAAGATATCGCCATCACTGCCCGCGTGCTCATTGGTGAGGCAAACCAAAGCCCCTGCCGGAGCTTCCCGGGGATAGGGTTCGGTGCCAAACCAACGGGTATAATCGTAGCCGATACGTTTGCGTGCCAGTTTTTCCAGCAGCAGGGGTGAGACGGATCCGCCGCCGTTGTAGCGCACGTCCACGACCAGCGCTTCATAATCCAATTCACTCAGAAAATAGCGGTGGAACTCTTTGAGACCGCTGTATCCCATGTCCGGGATGTGGATATAGCCTGCCTTGCCCTTGCTCTTTTGATGCACATATTCCCGGTTAGCTTCTACCCAGTCCCGGTAGCGGGCGGGGAATTCATTGCCAATGGGCTGAACGGTCACGACCCGGCGATTTCGCCCGCGGGCATCACAGATGGTGAGTTGTACCGCCTGTCCGGCAAAGTTCACTAAACAGCGTTCAGGGGTTTGCTCCGCGTTGAGCGGGATGCCGTTGATCTCTTTCACGATGCTGCCCGCGGCTACGTTTGTGCCGGGAATCATCAGGGGCGAGCGATCGCGGCTTTCCCAGAAGTCACCTTTGATGATGCGCTCGATCTTCCAATCCTGCTTTTTGGGGTCAAACTGCCAATCAACGCAAAGTTTGCCCATGGGATAGCTGGGGCCGGGACGATAGTCTCCGCCAAATTCATAGCAATGCGAGGTACCTAATTCACCCTGCATTTCCCACATCAGATCCGAGAACTCGCTGCGGCTGCCGATGCGGTCGACCAGCGGATAATACAATTTATAGACTCTGTTCCAGTCTATGTTCGACATTTTTTCGTTCCAGAAGAAGTACTTCTGCAAACGCCAGCCCTCACGGAACATCTGTTTGAACTCCTGCAAGGGTTCAACTTCGACCTTGAAGCGGTTGAGATCGATGATGCCGCTGGTTCTGCCGGCTTTGGTCTCTTTGGGCAATTCGCTTTTGGGATCACGCTTACTGGACATGATGCGGAGTTGCTTATTGATAAAGAACAGGATCGCGGAACGGTCGGGATTGAAGCTATAGCCCATAATCCCTGCCAAAAAGAGCTGTTCTTCCATCTTCTCAAGATCATAGCAATAGAAGTCGATAGCTAAGTTGTCTCTCTCTGTCATGACTTTATTGACATCGTACTTATAGTAGAAGATCTTGCCGCTAATGGCAGTAAGTCCGCCCATATTCTCAAGTGGCAGAGGGAACTCCACGATCCGCTCGTTGATGCCCTCAAAATCGATCTCGACTGCTTTTACTTCGGGCTTCTTTTTGTCCTTCTTTTTGTCTTTGTCGTCTTTCATTTCGGGCTTGCTTTCCAGAGCTTTTACTTCCGGGCAGAAGGGGGAGCGGGTATCCTTCTTGAGCGTGATCAGATAGGGTTTACTCTCTTTGACGAACGAGAAGCCAAACTGCAGGCTATCCATCACGGGCTCGAAGTTCCGGCTGGAAAGGAAATACAGGTATTTGCCTTCGGGATCGAAAATGGGTTCATCGTCAAATTTTACCGGCTTGGTGATCACGTGCTTTTGCTTGTCTTCCATGCCATAGATCATAATGCGGGTGGTGAGACGAGTGTCGTTGATACTGTATGCCAGCCAGCGACTGTCCGGAGACCAGTCGTAGGAGCGGATCAAGCCAAACTTATTCTGCTCGATCTTGATCAGATCCTCAGTCTCCAGATGCAAAACGCAGAGCTCGTTGCGATGGTTCGAAAAGGCGATCCATTTGCCACAGGGAGAAGGAATGAAGCCATAGGGCCTGCCGAAATCGCCCTTGTAGAGCCTGGTTTTGGCTTTGGGGTCCGGCGCTCCAAAATCCGGACGCAGGGGGTACAATTCAAAGTGCTCCACATCACCTTCATCGGAGATTGTCAAGAGCCCTTTGTCATGCGGGAGATATGTGCTATTCAAATAGCGCACCCCATGCTTTTTGCCATATTGCTGGATGCTGCCTTCCCAGGCCCCGCCGCACAAGGCTTTGCCGCGTATATCCAGAGCCACAGATCCCGCGTCCGGGCTCAAAGATGCGCTATTGATGTATTTATATTTATCCGCTTCCACGAATTTACGGTAGAGCTGTACGCGGGGGCTTTGGAATTCGATCTTGACTTTGCGCGCTTCATCGCTTTGGATATCCAAGCAATAGATATCTCCCCCGGCTTGCCAAACGATGGTTTTGCCGTCTGTGGAGGCATTGCGGGCATAGTAATCCTTGTGGGCCGAATGTTTACGCAGGTTCTTACCCTTCAGATCTGCGGAATAGATGTTTGCGATGCCCTCGTGGTCCGAGATGAAATAGATTCTGTTGCCGATCCACATGGGAGAGCTCAGGTTACTGCTAAGATCAAGATATCTGCGGAAATTGCCCTTGCCGTCGGGATCGAGCATGAAGTAACCGGCAGTGCCGCCACGATATCTTTTCCAACGGGCAGGATCCCCGGTGTTGCGGCCGATAACAACGCCCTTGGCGCCATAACTGATGCTGCGGGCAGGGCCGTAATTCAGCTTCCGCGGAGGCATGCCATCCAGGCCCACTTCCCAAAGAAACATTTCGCGTGGGGTAAACGCGCCGCTGGTGCTGGCATAGACGATACTATCTTGCCTCCAACACAGGGGGAAACAAACGTTCCCCTGCCAGGTGAGGCGGGTTGCCGGGCCCCCAATGCTGGGCATCACGTATATATCCGGGATGCGGTCTTCCGAGCCAAAGAAGGCGATCCACTTGCCATCCGGTGACAATAGCGGATATCTGACCGGGCCCAGGTTCGAGGTCAGACGAGTGGCAGTTCCGCCTTTCAGCGGCACAGTCCAAAGATCATCTTCGGAGACAAATACTAGTTGTCCAGAGTTCAGGGTAGGCATCTGATAATATGCGTGCATAACTCTCTCCTTGGGTTTTATCTTTACGTCACATTCGTGAAGATCGATTACAAAGGTCAAGTTCTTAATCGCACGCTTTCAGGATCATGCGCAGGAAATGTGGATTATTCACCACAATTGATGAAGGGAATACTCGGGGCCAGGTGTTTTGAGCTACCATTTGTATCAGCCTTGAAAAGAATCGAGCGCTCTGGATACTGTCTCCCCTGGGACAAGCTTGGCGCTTTATCTTGACACAAGAAGCAATCCGATTTAAATGCCCTGCACTGGCCGAATGCAGGAGAATAGTGATGAAAGGTTTTAGTAGTACAAAGATCGAAGCATACATGAGATGGGTGTTTATTACACTCACCGCCCTCGCGGTGGGCTATAACCTGTGGGATCAATCCTGGGAAATATTCTGGTCGGCAGTGATTACTCTGATCCTGTTTATGCTGCCGACGATTCTTACCAAACGCACAAAGATCTCTATTCCCGCCCCTTTTCAGATCATCATCCTGCTGTTCATCTTTGCCTCTATGTATCTGGGAGAAATCCACAACTACTTTTATCGCTACCGCTGGTGGGATCGGATGCTGCACACCAGCTCGGCAGTTTTGCTCGGCTACATCGGGTTTTTGCTGATCTATGCCTTGAACAAAGACAGCCGCATTCAATTGCGGTTGAGCCCGTTTTTTATGGCGCTGTTCAGTTTTTGTTTTGCCCTGACGGTGGGCACGATCTGGGAAATCTTTGAGTATGTGGTGGATGCTTCGCTTGGAGTGAACATGCAAAAAGCACGGAATCTGGAGCTGGTTTATGGCTACTTTGATACGCGCTTGGGCTTATTGGATACGATGCAGGATCTAATCGTGGATGCGGTGGGCGCACTCTTTGTCTCGATTGTGGGATACCTCCACATCAAACGCAAGCAACCGGCAGATTCCGCGTTTTGGAAATACCATCAGCAGTTTATCGAGGAAAACCCGGAAATATTTGAGAAATGACAGTGCAAGCTGCGCTGATTGGGATTATGTTTTTTCCATCCCCAGCTTGAGATTACCCCGGAGGGGAACCACTGACTGATAGATAATGCGAAATAAGGTGATATTACGATGAAAAAAACCTTGAAAGCGATTAGTGCCGAGGAGATCAAGCTCCTGAATGAGCTTGTGGATAATCTGATCAATTTGGCCAATGATGATGCAGTGGCTGCGATCAAGAAAATGCGAAGTCTGGCAAAAAACCGCAGCTTCGCCAAGCAAAAGCAGCTTTACGCAACCGTGATGAGCAAGCTTGGAGAGTATTATGGCAGACACGGAAAACTGGATCAAGCCTCAAAACTGTTTGAACAGATGATTAATTATGGCCGAAAGCACAAAATCAAAAGGATTGAGAATAAGGCACTATCCAATCTTGCCGTATGCAAGGCCCAGATGGGCGATTTCATGGACGCTGTGGAGACTTGGAAACTCTTGTTGAGCAGGGATAAAAACTTGGAACAGCGAATTCACTTGCTAAACAATATCAGCGCCGGATATGGGTATGTGGGAGATGGTGGCTTGTCTTTGCAATACGGTTTTGATGCTCTTAACCTTGCGGAAGACAACAATCTTGAATTGCTCAAGGTATCACCTTTGATCAACATCGGTACGGCTTACGAGAGAGACAGTTTGCACCAAAAAGCCCTGGATTATTGGCTTATCGCGATGGAATTGGCAAAAAAATATGACCAGATTCACAGTTTGCATCATGTCCTGAATAATATTGCGCTCGCTTATAGTGCTTTAGGGAATAAAGATCTGGCTCTTCAATACGCTTTTGAAAGCTATAACATTAGAGAAAATCATTCGTTTTCCGGAGAGCTGGCATCACCACTGAATAACATCGGATTTATCTACGAAACGAACGATGATCTGGATCAGGCCCTAGAGTACTATCAAAGAGCGCTAAAATTATACCGTCAATCCAAAGATATGGCATCAATGGCAAATTGCCTAGCCAATTTCGGCTCAATTTTCAGCAAAAAGGGCGATCTAGCTACTGCACAAGAGTATCTGGAAGAAGCGTGGGAAACAGTGAATGCCACGGACGCGCAGGCAATCAAGATCCGCATCGGGAGCATGCTGGCAGAGCTGTATGCCAAGCTAGGCGATTTCGAAAAAGCGTATGAATATATGCGCGTCAGTTCTGAAAGAGAGAACGAACATTACGAGAAGTTGATGAAAAACAGCATTAGCGTCAATGAAGCGAATTATTATAAAAGGAAGATAGAGCATCAATCAGATGCTTATCGCTTGCAAAACAAAGAACTAAGGAAAAAGAACAAATTGATCCAAAAAGCTACCAGGGATCTGCAGGAATCAAACACGGCATTGAACGATACCGTTGAGGTGCTGAATTGGCTGGTCTCGGTGATCAGCCACGACGTACGCGCGCCGCTGGCAAACTTCAACCGGGTGCTGGCCATGATGCTGGATGGCAGTTTCGATCAAAGCGAGCACGTGGAGATTCTGGAAAGCCTGAAACGAAGCGGAGAAAATGTATTCAAGCTGGTGGATGAAATGCTGGATGGCATCCGCCTGCAACGCAGAAAGTTAAATCTCAATGTTGATCTTGTTCAGCAAGACCTGGTACCCATCCTGAAGTCTGTCTTTGCCATCTACCTGCCGATAGCGATGCAGAAAAGGATAGCGCTGAACTATGACTTTGGTTCAGAGAAAATACTCGCGCTTGTGGATGCTGATTTGTTCAAAATCGTGATCCGCAATTTGTTGAACAATGCCCTGAAGTTCACTGATGAAAAAGGCGCGGTAACCATCAGCACGGCACTTGTGGGAGATATGGTCGAACTCTCTGTATCGGATACCGGCCGGGGCATGGACTCTAAAACCCTGCAAGCCTTGCAGGATGGCATGATTCTCAATAGCGCAAAGGATAACTTGCGAGACGGCATCGGATTGGGCCTGGCACTATGCCGCAATGCCATCAAGCGCATGAATAGCAGTCTGGACATTACCAGCAGCCCCGGAAAGGGAACCACGATCAGAATGAAATTCCCCTCCTCCGCAAAATAAAGAAGCAATTGATCCCTAAGCCCCATCCGGCCTGATCATGAGTTTGGAGATGGGGAGGTGGCTAGTACCCCCAAAAAATAAGCACTAATCGTTGCAACGAGCTCAGTGGTTTAGCCTGTATACTTAAAAGAGTGACTCTCCACGCTGCAACGAGTTTCAGACGAGTTCCAGCTCCCCCTCTAGATGAACCAAGGATTGTACCTGTACAACGCCGAGACCACGCCGCGAATCCGCCATATTGCGGCGTGGTCGGGGCGTGGTTGCGGCGAGGTTGTCACACATTCCTTGGTTGAAGAAGAGAGGAAGCCAACACAAAAAACCGCAGCTCCTATATCTGGAGAGTCACCCTTTTAAATAGCTCCTGCACCGCGATGGAGGATGGAGGATCCCGATCCCGTAACGGAGGATTCTGATCCTCCGATATAAAACTTCCCCAATGTAAGATTCGCAGCTTCGGAAAGCTACGATAGTGCGCCTGTGCGCATTGTATAT
>DHVK01000009.1 GCA_002412625.1 Cloacimonetes bacterium UBA5210
ATGCGCACAGGCGCACTATCGCAGCATTCTGATGCTGCGGATAGTTCTTGGTTGATCAGTGCTACTGTACAGTAGTATCGCAAAAAACTCACATAGCACAACTTATAAGCCCCAAAGATCCTGCAGATCATGGGGATCAGAGTTCCATGATTGCGGTAGTCCGACACATGATTCACCGCGTCCTGTTTAAGCTGAAATCAAGCTGTTATTATGCTGTGCTCACAGCTTGATAAGGGCTTTATCTCAGCTGAAACCTGAGATAATGAATCCGGGGAGATATTAGTTCGTAGTTCTTAGTTCTAAGGTCTTGGTTCTTGGTTGATCAGTGCTACTGTACAGCAGTATCGCAAAAAACTCAACAGCACAACTTATTAAAACCCAAAGATCCAGTAGATCATGGGGATCCTGTTGATCATAGTTCTATCCTAAATCCCCAGAGGAAACCGATGCGGTACTTTGGAGCTGCACTTCGCGCAAGGACTCCACGATCCTCTCTGCCGCGCAGCCGAAATTCGCCACCATCGTCTGCCGAAATGCTTTGATCCGGGCAGAATCAAAGTCGCGCAGAGTTTGTTTGACTGCCGCTTCCAAGCCGTCCTGAACCTCGCTCTTGCAAAGCACTGTGCCAATCTCATAAACTGCTTGATCGCTCCAGATCGCTCCCAGATCATCCCGCTCAAAACCGGGCATGGCAGACACCGGGATCTCCAGGGTCAGCACCGGTTTCTCGTAGATAAAAGCAAAATCAAAACGCACGGAAGAGGTGTCCGAGATCAGCAGCTTAGCTTTGCTCATGGATTCCACCGGAGAAAGCTGGGTGTCCCACTCGATTCCGGGCAGAGCAGCACTATGCTTTTGCAGATCCTTGATGAACTCCGGCTCATGCTTCAGCGAATGCGGGTGCGGGCGCAAAATTACCTGATAGCCATGCTCGGCTAATGCTATAAATGGCGCAATTCCATATTGTTTCAGCAATCCTTTGTCTCCCCAGGAAGATGCCACCAAGATGCAATTCTCCTGCGCGATTTGCCGCGTGCTCTGTTTTTCCTGCAGCAAAGAGTCCAGATATGGCGTACCCAAAGATAGCAGTTGCTTAGGCTTTAGGCCGCGCTTACGCTCGATTTCACGAACTGAGGGAATGTGTTTTTCTCCGGGCAAAATCACCGTATCATAATGATCCAGAGAACCCTTGCGATACATCGCGATATCTACCATCGAGTGAAACACATGGATCAAGGTTTGGGTCTTGGGGGAGCGCTTGATTGGATACCCCGGACAACTGATGTTTGGAGTGGTGCTAAGCACGATGGGCTCCGGGATATTGTTCGCGCGAAATCTGCCCATTGCGCCATTCCCCAGAAAACGGTTGTGACAAAAGGGGTTGTCGAGCCGCAAAAGGGGATCCTCGATTTCCAGGCTGTAATAGGCAAAATGGATCTCGGCAATAATCAATGCTTCGGCAAGCGGCTGAAAAGTGTGGAGATAAGCGCTGCCTTCACTGAACAGGGCTAGCTCGACCATAACTGCCTGGGGCTTTGGAACTTGATCCTTGCCGATAAGCCGAAAAAATAGTCCTTTGAGAGCATAGATCAAGGCTGCTATACCGGCAATGAGAAGATTTATCAGCACGGCTCCGCTGCCGGGATCCAGATAGGCAAACGCGGATGCCGGGGCGAGGATGATTGCCAGGATGAAGATTATTTGCATTGCTTCCTTTTTATTATTGAATGCGGATTGAGCGGATTTGGGCAGATTATGGAACGCAGATTGGACTGATTGAACTGATTGTTACGATTTTGAGTTACGAGCATCCGCAGCCATTCACTATTCATTATTCATCGTTCATTATTCTTTCCTGCACTAAGCAGCAGGCATGGGCGCGGCTCCGCCCTGTCGCTTATGCAGGCGTTCCCAAGATGTGAAGGCATTCGATTTTGGCAAGGAATTGATGTCAATGATTTTTACCCAAGCGCAGGAGGATAGAACGCAGATCGGGCGGATTGAGCGGGTTTGGGCAGATTATGGAACGCAGATAGGACTGATTGGATTAATTGTTGCGATTTTTGAGTTACGAACGACAACTGCAGCACTAAGCAACAGCAATCAACCGCTTAACCGCAGCAGCAATTTGATAGAACGAAGATAACCCACAACCCATAACGTTTAACGTTCCTTTCATCGAAAACAATCCGTTCTATCAGTTCAATCTGCGTTCCATTTAGTTTATTACCTATAACTCAAAATCCATCTCTGCTGAAAATCCTTGACTTGCATGGAGCTTGATTTTTTCATGCAATAAACTGAATTGGTGGAAAACAACGCATGATATCTATCTTCATAGACCATAAATTAGAACGATTTACACGCGAAATACGCTATAGCTTCGATTTCATCTTCCATGTCTTGGGCTTTGCGCACCGCTATGTGACTGATCCCGCAGATCTGAAGAGCCAAGATATCGTTATCCTGTATAGTTTCAGCGAACCGGATGAGGAGCAGATCAAAGCGCTGGCGCGGCACTATATCACCATCTACATCACCTGTGACATCAAGCTATTTGAACCCAATGGTTTAAGCCCGGAATCCCTGCGCAGATACATGAAAGAAAAGAAGCTCCTGTATCCCACCCAAATCATCTGCACCAGAGCCTTTCACAATGTGGCAGAAAACTATATCGAGCATGAGTTTAGCGGTGGCAAGATCAATTTTGACCTGGTGGGCAATGTGTTCTATCACCTTTCAGGAACAGAGCGGGGGTATTATAGCAAAGCCAGCGGTTCCGAGCGCTTCGACGAACAAGGCAGCGCGTTTTATACGCATCGCAATACTCCCACCATCGATAGCCTGCTCTGGCTTTTAGAATCTATGATCAAAGAGCACGCGCAGCACAAGAAGCAGCTGTTGGCGCAAAAGTGTTATTGGCCGGAAGCTCAAACCGCGGCAGTGCTGCTATCCCACACCGTGGATGATCTGCAAAAGTGGAATCTGCCCTCACTGATTCTCTCGATCGCGGATGACTTCACGATGCTGTTCACGCTGAAGTTCCGCCAATTGTTCCACGCTCTGTGGGGAAAAATCCAGTATCTGTTCACCAATTATGAACTGTATTGGAACTTCGACGAGTTTCAGGAACTGGAGCGTGAAAACGGCTGTCACTCCACCTTCTTCCTGGGTACCGATGAATGCGAAGAGATCGACTATGGGTTGGAGGATGCAGATCTGCAGGAAGAGATTCAGAAAATCCTGGGCAGAGGAAACGACATCGGCTTGCTATTGCCCAATGACAAGATCAACCGCGACGAGATGTTGAGCCGTAAGCAGGTGATGCTGCATCAATTGGCAAAAGACCAGGTGGGTATCCGGCAATTGGGCTTTACCATCAACAACGATATCCTGACCCTGCACGACAAAATCAACCCCGCCTACAGCCAAAGCGCCGCGTTCAAAGAAGCTCCGGGCTTCTACCACGGAACCAGTTTCCCCTTTCACCCCTGGGTGGGCGCAAAGGCCAGCTTCCTGATGCTCCCGCTCACCTATAAGGACCAATATCTGCGGCTAAATAAGCACAAGATATTGGTTTTGGATGATGCCAAAGCGCAGATCAAGGGCTACTTTCAACAGATTCAGCGCACTCACGGCATCTTCGCGCTGGATTTCTCGCTGGCTTCTTACAGCGATATCCACTATTGTCACAAGCTTTATGTATATCTGCTGGCACTGGTAAAATCTGCCCCGACATGGGTTTGCACTGCCCGCGATTTGAGCACCTGGTGGAGCAAACGGAGCAAGGTGACCATTGAAGAAAGCGATTATGAGATTGCCGTGTACTTTGATGAAGATATGGATCACTTCTGTCTGCAACTCCTTACCGATGCCAAGATCCGCGAGATCGACGGTGCCAAAGCCAAGATTGACGGCAATGTGGTGCGCTTTGCTAATGTGAAGGCAAAATCATTTGCTATTCTGAGGTTTGCCCGGTAGTGAAGAAAAAGCTGCTGCATCTGCAACTGCTGCCCCTCATGAGCGGGGTTCAGCGCTTCTCTCTGCATTTGCTGGATGGTTTGCCCGCCTCTGAGTATGACATTTATGTAGCCTGCAAACCCGGGGGAGAATTTGTCGATGCGGTTTTGGAGCGGGGATGGAACTATCTGCCGATCAAAACCTTGCGGCACCCGATTTCTGCCCTGGATGCCCTGGCTTTCGTGGAATTGCTATCTATAATGCGAAGATACAAGTTCGACATCGTGCATACCAATTCCTCCAAACCCGGGTTACTGGGACGTCTCGCCGCCCGAATCTGCAGGGTCCCGAAAATCGTGCACACCATACACGGAACATCTTATCAAGAGTTTCAAAGCCCAGGGCTGCAACGCTTTTATATGCTGATGGAGAAGCTGGGTAATCGCCTGGGGGATTTCACCGTGTTCGTGAATAATTCGGATCGGGAGAAATGCCTGGAACTGGGTTTGGCAGAAGCATCCAAAGCCTTTAGCATTTTCAACGCCATGGTCCCCGAGAGCATCCCGGCTCCTGCAGATAAACAGCGTTCACCAGATGCAGTGACCATCGGCAGCACTATTCGCTTTTCGGAGCAAAAGAACGTGATCGCGCTGATCACCGCGGCCTGCAAAGCCTGCCATGCGGAACCCCGGCTGCGCTTCATTATTTTGGGGGATGGCGAGCATTACGCGCTGTGCCGCAGCATTGTGGCTTCACACAGATTGAACGAGAGCATCATGTTGCCGGGTTGGGATTCGGAAGTGGCTCCCTGGCTGGCGCTGTTTGATGCTTTCATCCTCTACTCCAGATGGGAAGCCATGCCCTACAGCATAATCGAGGCAATGCAAACAGGACTCCCGGTGATCGGCTCGGCGATTCCCTCCATCAGCGAGTTTGTGGATGCACAAAGCGGCTGGCTGGTGCCTCTGTATGATGAACCGGCTCTGGTCTCCACCCTTCTTGAAATAGCCCGAGATCCCGGGCAGATCAGCATTAAGGGCAAATACGCCAGAGAGCATATCGCCACAATCAGTAGTTATCCAAACATGGTGAGCGCTTACCGCAAGCTGTATGAGGCGTAGAGCGATGTTGACCGTTTTTGGCCTGAACTTTTTATAGACTATGACCAGCTACATTATCCTGGCTTCCATCACCATCATCATCGCTACCGCTGTGCTGATTCCGTGGAACATGCGGTTTTCACGCTTACACGGCATCCTGGCCAAGCCCAGCGAACGCCGCATTCACAAATCCACGATTCCCGAGGCGGGGGGGTTATCTTTCGGCTTGCCGATCGTGGCAGTTCAGCTCGTTTTTGCTTATTTCACGCGCGGACAAGAGATCAGCCGCTTCTTCTTTGAACTATCTGCGCTGGGAGTGCTGGCCCTCACTTTCGGCTTGATCGATGACCGTTTTGAGAGCCCTGCCCGGGTAAAGCTAATCTGGCAGATCATCCTGGGCGTGATCATGTATGTGATCGGGTATCGCGTTTACTTCCTTACAAACCCGTTGGGAACACACTTCATCCTGGGTTGGATGTCCTTCCCCGTCACCGTATTGTGGTATGTGATCGTGATCAACGCCATGAATTTGATCGATGGCATGGACGGCCTTGCGACCGGGATAGCCGCGATTGTCTGCGTGGTACTGCTGGTGGTGGGCATCAAGGAAGAGAACTATCTGGTGATCGCGCTATCCAGCTTTTTGCTGAGTGGGACATTGGCTTTTCTGCGTTTTAACTTCCATCCTGCCAGGATCTTTTTGGGTGAAACCGGCTCGCAATTCATCGGGCTCTATATCGCTGCCATCTCCACCGCGGGAGCCGCGCAGTTCAAAGGAATCACTTCCATGACGATGATGATCCCCCTGGCCGCGTTGGGGATACCCTTGCTGGATGTGTTTCTGGCGATCAGCAGAAGGTTGCGGGTGGGCAGAATCTTCAAAGCAGATAAGGCGCATATCCACCATACCATGCTGGCTTTCGGGCTTTCCCAGCGGACAATCTCGATTATTGTATACTTTATAACAATGCTGTTTGGGCTTGTTGCCATCGGCTTCTCGTTTACAGACAAAAAGATTCTGTTCTCGCTGCTGATGGTACTTCTGGCCATAATCGTAATAGTCGCGTATATCATTATGCGAATGGAGCGAAAGTAAATGAAAAAGATCCTGATTCTGGGCTGGATAGTATTATCCGCCTTCTTGTACAGCCAAAACTGGCAAACGATCAACAATGTGAACCACGTCTATGATATCGAAGAAGCCGGAAACAGCATATACTTCTCAAGCTGGGGTGGGGTTATGGAGATTTCCGGCAGCGCAGCCACTCCTCTCGCCCAATACAATGTGATTCAGCAACTAAGCACCGGTGATGGGCTGACTTCAAACGATATTCGGAACCTGTCCATGATCGACACTTCAGAAAGCCTGTGGATGGGCTCCAGCTACGATGGCATCAGCGTCCTCAGTTCCGCGGGAATCCAAAATCTGGGCACTGACCTCGGTTTACCCTCTCTGCGCGTGAACCGCATTCTGGAATCTGATTCTTACATCCTGGTAGCAACATCTCAGGGGCTTTCCGTATTTTACTATCTCAGCGGCGTACAATTCCCCCTGATGCTGCATCAATACAACGTGATCAATACCAGTGGGGCTCTCCCTAACAATAATGTTAACGACATGATGCTCACGGAAAGCAACCTGCTTTTCATGGCGCACGATCTGGGCATCAGCTATGTTCCTCTGGATTCTCTGGATGTGAACTCGGCCTGGAAGTCGCTCACAAACGAGTCCCCTATTCCCTCCAGCAGCAGTTACCATTTGACTTCGAACCCGGAATACATCGCAGTCGCGGCAAACGGACTGGTGTATCTGAAAGGCATTGACCCTGCCGATAGCAACTGGCAGGTGATCCGCCCCACCCAGGGCAATGGCAGCTGGGACATCTCCGCCATTCACCTGAGCTCGGACAACCAACTGTGGATTGCCTTCGGGAAATGGGACGAAAGCCTGCTGCTCTATACCGGAGTCAGCGATACGCTTTTACTGAAAATGGACCTGGATACCATGGAAGAACGCTATTGGACCAAGAACACTGAAGGCTTTGGTTACAATCACGTATCCCGCATCAAGACCCTTGAAGGCAAGGTGTATCTGTGCACCTGGGGCGATGGTATTGCCCGCTTAACCGCAGGAGACTGGGAATACTTCAATCCGGACAACATTGCCTTCCCGAAGATCACCATGAGCAAAGCCGACCAGAACAATGCATTGTGGTTCGTAAGCGGCATCATCGGCAACTATGTGGTGCGCAAGGGCACCCTCGGGGTAAGCGCCTACAAAGACGGTCATTGGATCACCTTCAACCGGGACAACAGCCCTTTGCACTCCAATAACATCCTAAACGTAGAAGTGGATGCCCAAAACCGCAAATGGTTCGGAGCCTGGGATACCCATGTGAATTCTGAGAACCTCAACGGCCTCACCATCTACGATGAACGGGATAACAGCTGGAAATGGATGCACAGCAATGGCACTCGCAATTGGAATCATGAGACCAACTCCTGGGGACCCCTGATACCGGGAGGAGCTGCTTTGATAAACGCCACTATCGGTGGTATCTACCGGGATCTGAACGACAATATGCTGGTGCTCAGTTACAACGGCGGAGTTAATGTAATAGATGCTGAAGACCGCATTCACAGCACTTTCCGGCTACCGAATTCCACCTTCCAGCGAGTGTTGAATGCATATCACAATGGCAGGCAGTATTTCTTTGGCACAGAAGCCGACAACGGTATCTCCATCTGGAATCACAACAGCCTCCCGGTTACCGGCGGAGCTCATTGGGTTAGCAATATTGTGCCGGAGCTAAGAATAGGTAAGATCTTTGGCGTGGCCAGCGTGGAGACTCCATATAACCTAAGCGGATGGCAACACTTTATCGCCTCCGGAAGCGGGCTTTATATGTGGGATGAGTATGACTGGTACAAATATGACGTTTATATCAAGCGCTACCGCTTTGACTTTGCCCGCCAGGACTGGATCAACGACACCCTGTATTATGCGGATGAAGAGCGTTTGTTTGGCAGTGTGCGCACATCCCCCTTATCCATATACGGAGATCCTTTTGGCCGAATCTGGATCGGGAGCGAAGACAACGGTATGAGCATGTACAACCCTATCACCGAGCGCTTCACAAACTACTTTCAGGGCAATGCTCCACTGCTCTCGAACCAGATCATTTCCCTGGGTTACGCCCCCTTGGAAGGCAGATTGCTGATCGGGACTTCGGACGGATTGAATACCCTGCGCATCGGCAGAACCGAGAAACCGGAGACCTCGCTCTCCACTCTGAAAGCATATCCCAATCCCTTCAGACCCGATGGCAGAAACACGGTTCAGATCGTGAACCAACCTGCAGACAGCATGCCCGCCGGCAAAAATGAATGCAGCATCTACAGTGCTTCCGGAAGCCTGATCCGCAAGCTAAAGGAGAGCCCTTTTTCCCGCTTTGAATGGGACGGCACCAGCGAGAGCGGCAAGATCGTCTCCAGCGGAGTGTACTACTTTGTGGTGACCGATAGTAGCGGCAAATCCGGCAGAGGCAAGATCGCCATCATCCGCTAAAGCATGAACTCAAAGTTTCTTTGCCCGGAAGCCCTGGAGATCCAAAGCTCCTTGCTCTACCCCGATAGCGGACTGATCGTTTGTGATGCCCGCATCAAAGAGCTATACCCGGATTTCTTTGCCGCAAATCAAGCCCCCACCTGCCTCATCGCAGCGGGAGAAGATGCCAAGAACCTCAATACAGTGCAGAGCCTATATCAGTTCTTTCTGAGAAACTCCCTTGGCAGAAGCGATATGGTGCACGTTTTTGGCGGAGGCACGATCTGCGATCTCGCCGCCTATGCGGTTTCCACCTACAAGCGCGGTTGCCGCCTGCAGCTTTACCCCAGCACGCTTCTGGCGATGGTGGATGCCGCCATCGGGGGCAAAACAGGGATCAACTTCCATAACCTGAAAAACCACATCGGCAGCTTCTACCCCGCGGAGCGCGTTATCCTCCACAAAGCTTTCCTGCAAACCCTGGCTCCCGACGAATTGCGCCAGGGCATGGCAGAAATGCTGAAAGCCCACATGTTGTTTGAAGAACTCCCTCTACCGGATTTCACCGGGACAGAAATCCCGGATGAAGAAGACCTCCTCGCTCATGCCCTATACAAGATGTCCGTATGCCAGGAAGACCCCTTTGACAAAGGCCCCAGAATGCTGCTGAACTTCGGGCACAGCTTCGGTCACGCCCTGGAGAGCCACAGCGCATACAGGATCAAACACGGTGACGCCGTTGCGGCGGGCATGAATATGGCCTGTGATTTCAGCCTGCAGATGAATTTTATCGACCGACAACAATACAATGCCCGCAAAGAGACGCTGAAACTGTATCCGTATCCCGCGGAGCTATTGGACTACATGCAAAGCATCGGTTTCGAAGAGCTCTATCCCTACCTGATCCAGGACAAGAAAAATGGCGCTAATCTGCGCCTGATTTTACCGGTCGGAGCTGAGATCAAACTGGTTGAGCTCAATGAAGTTTAGCGGTCTTCTTGCCCGTTTACAGACAGTTCAGCGCGCGCTGCTCCAGCTTTGAGCAGCTATTTTAGCGCCAAGCCCCACATCAGGTCAATCCCCACCGCGATACACTCATCTGCCGGCAGAAAGCTGCCTGAATGCAGCGGATGCCCGTTTCCGCTCCCCAACCAGAAGAGCAGGCCAGGATACATGGAAGTGAAGAAGCCGAAATCCTCACCGGTCATCACCGTTTCTGCCGGAATATACTGATAATCCAGCTCCGCGCACACTTCCTGCAAATTCAGTTCCAGCGCTGTATCGTTTACCACTGGATCGTAGGAGCCCAATAGCTGCACTTCACATTGCGCTCCATATTGCCCGGCAACGCGCTCCGCATAGCTCTTAATCAGCATATTTATGGCATCCCGCACACCGCTGTCCAAGCTGCGATGTGTTCCTTCCAGCAAGCATTCATCGGCGATGATATTGCGGATCTGCCCGGCACTCATCTTCCCCACATGAAAGATCACGCGTTCCTGCTCTGCCAGCTTCGCGATCCCGGCATTGATTTCCCGGTAAAACTGCATCCCGCATGCCAGAGCGTTGATTCCCTTTTCCGGGAACGCCACGTGGGCAGCTTTGCCGATGAACTTTACATCAAACTCCTGGGGAATCCCAAAGAAGATCCCGGCTTTGGAGCTGATGCTCCCCACTGGCATTTCGCTACCCACATGCAGGGCAAATGCCGCGCGGATGTCATAAGTTTGCAACACGTTTTCCGCAATGATGCTCTGTGCCCCGCCCTTGCCCTCTTCCGCGGGTTGAAACAGAAATAGCAGGTTTTGCTTTGGGCTCTGCCGGAGGACTCTGTGAATCAAGCCCATCAGCACCGCCATGTGCACATCGTGCCCGCAGGCATGCATCATGCCAGGGTGTATTGAGACAAAGCCACAGTTGGTTTTTTCCACGGTCGGAAGCGCGTCCATATCCGCTCTGAAGAGCTTGAATCCCGCTTCTATACCCGCTCCGCGATATTCCACCAAGATCCCCTGCGAGGTCATGAACCTAATAATCCGGAAACTGTCATTTGCCGACAGCATATCTTCAAGATGTGAAATCAACAGCCGATGAGTTTCATATTCTTCAAAAGCCAGTTCCGGGATTTGGTGCAAAGCGTGACGCAGAAGGACAGGATCAAACATCTTACAGCTTACCGTTAGCTTTGGCGTGAGCCACCAGGATGTTCACCGCATTGGCAGCCGCGCCGATGCGGACGTTGTGCCCCACATTCCAAAACGCCACCGAATATGTATCTACCCCGTATCTTAAGCGGCAAACATGCGCATCATTCGAGTTCCCGATCGCCAGCGGCGTGATATAGCTGTTTTCGTGAAACTGGATCGCCGGAGCTTGCTTCAGCAATGTTGCAGCCAGCTGGAGATCCACTTCCCGGGCAAACTCCGCATACACGGCATTGGAATGACCATAGTTCACCGGTACTCGCACAGTCGTAGCGCTCACCTGGATGGCGTCGTTACGCAGAATCTTGCGCGTCTCAAAGAGCATCTTTTCTTCTTCGGTGCTATAGCCGCTATCCAGGAATACTCCGATCTGCGGAATCACGTTGAGATCGATGATTTCCGGATAGCTTCCTTTCACGCACCCGCCCCGCCGTTGTTTTTCCAAAGTCTCGATCCCGCTGTGTCCGCTCCCGGATACTGCCTGATATGTGGAAACCACTACTTTCCGCAGCCCAAAGGCTTGATCCAATACCGCTAGCGGTAATACCATCTGGATGGTGGAGCAGTTTGGATTTGCCACAATGCCCTGATATCCTTGTAGCAGGTCACTGTTGATCTGAGGTACCACCAAGGGGATTTCCGCGTCATTGCGGAAAGCGGAGGAGTTATCGATCACCAGGGCACTATGTTTAGCAGCGATGGGCGCAAAGGCTCTTGCCACCCCCCCACCGGCAGAGAAAAACACATAGTCATAGGCTTGTTTGAGGCTTTCTTTATTTAATTCCATCACTTCCAGAGGCCGATCCTGATAGTATTGCATAGTTCCTTGAGACTTAGCAGAAGCATAAAGATCCAGCAAATCCGGCTGCAAGTTCAACTCCTCCAAACAACTGATCATCATTCTGCCCACTTCTCCGGTGGCGCCCACAATTGCTATTTTCATTATCCGTATTTCCTTTATCCATTGTTATCAAGAAAGTCAAAGTGCAGAATCCGTGTCTTTTGTCAATGTAAACTTGACGAAACGAAGCCTTTGAAAATCCTTGCTTCATATTATGCGTGCCCCTGTAGCTCAGGGGATAGAGCAGCGGTTTCCTAAACCGTTGGTCGGAAGTTCGATTCTTCCCAGGGGTGCCATTTTCAATGTAATAATCCACATAAAGATAAGGCAGAAAGAGATGAAACAGCAAATCCCCACCCACGCAGATCCCATCAGTCGCATCGTCGCTTTTTATCACAAGGGGCTGTTACTCTTTGGTTGCACGATCCATAGCGAAGCTGCCAATCTGATAATCCTCCTGGCAGATGGCGAGCAAATCAAGCTCAGTATATCCCGGATCATACTTTTCAGCACAGATAAATATCCGCCCCAAGTGGATATCATATTGGCATTTACAAGCTCCGCCGCCGGAGTATCCTTGCCTCCACTGGTTATTCCTGAGCATGGTCTCTCCATCCGGGAAATTGCCGAGTTAAACGAAATCACAAGCGATGTTCAGCTCTTTGCCCTGCTTCTACACCTGAAGAACTCCCCCCACAAGTATCTCCAGAAGCATGACCTGTTCTATGCGCGTTCTGCCGAGAGCGAAGCTGAGTATCGGCAGAAAGTGGCAAAACAGGCATCCCGGCAAAGCTTTCTGGAAGACTCCATCAAGCTGTTGCAAGCACCGGGCAAGCAGCCAGATCAAGCTCTGTTGGCGCAGCTCCTGCGTGAACTGAGGGCAATATTGCAGGGAGAGAAGATTGAAGACCTGCAAAGAGCGCTCAAGGCCCATTTCCCCGGCCAGAATCCGGCAGAGATGCGCGCGCTGCTGGGCGATACCCTGCCCATTAAAGACCCGCCACTTTTGGAAAGCGGGCTACCGATTGCTTTTCCGGATGATCCCGGCGATGAAGCCATGCCGGAGCCGACACTGCCCAAAAGCGACGTAGAAGCCTTTTGCATCGATGATGAAGACAGCCGGGATTTTGATGACGCCATCAGCATCACCGCGAACGACGACGGTTTTGTCCTGGGTATTCACGTGAGCAATCTGGCCGCATGGCTAAGCCCTGAGAGCACACTTTTTGCGGATGCGGAAGAACGCGTTTCTTCCATGTATCTGGCCTCCGGCGTGGTCCCGATGTTAGCTCCGCAGTTTTCTGAACAGATATTTTCGCTAAAGCAAAACGAAGATAAGGCAGTGCTAAGCCTATATGCCTCCTTCAGTAAAGACGCTCAATTGAAGCATTCCATCCTGAAATCCGAGACCATCCGGATATCCCGCAACTATAGCTATAAAGAAGTGGACAGGGCAAGACAGCAAGATTACTGGCAGCCCTTTTTCCGCATCGCCGACAAGCTGCGCGACCAGCGTGATACCGAAAGCAAGGCCGAAGACCGCCGCTTCATCTACAATCTGGTAGCAGGCACGCAGAAAATTACGATCAAAGCCGTGGATATGCAAAGCCCTGCTCGCCGGATGATCGAAGAGCTGATGATTCTCTATAATCGGAGCCTTGCCAACTACGCGATTCGTCACCAGATCCCCATGCTGTTCCGAAACATTAACCGTTTTTACGATGCGGATAAGGACTTACAGAACAGCACGGCATATCTGGATACCAGAGCAGGTTTTCATCCGGGAATCGGGGCTGAGGCATATCTGCATTCCACCAGCCCCATCCGCAGATTTGTGGATCTGGTGAATCAGCTGCAGATTAATTCCCACCTGAACCAAGAGCTGCTTCCTCTGGATGAAGACGCCCTGCAAAAGCTGATCCCTTCGATTGAAAGGCGTATTCTGCAAATCCGCGAGACCGTGCAGCGCTCAGATCGTTATTGGCTATTGCGCTATATCGAGGAAAACCTGATGCACAGCCCGCTGGAAGGCAATCTTAAAGCTGCCGGCAATGGCAAATACCGGGTGGAACTGCTGCCCTGGGCAAAGCAGATCTGGTTGGCTCTGGACGCTCCTCCGGGAGGAGATAACTTTAACTTCGTGATCTATGAAATCGATTGGAGCAAGCTGATTCTCAAAGCCGATTTGATCGGATAGCCGTCATTCAGGTAATCCCAGAGCGGGGTGTTGGGTCGTTTCTGGAGCAAAGCAAGCGGGCAAAGCACATATCAGAAGTCCCGGCATGCATTGTTTTGCCATCTCAGTTTGATCTGCACCGCTTTTCCGCATGGATCTGATGTTCCATTGTCTTTGGCTCAAGCTTCCATCAACCTGATTTTGTGCTGTTGTCAAGCTGTGTCCACCCGATGATAACAGCTTGATATCGGCTTTATCCGAGGATAACAAATGCGGCTGCAGGCAGGGTTTAAATCGAGTTTGGTGGTCTCTCAAGCATTGTACTGCTTTATCACAAGCTGGGTGCTTTCTGACAGAAAAACGTTTCGGGAGAAACGAGATCCTATTCGAAAACGCTTCTCTGAGCTGTTATCGGAACACGTCTCTCCTGAGCCGTTTTTCTGTCGATTACCCGCCAAAGCTCATATTGCTGAAGAGCCCAAAAATAACGGAGATTTCGATTGGGTGGTGGTTTTTGCCATGAGATATGTGGTATACATATTTAGGTGGTGTTTTTGCTTCAAGCTGGGGTACTGTTTTAAGCCAAATCAAGCACTGAAGTCCAAACCACCCTTTAAATATTTTGAAAGAGATAGATACAATAGGTGGCTTGAACTCCAGTGCGTGATTTGGCATAAATTTCACAAACAAAAAACCCCGGACTAAATCCGGGGTTTTGTATTGGTAATAAATTACCTTATTTCATCAGCATCATTTTGCGGGTTTCGGTACGATTTTCGGTGCTGAGGCGATAGAAATAGATACCGCTGGTCACGGCTTTGCCGTTGTTATCGGTGCTATTCCAAACCATGGAAGTTCTTCCTGCAGGAGCATTGCCGTTGAAGAGATTCTTCACCAGCTGTCCTTTCACGTTGAAGATATCCACTTTAGCATTGCCATTAATAGGCATATCGAAGCTGATGGTGGTTTCAGGGTTGAAGGGGTTCGGGAAGTTCTGGTGCAGAGTGCGAGTCACTGCAGGAGCAGTCTGGCTCTGATTGGACACACCGTTGAACTCGATTTCCAGTTCCATAAACATCACTTCACCGCCGTCAGGAGTAGCATGGGCAGGAGGAGTAATGGCATTGGAACCCCAGGTGAAGTCGTTATAGAACATGATGCCGATCTTACCCATCGGGAAACCGTTGGTAGATTGGCCGGTGTAGAGAACTTTGTCCGCAGGATAAACCCACATGGGTTTGATTCCGGCAAACTCAGGAGTATCCACAGCGTTGATCCGGATCGGATCTGTCCAGTTGTTGCCGTTATCGGAAGAAACTGAGATCATCACTTCAGAACCGGTAGCATAGGGAACCAATTCGGGATATGAATCAGGATATTGGGTGCCATAGCTGGCTTTTTGGGAATCCTGCCACACGGCGACCATCATGCCATATTCGTTCACTTCAGAGATTTTCACGTTGTTGTAGTGGAAATACATGGATTCATCATGCAAGTCGCTATCCCAATGCGGGAAGGGCAGATTGGTTTCGATGTCCGGAGCAAAGCCATCACTGTATTCTGTGTAAGAATCAACTTCTCCCCAAGGAGCTTCGATGTCCCAAGGTTGGTAGTATTCGTTGAAATCGTCTTCAACATTCTTTTTGGGGAAGATTTCTTTCACTTTGAAGCTTTGATCAGCGGGATCAAAAACGAAGGATTTCACGGTCTGGAATGCAGGATAGTAGAACCCATCAACATTATTCACAGACCAGATTCCGATCACATGGATGCGGCCATAGTTATCGACCACAGCATTCAGGTGACTGGAGTTTCCGATAGTCCAGGCGAGTTCTTCGTCGGTATAGGGAATTTCGGTTTCGCTGTTGGCAAAATAGCCTATTTGGCTTCCCGGCTCTTGCGGAGGATTCCAGGTGGGCAGGTCGCTATAAGCGGAAACGCGGGTCCAGGTGCCTTCACCATAGTTGTCGCACACAAAGATGTCGAGATCTTCTTCGTCGATGTTGGTAGTACCATCGCTTTCGGTGGCGAAGTGGTAACCGGCATAATAAACGTTACCAAGGTTGTCTGTCGTAATGGCATGGAAAGGACGACGCCAGTCTTCCTGGTGGTTCCAATAGTCCATTTCGGGAATAGTTGTATGGTTCCATTGCAGTGATGCGCCCATCTCGATCATAACCTCATTGAAATCCGCGTATTTGATCATGACGTTTTCACTGGGAGCAGCATAAGTATTGTGAGTAACTGAGTTACGGGCTGCCACATATACTCTTCTCATTCCGTCTGTGGGAGAAGGTCCGATCTGGATGGTAGGCCAGATGAATTCATTATCGTCGGAGAAGTATTGGTTCCCGTCGTAGGTTCCTTCAATCGTGAAAGGATTATCAACCACATTGATAACATCGTTGAACAAGCCGACAAGACCGAACATGAAGCTATCAGATGTGAACTGAACTTCAAGAAGATCATCGGTATCGCCATTAGCATGCCAGGCATACATCGGTTTTCCGCTCACAGGGTCAACGCCCAGTGAAGGATAACCTTCATTATTAGCAACGTTGGTGACTTCATTAATCCCTGTCACATTTCCGGCAGTATCCAGATAGGCGTAGAACACACGGCGTGTAGCACTGGGTTGTCTGCGACCATGGAAGGTAAGGAAATATCCGCCGCCGACGGCATCTGGGATCACCCGTAAGGGCAGGCCGTTGTAACTACCGATCATGTAGTCATAGTAGTTCACCATCAGGTTGGTAGGGGTCTTGGTGAAGTTAAAGCTCGGAGCATTACGGGTCTGAGTGCTCATTCTTGCGTTATGAGGGATATCCAGAGGCTTCATGTTATCAGCGGAGCGCATTTGATCTGCAAACACAGCACCGATGATGAAGGAGAAGCACAGGGTCAATAAGAGAACTTTTTTCATTGTTCCTCCAGTTATTTTTTTCATTAGATTAGTATCTCATCTTGAGCGACACACGATGCGCGCTCTTGATCATTGTTTCTGCCAGGTAGCCCATATCAGTATAGGCGTAGTCGATATTGAAGATTCCCAGGCTGGTAGGAACCTGCCAGCCAGCGCCAGCACTGTATCCCGCCGCGTCATAGCCGATCTGGTATCCGGCTCTGAGGAAGATGTTGCCAAGTTTGTATTCAGTACCGATGTTCCATGTTTCTCTGCGGTCGATCACATTGTCCAACTGCATGGAAGCAATCCAGTAGCTATCATCGGTGCGCATCAGATCCCCGGAAATACCCAGAGAGAAATGCATCGGAATCTTGCTTTCGAGCTCGGGGCCATCTTCGTCAATCAAGCCGTCACCGTCGTTATCGAAGAGATCAAAGGGATCTTCATCGACCTGACCGTCACCGTCGTTATCTACGCGATAGCGAATGTCCGGACCGAAGTTCTTCAGCACCATACCGATCTTGGTGTTTTTCCAACCGGTATTGTACATAGATCCCATATCGAAGGCATAGCTATTTACATCGTATTCATAGAGGTTTTCGCGCAGGTATTTCACACCAAGGCCGGCAGAGAATTTGTCTGTAAACTGCTGACCGTAGCTAAAACCCAGAGCGACGTTGCTATTGGTGAAATACTCTCCGGTATGCCCAAAGGTATCTTCGTCCGTTACTTCAAGTTTGTCCATATGCAACACAGTGCCATACACCGCAAAGGTTGATACCCCATTGGTATATGTGGCAGCGGCATATTCCTGCATGATGTCCGCAACCCAATTTGTATGGGAAAAGAACACCTGGTTTTGGTAGGAAGGAGCCAATCCTGCCGGATTCCAATATACGGAAGAAATGTCGTCCGTCACTGCAGTGTAGGCTTCGCCCATGCCGATAGCCCGGGCATCCACACCAAGTTTCAGAAATTGCATTCCTACCGTTCCAACTTTGCCGAAGGGTTTTGCGCTAAGGCTGATGGGTAACAGAATCGCTATAAGGACGAGGATCAGGATAATATTCTTTTTCACAGTTCCTCCCTATTTAATTAAGACAAACTTGCCGACTTTGACTTTATCGTCGTCGCGGTTTTCAACACTATACAGATACACGCCAGGGGCGATGATCTGGTTATTTTTGGAAAGGAGATCCCATGCGTGCATACCGCTGGCAGAGACGCCGGTGGTGGCAGCTTTGGAGATGGTTAACACATCGGTTTGCACGGCGCCGTCGTGGTGCAGAGTCTGTACCAGATCACCAGCCAATGTGTAGATACGGATGGTGCAACGGTTGGGCAGGTTGATAAACCACAAGCGGCGGCTCTTGTCGCCCTTTTCGTCGTTATCGTATCTGCCATCAAACTTGCTGCTTCCGATATATGGGTTCGGGATTACTTTGATATCGTTCATGGTATTGCGCGCGAGGCTTCCGGGGAAGAATACCTGCATGTTCGCATCCGCATCGCGGCCGGTTTCCAGGAAATCCAGATCTTGAGAGGGAATACCACGATCGTAGGCTGTAACTGCAATGTAGTATTCAACACCACGTCTGGGATACCTGATCTGTGATTTATAGAATCTGCGTGAAAGACGTTCTTTTTTCAGATTGTCGATGCTTTCCGGGCTTGGATCTCCTGCATCGGCTCCTCCTGGGAAGGCAAAGGATTTCAGGGGAATCATCTTGTTATCATACAGAGCATAGAAGATGTGTTCTTTACCTTTTTCTATCAATTCCGGATGCATAAAGAGTCCGGCTTGAAGAGCCTTAACCTCTGTGTCCGTGAGGAACTCATTATTTTGAGCAATAGCATCTGCCTCTGCTTGTACTTCGGCTGTCCAATCCTTATCAGGATCATATAGTGGCCATCCGTAAAATACATCGCCATTTTGCTGGTATTGATAGTTATCATCAAACTGCCAGAATTTCGCGTATTCAGCAGGGTCAGCCTGCCATCCCCGAACATTAATGTCTGGATGATAGGAAGGATTTGGCAGGTCAGTATCGATGCCGGTATATCCGCCATAGTTGACGTTTAACGAATCGTATGGCGCGCTTTCATTGATCCAATAGTCACGGTGGTCACGCTGGGAATCGATCTTATCCCACCGCTGCACAAGCTCCCAATCTTCACGACTACCGCTACCGGAGCGACCCCAAACGGCATAACCCTGGAAGTCGTGACGAAGGCGGTATCCCGTGAAGGGATTCACCAATGCAGCGTTTTTCCATTCGAAATTGTTATCGTCCTCATCAAAACGGAACTCCTCGGGGAAGTCATTTGGCCAGTTGCCCCCAACATATGGAGTGGGATCGCTATCGATTCCGTGGATCAGGCTGGGGTTGCGGGGATTCTGCCATCCGATTTCTGCGGTGATAACATTCATGAAGTCGTATGAGAATTCACTACGGTTATCCCAATAGACATCTATGCTGTGCCCGTTTATCGGGTCTTCCATCATCTCAGCATACATTTTGGGAATTTCCGGGGGCTCCGGGGGATTGTAGTGAGATACAGTATCGGGCTGAGTAACCGTGATCAGGTTTTGAGCTGTACCATATATGATCTTAGCCCGGGCAGCAGTTCTTTTAAGTTCTTCTTTATTGTCACCGGGGAACACGGCTACCACAATTTTCATGGTCTTGCCGGGGGCAAGATTCCAGCGCTTGTAGTAGTTACCAAATTCATCAGTTTCATTATACTCAGCCTCCATCCATGGTTGGGCTCCGTAAAACGAAAAGAGGAATCGTGTGTCATTCGGAGTGGGCTGTTCATATTCCGTGATGTTGTCATCATCGGGACGCAGCGGAGTGTATTTGGCAGTATCGGGGTTTCTGCCGGTCAGCAGCCAATACTTCTGATTAGCAGTTTTCAGGTTCGGGGCTATGCTTCTGGGGTTACTATCGTCCGGGCCTTGCCCCACACGCCAGTACCAGCAATGAAACTGCAATTGATCCGGGTCAGGAGAGCAGACCCGAGCGCCAACTAGTCCGGTGGTTAGACCACCATCGCCATCAGCATCACGGGTATAGGCAAACTCGTAACCTGTGCCTTTAACGTAGCCGGAAAGGTCGTCGTTAGCTTTTTCAGGACCCCAGGATTGCGGTCCTACGTCCGCGTCCATATAGATCCCCATGGCACAATCGAACAGTTCATCTTCGCGGTTCATGTTAGTAATATTGAATTCCACATAAACCAGGTTTTTGATGTAATCATAGCTCCACTGATAGCTCATCTGACGCACTTTGATGTTCAGGGGGTAGTGAGTGTTTTGTCCGCGTGAGCTACCATGATCACGATCGCCTATCGTTCCGAAGGGACAGTAATCATAGTAATAGGCTATAAAGTCCTGCTCGGAAACAGGTGCGCCGTCTTCATCAAGACGACCATCAAAATCATCGTCATAAGGCGCGGCATAGGAATAAGTTCTTGCCCCGTGTTGAGAGCTGGGATCCGAAAGATCCATGAAGCCCAGTGGGAACCAGATTTCAAATGCCTCTGGGTCATCTAAGATGGCGAAGTCGTTGGAAGACATCTGATGCAGGAAGTTTCCGCCGAAAGCACTGAACTGAACCGGAAGCTCCGAAGCAGCTCTGAAGGGGAAGGTGTAGCCGACAAAGTCTTCGTCAATACGCCCATCACCATCATCATCTACTCCACGTTTCTGGGTGCGGATGGAAGCCGAGGCAATGCCATCGAGCGCGTTGTACATGGCATAGTTTCCACTTTGGGCGGCATTGGCAATCAGCAGAGGGTTGTAGGCAGGCAGGAACTCATAGAGATCTGCGTCACCATCGAAACCTACTGTGACCAGAGTATCCAATACAGGAGTCATGTTTTCTGACCAATTTTCATGACCTTCATAAATCACGTCATTGGCTGAAGTGGGAGGATAGGTAGTCCAGTACAGTTTGCGGTTAGCGCTGTCACGTCTCTGTTTTTTTGCTCCAAACCAGAGCGCGCCCTGGTATAGGTAGTCAATTCCGCTTCCACCGGGATATTCCAGGGATGGGTATTGTGGTACAATATCGTTTCCGGATCCAAAGAATCCATAGTTACTGACCCTCAACCAAATGTTTCCCACATTGTGGTATTTGGAGAGGTCTAGTCTCTTTGTTCCGGTGGAAGGTACTGCCATAGCCGCATAGACGGAACTGACTGCAAATAATGTCAGTATCATCAGGCAGAACACTAGCTTATTAAACTTCATCAAACACTCCCGGATTAATTAAGTTTAAATTCAACCGGAATGATGAGCAGCACGTCAACAGGTTGTCCGCTGCTTCTTCCAGGTTGAAATCTTACTTTGCGTACGGCATCGATGGCGGCTTGGTCCAAACCACCGGGAACCGAACGCTTCACATGAATATTGCGGATAGAGCCGTCTTTCAGCACTTCCACTTCCAAAACCACTGTTCCCTGAACTCCGTTGCGCTTGGCAAACTCCGGATAAACCGGACTGATGCTGCCGATCACAACCGGTGGATCATCGTAGGGCACAAAATTTGCCGGACGATCATCAACCTGGCTTAGGCTTGACGCAGTGGTAGTATTCAAATTACCGATTTGTGCAATGGCACTCTCGTAGGCTTCCATATCAATTTCTTCGGTACCCAAAACATCGCTGATCACCAGAGGGATATCGATCTGAACTTCCGTCTCCGGGGGTTCGATCTTCTCGCGCTCTTCCATGGGGATATCGACCAGTTCCATCTGTTGGGACTTGAAGACTTGCTTGCGCACTTCAATCTTGGGAGTAACCATCATCGCAAAGAGCAACATTGTAATTGACAGAGCCAGTGCCTTGCTGAATTGGCTGTTGGCTACGTCTTTCCAATCTGTGTATTGTTGTTTCATCTTTGCCTCCTAGTTCTGCCGCTGTTGCGTTTCAAAGGCAACTACCAGGGTTTCTGCACTCTGTAGTTGTCGCATTACATCGGACATTACTCCATATTTGGTATCCCGATCTGTTCTAAAACAAACAACAAGCTCGGGATCATCGGCTTTCTTTCTAATGAGAGTGGAAGACACAAAAACGTCTTCAGCGCTCTCGATTCGTGTGGGAATATCGTCGATAAGAATAGTCTCATCCCTCATCACGTAGATGGTGGTGGTGTGGTTACGGGGGATGCGCTCGATACTTTCCGCAATTGGCCAGCGATCGCGCTCTACCCAGAATTTCTTTTCCTGGACAAACACTGTGCTAACCATGAAGAAGAGTAACAGCAAAAATGCTATATCAGACATCGACCCATTGGGAATAGCGACTTCGCGACTTCTTTGTTTTTTGAAGTTTGCCATATCTATCTCCTAATTTGTCGATAACGAGATCTTCTCGATTTTGGCCGCTTTGAGGCGGTCGACCACGCGGATCATGTCGTTGTATGCAGCTTCACGATCTGTGATCACCTTGAAGATCATCTGTTGATTGATTCTAACTTTCTGCTGAATAAGTGCATCCAGCTCGCCACTTTCGAAGTTGCGGGGAGCATCGTTATTCACGGCAATTCTACCATCTTCCGTAATCTGCAAACGGGTCATCTCATTTTCTGTAAGAGTAAGGGTCTGAGTCTGCTCAGCCCCTTCATCGGCCGCTTGGGGAAGGACTATCCTGATCCCTTCTTTCACGTCGAACTTGGTGGTCGCCATGAAGAAGACGATGAGGAGGAAAGCAATGTCGGACATCGACGAGGTCGGGATCTCGGCCTTGCCTTTCCTTTTACGTCCTATTTTCATTTTTATATCTCCCTTGGGCTGTTTACAGCATTGCTTCTACAACTTTCTCAGTTGCTTTCTGCATGTTGATTACCATGCCGTCTACCATGGTGACAAAGATGTTATTGAAGAACTGTACGGGGATAGCGACAATCAGACCGGCCTGGGTGGTGATAAGAGCGATTTTGATACCGCTGGCAACAATGGTGGCATCCACCGCGCGTGCTGCCGCAATAGCATCAAAAGCACTGATCATACCGGACACGGTTCCCAAAAATCCCATCATCGGGGCAAGGGTGATCGCCGTGGAAAGCTCCAGAAAGCCTTTTTCCAGATAGCTCATTTCGATCATAGCAGCGTTTTCAATAGCTTTTTCGACTGCCGGGATTCCACCGTCGGCTTTCAAGAGCCCGGCATAGATGATCGCTGCAACGGGGCCGCGAGTAGCCTTGGCGATTTCTGCCGCTTCTTTATACTTCTTATTCTTGATCAAAGGAATAATCTTGTCCAGGAAGGCATTGAGGTTGATTTTACCGTAGAACAGGGCTATAAATTTCCAGATGATATAAGCAATACCATATAGCGCCACAATGAGGATCGGCCACATTGCCCATCCGCCGTCTTTAAACCATTTTACCATGCCACTGCCAAATACTAATTCGGCAAAGCTCTCCATACCACTGCTGTTGGCAGCCGCGGCAGCTTCCTGAACTGCTTCCTGAGCATAAACCATGCTCGGGATCAACACGCTAACCAGCGTAATCAGCAGCACTATGTACGAGAATTTTCTCATTTATGATTCCTCCTTGGAATAATTTAGAAGTTAAACGACACGCCGAGAGTTACTCCGCGGTAGTTGTTTACAAAAGCTGGGTTTTGGATGGATAATCCGTAGGTGTATTCCACCTCGGGGTATACAACATTTACTAAGTCGTCTTCAAGATCTTCGCCGTCTTCATAGGGAGATCCGGTTCTGGGATAAACCCTGTTCACGTTTCTATTCTTGAATATATTCTCCACATCAATAAAAACTCTGAAGCTTGATCCACCAGGAAGTTGGATACCTTTGGTGAGTCTCGCGTTGGCTTGATTTGTGGAGTCCTTTCTTTTGCTGTTTGTATCCAGGAAGGCACTTCCTTCCGTGCTCTGAGGAGTATAGGGAGAGCCAGATACAAAGCTCCAGTTGATGTTCGCGGAGAAATCATCAAGCGGAAGAATGAAATCGGTGAAGGGAACGAAGAACTCTTCGCCGCGTCCGATGCGGAAGGTGTAGTTGATAGAAGCGTTATGACGGACGTCCCAATCCAACGGGAACTCACGCAGGGAAGTGGATTCGTCTTGAATCACGGTCGCAGAGTTGTTTCCCTGAGCCCATGCCAGAGAGTAGGCAATACTCCAGGTGTTGAAGTTCGAGAGCAGTTTTTCCAGCTGAACGTCAATACCACGGGCAGAGCCATAGTCCTCAGAAATGAAACGGTACCAGGAAACACTCTCTTCGCCTTCTTTGCGTTCGCGAATGGTGCTTACATAGTTGTATAGATTTTTGAAATACGCAGTCATGTCGATCACATAGTCATCACTAAGTTGGTGAGAAAGACCCACTTCATAGGTAACTGTGATTTGGGGCTCCAGCTTGGGATTTCCCACAGTAATGGCAACATCGGAGAGGTTGGCATCTTCCGGAGTCTTGGAAGTGAATACATACTGCATCTGAGGCAATTGGTTCTGATAGTTATAGGCAAAACGCAAAACGTCGCGTTCTGTAATGGGGTGAGACACGCCCAAACGGGGAGAAACCATCATCTGGAAGCGGTCTTTTTTATCAAACTCGCGCTCGGCAAACAGACCGGTGTCTTGCAAAACTTTGTAGCTGGAGCCAAGATACCAGAAGTCAAAACGCAGACCGGCGTTCACGATCATTCCTTCCCACTCCATTTTGTCCTGCATGTAATATGCTATCTGCCATGGGTTTGCAGCATAGCCGTCGCGCTTACCGGCAGCAGCTTTGGCTGCATTGTAATAATCTATCGGCTTGTAGATCGGAACCAGGTCAGCAATTGTTTCAGGTTCCTGAACCAAGGTCGCTATCCCGTAGAGATTTGCCGGAACATATGTCGTTCCTTGCTCGATCGCAGCATTATAAGCGGTCACATCAGCATCGGTAAGAGCATAGATGCGGTTCAGATATCCCTGTCTGCGATCTTCGTAGATGGAAAGGAAATTCTGCATCTGATCTTTTTCGATATTGTGGCTGATGATCTCAAACCCCGTTTTCGCCAAGTGGGTCTGATTGATCTGCCATTCGAGGTCAGTACGGAAGTTCACGGTTGTGGTCGTGTCATCGATGAAATCAGAATAGATGGTGCCCGGAGCCCGGAATCCCGGAACTCTGCGCGGTTCTTCCTGGTTTCTGAGGCGATATTGCCAGAAGGATGATGGCAGGAAGCCATCGTCGTGAATACCGTCGCCATTGTCGTCGATGCTAATGTATCCGTAGTTGCCCAGGAGAACGTTATCAATATAATCATCTCCGGGATTCACGGGATCCACTACCATAAACATATAGTTGTCTCGGTCTACACCGCGAGGACCTTCTTCCGTATCCTTTTTATAATAACTCGCCTTCACGTTCAGGTTCATGGTAGGCGAAAACATGTGATCGTAGGTCGCAATGTACTGCTGCTGCAAGACATTTGTATACAGGTAATGTTGCAGGGCATAACGCCACCAGAAGTAGTTCGCACTTGAGAGCGCCGGATTGAAGGGGTGAGCGAATGATCTGTCTCCACGTACTGCAAACGTAAACTTTTGAGCCGGATTGAGATCGTATTTAGTCTTCAGGTTCACATTGTAATTGTTGTAGTTCCTGTTGCCCAAATCTACTCCCAGGAAGCTGTCACGTCCTTCGTAGGGGTCATAGCGGGGATATTCCGCTTCAAGGATAGTGTTTCCGTCTATGCTGTAGTCCTTGTTGGGATCAGTAACATAGAGATCCTTGAAACGTCCGTCCGACCAATCACCAGCACCGTTAAAGTAGAAAGTAAGGCGTTCTTTCAGGTCTTGCGAGGCAAAAGGTACTATGGGTCCGCCAAAGGCAAATTTAAAGGTGTCCGAATTGCGCCCTTCCCCAATGATGTGATCGGTGTTATACTCGATCTTCCCGGAGAAGAACGGATCACCATCTTTGGTAACGATATTGATCACGCCGGATTGGGCGTTACCAAATTCGGCCGGGAAACCACCGGTCATAACCTTCATATCTTTGATGGCATCAGTGTCCACGGAAAGCGCACTACCGCCATCCACAGGGTCTGAGACGCTCATCCCGTCGATAGTAAAGTTCACTTCATTTGCGCGGCCACCACGGATATGCAGTTCACCGCCGATGTTTGTAACACCCGCTTGCAGCGAGATAATGCCGGCAACGTCCGATACAGCGGAGTCCGATAAACGGTCCATTTCGATCTGACGGGAAGAACCCGTGCGGTCACTTTCCACCCTGTCCTGAGTAGCTTGCACCACTACCGCGGCAGTTTGAATACCTTCGCGGTTCATTGTGGGGGAAAGATCAGCTGTTTGTCCCACCTGGACTCTCACATTCTGATAGGTCATAGTTGCATAACCAACGAGGGTAAACCTCACAGAGTAAGTTCCCGGGGGGATGTTTATAATGATTGCCTGACCGCGTTCATTGGTCTGGCCTCCGGTTATGCGTTGGGTGCCGGACATCACCACGACGTTCACAAACTCAAGAGGACGCCCCTGACCGTCGCGAACGCGAACGGCTAGGCGACCAGTGGTCTGTGCTTCGAGGCATGCGACGCCAACGAGCAACACAATTAGCAGGATCAATGCAGTTTTTCGCATCGATGGACCTCCCTTCATCCTGGCTTATTTATAAATAAGTAATCATTTTGTTCAAGCAATAGCCCAAAAAGCAGAAAGTCTATTACTCTTAAAGCTCTTATATCTGAGCGGTAAAAATCAGTCAAGCAGTTTTTTTTCATGCTACCCGTTTCCACCCGTAGGCACAAAGGTGATAGCATTGGAAAAAACACAGTTATGAAGCTCATATGAATTCCACTCTTGCCGCTTCATCGCTTCTTTGAAGCTCGCCTAAAAGCGTTCCATTGTTAGTTTGCAGGAATCGCTGGGCAAGTTCTTGTGTCATCACACAGATCATTCCCACCCCTAGGTTGAAGGTCTGCCGCATCACTTCCGGGGCCACGTTGCCGCCGCTTTGGATGATGTGGTAGATGGAGGGGATGGAAGAGTCCGGCAAGTTCAGCACAGCCTTGATGCCATGCGGAAGCACGCGTTTCAGGTTTCCGGCGATGCCGCCGCCGGTGATGTGCGCCAAAGCACACAATCCCGGATCCTGAAGATACGGTGAAAGCAACGGCAGATAGCTGCGGTGTACTTGTAGCAGAGTATCGCCCAAGCTGCTTCCCAGCTCTTCCAGATAAGATTCAATGCTCAGCCCCATGCGCTCAAACAGCACTTTTCGGGCCAGGGAATAACCATTGGTGTGCAGACCGCTGGAGGGCAGAGCGATTAACAGGTCTCCGGCTTTCATGGACGGCCTGGGCATCAGGTTCGGCTCTTCCACCATTCCGATAATTGTGCCGGCCAGATCAAAATCTCCGGGTCTGTAAACTCCCGGCATTTCTGCCATTTCACCGCCAATCAAAGCGCAGTTATTCTCTCGGCACGCCAATACAAAACCGTCGATGATCTGCGAAATGGTATCCACCGATAGTTTGCCGACCCCAATATAATCCAGAAAGAAGAGCGGGCGAGCGCCTTGCACCAAAATGTCGTTCACACAGTGATTCACCAAATCCTGGCCCACAGTGTCGAACACTTTGGCCTGAATGGCAACCAGGAGTTTGGTACCCACACCGTCTGTGCTGGAAACCAGAATCGGCTGTTTCCAGGAAGGATCGATCTTATAGAGTCCGCCAAAACTGCCCAGTTCGCTCAATACATTGGCATTGAAAGTCGTGCGTACCTTGTTTTTAATGTTCTTAACTGCTCTTTCGCCGGCTTCAATATCAACCCCGGCCTGTTTATAGTCCATTGCTTCTAAACGGTCATCCGGCATAGCTCTTCCTTATATTCGTCGATCGTATTGCGCTCAAGATCCAAAATCCCTTTTATACTAAACTCACTCACGTTCTGCCCAGCCATCACGGTGGCATAACGCAGAGCATTCTTGATCACGTCCGGGCTTAGTTCCACGTGCCCTTCCAGGCATGCCATAAAAGCTCCGGCAAAGGTATCACCGGCTCCGGTTGGGTCTTTCACTTGGATGATAGGATATGCGGGCGCGAAGAACAACGAGTTCATCTGCACTGCCACGCTGCCATATTCACCGCGCTTCACCAAGACCAGCTTCGGTCCCATCTCCAGAATACTATTGGCAGCAGAAAAGATATCCGGCTTCCCGGTAAAACTCTTCACTTCGTCCTCATTCATGAACACGATATGCACTTTGCTGATCACTAGTGCCAACTCGTCCGGGCAGCCGCTGATCCAGAAGTTCATGGTGTCGCAGGCTACATGGTTATAATCAGGAGTTTCTTCCAGAACCTGCAACTGCAAACTGGGATGAATGTTTGCCAAAAGCAGAGTGTGACAACTGCTGCAGCTGGCGGGAAGCTTGGGCACGAAGTCCGCAAACACATTCAACTCGGTCCGCAGCGTTTCCGCTTTATTCAAATCGTGATATGCTCCACTCCAGCGGAAGGTCTTGCCTTCAGCTATTTCCAGACCATCAAGATTGATCCGGTGTCTGGAAAGCACATCGATGGCAGAAGCCGGATAATCCTTGCCGACCACCCCGATCAGATTCACTTGGGTGAAGTAGGACGCCGAGATCGAAGCATACACAGCAGAACCCCCGATAGCGTCAACAACGCTGCCGGATGGAGTGCTAATTGTATCCAGACCGATTGAGCCCACTATTACCAAGCTCACGGACTCGGCTCCACCTGCTCCGTCTGTGTTTTCAAAGTATCCGCGGTTTCGCTCATGATCATGGTCCCGGTGCTACCTTGGTTTTTCAATAGGCCCAGGGCATACCAGATCGCAATCAAAAGCAGCAGCATCACGATCAGACGAGGCCAGTTGTAGCCTTTCTTTCTGCGGCTGTGCCAGCGTTCTTCGATCTTATCGTTCAAATCGCTCATGAACTGATCTCTTTCAGAAACTCGCTAAAGCGGGTAACGCCTTTGCTGATGTTTTCCATGCTGTTGGCATAAGAGAAGCGCACAGTGCCCTTCAAGCCGAAGGCTCCACCATCCACCATCGCCACGTGGTATTTTTCCAGAAGGAGGTCGCAGAATTGGGACGCCTTTTTGATGCCCTGATTGTTGTTTTGCAGATACCAGCTGATGTCCGGCATAATATAGAATGCGCCTTGGGGTTTCTTGCACACCACATGTGGAATCTTCATCAGCATGTCAAAAAGGTAGTCTCTGCGCATCCAAAATTCTTTGCGCATGTTTTCGATGGAATCATCTTCTTCGTTCAGAGCCGTCACGCAGGCTTTCTGGGTAATGGAATTCACGCACGAGGTGGTGTGTTCCTGAACCCTGCCGGCAGCGTTGATAATATGAGTGGGACCTGCGGCGTAACCCAATCTCCAGCCGGTCATGGCATAGGCTTTGGATACTCCGTTCACGATCACAGTATGCTCTTTGGCTTCGGGGCTGATCGAGGCGATCGAAACATGCTTCACATCGTCGTAAACCAGTCTTTCGTAGATCTCGTCCGAGATAATCAAGATATCGTTTTTGATGCAGATTGCCGCGATGGCTTCCAACTCATCTCTGCTATAGACTGCGCCGGTGGGATTACTGGGGGAGTTCAGGATCAAAACCTTGGCGCAGGGGCTGTCCTCGATCGCTTCTTCCAATGCCGCGGGTAAGATCTTATATCCATCTTCCACATCGGTAGGAATATAAACCGGCACAGCGTCTGCCATCATGGTTTGGTATGGATATGTAACCCAATAGGGAACCGGGATCAACACTTGGTCGTCGGTATCGCAAACTGCGATCAGCACATTCAGGATCGAAGCCTTGGCGCCCGGAGACACCAGAATGTCCTTGGGTGAATAGCTGAGGCCGTTTTCGCGCTCAAGTTTCGCACAGATAGCTTCCCGAAGTTCGATGATGCCTGCATTTGCCGTATAGCGTGTGAAGTTTGCATCTATCGCTTTGTGAGCGGCAGCTTTGATGTATTCCGGAGTGTTAAAATCCGGCTCACCTACCCCGAAGTTCACGACATCGATTCCCGCCTGTCTCATCTGAGTTGCTTTGGCTGAGAGGCTCAAAGTAGGCGAGGGTTTGATCAGTTTTGTGCGGTTGGACAGCTTGATAGCCATCGGATCCCCCTATATTAATTATTTTTTTTAGTCATCAGTAATACGAGGATCGCTGTGTTTACAATATCCTCGGTAGAACAGCCTCGGGATAGGTCGCAGATCGGAGCAGCCAGGCCTTGAATGATGGGACCAATGGCCTCGTATCCACCCAGACGTTGCACAAGCTTGTAGCCGATGTTACCGGCTTGCAAGTCGGGAAACACCAAGGTGTTGGCATGCCCTGCTACCGTGCTGCCGGGAGCCTTGCTCTTCGCCACTTTCTCCACGATCGCGGCGTCCAATTGCAGTTCTCCGTCATAAGCAAAATCTACCTGGCGTTTGTCCAGGATGCTTTTTGCTTGTCGCACCTTTTCCACCAGCTCATGATCTGCACTGCCTTTGGTTGAAAATGAAAGTAGCGCCACAAACGGCTCATCGCCTAAAATGGAACGCCTGGTCAGTGCGGTAGAACCAGCAATATCTGCCAGTTGATCCGCTGTGGGATTCGGCACTACCGCGCAATCAGCAAAGAGATAGGTGGGCTCGTTCTCTCGGGGGGATACCATAATAAAGGTAGAAGACACTGTTTTTAGTCCCGGCATCACGCCCACTACTTGCAAGGCAGCCCTCAAAACGTCCGCGGTTGTATTGGCAGCTCCAGCCACCATGCCCCCGGCATGGCCTCTCTTCACCATCATCGCTCCAAAATAGAGCGGGTTGTGCATTGCCTGCACTGCACCGTCTTCACTCAGGCCCTTTTCTTTGCGGCGTTCGTAGAAATAGGCTGCATACTCATTTAAAAGCTCGCTGCGAGCGGGTTCGATAATCTCACAATCGGAGATGTTCACTCCCAGACTGGCGGCATTGTTCAGGATTTCTGTACTGGATCCGAGTAGGATCACCCTACAGATCTTTTGCCCTGCCAAACTTGCGGCAGCGGCCAGGGTTCTGGAATCACTGGATTCCGGTAGGACGATGGTGCCACCGATCGCGGTAGCTCTGTTTTTCAAAGTTTCGAGGATATGCATTTATTCTCCTGTAAGATCAGTTTCTACTACTATCAGGGATAGATCTGCCACTTTCACAAATTCGCGTCTGATGGCGGCCAGCAGTGCGTGCCGATTTTCCCGCACCCGCAGGTCTTCACAATTGACCAACACATGATCAAAGAAATGGTCGATCACTTTCCCAAAATCTACTAGTTCGCGTAGCGCCTTGGGATAGTCCATCATAACAAGTGCTTCTGAGATACTGATGCTCAAAGCTTTCAGCGCGGCATATAAATCACTCTCCACATCGCTTTCAAAGAGCGCAGGATCAGGTTCGGCAAATTCTTTTTTACCGGCAATAATGTTTGATACACGTTTGAAGCCGACCACGAGTCTGATAAAACGCTCGTCCAGCCTCAGCTCTTCCAGAGCCTGTGCGCGGGCGATCAGATGCGGCAAATAGGCAAAACCAGCATGCGTTACTCCGGCAACCACGTCGTAGGATATTCCCAGTTCCTTCAGCAGCCAGTTCACTCTCTGAGCAAAGAAGTTCTTCACCTGGTTCGGAGCTTCAGGTTCGACATCGATCATGGATGCCAGCACTGAAAAAGCTTGCAAGATCAGTTTCTCGATATCCAAATGCCAAGCCCATTGTGCCAAAATCTGCACGACTCCCCCGGCTGCGCGTCTCAATGCGAATGGATCAGCACTCCCGGTGGGCATCAGCCCCACACCGATGATACCGCAAACCGTATCCAGCTTATCTGCGACTGCGCAGATCGCCCCGCTCAAAGAGCTAGGCAACTCGTCGTTACTTCCGCGCGGCATATAGTGCTCATAGATGCCTTGTGCCACTTCAGAGTCTTCGCCGCCCACCAGCGCGTACTGCATACCCATATAGCCCTGCAGTTTGGTAAATTCTTTTTCCCCCAACATCAGGGAGACCAAATCCGCTTTACAAAGTTGAGCAGTGCGAAGCACCCGGGATTTTTGCGGTTCCGAAAGTCCCAGCTCTTCGCAGATGTAATTGGCCAGAGCAACCACACGCTCCGTTTTATCTTTCAGAGTACCGAGTTTGGATTGAAACACCACGTCTTGCAAATGGGGCACAAAGGAATCAAGCATGCGCTTGCTATCTTCTTTGAAGAACCATGCGGCATCTTCCAGCCTCGCTGCAACCACTTTCTCGTTGCCGGCTTTGATGATCTCGCTATGCGCGGGATCGCCGTTTGACACAAATACAAACTGATTGCTGAGCGTGTTGTCGGCATCATATACGGAGAAGTATTTCTGATTTTGGCTGATAGTGGAGGTAATGATCTTTTCCGGAAGGCTCAAAAACGAAGCATCAAATTCACCGATCACCGCACAGGGATACTCCACCAAATTGCAGACCGTATCCAAAAGACGCTCGTCTTCTTTCACGGAATACTCAGAATCCCGGAAGAGTGCCCGGAACTGTGTCTGAATCATCCTTCTGCGCTTATCTCTGTCCACCACCACTCTGCCAAGTTCCAACAGCTCCTCATAAGCTTCCGCGCTCTCGATTGTGAGGCATCGATCCAGCCCCAGATAGCGATTGCCAAAGCTTGTCCTGCCGGACCTGATGCCCATGCAGTTCAGTTCCAGCACCTCAGAATCCCACAATGCCACGATCCAGCGGATTGGGCGGGAAAACGCCAGATTCTTATCCTTCCAGATCATCTTTTTGGGTAGAGGGATCTGCGGTATTGCCGTTAGCACCCAGGCTTTCAGGATGTCTTTGCTGTCGCTTCCGGGTTGTACAAATCTCACGGCGATAAAATCGCCCTTGTCGGTGGTTTGAACAAAGATATCTTCCGGGGTTCCACCGCTTTTGCGCAGAAAACCCTGCCCCGCCTTGCTTAGCCCGCCATCCGCGTCATAGGCGATATTGACCGAAGGCCCGCTTTTGCATATTTCCACATCGGCTTGGCGCTCTGCCAGACCCTTTACGGATACAGCCAAACGGCGTGGGCTTGATCCGAACCAAATGTCGCTATGACTGAGGTTGGCTTCTTCCAGCATTCTTTCCAGTGAAGATTTCAGGCTGGATATCGCCGGGATTATCACATTGTCCGGCAGTTCTTCGATTCCCAGTTCAAATAAAAAAGTGTGCAAAATCCTTCCTTTGTCAGTTTGCAAAAATATAGCCCAGGCTCAACTGATTGGTGATGCCCAGATCCCCATAGGAAGCCACCGCGTAATCCAGATTCCAGCTGCGAATGTGCCAACCCAAACCCAGGCTTCCGCCTCCGGTGAACCCGGCAATGCCACCCATGTGATAATCTCCGGCATTGCTCTTGAAGCCTCCACGCAGGGTAAACGCGGGATTCATTTGATATTCCAGACCCAGTTTCAACAACATGTTTTCACCGCTTGCCTTGCCGATATCCAGAGCACCCAGAAATTCCGGCGTGAGCTGGACGAACATCCCCACGCCATAACTGAGCGGCAGATGTTCTTTGAATTTGCTGTCCGTATAATATGAAGTTTGAAATCCCAGATTCTTGACTGCCAGACCCACTTTGATATTGGGGTTAGATGTATGATGCAAAGCCCCAAAATCGACCATCGCGGCGCTTGCGGAATTACTGTCGATACTGTCATAAACAAACTTCAGGCTGATGCCGACATCCAGCGCTGTACTTACAAATCTGGAAGTGGAAGCAGTCGCTATCATGCTGTGAGCGCCAAAGCTGTCTCCGGTCTCAACCAATTCTCCGGTGGAGCTGATCTCGGTGCGGTCCATCGACCCGCTGTTCCAATAGCTGAGGCTGGCTGCCCAAGCTTCGTAAATATTTTTGGGATACACATAAGAGATACTGCCACCCCCGCTTCCCACAAGGTGATCCATGAAAGTGCTGCTGATGCTGTGGTCTCTTGCGCGCAATATTGCCGCAGGGTTCATATTCAGCGCTTCGTGGTTGGCGGGAATTCCGATGCCTGCGCCGCTCATGGCCGCGCTTCTGGCACCGTACAGGAGCTTCAGGCTATCGAAGCCGGAACTGCCGGCATCATCATTCTGCGCTGCCAGACCGGCAGTGCTAATTAGCAATAGAAGCGTGAATGCGATCTTCAATCGTGTGTACATAATCATATAACTCCAGATCTGAGCTTGCGCTCAAAAGCATGGTTCGATGTTCATCGTTGCGCAGATACTCGGACAAATTGCGCAGTATCCGCATATATTCTTGATTCGAATTCTGCGGAACCGCTATCATGAAAACCAGATTCACCGGTTCGCCATCCACAGATTGGAAATCCAATGCTCCGGATATTTTGCACACGGCTATCTTCAAATTACTAACCGTCAAATCCCGCGCGTGCGGAATCGCGATTCCTCTGCCGATGCCTGTGCTCATGATCTCCTCGCGACCTTTAACCGCCGCAAGATAGCGATCCGGAAAACTAAGACAACCGCTGGCTGATAAGAGCTCCGCCATATAATTCAGGCATTCACTCTTATTCTCAAACGCATCAACGATGCGGACTAATTCTGGTTTGAATAAAGTGTTCATATCCTACCATAGTTTTGATGTGAGGGGCATTGTTTTTGAACCCTGCCTTAGCGTCAATCAAATTCTAGGCGGAATCAATAGCCTGAATTTGCTGCCGTGGTTCAGCCGGCTTTCCACGCTAACTTTTATACCCAGTAACCGGGCATAATTATCTACCAAGATCAAACCCAGGCCACTTCCGGCTTCATTTGCCGTGCCATACTGTCTCAGATCGTTATCTATCTTAAATAACTTTTGCAGATGGCGTCGGGAGATGCCCAAGCCTCGATCTTCAACACATAGTTCCACCCCGCTTTCAGTTCGGTGCAGATGCACAATAACCGTGCTTTTGGGATAGGAATACTTGATGGCATTCGAAACCAGATTGCGCAATATGGAGGATAAGAGCCGCAAGTCACTCTCTACCAACATATCATTTTCGTAAACCAACTCCAAGGCTATCCCTTTCTGAATGGCTGCCTTGCGATAGTGGTCCAGAACATAGTTAGTCGTCTTTACCAAAGACACAAATTCCTTCTGAATAGTAATCTGTCCGGATTGCAAACGTGCCCAATCCAGCAGGTTTTCCAACAAAGTATAGATACCCCTGCTGGCATTATGGATCTGCAACAGAGCATCTTCCACTTCTGCCCTGCCAAAATTGCTGAAGTTCTCGGCCACAAATTCGGATAAAGAGATAATCGCGTAAACCGGGTTCTGAAGATCATGTGCCAATAGCGAGAAAAAGCGATCTTTTGTGGCATTCAGTTCCTCGAGATCTTGGGCTGCCCGCTTCAGGTCTTCTTCAGCCTTGCGGCGAGTTGTGACGTCCGTAATAAAACCGTCCAGATACACCGGATTGTGATGCTTGTCATATACCGCATTGCCCTTTTCCCACACCCAGTGAATCTCTCCATTTTTGTGTTTGATCCGATATTCCAACTGGAATTGCACTCGCTTGGCTACTGCCGAATTTTTAGTTTGGCGAACATATTCGCGATCCTCTTCCAAAACCACTTCATCGTAGCTTAGCAGACTGTTTTGCAAGAGTTCACCTGCACTATATCCGGTCAAATCCACACTACCCTCAGAGATGAAGATCATGGTCCACTTTGAATCGTTCTTACACCTGTAGGCCATACCCGGCAAATTGTGCATCAGGTTTGGTAAAAGCTCGGGATTTATCCCTGTGAGCTTGGGTCTGTTGGTTTCAAACAAGCCATTCGGGCTTGCGGATGTTTCGATATTCTCCATTGGCTGCAACACTATGCATCTCAAAAAAACTGTCAAGCATGAATTCTCTTGCTTTGCTCAATTTATCAATCCAGACCGATTATCATCTGCCTTCTATCGTGTCTTTGGGGGTTACCCGGCCTTCTTCAGTTTAGGATGCTACTGTTTATATCTAGTTTGGGGCTAACAGACAGACCACAGGAACACGTCTCTCCCGAGCCGTTTTTCTGTCGACTGTCCCCATTAAGCATTTTACAGTAGCGCCTAGGATAATGGTAAATCAGGGTTGGGCGGTGGTTTTAGGATGCTACTGGTTAAATCTAGTATGGGTGCTAAATGACAGAAAAACGGCTCAGAGAGACGAGTTCCAGCCCCTAATCAAGAACTACCCCCTCTGATCACTTGGTCAGCACAAATCTCCCCGAACTCGCTCCTGTCGCTGTATTCAGCTTATAAAAATAAGCGCCGGATGGAAGACCGGTGGTGGGAATCTCTGCCTTGCCCCGAATCAATGTGGAGAGCCCGACCATCTGGCCTCTGAGGTTATAGATCTCCAGCTGTCCGAAATTACTTTCCTTGCTGTGGAGTGTGACCATGGTTCCTGTTTTGGCGGGGTTTGGGTATAGCTTTAAGGCTGGGGGAGCATGCACTTCCGAGCCGTTTCCGGAAGCCGTGCCCTGCAGCTTGAGATCCGTGGGCATCATCCTTACCGTGAAGTTCTTCCACGGGCTGAGGTCAGGATGCATGATCCGCACTATCGCATTTTCTCCCCACTGGGGGCTAAGCAGGGCAATCATGGTTGAATTGCCTACTACTTCGGAGGCAGCTAAAGCCAGGGGATTGGCAGCAGGATTCAGCAAACTGAAATCGTTGGCATTGTAGCTATAGAGGCTACTGCCGTTGCCATCACCAACATAGGCTACGCCTGTGGAATTGATCCATATATTGCTTGGAGTACCGCCAATAGGGATGGTTTGGATCAGTTCATCTGTCGCGGGATCAATCACGCAAATTGCTCCAGCGATATCGCTCCAGTTCCCGGTACATGAGACGTGGATCAAACCGTTGTGTTCCACCAGATACTGCGGATTCGCGGAGCTTGGGATGGTATTGATCACGCTGAAACTCGCAAGATCCACAACCGAGACCGAGCTACCGGCATAGTTTGAAACATAATTCCCCGCATTACAAACATATAGCTTACCATTGCTGACTAGTAATGCACCCGGTGATACACCTACATTTACCGAACTTACGACAGTGCCGGTAAGCACATCCATCTTATAAACCTTGGATGTCATCAGTCCGGTGATATACAGATACCCGTTGTGCTGCACACAATCCCAGGGATTCGAGCCGATAGCGATAAAGTGATTGGCCAATGTAGTGCCGGTCTGGGCAGAGATTTTCTGCAGGGAGTTGTCTCCGGAATTCACCACCCAAAGATGGTCTTGGGTAACCAATACTTTGTTCGGGATATTTCCCAAGGATGCAAAGTTGTTGTTTACTATGTCTGTTGAAAGGTCAATCCGGCTGAGAGTGCGGGATTGGGAGTTTACTACATACAGTGTTTGTGCGCCCAAGAATAATGGGCTCAGGACCAGTGCCAGAATGGCTAACCAGTGTCTTTTCATGATGTTCACCTCATAAGATAAAATTGTGACTTGAGATGAACTGCTTTTATCTCAGCACCCCTCGCTCCGTGGGTCTGTCATATTACTTGTTGGCAGGTTTCCTGGCTCGCAGCGGTTGGGGATTTCTCCCCGTGGAACAGCCTTCCCATCCCCAAAAGGGATAGTGACTGCTCCTACCTATATGCTGCATACAGTGGCGGAGGCCGCTTCGTTTCCGAATTCCCTATTACCTGTATAAGCACCATCAAGTCACGAGACAACTCTTTTGCGGTGGCGGGAAACGTCAAGAGATATGTTTCTTTCAATTAACGATGAACAATTAACGATGAATGAGGAATGAGGAAGGATGAACGAGGAAGGATGAATGATGAATAGTGCGGAGCACGAAATGCGAATGCCTTAGCTCGGCACGTGAGTGCCGTGTTCAGAGACCCCACCCCAGGAAAGACACCCGCAACCACAGATTCACACAATCCACGTAAGGAGTGCGGAGCACGAAATGCGAATGCCTTAGCTCGGCACGTGAGTGCCGTGTTTACCGGCACAAGCAGATTAAGTCCGGAGCGTAGCGAAGGACGACACCTTTGTCCAGATCGGGCATCAGCCCACCGTAGAAAAGGCTCAAATCCAATTCAGAACAACATGTAAACAGGCTCAAGCGGCAAGATGCCGCTTCTACTCTGCATACAATCCCCCAAAGTGCCGAGCACGATATGCAAATGCTTTAGCTCGGCACGTGAGTGCCGTGTTTACCGGCACAAGCAGATTAAGTCCGGAGCGCAGCGCAGGACGACACCTTAGTCCAGATCGGGCATCAGCCCACAGTAGAAAAGGCTCAAATCCAATTCAGAACAACATGTAACTCAAACTCAAGCCGCAGGACCAATTGAAACCGGGCTGAGGGGTATAAGCATAAACCTCATACCATTTATTCATGATGTTCTTCAGTCCACCATCCGCAACCACATCCAGCCCCAGGACCTTAAACTTATGCATCAGGCTGAGATCCAGGCTATCAAAGCCCGGCAGCGGGTCAATCGCGTTGTCGATCGTGCTGTATTGCCTGCCGGTATAATTCCAGGAAACGCTCCAGGCGCGCTGTTCGTCTGCCAGTTTCAGAGAAAGGCTCGCCTTCAGATCCGGAGTGTAGGTGAGGTACTTGCCCCAGGTGGCAGAATAGCTGCCATCACTCTTCAATGAAAAGTCTTTTGCCTCGGTGAACGTGATTCCTCCGAACAAGGACAGCGGTTTAAGGACTTGCCAATTGCCTTCCAGCTCCAGATTGCGGATCTTCGCCGTGCCCACATTGAATGGCTGCCAGCGGCTACCGAACAGGAATATCTGCCGCCACTGGATTAGGTTGTCGATCTCGTTGTTATAAAAAGCAGCCTTGAACTGCCAGCGTTCGTGTTCAAGCCCTGCCCGCAAACTGTATGCCCGCGAGTGCTCGCTTTCCAGGTTTGGATTGCCCAAAGTCTCGCTATCTCCGATCCAATACATATCATAAAGCGAGGGGATCGAAAACGCCGTGCCGAGGGTTCCACCAAGGCTATACTTGAGGCTTCTTTGATACGAAATCTCTTGCTCCGCGCGCCATGTGTAGTTGGTATCTGTGTTCCCAAAATCTCCCCTTAGCGATAGCTGCGATCTTCCGTCCAAAATACTGAAAGCATACTTTTGCCCTCCGCGCAACGCCACAGCAAGGTTATCCTGCTCGCCGCGCAGAATGCTGGAGGTGTCCTGATACAGGTTATACTGGATAAACTTGTAGGATAACCTTTTGATCTCCGCCAGGGCGTCCATGCTGCTCTCACCGGAGATCAGGGAAAAACTGTTGCGCAGTCCGAAGTTTTGTTGGCTCTGGCTATACTTGTTCGGGTTTACGGGGTTGCTGGGCTCCAAATTGCGATAAGCGCTGAAATCACTGTGATAAAAAGCGGCAATTTCATTCGCTATGGCTTTGTGTTGCCAATTGTGCTTCAGGGAGTGATACTCATTTGATCCATTCATGCGGGAATCGTCATACAGATCCGGGAAGTTAATCGGGCCCGGCAATTGTCGCACAAAGGAGCCCTGAGAGAGGCTGTACTCCAGGCTTTGCTGCAAAGTGCGGTAAGCACTTTTCAGATACACGTTGTCTGTGGTTTTGGCGTTATGCTTGCGCTTGTATTCCGTATCCGGATCCCACCAGGCGGTATAGCCAAAATCGTTGGTCGCGCTGTAATGGCGGTATTGCGCAAAGAGCGACAGCCCCTTCTGCATGATCGAGAGCTGATACTCCTGGCCGAACATATCGTAGGAACCGTATCCGCCGGAAATCCCGAACTCTGCCTGATCCAGACGCTTGGGAGCTTTGGTGATGATGTTCACGATCCCGCCGATCGCCGCGGATCCGCCATAAGCAGATGAGTTCCCTTTGATAATCTCGATGCGCTCGATCTGCGATAGCGGGATTTTGCTGAAATCAAATGCCTCTCCGGCAGAATTCAGAGCAATGCCATCCAGCATTACCAGAGTATGGCGGTTCAATGAGCCCAATAGCGACAGCGTTTGCCGTTCTCCCAAAAGCTTGTTGTCCGAACTTCCGAAGGAACTGGAGCCAAGCAGCATATCCGCACTGCCCTGCGCCCGAGCATTGGTATCCGGATGGATCAGATGCACATCCAAAGCCGGAGTGCTGCTGCGATATTCCAGCTCTGTAACCCTGATCAGCGGATGTTGAATTGCTCTGGTTTCCAAAACCACGACCATATCCGGGGGGATCTGATCTCCACGCAACCGCAATTCCTCAAAACCAAGCCGGCTAAACACCAGCAAATCTCCGCTAGACCTCACATTCACAAGCCCCGCGGCATCGCTGAAATAGCTGGCTTTGCCATGGCTTACTTTAACATTTTCGATTGGCTGACCACTGCTATCCACAATCCGCAAACTGAGATATTGAGCCGCTAGAGAGCTGGATAAGATTAATAGGATAACGATGAGCAGAAATCTGCTTGGGATTCTCCGGAATTCTTGCTCTGTGAAGGTTTCTGGTTTCCCCGCTGGGTACGCCTTGTGTGTCATTTTTGTTCACCTCTTAGATTTTGCTTTGTGACTTGAGATGAACGCTTTGGGCATGATCCCATCACTCCGGAGATCTATCCCATACTTGCTGGCAGGTTTCCTGGCTCACAGCGGTTTGCTATTCTGGATAGCTCTGAGGCGCCTTCCCATCCCCCAAAAGAGACAGTGACTCCTCAAACCAATATGCTGCATACAGTGGCGGAGGCCGCTTCGCTTTGCGAATTCCCTATTACCTATATTAGCACCATCAAGTCACGATGCAAGGTTTTACCGGAGGCGGGCTACGTCAAGGGATAAGTTCTGGATTGGGGAGGTGGCTTTGGCAGATGAATGATGAACAGTTAATGATGAACGGACATACATAGTGCTGGATGAGAGATGTTCGCCACTCTGAGTCGTTTCTTTTCAGAGAGGAAGCGTAGTCTCGACGCTTTGTTCAAAATATGCTGCTGGAAGCCGCATCTACAATAACCACAGCGAACGCCGGTACAAATTGTGCTGAACAAAAAAATGGGGCGAACCGAAGTCCGCCCCAAGCTTGTAGGATCGGAATCCTACCTTACGTTATATCTCTGCAGGATCGGAATCCTACCTTACGTTATATCTCTGTAGGATCGGAATCCTACCTTACGTTATATCTCTGTAGGATCGGAATCCTACGTTACGTTATATTTCTGTAGGATCGGAATCCTACGATACGCTATTTGGATAGCACCATTTTCTTGGTGGCGGTGTATTTGCCGCTGGTCATGCGGTAGAAATAAACACCGGTACTTACGTTGCGACCATTGCTGTCTTTACCGTTCCAGTTCACTTGATAGTATCCGGGGACGGTATGACTGTTATTGAAGCTCTTCAGGAGCTGGCCTTTAGCATTGAACACGTCGATGCGGACATCACCGGGTTCCTTCATGCTATAGCGCAAGTTTGTGGAAGGGTTGAACGGATTCGGGAAGGCAGAGAACAACGCGGTTTCCATCGGGATTTCCGGGATTCCGGGCTCGCCACCGGCATTGATGGTTACGGTTAGCGGACCGAAGAAATCGCTTACTCCGTCCAGGCTGACGCTTTCTAACCAGTAGTAGTATGTGGCTTTCCAATACACTTCAGCGTCGGTATAGACATAGCTGATCTGAGTACCGTTCTGGCTTCCTTGTTCCAACATCTCATGATTGATTCTTAGTGCTGTGGCAATATCTTCCACTTCACTGCGATAGATGTTGTATCCGGCGTGATTAACTTCGCTCTCTGCGATCCAGGCAAGCTTCACATGCAGATTTGCCGTGAGCACCGCCATGAAACTGGAGAGAGTGACGGGAAGGGTGGGATCTTGATTTCCTAACAGGATTGGCATGCTCAGGTCCTTGCTGGCTTCCACATTGAAAGTAATGGTTCCACCAACGTTTTCGACCGCTGTCCAATTCCCATTTCTGTAATAGGCGCCCCAAGGAGCGCTGGTCACGATGGAAACTGTCCAGGGACCGGCACCGATGAGCTGCAGGATCATGGATTCGACGGCGACAAAGGATGAGTTGTTAACCTCTGGAATTTCACCAGAGGTGTTATTGGCAGAGCCACCACTAACAGTTATGGTAATGGCGTCATCGCCTTCACCGATGGTAATCGGAGCATCTTCCGGATAGTCTGGCTCACCAATTGTGACATCATCAAGATATACGTAGTAGGCATAATCACCAAAGTAGTGGAAACCGATAAATACTGTCTGACCGACGTATGCGCTCAGATCCACCATGGTTTTTTGGAACTGTGTATTGCTGAGGGTTACTTCCGTCCAGGTGTAGCTGCCAGGATCAGTATCAGTAGCAATACCCCACTCAAGGGTTTCGGCCACGTCATTTGACTTCTTGTGCCAGAAGCTCAGGAATGTGTATGGCGCGGTTACCGCTATCGGAGCCGTGAACAAATACTGATTATAATCAGCGCTACTGCTAAAGGAACTGAAGCGGGCACTGAAGCCGCCACCGGGAGTGTTGTTGGCAGAGCCGGAACGGGTAATATCATTGCCGGCATGCACGATTTTTGACCAACCTTGAGGCAGGAAGGTATCGCTCTCGAAATCAACGACGTAAGGGAAGCTGCTGATTGTGGCATCAAAGCCTTCACCGGTAATCACGACGTTGTTCGTCCCCTTGGATTTAGCAAGATCATCCCTAATTGAAAGCGTAACGGTGTGAGTGGCAGCTGCCAGAGGGCTGTAGCTGACGCTTACCTGCATGCTTTGGCCTATTCCCAAGCCTACCGGATATGTGTTCTCATCGGTTAAGCTGAAATGGTCTGTGTCACCGGTGAGCGAAACACTCTCAATAGAAAGAGTTCCGGCGCCCTGGTTACTGATGGTAAAGACCTGGTTGCTGGTGTCACCCAGATTCACAACGCCAAAATCCTTTTCAGTGGGATCGACAGCGAAGATGGGATTAGCAGGCGGTACACGGACAAGCACATTGTCAATATCCACATAGTAGTCTCCAGCACCCCAGGTGCAGAGGAATTTCAGCATGATGCTTCCGGAATTGTATGCTGACAGGTCAACAGTTACCGAAGCAAAGCTGGTGCTGGTGGTGTGATTGCTTTGATCGATAGTGTGGATGGTGCTGTAGCTGGCTCCGGAATCAGTAGAAACCTGAACTTCAACTTTGTCCAATTCACCTATAGTAGTTGCATTAGCAGGAAAACCGGTATAGTCCACAATCCTGTAATCAAAGCTCAGGGCTACTCCGTCAGTCATAGGACCGATGGGAGGAGTTACGCCATTGGCTGTTGTCGTTGAAGACCACATGTTCTTGTATAGACCATTAGAGCCTTCTGTTCCATGGTTGGTTGCGATGGTCATTGTTCCCGACCAGCTGATGGTTGCCAAATTGGTTCCGCTGTTGAAGTCTTGAGAATAAGGCAAAGGCTTAGTGGGATCTGCCAGCGTTGTGAAACTGCGAATAGCACTATCAGGAGCATCACCATTGGCATTCTTGGCCACGACTTTCCAGATGTAGGAAGTACTATAGCTCAGGGGAGTGGTCAGCGTATAAGGTGAAGCTGCCACATTTGCCAGAAGTACTCTGGGATCAGATTCGGGATCTTCGCTGGCTTCCAAATAGATGTCGAAGGAAGTAGGAATGCCACCGGTGGCTGCAGTTGCCCAACTAAGAGTAGGCAACAGGCTTTGATTAGTAGCGGCATCTGCGGGAGCAGTGAGCGTGACAGCTCCGGGTGCTTCCTGAGCAAAAGGCGGCATGATCACATTATCAATGTAATATGATGCGGAACCCATGGTGCGGAAGCCAAGGTAGTAACTGCCTTTACTGTCTATGCTGCTGAGGTCGATTACATTGCTGAACCAAGTATCTGCTGTAGGGGCAAGGATCGATTCGCCAAGCTTTGTCCAGGTAGCTCTATCTGTCGAATAAACGATGTCCAAAGCAGCGGTAATGGAGCTGACCCTGGCCATGAAAACCAGTGCATCATCTCTGGAGATTTCCAGCTTGGGGGTGGACAGGATATAAGGAGTGGATGATGAGCTATATTTATAAGCAGAACCACTTCCTTCAAAAACGGTGTAGGTACTTCTGCTCCAGGTATCCGGATTAGCCCAGCCGGCAGGAGGGAAGGTAGTGTTTTCAAAACCTTCGAAATTGGCTGTAGCAGCATAGGCATAGCCACTGAGAGTAACTTCATAATCAACTGAGTTATAGTTGATGACCAAAGTGGCAGACTTTTGCCCGGCACTTTGCGGTGAGAAAGTTACGGGAATAACAACGCTCTGTCCGGTAGTCAAATCCGCAGGAAGATTAGCAGCGTCAAAGCTGAAATCTCCGGCATCGGTTCCAGTGATGCTTACATCGCGATCTGCAAACTCCAAATGCCCGGCTCCGGTATTGGTGACTGTAACGTTCTGAGCAGCAGAGCTTGTTTCTGCTTGAGTGAAAGCAAATGCAAGAGCTGACGGAGCATAGCTGAAGACGGGGGCTGCTGGAATCTCTTCAAGCAGGAAATCGTCGATTCCGAAGCCATAGTTAGTGGCGGCAGAAGCATACTGGTAGAACGCGATATATACTATCTCACCAGTATATGCATCAAGGTTAATTGTGTGCTCAGTCCAAGCAGTATTGGTGCAAGTAAAGTCTCCCAATTCAATAGTAAAGGAAGCTAGGCTAGCATCGGTGGTCGATAGCAATACCTTATATGAATTGGGTCTTGTTGCACTCTCTACCTTATCCCACCATTTCATGCGGGCTGCAGTGCGAGACAGGTCCATTGGTGGAGTGATCAAATAGTCATTTGTGTTACCCATTCCGTGAGCAGCGTATGTTCCAGAGTGGGTGGGCGAAATATATGTATTTGCCTGACGCCAGAAATATGTGTCGCTATTAGCATTAACGACAGTCCAGCCTGTTGGAGCAGCCGGGGATCCAGACCAAGTTCCGTCGAAGTTTTCAGAATAAGGAAACTCGGTTACCGGTAGTACTTCCGAGGTGAAGCTCCAAACCGGGCCATTAACAGATAAACCAGATGAAGAATTGTGCGTTATTACCTGCCAATTGTAAACTGTGCTATCATCCAAATCAGTATAGCTATAGCTACCCGGAGATTCTGCTCTTTCACCGGAAACAACTTCAGTCATAGCGCCTGCCGGACCAAACCAAAGATCATAGGAATCTGTATCAGCACCAAAATCCCAAGTCAGACTTCCGTCAAGAGCTACTCCAATTGCATTGTTTGCTGGATTGGGGTTGCTTGCTGGTTCTGGCAAACCTGCTAGGGGTTGGATGGTTATCTGAATGTTTGGACGGCTTGAGCCAAGAGTCATGCTTGGGGGGTTCAAAGTATCACTGTTTCCCAGCCGCGCCATATTGGTTGCACTTGTGTATCTCCAGTAGGAGTGCGGAGTCGTATAGGGCGCATTCTGCGTCCTTACAGACACAAGCAGGTTGTTTGCAGAATAATTAAAGTCATCAATATCGACACTTAACCATCCGCCACCTGCTCCTAAATCGATGTTAGAGATTGAGGCTACCAGTGTCCCGGGGTCTTCCCAAGTTCCATCGGAAAGAGTTGAGTTGCTGACCATTTTTAGCCAAATCTCTGTTGTGCCAATAGCATTGGAATTGGCACCAGTGTCATTTCTGTACCACGCAAGCTGCTCGATGGTACCAAAGGCACCAATCTCAGTAGACGTGTACAACATTTGCGAACGGGAGTGAACATAATAGTCGTTCAGAGGATAACGACCGGTTGATGTTCCTGTGCCGATCGTTACGACATCAGCCAATATGACAAAAGTAATCATTATGGCTAAAATGGTCAATAGTGTTTTCTTCATAATTTATTCTCCATTATTGAGATGTGTGTTTGAAGACATGGCTGCTTGAATTGCAGCCGGTTTGATTTTTGAAAGATGCAAATTTGGTGTGAGCCTGCGCACAGCAGGGGACACTGAAACATAAAAAAGATTTGATATATTGAGGTAACGCTATCGTTAATGCAGCGATAGAGTTGATTAAGACGCTAATCGTGAATAATTTGTGGAAAAATGAACACACGTTTGTTGCCATGAAATGCCCCGGGTTTGTGAAACCCGCTGCCAAAGCGTCATCCATCAACGCTTTGGACGCATAATTACGGTACAAACAAAAAATCATCATAACTCCATCAAATACACAAATGTGCCTTCCAGACTGCTAGCTCTTTCCTGCCATCAAGTTCAGTTTTCGCAAATCACATATGCCATTATGCTATGATCTTAGCTTGACTTTAGTGCTTGAAAATTTCTCCTGTACCACAGATAATCACATATCAAAGTATGTCAAGAAAGATTTCTGCTCATTTTGATATCTATCAAGATCCGAGGGATTACTACCTGGTAGAATGCATTTGCTATAAATGGAATCTCCAGCCCTTAGCCAATGAGTCCATCTCTCGGCGACATTCCGCCCCATAATCAGCCTGAGCTATTGGATTATAATTGATATATGGCTTTGGGCAAGAAACCCCACAACTCCCGATGCGTGGTTACTAAGAACCCCTTCTCACATTGAAACTGCGGATAATTTCATACTTCAACCAGGGATAATCAAGGCAATTTCAGGCTGATTTTAAGCTGTTATTATGCTATGCTCACCCGATAATAACAGCTTAACACCAGCTTGATCTCAGCCACAGAAATCGAGCATCAATTGGGGCTTGGAAGCTTGCGCTTCACGCCTGACCATTTCCACACACTGGTTTTGGGATTCTGCTCTGCAGAGGAGGACGTCTGCAATCCTACGCCGAGGGTTCGCCCCTTCCCTGAGGATTCGACACGTCTCGTGTCGAGCACCTAGCTCTGCAATCAAAAAAAGTGGAAGCAAGTTCGCAAAATGGAATAAAATCTGCATATCTACAAAAAAGAATAACAAGATAAAGATCTGGAGATCAACGTGAAAAAGCTCTACATCCTGCTGCTCTGCTTTATTTCTTTTTCAATGCTTTCTGCCAATCCCTGGCAGAGGCTGAAGGAACATCGCAAACCATCAAGCAATGCAAGCATAGACTTACGTCAGGCTGCCCGGGCGGATAGCGCCACCGGCTTCGACGTGTTGAAATACACTATCACCCTCAATGTGGCCCAAAACCCAAACACAATAAACGGCAATGTCTTGGCAGAGGTTTACGCGGAAACAAACCTGAGCTATATGGCATACAACCTGGTGGGCCTAAGTGTCTCCACCGTTCGGGTAAACGGCATCGAGGCTACCTATACCCACAATCAGGGCATAATCCTGATCCCGCTCTCGGTGCAAGCCGGAGAGACTTTTACTACTCAGGTCGTTTACAGCGGAGTTCCCCAGCTCTCGGGGCCGCCCTACAATGTGGGCATGTATTTCCGGCCAACCAGCATTTTCACGATCTCGGATCCCGATGCCGCGCGCTATTGGTGGCCTTGTTACGATCATCCCTGGGATAAAGCGATAGTGGATCTGATTATCACCATGCGCGCGGATTGGAAGGTGGCAGCCAATGGCTTGCGGGAAAGCATCGTAAACAACGGTGATGGCACTGCCACAACCACTTGGCGCGGACATCACCCCATGACCACATATTTGGTTTGCATCACTGCCGGGGACTATCAGGAAATCCCCCAAACCGCTATGCAAGGTGAACTGCCGATCCTGAATTTTGTATCTCCCGGGCAATACAACAATGCCCTCAGCGATCTTGCCAGCTTGCCGGATATGATCGATTATTATTCCTCCCTGTTTGGTGAATATCCCTTTGAAAAATATGGTAATGCCACAGTCAACATGAGCACCTTCTCTGCAATGGAACACCAGACCATGACCACCCTGGGAAATTTTATCATCGACGGTAGTGGCACTTATGAACTGATCATCGCCCATGAACTGGTGCATCAGTGGTTCGGTAACGCGGTCAGCTTTTTGGATTTCAACGATGTGTGGCTTTCAGAAGGTTTTGCCACCTATGGCGAGCACCTTTGGGTGGATAAAACCGAAGGCTGGCAAGCGGCTTGTGACTACATAAGCAGCAGCTATCATCAATACTATCTGAGCTGGGAAAACTATAATGGGCCGGCAACTATTTATAACCCCACATTGCCAAACTACTTCGCTCCGCCTTCTTATGAAAAGGCTGCCAGCGTGCTCCACATGCTGCGTCTGAGGTTGGGGGATGCCGCTTTCTTCCAGCTCTTGCAGACATATTTCGAGACCTATAAACACGGCAATGCCATCACCAGTGAATTTCAGGATTTGGCAGAAAGCATCAGCGGACAGGATCTTAGCCAATTCTTCAACCAGTGGATATTTGGTAGCGGCATCCCCACTGTTAGCTATGAAGCCTGGCATAAACCGGCCACGGAGCAGCTGAAGATCAGGGCAATGACCAGCTCCCCCACAGCCACTCAGTTCAGCCTGGAGCTCCCGTTTCGCATTGAATACAGCGCCGGGAGCGACTCCCTGTTGGTGTTGGCAAATGCGGAGGGCTATCTGAACCTGTTTGAAGGGATCCAAAGCCCGCAACAGATTCTGCCCAACCACAACAACTGGACTATCCTGAGAGGACTGGAAACCAATCTGCCACATCTGCATACCTGCTTGCCGGCCTCCGGGTCTGTGTATTTGCATTGGGATGAATACCCTTCTGCCGCGTCCTATTTGGTCATGCGCAGAGAATCCGGAGCAAGCCAATGGCAACAGCTCAATCCTGATCCGCTAGCCGCAAACCTCTATACAGACCGCAGCGTAACTAACGACATTTTATATGAATATGTAGTCCGGGCAGTGGACGCGGAAGGCTTCTATAGCATGCCCTCGGAGATCGCTCAAGCGCGCCCGATTCACTTCAGTTTTGAGTTTGACCTTCTGGTGGTGGACGAGACCCGCGATGGCAATGGCACTAGCATCAACCCGGATGACGCGATGGTGGACGGCTTCTATGCAAACGCCCTCTCGCCGTTGGTGTATGGTGAATGGGACATCGCGAGCCAGGGCTTTCCCCCGTTGGAAACTTTGGGGCAATACAAGATCGTGTTGTGGCACGATGACGACCTGGCGATGAATCAGCTCCACGAAGCGGAAGACTTGCTAAGCAGCTATATGAATGGCGGCGGCGTGGCCTTCATCAGCGGCTGGAAGACTGCTACAGCGGTCGGCAACATCTTCTGGGAACGGCACGCTCCCGGGCTGGAAGTATATTTCGACAATCCTGCCTGTTTGATCAGCGCTCAAAGCTGCGCCTATCCTGAGCTGGTGGTCGACCAGACCAAGCTGTTGCCCGCCTGGAACGGGATGCTGCCCATGATCAACAGCTTTGAAGGCAACTTCAGCCCCTTGTACTTCGGGACCATGGCGGAAGGCAGTATCGGTATCGGTAAAAGCCTGGGCTTCAGAAGCAACAAGCTGATTTTCTTCGGTTTCCCGCTCTACTTCATGGAAGCTTCAGGAGTGCGAAATCTCTTGCAGCAAATGATCCCGGAACTATTGGCTGTAAGCAACGCGGACCTCGTGGTGCCTGCGGCTCAGATCAGTTTGCGCAACTACCCCAATCCCTTTAACCCCAACACCGATATCGCCTTTGAGCTTCCGCGGCAAGCGGAGCTGGAGCTGGTGCTGTATAACCTGAAGGGGCAAAAGCTGGAAACCATCGCCCGGGGCTCGTTCAACCACGGTAAGCATAGCATCAGCTACGATGCATCGCGGCTTTCCAGCGGGGTGTATCTGCTATCTCTGAAAGCGGGTAAGGAGCTGATCATCAAGCGCATCACCCTGATGAAGTGATGCCATAAACAAAGACCGGCTCAGCTTTTTTGGTTGACCTATTCCCGCGCCTGCAAATCATGGGCGCAGAACATGAATTTGATAAGGTGGATAAATTGAAGAAGATACTTTTAGTCCTGATCGGGCTCACCCTGATGGTGGGTCTGTTTGCCCAGCGTGGTTTGTTTAATCTGGAATATGATATGACTCTGGACCAGGTGGATGCGGTTCTGGCAGTCTCCGGCTTCTTTCCCGAAGGTAGCCAGGAAGATGCCGTGAAGTATTATAGCGACATCAATCTCTTTGTCTCTGCGGTTCTGGTCTTCATGGAGCCCAAAACCAAACGCGTGGCAGGCTGGTTCATCAAATACAATGCGGAAAATGGCGAAGATAACGACCATCTGGTGATCGACCGGATCACGAACATGCACGGTGAAACCAACCACTTTGACGAAGATACGCAGCAGTTGATCTGGTTTATGACAGACACCCGCACGCTGCATGTAATGTACGCGTCAGACGGCAGCCTTACCGCGCTCTATTACAATGCGCTGTTCCCGGAGTTATTTGTGATGGGCGAGAAAAGCGGGGATCCCATCCCCAGCTTCATCCCGGAAGGTCTGCAACGCAGATAAGCCACCCCCATATTCAAGAACCGGCCGAAGCAAATCCAATGCCTCGGCCGGTTCTTTCTGTTATAGAAAACTGAGACTTATGCGGGCTGCTGGGGGCGGCTGTGCGCTTGCATCATGGCGCGGATCCGGGTCTTCTGGGTCTCGAATTCCGCCATCTGCTGCTGATTCAAGCGTTCTGCTCCAACCATGCGCAACTGACTGGGGTTTATGTAGCGGCCGTTTGTCATCAGCCCAAAGTGCAGGTGTGCTCCGGTGGATCTCCCGGTGGAGCCGACTCTGCCGATGATCTGGCCGCGCTTCACCGTCTGGCCGGTGCGCACGCTGTAATTCAGCAAATGCGCGTATAGCGTGATCATCCCGCTGGGGTGTTTGATGCGCACTTCGTTGCCATAACCGCCATTGTAGCGGGCAGATATCACAGTGCCGTTGGCTACAGAGTAAACCGGAGTGCCACTGCGGGCGCGATAGTCCACACCCTGGTGGTTTGCCCATCTTCCGGTGAAGGGGTCCAGCCTTTTGCCGTATGAAGAACTCACGTGGATGCTGGAAAGCGGATAGCCCACACCGCTGGTATTGTTGCTCTTACCATCCTTGTTGTACAAGCCGTTCATCACGGATTTCTCATCTTCCTGCTCGTAGCGGAAGAGCTCGTGGTTCCCGGTGCGCACTCCATCGTAATTCACATACATGATCTTTGCCCGGGGAAGGGGCTTGCCCTCGAAGATGCGCTCTTCGATGAAAACCTGAAAGCGGTCTCCCTTGCGGGCATCACGCTGGAAGTCGATCTCGCCTTCCAGACCGTGGTTCACGCTTTGCTTGTCGGCCGGAGAAAGCCCCATAGAGAGTAAAGCGGAATCCAGGGTGGTCTCCAGCGTACCGTTGATCATTCGAAGCTGTTTCTGTACCGGAAGAGCTTCCATGGTATACAGCAAGGAGTCGCCACTGGCCTCAAAGTGATGCCGGATCGTGGGCTCTTGCACAAACATCATCTTGGCGATCTTGTTGCCCTCTTCATTCAGAATCACCCGCAGGGTATCTCCGGGCTGAATGGTGGTCACATCGATGAAATCACCGAAGCGGTAGGATATCATACCAATCTCGGTTCCGGGGAGCTCCAGGTTTGCCAATACGGAGAAGATAGATCCCCCGGGCGGGATGGTCTGAGTGATCCAGGGATCCACAATCGCGGCCAGGCTCTCGGCTCCCTCATGCTCGGTCTTGCCGGAAAGCTTGAATAGCGAAGACAGACTAAAAACTGCCAAAAGTAAAAGCACGAGTGTAAGTAAGAGGCGTTTTCCTATATTCATATTGTTGATACTCCTTGCGGTTTTGATGTTGCTGGTTCGTAGGGATGGTAATGGATATGGACCTTGCGCAGACCGTTGTTAAAGTGATCCAGCAAGCGTTGCTCCACCTTGTGCGAGATATTGTGTCCCTCATCGATGGAGATGTTGCCCGCCACACTGATCGTCATGCTGATAGTGTAGTACGGGCCAAAGCGGTGCACGCCCAGTTCTTCAATGCCCTTGACCCCCTCCACGAGCAGGGTCAGGTCGCGCAGTTCTTTGCCAAAATCATCGTCGGGAATGTGGTCCATCAGCTCTGAGGAGGAATCCATGATGATCTCCACCCCGGTCTTGATGATGTAGATCGCCACAACCGCCCCTGCCGCCGGATCCATCCAGTAATAGCCCATTCTGCCCAGCACAACGCCGACAATCACTGCCACTGACGCCATGATGTCGTTCAGATGGTCGTTGGCCAAAGCTCTCAGGGTCGGGTTATGCGTATGTTTGGCGGTTTTTCGGGTATAGAAATACAAGCCGAGTTTGACTGCAAAAGTGAAGATTGCGATCATCAAAGCCCAGGCTGAAGCCGATCTGCCGGCATCCACTCCGGTAAGCAGTTCATAGACCTTGTTGATGCTTTCCCAGAAGATGGTGATCCCCGTGGTCAGGATGAATGCGCCCACCACGATCGCGGATATGGTTTCCAGTTGCCGGTGCCCATAAGGATGCTCTTTATCCGCGGGTTTCTTGGCTTGCTTCATGAAGATCTTCACGGCGATATAGTAGATCACATCAGAGGTGGAGTTTATGCCATCCGCCAAGACCGCGGGACTATGCCCCAAGATCCCGATACTCGTTTTCAACGCCGCCAGCACAACATTGCTGAACAAGCCCAGATTCACTGTCAAAGAAGTTAGGAAATCACGATCCCTGGTCATTGAAGCTCCATGACGTCATAAAAAGTCTCTTGGGGAAAAGCTCCCCGGATTTCTTGCCGGAACTGCTCGGCTGCCACCGGTTCTTTGCCCACCGCGGTGCTATTGAGGGCAAAAGCCTTGATCTTAAACGGAATCAGGCAGGAAAGCCGGTTATCTCGCACAAGCTGATTCAGGATTGGCAGGCTCAGTTTGAGGCATTCCGGGTGGCGGATCACCAGACGCACATCCTTGGCCGCAAAAGCCCCGGACAGCCTTTCATAAACCGCGTCCGTTAGTGAAGTGGGGATATACAGCGCCTGGGGATTTCGTTCCAGAAGCTTCAGGACTTCCTTTTCTTTTCGGATCAAACTCTGCATCCGGCTGTCCCACCAGCGCCCGTTTAGCCGGAACAGGATGTTTTCTGAACTCTCTAAGCGCTTTGTTTCATATCTACTTAGCTCTGCCAGCGGGATCTCTCGCAGGATCAAAAGCCGCTGCAGCTCCAGGATGATCTGTTCTGTAGTGCCAAAACTGGCACCGATCGCCAGAATCAGCATATCGATGGATTTCTCCAAAGCAATGGATTTGCGATCCAAAGAACCATCCACCAGCACCTTATCTGCCCCATATCGGTGCATCAGAAGCATTATTTCACGCTGCTGCCGCACTGATGAGGGTCCGGTAATCTGGGTTTCCAAAGCAGTTTCAGCCCGAGCAAGATACAAGGCTCTTCCGGCATATTCTTTTGAATACAATACGGTTACAGCGCTTTTGTGAGTGTCCAGCCAAGCGGAATCGCAGCAAAAAATGCAGCCGGGATGCAAGCGCACCCTGGGCTTAGGAGTCTTGAATACCCTGTCCTCGGTTTCCCCATCGATGCCGGTGCTCAAAACCGCCCACCGTTGCTCCGGATGTGCCGCAAGAATCCCGTTCAAAAGCGTTGTTTTCCCGGAATTCTTACTGATTCCCACCAAGGCTATGTTGCGCATAACCCCGGTGGAAATCATATCTTTCATGTGTATTACTGTTTTAGTGTTTACGACGCTGATTCCGTCCGGTTTCGGCTGGGCCGATGGATACGTGCTTACCTTTCAGCAAGCTCATCACACCTTCGTTGCTTTCGCGTTCCCGGGGGCAACGATCGCGGTAGAGGCTATCATCCAAAGCTTCAAAACCGGGCTCGGTATAGCTGGTGATAAAGCCTTCATAATTGCGCAGAATCACTCTGCCGGGCATTTGTGAAATGATATAGTTCGGCATCACCGGGATCTTGCCGCCACCACCAGGCGCATCTACCACAAATGTGGGAACACAGAGCCCGCTGGTATGGCCGCGCAGGGATTCGATGATCTCGATACCCTTGGAAACCGGGGTGCGGAAATGGCCGATCCCTTCCGAAAGATCGCACTGATAGATGTAGTAAGGCCGCACGCGGTTGCGAACAAGCTTGTGCACCAAGGCTTTCATCACGTCCACATGGTCGTTGATGCCTTTTAGGAGCACGGATTGATTGCCCATCGGCAAGCCTGCTTCGGCGATCTTTGCCAGGGCTTTAGCAGAGGCTTCACCCAGCTCCTGAGGATGGTTGAAATGCGTATTCAACCACACAAAGGGATACTTGCGCAGCACCTGCATCAGGGATTCCGTGAAGCGCATAGGCAGAACCACCGGGGTCCTGGTCCCGATTCTCACGATATCCAGATGCTCGATTGTGCTCAGCTTTGCCAAGATCTCGTCAATCCGCTCATCCCCCAAAGTCAAGGGGTCTCCCCCGGAGAGGATAACATCCCGGATCTCGGTATGTTCACGGATATATTCGATTGCCTTATCCACATTTTCCCGCGGCATCGGAGCATCGTGTTCTCCGGCCTTTCTGCGGCGGGTACAGTGCCGGCAATACATGGCACATTGATCTGTGAGCAACAGCAGCACCCGATCCGGATAGCGGTGAGTCATCCCGGGAACCGGAGCATCCGCGTCTTCATGCAGAGGATCCGCCATATCGGAACTGTTGAAAGCGCTTTCCTGAATTCGCGGAATTGCCTGCATCCGCACCGGGTCATGGGGATTGCTGTGATCGATCATGGACAAATAATAGGGAGTGATCGCCATGCGGAAAGAAAACTCTTGCTTGGCGAACACAGCTTCCTCTTCGGGAAGCAGGGTGATGTATTTGCGCAGCTCAGTCGCATTTGTGATGCGGTTTTTCAGCTGCCAATGCCAATCGTTCCACTGTTCTTCAGTAGCAATTGACTTGATATCGATAATGCTCATTAAGCGCTCCTCGGCTCAGTCTGTATAACGTTCCTGGAATAGCTTCATCAAAATGGGATTTCTGCGTAGCAAATCCAGGGAAATGATGGCATGGTTGTGGGCATAGCCGTTACCCAAGATCATATCCACGTCCGCGCCGATGCCTTCCGCGCCCAAAGCTGCTTTGGTGAAGGAGGTGGCCATCGAGAAGAAATACACCAGACCTCTGTCTTTGGCTGCCATGATTGTGGGCAGCTCGGTATCTTCGATATTCACCACGTTGATCACCACGTCTGCCATCTTACCATCCGTGAGGCGCGAAACTTCTTTTTGGATCGTGATCGCGTCTGTCGCACTGGCGATTATCACTTCATGACAACCGGTTTCCAGGCAGGTGGGGATGTAATCCCGATTGCGCACGACACCGATGATTTTGCCGGATACTCCGGCGCGTTCACGGGCTACCGCGTTGCACAAAATGCCGCTCTTGCCATTGGCGCCGATGATCACCACGTTGTCCCCGGGTTTCACCAAGCGTTCTGCCTGTGCCGGCGCACCGGCAACGTCCAACACGGAAAGGGCGAGGTTCTCATCCATATCTTCGGGAAGTTTGGCATAGATTCCGCTGGAAAAGAGGATCGCTTGGCCCTCGATTTCCACCTGATCTTTGTCCAACAATACTTTCTTGATCGCTTTGATCTTCAGCGGAGTAAGAGAGAGCGAAACCAAGCTGGCGATTTTGTCTCCAACCTTGATTTTGTCCTTCATCTCAAAGTTTGGACCGATCGCGGCAACTTTGCCGATCAACATTCCACCGCTGCCGGTGTCCTCATTTTTATGCTTTCCGGTGCGGGTAGTGAGGTCGATTGCATGATCCGCGAAGGCTTTCTCGATATCCGTATGCCCTTGGGCGGCCAGCTTGTTTTTGATCTGATGAAAGGAAGCGCTGTCCACATTCAGTCTGATCACGTCGATCAGGATTTCGTTGTCCCAGATCTCAGTCATGTCGTTGTTCAATACTCTTGCAGGTTGTGGTAATACACCTTTGGGTTCGATAACACGATGGGTTCCATAGCGGCATCCGCCAGTTTTCATATTTCCTCCACAGGATCTAATATATTTATTTTGCATATAATTACACTGATCATTCCATTATTTTCATTTGGCGGATTATGTCAACACTAAATCAGGTTTTTCTTTTCCAAATAGATTGATGATTTATGAACCAAAGGAAGCTGCCATCCGGGAGCATATCAGAACCCCGGTATAGCCAAACATCAGATCCCGCCGTGGCGCATTTGCTGCGCGCACAGCTGTACTATGCTCCATGCATTAAACCGGGTTGAAGCTTAGTTTAAGCTCTTATCGTGCTATGTCCATAGCTTAATCACAGCTTCACACCAGCCTGAACCCAAGCTAAACAAAAGGGTTTGGCAAGGCCTGCATGCGGCGTATCCGGCAGGGGATAACTCTTTGGATAGTAGGTTTTAAACTACTTCAGGGCAGCCTCGATGGCAGTGATGAGTTCGGGGTCCTGCGGCTCGGTTCGAGAGCCAAAGCGGTTGATCAGGAGGCCGTCTTTCGAGATCAGAAACTTATTGAAGTTCCAGCTCACATTTCCGGCAAATTCCGGATTGCTGTCCTTTGATGTCAGCCAATCGAAGAGGGGATGGATGTCTTTGCCTTTGACGGACACTTTGGCAAACATCGGGAAGCTGACCCCAAAGTTCAATCTGCAGAACTCGGCAATGTCCTCATTGGTCCCCGGTTCCTGGTTCATGAAGTTGTTTGCCGGAAAGCCCAAAACCACCAATCCGGCATCCTGGTAATCTTCATACAACTTCTGCAAACCGTCATATTGCTTTGTGAATCCGCATTTGCTGGCAGTATTTACGATCAATATCACTTTGCCCCGGTAATCTTCCAGAGATCCCAAGCTACCGTCGATGCGCTCCACACTGAAGTCATAAGCTGTTTTTGCATTCATCATCGTTATTGCTCCCATCATGATCATAATCATCAGGATTTGGATCAGACCTTTGATCTTCGTTATGTTCATGCTTTTATCCTTTTTTCAATTTTTGATATACTTGAGACAATATAGCTCTGAACAGCCTCAAACCAAAACCCTTTTGCGCCCTGCCCGCCAATGGCAGAAATCTGTGGCTTCCCGGTGAAACTAGATGCTTACGCAAGCAAGGGAGAGCTTATATCTCAATTCAGGTTTAGCCCGGGGGACTTGGGAACAATTTACATCGCTATGGCAAACGGCATAAATATGCTTATATTATGATCAGACCAATACCGGCCGAGGAGAAATTTATGACCGACACAAACAGCAAATCGCGAACGAAATACTACGTGGTAGCAGGGATAATCATTATCGCTGTCGCGCTGATCTTAATAATCCCGCGATGGAACAACTATCAAAACCGGAAACGCGCGGAAGCAGTGCGCGAAGCAGTGGAAGCCCTGCATCTATACGTGGACAACTATTGGCAAACAAACGGCAGTGCCAGTGGGTTCTCGATGGACAACGCCCTGGTGGAAATCGGGTTGAAACCAAGGGTTTTGGAGAATTGGGATTTTGCCATTGCCTGGAAATCGTCAACTATCTACACGACACAAATGGTGGAAAAGCTGAAAAACGTGAATGAGAACAACTATGTGTATGTGGCTCCCTATAAGATCATCATGGCGACAGCGAAAGCCCCGAACCCGGTGGGTGAAGGCCGCAAGCTATGGTTTGACGGAGACGCCAACACCTATCACGGATTTGGTGTGGATGGCTCTGTGGAACCGGACTGGGCCAGAATCTTCCCGAATCCCTGATCCTAATAATCAAACAGACTCTTGAGCTCTTCAAGGCTCATTGATTTCAGCACTGAGGTGCCGCCTTCGATGACTTCGTTGAAGAGCTCGATCTTATTCTGCTGTAAACTGAGGATTTTCTCTTCAACGGTGGCTTTGGTGATTAACCTGAACACCTGTACCTTGCGGGTTTGTCCGATGCGGTGGGTACGGTCGATGGCCTGGTTTTCCACCATCGGATTCCACCAGGGGTCATAAAGGATCACGGTATCTGCCGAAGTCAGGTTTAAGCCCGTTCCGCCCGTCTTCAGGCTGATCAAAAACAAAGGGATGCTCTCGTTGGTCTCAAATGCCCTCACCTGCTCTGCCCGATCCTTGGTTTTCCCGTCCAAATAGCTGTAAGGAATGCCCAGGTTGTCAAACACGGTGCGCATGATCTTCAACATCTGCACAAATTGGGAGAAGATCAGCACTTTGTGCCCGCCGGCGATAGCATCCTGCACCAGTTCAACCAGCATCTCCAGCTTTGCCGAAAGCTCCGGCTCGGGCAAGATGTCATTGTTTGCCAAATGCGGATGATTGCACACCTGACGTAGTTTCGTGAGTGCTGCCAGAATATGCACATAAGTCATTTCCTCGGCAGAGCTTGGCATCAGTTTCTTCTGCACGGTTTCCAGGATCTGCAGATAGAGCTTTTCCTGGATCGGACTCATCTTGCACCAGGCAATCTGCTCCTGCTTGTCGGGCAATTCCAGCAGTACTTCTTTCTTGATGCGCCGTAGCAGGAAAGGCGAACTCAAACGGTGCAGAATGGCTCTTGCGTCTTTGTCTTCTTCCGTCTTCAGATATGTATCCTTGAAGTTTTTGATGCTCCCCAGATAGCCCGGCATCAGGAAATCCATGATGCTCCAAAGTTCGGTCATATTGTTTTCGATCGGGGTGCCGGAAAGCGCCAGCCTGTGAGCAGAATCCAGCTTCTTGATGGCTCTGGTGCGTTGAGCGGATACATTCTTGATGTTCTGCGCTTCGTCCAGGATCAGCCATTCAAACTTTTTGGGTTTGAGCAATGCGAAGTCGCTGAGCACCATGGAGTAGCTGATGATATAGAGGCGAATATTGGGGTTTTGCAGAAGCTCGGTGCGGGTTTCTTTGTTGCCTTCGATGATGGCATAAGGAATGTTTGTGTGGAACTTCTCGATCTCTGCAGCCCAGTTGTAAAGCAAAGTTTTGGGGCAAACCACCATGCTGATCCCGGTTTCGGAAGTGTTGGCGATCAAAGCCAGAGCTTGAATGGTCTTGCCGAGCCCCATTTCGTCCGCGAGAATGCCGTTTAAGCGATAGTGTTTCAGCATGTTTATCCAAGCCACTCCAGCCTTTTGGTAGCCACGTAGAATGGTCTGCAAAAACGATGGAAGTTCCGGATTGTGTTTCAAAGTGCGGGATTTCAGATCCTCAAACATGTTTTCCAGGTAGTCATCACCGATGATCTTGAACGCAGGGTTTTCTTCCTTGAGCCGCTGGTAATATGGCAGATTCAGGATTCTGGCGCGATACACGGCGTCAGTATCCCGGGTGCTGCGGGAGAGCAGGTGGTCGATCTCAGAGAAGATCTGAGGGTTGCTGATGAAAAACATCCTGCCATCCACGGTGTGCAGAAATTCATCACTGGATTTGAAATAACGGAAAAGCTCGTCGTGGCTGAAGCGGAGATCCTTGTAGCGATAGCTGACTTCGTAGCTGAACCAATCGATGTCCTCCGCCCTTTGGACCTTTACTTCTGCCTCCAGATGGATCTTGGTGATGAAGCGGTTGTTCAAGCTTTCAGCGATAATCAGCTCCCACTCCTGTTCGTCAACCTGAAACACAGCCTTCTGCAATGCCGCAAAATCGTCCGCTTTGTACACCAATTGGGAGTTCTGTTCAAACTGGTTGATCTGCGGTGGGGGAAGAGTATCCAGCAGTGCCCGGGTCTTGCTCTTCAGTGAATCCGGCAGATAAAACCACATCTTGTCCTGGGCATCACCACCCCGGTAAGAGCTGTACACCAGGGGCTTGCCATATTTCAACATTTCCATGGGCAGTTCAAAGCTCTCTTCATATACCCAATAGCCTTCGATGAGGATTTCATCCCCCATTTCTCTGAGGTAGAGCTTTCCTCTGGGCTCGCTATCCAAAACCCGAGGGAGTTCGATTGAGGCATCAAAATCCAGGTAAACGCCGCGCCGCGCCAGCTCGGTGTGAACCACGCTGCGGTAATATGGCAGATCCGTTGCCTTGATCTGCATGCGATGCTGGAAGATGCTATCCACTACGAATTCCTTGAAGGGTAACCACACTTTGTGGATCTTGTTACGGAAAAACAGCCAGGTGGGGTATCCGGCATACCAGGCAGAAAGTTCTTCGATCAGCACGGGAACCAGATTGTGGTGATCTTTGCCATATTTCTCGATGCGCAGAGCGAGGGGGTAGGGCTGGCCCGCGAACTGCAGAGGCTCGTTGGTTTCTCTTACGATCAGGCTTTCAGCCATGTGCTCCATGTGGAACAAGAGATTGGGGAACTGGGCTTTGGGTATGGACCAAAAACCATTCTTTGTGCTGTATGGGAGCCCCATTCGGGCGATGCTTTCCAAAAAAGCGATCTGGTATTTATCCAATGCCGGAAGGTTCTCGGTGACCTCGGAAGCGCCGTCTTCCTGCCCTTTCAGGATCTTCATCAAGGCGGGAATCTGCGCATCGTTCAGGCCTTCATGATAGATGCGGATTTTCTGGGTGGCTGGATTGAATATCCCTTCAAAGAAGAGCTTGAAATGGCGCACGGAATTCATCCAATGCAGGTTCGCGCGCAGGCAGTCGGAATCGCAGGTCTGCACCTGTTCCTCCTTCAGCACGTCATCGGAGATGTAGTTATAGGCATAGCGCAACAGCGAGAGATAGTGCCGGCAACCCTCGTCTGTGCCGCATTCGGCGCAGTCGTAGCTGAGGATGCGTTTATCTTCCGGGTCGTACAACACTTCCACCCAGGAGCTGAAGTACTCGCGCTTGTCATTTATCGGGAAAAAGCGCATCAGCACATTTGCAGATTCGTCTTCAGTGTGCCAATACCAGAGGTCTCCCTCTTCCAGCAGGATTACTGCGTGATTGAAGTACCAGCTGTTGGATTTGTCGTGATAGTCTTTGCTGAAAAGCCGCGCCATCTTGAATCCTTTCTCTTTAATCTAGTATTAGGGACAGGGAAGCGGGATTTTTGTCAATAACTTTGTTCACGATTTTGCCCTTTGCCCTGCGAAAGTGGATGATACACCACAAAGCATATCCCGGTAGAAGCGACATCTTGTCGCTTGCAAATGGCTGGAAGCCGTTTCTACCCAAGCCCCCGACCAAGCTCATTCATCCTTCACCATACTGGAATAGCCCAGCCGCAAGCTGCGTTTCACGATCGCCACTGCTGCTTGGAAGCCATCTTTTTCCGCTTTGGCAAAGAGTCTGTGGATCGCCGCGTAGTGCCTGCGATACGCCTGCCGCAGCTCGTCATCACTATTCTTGATCTCCCCCCAAGGCTTGGTGCAGTCCTTGCGATAGCGGATCAGCGCCTTGATTTCCTCGTCAAAAGGGCTGCTCTCCGCGTTTCTTTCGCTGAAGCCTGCCCTGGTATCGCTGAGATCCGCGTTTTTTTCGCTGAAGCCTCTGCTTCTTTCGCTGAGGTACTGTGCCTTCAGCTGATTCAAGCGCAATAGCCGTTTGTCGATCTCCTTCAGGGTTTGGTAATCCGTCAAAGGCACGCCCAAAGGGTGGAAGTGGCCCTGCTCCGCCTCGGGAATCGTGATCTTTTGGGAAAGCGCCAGTTCGAGCACGGTGCTCAGTACCGGGCGGTTTGGGTGCTCGCTCAGGAGCATCAGGATTTTGCTGCCTTCCAGCTGGGGGTAGGCGTGCGCGAGAGCCTGTATCGTGTTGTAGTTCATATTTATACACCTCATATGTGTCATTATATATGGGTGTGGATTGTGTCAAGCAATAAATACATGATATTTGCGTGCGTAAGTGCTTGGTGGGTAGGGGATTGCTGCTTGATGTGGAAAGCATGCGCATGGAGTTCAAAGAGCCTTTCCCAACTTTGCATAAAGCACTTGCTACGCGGCTCTTTGGACTTCATGTATTGGGTTTTGCGAGTGCTAGCTGGCAGAAAAACGTTTCGGGAGAAACGAGATCCTTTGGAACACGCCGCTCCTGGGGCGTTTTTCTGTCAATTACCCGCCAGAGGGCATTTTGCCGGAGAATATGGAATAACGGCTATCTCGGTTTTGCGGTGTTTTTGGGGTTTTAAGGTTTGTTTGTTTTGGGGATTAGTGGTGCAGTTAAAACTAGTTGGGGGGTATTTTCGAGGGGGCGGTGTTTTTGTTTTAAGTTGGGTGCTAGCTGGCAGAAAAACGCCCCGGGAGCGGCGTGTTCCAGCGGCGAGTTCCGCTCACATCTCCGCGCACAAGCGCTGATACCCGGGTACAGGTGCCAGAAGCCCTGCCTCAATGGCATGCTTTACGCTTCGGCAGGGCAGTTCCTGTTCTGCGATCTGCTCCCGGCTGATAGTGCTCAGATCCACGCCATAAAGGCGTTGCAGGGCATACATCAGCTTCAGATATACGTTGCGCCAGTTCAAGTATTTTCCCCGTTCACTGATTAATGCGGCGTAATATCTCAGATCCGTGATGTATTCCGCGCTGATCTGCAATGTCCGCAGCCGGGCAGACACGAGCTTCAATCTGGCGTTTTGCGGAGTGCTTTTGGGGATCACGTGGCGGCGGCAGATCACGCGGTTCAGCCGTGGATGGTAGTAATACACCAAGCCGTCACATTGGCCGCTGTATGCCTTCAAGAGATTCTTAAACAGTACTTTCATGATATTTTCCTCGATATAAGCTTATTCTTATGCAAGATACGGGCTACGGAGGGGGATAGGAGCTCGTCCGTCCTCGGGCGTTTTTCTGTCGAATACCCGCCAGAGGGCAATTTGCCGGAGAATTTGTAACAATTGCTATTTCGGTTTTGCGGTTTGTTTGTTTTGGGGATTAGTGGTGCAGTTAAAACTAGTTGGGGGGTATTTTCGAGGGGGCGGTGTTTTTGTTTTGAGTTGGGTGCTATCTGACAGAAAAACGCCCCGGGAGCGGCGAGTTCCAGCGGTGCTATCTGACAGAAAAACGGCTCGGAGAGACGTGTTCCGATAGCCTGCGAAGCTGCTCTCAAAGAGTTCTCATGCGCGGCTAAGGAGCGGCTTGAGCAGCGCGTAACAGGCAGTCCGGAGCTGGGATAAGAGGAAAGCAGGCAGTGGTTTGCACGGATATCCGGTGGCGGAGAGGGCTGAAAAAAAATCATAAATCCCGAATTACCCTTTGGATATTCATTTAAGCCTATCTGCCGGCTCCGGTGGAAAAACATCAACTTGACGAAATAGAAATGTTCAATATTTGTGGAGTGGAATAAAGTAGGAGGTTCCAAATGTACTACTGGGATTTTAGTCCAAGTTCGGAAGATGAGTATTTATCAGAAAAAACGTATTTTGAGTTACAGTATCTAAAAAAATGCACTACTGAATACGATCAACTCATTTCAGAGCAAGAATGCAAAAAATTGCTTGATATTTCTACCCAACTTGCAGACAAAGGCGTTATCGACGGAATGTACTATATGGGTAGATTGTACGATAAGGTATTATCGGCATGTTTTGATCAGGAAAAAGCCAAAGAATGTTTTGAAAAAGCATCGGACAAAGGACACAGGCTCGCAAAATATGAACTGGCAAAGAAATTCCGCTATGATAATCCGGGCCGGGCTTATAGTTTATTATGTGAGATAACAGATGAAGCCGATAATGTTTATGCTCATGCTTGTTACATGAAGGGTGAACTGCTCTGGGGAGATAAACTACACCCCTTTCCTGATTATCCTAATGCGATCAAAAACTATGAGGTTGCGGGCTATCGAAAACACTATAAAGCCGCCCTAAAAGTGGGCAAACTGTATGAAGAAGGCTTCAGAGAGGACAACAAAACCATCGTTTTTCGGAACATCGTGAATGCCGGCTACTACATGAAAATAGCCTATGAGAATGAACCGATAATTACCATTCGCAAGGAGGCGACTTTTCGCTATGCCCGGATGCTGAACGAAGGCAGCGGGGTGACCCAAAACTATAGCGAAGCCTTCAAGCTGTTCTATGAAGCGGCTTGTGCGAGAAACGGAGAGGCGATGGTCGAGCTGGCAAATATCTTCTACAAAAGCGTGATGTTCGATCCGGATTATGAAATGGCATATCTTTGGCTGTTGATCTCGCAATCCTTTCAATGTTATAACTACAGCAATCAGCGGGATGGGCAGAGGCGAGAAGTGGAAGTTCTGTTAAGCCCCAAGAAGATCATGGAGCTTCAGGAAAAAGCACCCGCTTGCGTTGCTAAAATCAACTCTTCGAAATCAGCTTTAGTAACCAGCGGCCTGATCCCCAGCGCAACGGAATATCTGGCAGAGCACAGCTGGATGAGCAAGCCCGAGGCGCAAGCCGATTCTGCCCCGCCTGAGGATCAAGCGGAAGAAGTTGATGAAAACAAAGCCCGCGATACGAAGTATCTCTTTAAGCAAAAAGGGCAAGTAGTGAGTGATGCTGAGAAAGACGCGATCGAGAAGGAGTTCAAAGCCGAAGCGGTGACATTTAGGATCTGGATTGATAAAGACATCAGGGAGATGAAGGGGAACCAGAGAATCGGAGAAGATAACCTGAGAAACTTGCGCAACAATTCGCGCGATAAAGCGAAAATCGAGAATAATCTGGAGTTTGATACGCTGCGGGTGAAGTACGAAGGATATGATTTGCAGGCGATGTATATGGATGACTTCAGTAAACTGCGGATGTGTCATAGCGCCCGGAACCTGTTGGTCAGGCTGGCGGTGGCAAGACACAATATGCCGGAGGATCGCTATGTTAAGTTCGAGCGGGAAGTGAAGATAAAGAAGAAGCAAACCGAGATAATCGAAAAGGCGGCGGATGCGGATGTAAGCGCAATAAACACAATGTTCAAAAAACTCTTTCCGTTCAGAGAAAAGAGCAGCGGCGCGATCAACAAAGCAGCGGGGGAACTAAAGATCAAGCTGGAGATCGCTTCCCCCGAGGATGCGACGGTGAGTGGATTTGTCCAAAATGCTTATGACTATGATGATCTGCTGCATGAAAAGCAGTGCCACCAATAGGACTGAACAAAGAAGCAGCCCGGTTTGAACCGGTGAATTCCGGCGGCACTCAACGGCACTGATGCAAACCGGAGCGACGGGAATGTCTGCAATCCTCACCGGGGACGTCTGGAACTGTCTCGGGGGGGGGTTACACAACACTCTCCGGGGCGGGAAGAGGATTCGATACGTCCTCGTGAGCCCTGCCAGGGGGGACAGAGGATTCGACACTTCATTGTGAGCCCTGCCAGGGGCGACAGAGGATTCGACACGTCCTTGTGAGCCCTGCCAGGGGCGACAGATCATAGCGAGGGTGCGTAGCGAAGCGGAGCCCCTCGATGAATGCAGCGCCCCCCCCCCATAGCCCTTTATGGGC
>DHVK01000053.1 GCA_002412625.1 Cloacimonetes bacterium UBA5210
TCCACACGGCGCAGCAGTTTGCCGCAACCTTCGCAGGCTTTCTCGATCGCTGTGGGCAGCATGGCGCAGATCTTTGCCGCATTGTCTTTGGCAGCCTGATCCACGGCTTTCCAGTTTTCCAGGCTGACTTTGATGGCGTCTTTCAGTTCGGCATCGATGCCTTTTTTCAGCAGGGCTTCCAGGGCGAGCTTGAGCTGCTTGCGGTGGGAGTTCACTGCCAGGCGCATACCGAAGCCGTATTCAGCGTTGTCCTCAAAGAGGCTGTTTGCCCAGGCGGGACCTTTGCCATCTTTGTTTTTGGTGTAAGGGATGGTGGGGAAGGTTCCACCCCAGATGGAGGAGCAGCCGGTAGCATTGGCGATGATCATGCGATCGCCATAGAGCTGGGTGAGCAGCTTGATATAGGCGGTTTCGCCGCAACCGGCGCAGGCACCGGAGAACTCCAGCAGGGGTTGTTTGAACTGGCTGCCCTTCACGGTGGCTTCCTTGTAGTTCGCCATCACGTCGTTGGGCAGTTTCTCGAAGAATTCGTAGTTATCTTGTTCGCCGGCTTCGCGTTCGGTCTCGATCGGGCTCATTACCAGAGCCTGTTTCGGGCATTCGTTCACGCATACACGGCAGCTTTGACAATCGTCGATGTAAATCTGGATTTTATATTGATAACCTTCGGCGCCCATGGCTTTCAGGGTAGTGAAGCTCTCGGGAGCGTCTTTCAGATCGTCCGCTTTCACTAGTTTGGCGCGGATCGCGGCGTGGGGGCAGACAAAGGAGCATTGGTTGCACTGAATGCAGTTTTCCGGGATCCATTTGGGTACTGCGGGAGCTACTCTGCGCTTCTCCAGCTTGGCGGTTCCGCTTTCCACAAAGCCGTCCAGCGGCATCTGGGAAACCTTGATTACATCGCCTTGCTCGCGCATGATGGGCTCGATCACGTCCATCACGAAACCGGTGGCGCCTTGCGGGACTAGTTGTTTGCGGGGAGTGCATTTGTCCGGGACTGCAGCCGGGATATCCACTTCCACCAAGGCTTCATTCACTTTGTCCACAGCGTTCAGGTTCATCTGAACGATGTCATCGCCCTTGCGGCCATAGGTTTTCCGGATGGATTCTTTGATCAGGCCGATGGCTTCGGTGCGGTCCATGACGCCGCTGATCAGGAAGAAAGCGGTCTGCATCACGGTGTTTACTCTGCCGCCCAAGCCCACTTCTTCAGCGATCTTCAGGCCATCGATGTTGTAAAACTTGATCTTGCGGTTGATGATGGTTTCCTGCATGTCGCAAGTGAGGTGATTGAACACTTCCGCCATTTCCCAATTGGTGTTCAGCAGGAATACGCCGTTTTCTTTGATGCCGCTCAAGAGGTCGAATCTACCGATAAAGGCTTGGTTGTGGCAGGCTACGAAGTCTTCTTTGGCTACCAGATATTGGCTGTGAATGGGCTGTTTGCCAAAGCGCAGGTGGCTGCGGGTGATGCCGCCGCTTTTTTTGCTGTCGTACTGGAAATAACCCTGCACATTCATATCGGTATGGTCGCCGATGATCTTGATGCTGTTTTTATTTGCGCCCACTGTGCCATCGGAGCCCAAGCCCCAGAATTTGCAGGAAATGGTGCCTGCGGGTACGGTGTGGATGTGTTCGTCGAGGCTGAGTGAGAGCTTGCTGACGTCGTCATCAATACCCACTGTAAAACCGTGGAAACCACCCTTTTGCAGGTGTTTATATACTGCCAGCACCATATCCGGAGTGAATTCCTTGCTGGAAAGGCCATAGCGTCCGCCGATGATGGTGAGGTTCTTGCCCTGAAGCGCGGAAACCACGTCCAGATAGAGCGGTTCGCCGATTGAGCCCGGTTCCTTGGTTCTGTCCAAGACCGCAATGCGTTTCACGCTCTTGGGCAGGGCAGCCAGGAAGTGCTCGGTGCTGAACGGACGGTACACGCGGACCTTGATCAGGCCGAGTTTCATCCCGCGTTCTTGATTCAGATATTCAATAGTCTCGGTAATGGTCTCGCAACCGCTGCCCATGGCCACGATCACGTCTTCGGCATTGGGATCGCCCACGTAGTCAAAGAGATTGTAGCTGCGACCCAGCTTGGCGGCCACTTCTTGCATGGTGGCTTCGATGATGCCGGGAGCGTCCTGATACTGCAGGTTGCTGGTCTCGCGGCCCTGGAAATAAACGTCCGGACCTTGCTGACCCACCTTCACCCGCGGAGTATCCGGAGTGAGGGCGCGCTTGCGGAAAGCTTCCACCAGAGAGTGATCCAGCATTTCGTTCATGGTCTCGTATTCCACCACATCGATCTTCTGCAGCTCGTGGGAGGTACGGAAGCCGTCAAAGAAAAGCAGGAAGGGAATCGAAGTCTTCAGGGTCGCCAATTGGCTGACGATAGATAAATCCATCACTTCCTGAACGCTGTTGCAGGCAACCAGGGCATAACCGGTGTTGCGGGCGCTCATGACGTCTGAATGATCGCCGAAAATGGAGAGGGATTGGGCTGCCAGAGAACGGGCAGTCACGTAGAAAACTGTGGGCAGCATCTCACCGGCGATCTTATGCATATTCGGCAGCATAAGCATCAGGCCCTGAGAGGCTGTGAATGTGGTGGTGAGGGCACCGGCTGAAAGGGCTCCGTGCACGGAACCGGCTGCACCGGCTTCAGATTGCATTTCCATTACGTCCACGGTGGTGCCGTAGATGTTCTTGCGCTTATCAGCTGCCCAGGCATCTGATAGCTCGCCCATACCGGATGACGGAGTGATGGGGTAGATCGCTGCTACCTCGTTAAACGCGTACGCGACATGCGCGGCAGCGCTGTTTCCATCCATTGTAGCTTTGGTTTGTTTAGCCATTATGGTAAACTCCTTATGTTCTATATTTTTAGACAAAATCACCTTTTGGTATCACTCAAAATACTCTGGCTGAATGTGTCAATGAAAATCGGTTAACTGACTGTGCAAACGGTTTCACTGAAGGGAGACTGTCTCAGCACCAAGGCCAGATAAATGCCGCGTTAATGGGGTTTGCAGATCCAGCCATCTCATCTCATTCTGTAAGCTTGGCAAGCACTGGCTGATATGCGTGGTTAGAGGTGACTGTTTAAAAATACTTGACGGTTTTCAAAAGAGAGAAATAGTTGTAGAAATGACTTTAAGGAGTTCTAATGAAATACCTATGTTTTTGTATTTTAATATTCTTAAGCAGTTTGAATGCTCTCAGCATTGATACTTGGCAGAACATCCGTTTTAGTGAAAAGACCGCAGATAATAAGGTCTATCTACGCACAAATATCACCCAGGGCAACATCAATTTCAATCAGCTGGTGTACAACCCCGGCACCGGCAACACGGAAATGAACTTGTCTGTGCAAAACGCCGGCACCAATACTTACCAAGCTCTGGTCAATGCCGGCACAAGCAGGACTTACTACGGTTTTCGGAAGCAAGTGGGCATTGAGCCAATCAATGTGGTACCCGTGCGCTATACCGGCACAGCTCTGCCAGCCCCGGGTTTACTGACCAAGGTTTCTGATGCCCCCGCCAATGATCAGCCGACTAACTACCTTGATATCATCGCAGATTATGTGACTGTATCAGACACCAAGCTCATCGTCGGGCTGCAAACCCGCGGTGGAGGCTTCCCCACCGGAGGCTTCTTTGGTCCCTGGAACTCATACATGGTGGGCATCGCCGATCCCTCTTTGGAAGATCCCAATGCCCCGGGAGCCGTGGCATGGGCTTTTCACTATGTTAGTGTTCCCTTACTGATGAGTACCGGATTATACAAAATCACCGGTACCGGGATTAGCGATGTAAACCGCATCGGTGCCATCGGTACCTCGATAGATACTGCCACCAACACTTTGGTTATGAGCTGCGATATGTCCCTTCTGCTGGCTGATCCCGATTTCACTTCATGGTACGATGTGAATAACCCAAAGTTCGCGCTGCTCTCTCTGATCAACCGAATTTCTGGATCTACAGTTACACAAATGGATAACTCCAACGGTGGATTTGTGTATCCGGTACCCTTGTATGTGGATCCACAAACCACGCCCGTAGGCGAGATCGCTGATGTGACAATGAATATCGAGCCTCTGGATCTATACTTTCAGACCCAATACACCAAACCTGTTGATCGGTTCAATTGGGGCCTAAACTACCGCACCGAGGACGGCAGAATTTACCAGATGTACACCACTGATCCTGAGCATGCGCCAGTGCGGAACTATCGCAGTGCCAATCTATTACACGTGTTTCCAGAAGTTGACAACGAACAGGGAAGGGCCTGGGCAGAACGCATTCCCGGTGTCTTTCAGCAGAGTAACTGGTATTCCTATAGCTTTGTGCGCACAGTGAATTCTCCGGATAATGTGCAGATTCAGCCTGGCGGTGAAGCTGCGGTGCGGGTTTCTTGGGATCCGGTTTCTCAGACCTCTTCGGGGACCCCGATTGCGCCGGATTACTACACTGTTGAATATACCCTTAGCCCGGATCAGGATTTTGAGTATTTGCTGGATACTGAAGCGACCGAAGTGCTTATTCCGCTATCCACCTTGGGAGACAAGACTTTCATCCGGGTAAGCGCGAAGAAGAATATCCCCTGAGCGGTTTTTGCCGGAGCAGAGTCATTCCGGCTTCGTCAGCCAACTGCTCAGAGCCACAAACACCATCACCAGCCCCGTTCCAAAGAGATTGTAGACCAAATCCACGGGATTGAAACTGCGCCAGGGCACAAGGGTCTGGAGAGATTCCAGCACCACCGCCGCAAGCAGCACTATTCCGCAATACTTCAATGCCTCATAGCGGGCAAACCATTTCACCTTGTGGATCTTGCCCCACACCCAGACCAGGGCAAAAACCAGGATCATCATAGAGTGGATCAGATAATCCAGCCTGAAAGAGAGGGCTTTGCTGCTGTTCAGACTGTTGTTTGAGCTGATTCCGATCGGGATCACATTGATCACGACCAGGGCCATCAGCCATAGCCAAAAGAGTTTCTTTGTCACATTCAATTTCCGTTTATTGACACGCGCCATCCAGCAACAGAAACACGCCTCATCCGAGGCGTGTTTCCGCAGAACAGTAAAAGGTTTGGCGGCAGTGAGTGTGCCGCAATTCTACCGACATACGCTTTCAGAGAAGCGTGTTAGGTCAGTGCTTATTGAAGCTCGCTCATGTATTTCACAAGGTCTGTCACGCGGCAGCTATAACCCCATTCGTTGTCATACCAGCTCAGGATCTTCACCATTTTGTCTTTCACGTAGGTTCCGCCGGCATCAAAGATCGATGAATGCGGATTGCCCACGATATCGATGGAGACGATCGGTTCGTCCGAATACATCAGATAGCCCTTCAGATAGCCATCCGCGGCTTCTTTCATGGCTTGGTTGATCTCGTCTTTTGTGGCGGCACGGGCCAGATTCACATTCAGATCCACCAGTGAGCCATCCGGGGTAGGAACTCTTACTGCCAGACCGTCCAGCTTGCCATTCAGCTCCGGAATCACCAGCCCAATGGCCTTGGCGGCACCGGTGGAGGTGGGAATCATGCTCATCGCTGCAGCACGGGCGCGGCGCAGGTCGCTATGCGGCAGGTCCAGAATGTTTTGATCGTTGGTATAGGAGTGGATCGTGGTCATCAGTCCGCCCTCAATGCCGAAGCGATCGTGCAGCACTTTAGCCACAGGGGCCAGGCAGTTTGTGGTGCAGGAGGCGTTGGAGACGATCAGATCCGTAGCTTTTAGGCTGCGGTGATTTACGCCCATCACGATGGTGGCATCCACGTCGTCTTTGGCTGGCACGGTCAGGATCACTTTCTGCGCGCCGGCTTTGAGGTGTTTTCCGGCCTTCTCGCGGGATCTGAAGATGCCGGTGGCTTCCACCACGTATTGCACGTTCAGATCTTTCCAGGGCAGGGTTTCCGGGTCTTTCTGGGCAAAGATTCTGATCCTTTTGCCGTTGATGATAATGTGCTCGTCATCGTGGCTCACTTCGCCCTCAAAGATCTTGTGCACACTGTCGTATTTGAAGAGGTAGGCCAGGGTCTTGGCATCGGTGAGATCGTTGATCGCCACCACATCCATATCCGGGTGAAACTTCAGAAACGCGCGCAGCACCAGGCGTCCGATGCGGCCAAATCCATTGATTGCTACTCTTGTCATAACTCTATCTCCTATAGCAAAATGCTGTTATTGGCACTGCCCGAAACCAGGCAGAAGTTCTTCACAGTTTCCTGCATCTTGGCTTCGCCTTGGGCCAGCCATTTGCGGGGGTCAAACTTGCTCTTATTGGGCACATAAGTTTTGGGGTCCATATCCGGCGGGCAGACGATGGAGTATTTCTCTTTTTCCCAATAAGCTTGTATCTCCTGCGCCATATCCATTTGATAGTGAGTATCTTTGTTGATCTTCACCACTCCGTTTTTGATCGCCTCGCGCTGCTGTTCGTCGGTCAAGCCCGAAGCGCCGTGCAAGACCAAACCGCGTTCCACTCCATTTTTAATCAGGAGCTCGTCGATTTCCTTTACCAAGTCAAGGCGCAGAACGATGTTCTCCCCTTTGGAAACGCCGTGATTGGTGCCCACGCTGGCGGCAAAGAGATCCACATTGGTCTTTTTCACAAATTCCAGCGCTTCTGCGGGGTGAGTGTAAAGCTCTGTTTCCGAAACGATCTCGTCTTCAGTACCCTTGATGTGCCCGATCTCGCCTTCCACCAGGATGCCGTGTTTGTGGGCTACATCCACCACTTCTTTGGTGATGCGGATGTTTTCTGCCAGATTTTCTTTGGAAGCATCGATCATCACGGAGGTGACCAGCTTGTTTTCGATGCAAAAGACGATGAAATCAAAGTAATTCGGGGTGGCGTGATCGATATGGAGGCCGATTCCGCTCTTGGGGAACTGGGCGGCAAAGGTCTGGATCATGGTGGAAATCAAGCGCGCTCCGGCTTTCATGTCCTGGCTTTCGCCCGCGGCATACTTGCAAGCGCCACTGCTCATCTGCATCAGGCCATCGCTGCCGACGCTGTTGTAACCCTGAATGATGGCTCTGATTTGAGTGTCAAACACAACGTTGGATGCCATGATCCCAAACCGTTGTTGTTTGGCTTTTACGAAAACCTCTTTTAACTGTGTTCCGCTTAAAAACATCTTTATCCTCCTTATAGAATTTGCAATGTCTTATATACATATTATGATCCGCTATGCTACGGAGTCAAGAGAAATCTTTCAGTTATCGCCAAGCCAAGTTCATTCTCCACCATCCGTCGTTCTCTGAAACTGGCGTTGAACTGATGTTAAGCAGTTTTCAAGGTGTGCGCAGGGGAGAATAAGGGCTTCAAATTAGCTTAAACTTGAAACAAGTGAAACTTCGTTTATCGTGGGGCAGAGGGAGTGAACAGGTAGCGGCATCAGCCGCGGAAGAGACGCTTTGGCGGTGAGACTCTGTGGCTAGCTCCGAACGAGGCAGAGTAAAAGCTGCCTCGTTCGGAGTATGGGGATGGCCTACTTCTTGCGTTTCAGATAGAGCAAGAAAGAATATGGCAAGGGCAAGAGCAGCATAGACATCACGATCCAGGTGCTGAGAGTCTGGAGGGTGGGGCTGAGGCTCAAAATTCCCTTCATGGCCAGCAGGATGCCACCGATCACAAAGAGCAATCCGCCCAGACGATGAGTCTTGTACCAGTTATCTTCATCAGAGATGGTCCAGGGAGTGCGGATGCCCACGAAGAAATTGCGCGGTACCTTGGGCAGCATATTGCCCAAAAGCAGCAGCATCAGACCGATGAGTACGAGCACCGGGTTCAGCGGTAAGCGATCTGCCCCCAGAGGATAGGAAAGCCCGTAGATATTCAAGAGCGAAAGGAAGAGCAGCAGCATGAAAGTGATCCCGGGCAAGACTTGGTCAAACCTGCCGGCTTGTTGCTTGTACTTGGGGGAAAAGTAGGGCATCAGATACATCAGCAGGAAGAGCCCGATGTTCATTGCGAAGGCAAAGATCAGGGCATTGCTCTTCGAGGTGTAGTTATCGATTACCCCTTGGGCATTCCAATGGATGGGCACCGCGGCATCCGCGGGTACGGCGACGGCCAGATAAGACAGAGCTATCAGGTAAAACGCCAGCAGTATCAGACTGGCAGAAAAGAGTTTTAGGCGGTTCATGTTTCCTCACTTTTGTTGCGTAGATTTATAACCCAGGCCAGGATGTCCTCAAAAATACTGGTATTGAGGCGATAGTGGATAAATTGCCCCTTCTTGGTAGCGTAGATGAGGCCGGATAGGCGCAGAATCTTTAGATGCTCACTGAGGCTGGCCTTACTGAACTCGAAATGCTCGGCGATTTCGCCGGCAGTAAGGCTTTCGTGTTTCTTGAGCAGGTTTAGTATCTTGCGCCGGTTGGCATCGGCAATGGCTTTGAACACGTTGTCAGACATTTCACATCCTTAGTTGTTTAGTTTAATGCCTAAATATATCGGCGCCCAAATCCGTCAAGAGTTTTCGTAACGTAGCATTACAAATGCTACGAAAAGAGAACGCAGATGAGAGACGAGGAGACACACTACGCGCAGATTATGTTATAGACCATCATTGAAAACTTCAAATCGGGGATGCTGGCATCCACAGTGGATAATCTCTCACGAGTTTCTATTAGTCAGCTTGTCTGCAGTACAACGGTATGGTTTTAGCCGCAGACCTTCGCGTCTGACAAACGGTGCCTTGATTCTATCCATCAGTTTCGCTTCCATATATGCTCCTTGAAGTTTCTGGATCATCGATCCGGAGCAAGAAAAGCAGTCCCCTGTATGCTCACAAATAAGGATGTAAAAGGATGCGAATGAAAATGGATGTTTTATAAAATCTATATGCTTTAGGTTGGCAGTCGATTATCTTAGAATTGTGCAGTCTCATGATAATCGTAAGTATAAGAATTGTGATCAAGAACTTAGAGTGATGCCTGCCGAGACCAGGTTTATCAAAATGAAGGATACAGATGTGCCCCTCAGAAGAAAACAGGATACCCAAGTTATTTTGAGGGTTGGAATAAGAAAAAACTCGTAAACTAAGGATCAATTCAGGAGGAACATTGGTTTCGAACAGATTTCTTTTAGCTTTATTTTTAATAGTGATGCCCATCTATGTTATTCATGCCCTAAATGACATGCCTCTGCTGGCGCAACTTCATGGTGAGCATAACATGTCTTCTTTTGGTTTTGCAATCATAAGCTTGGACTTTAACCATGATGGCTACGATGATTTAGTAGTATATTCAGCATCTTATGGATATCAGTATCAACAAAGCCCATCTCGGGGGAAAGTTTACATCTATTTTGGTGGTCCCGGATTTAGCTCAGCATCAGAACCCGACATTAGCTTGGAGGGTGATTACCCCGAAGGTGAGCAGAGAATAATTGGCTCAATCATAATTCCCGGTGATATAAGTGGGGATGGCTTTGATGACCTCATTATTGTAGACCGAAACCCAGATGTTCCCGGAAGTGTAAGACTCATGTTTTACTTTGGCGGAACAAGCGATTTAACAAGCCCTGATAGGATTGAGTATCCTCAACCCGGTGAAAGCATTTACAATATGTACGAACTTGGCGATGTTGATGGGGACGGATTTGGTGATGTTGGTATTTGCTATCAGATAAACTACTACACTTATTTCGATATCATGTGGGGAGGATCTTTTACCCGGCAAAACATACTTAGTTTAGACTTTCAAAGCGGAGCTCCTGACGGATCAATTATTGGTATTGGCGACATAAACGGCGATGGATATCATGATTTTTCCATAGGATATCTTGGTGATCAACAGGGATATGATCAATTCTCTACCGTATGCGTGTATTATGGAAACAGTGAAAGAGTTTTTTCTGATTATATGCTCATCGTCCACACGCCAATTTCTATTACGCGGAGATGTAAGCCACTTGGGGACTTAAACAATGACGGATTTGACGATTTCCTGGGATACGTTGACAGTCGAGGAATGAATGTTTGGCTCGGAACCGATACCGGTCTTACACCGGATCCGAGCGTTAGCTTAAATCCGATATTTTTTGGTAACGCTCAACTTCGTGGTATAAACCATGGTGACTTTAATGGCGATGGCTTCAGTGACGTGATTGGAGCCACTTATCAGGGTCAGCGGTTTGCCGTCTGGTTGGGCTCAGAAAATATGGATGGAATTGCAGACTGGCAGAAAGTCAATACATTCGAAAACTACGGCTATGATGTTGCAGTTGGGGATTTTAATGGTGATGGATGTGATGACATCGCAGTTTCTGCGCCGTTTGAGGAGGGTGCTTGGCCATATCATGACTTTCGAGGGTATGTATTTATCTATGGCGGTCATCCCGGAATGGTCGACAATGATGATCCCATTGCGCCACAACTAATAAATCAATTGCATATGAGATTGAGTCCCAATCCCGTACGAACTAATGGAGAGATCACGATTTCGCTATCGGGATTGGAAAAAAATGGAAGAATGCCCATAACAATCGAAATCTTCAACATTAAAGGTCAAGTTATTCACCATACAGAAGTCAACAGCATATCGTCTAATGAATTGGTCAGATCAGTTAATCTCTCCAACTATACATCAGGGTTGTATTTATGCAGAGCAACGACTGGCGATCAGACTACTATTAAGAAATTTACCATCA
>DHVK01000033.1 GCA_002412625.1 Cloacimonetes bacterium UBA5210
CCAAACACAGCACGGTGGAGCTGAAGATCTATAACTTGAAAGGGCAGTTGGTGCGGACCCTGCACCAAGGCCAGCAGACAAAAGGCGAACAGGTATTGGCTTGGGAAGGCTGTGACGACCGGGAGAAGCCGGTCTCATCCGGCATCTACCTCTTGCGCATCACGGTGGATGGTGCGCAACGAAGAGCTGTGAAGCTGCTGAAACTGTGATATCGGTTGTGCACAATTGACATAGCCAACGAAGAAGCAAGAGGGCGTGGACAAATCATCAGGCTCTAGCTTTATCTGGATGATGTGATAAAAATCCTACCGCCACAAATCAAGTTATCAGCAAATGCCCGCTCCCAGGAGAAGGAGCGGGCATCGGATGTATCGGTACAGACTTAGGGAGTGCTTGTTTTCGAGGCTTTTCTATCGGTTTTGAATTGTGGAGTTATCGGATCTTGCCGGGGGGCGATGTAGATTGTGTTGCCACGGCTATTCAGGAAGGTTCTAAGCTGAGCCCGGGTTCCAGCAAAACCAATCACGGTGTAGAACATGCGTTCATGCTGTGCTGCATCCGGATGAGTGAAGCTTGTGGCACCTTCGGTTTCACCAATGTACCTGAAAGTCCCGCTGGGCAGATTGTTAGCATAGCAGATATAGAAGTTCGGGCTGGCGGGTTCACCATATATATCTGTTTGAACGGGGTCCCACACCAGCGTGATATCGGATTGAGACAGGTTCAAGCGCAGATTAGCGGGGGGCATCAGGATGACGTTTTGCACCAGGATATGGTTTCTCAGGAGCAGACTATCAACCAGGGTTCCGGTTTGGATCACCAGTTTCACATCATATCTGCCCAGTCCCGGGGGAATCCAGGATGGGTGTTCCAGAGTGCTGTCGATTTGGCCATCGTTGTCGAAATCCCAGGCGAAGGTGCTGATGTCGGCAGGATGTCCCAAGCTCTGGTTGGTGAATTGGATGGCTTGATCCAGGCTCACGAAACGGAGATCCGAAACAAACTCCGCATTATGCAGATAGATGTTCGCTCCGATATCGCGGATGCTATCATCAGGATCTGCCGGCAGAGTTGGATCTCCGGCATCAATCATCGGGCTATCGTGATGCAGAGCAAAGTTCAATTCACTTTCATCCAGAAACAGGGGATCGATGTTCAGGTTTCCTTCTCCGGGATATGCTTGCGGGGTACGGGTATTGCTGTAACTGATATTTAGGCTGGAAGCGATGGCATAAAAGACGTCGTCCAGCTGGTTTTCCGCCCAGGCAATGTTGTTTGTGAAGTTCACAGCAGAGGACGTTGCTGCCAGAGCCTGGGAGTAATTGAATATTGTATTGTTGATCACGCTGACATCCTGACTGCTGTGCACCTTGATCGCCGGTATGGGGTTTTGCATAGTCGGGTGTTCTTTTGCCAGCTCATTGTACTCCATATATGATCCGGGTCCGCCGTTTTCGATGAAGACGGCGATATCGTTGTTCAGAAGACGGTTTTTGCTCATGCGTAAGGTAGAACCCAGAGCGTGAATTCCATGCGCGTATTCTTGAATCAGGCAATCTGTGATCTCGGCATCAATTCCGGGAGATAGCAGGATGCCGGTGCCCACGTTGCGCACTGTATTGCTGGTGTTTCGCACCCGAATATTGGAGAGGGTTGGCTTCGCGGCATACATCTGGTTGCTGTTGTGGATGGCGATGCCCTGATAGTATCCTTCGAGCGAGTTGTTACTTACCGTGATGCGGGGTATATCCTGAATGTAAATGCCGATTCCGGTATTGCGCACAGTATTCGCGGTGTTTCGCACGCGGATGTTTGAGATCGTCGAAGGTGCTGCCAAGGTGCTGTTGTTCAAGCCGATAACGCTGATTCCATGGTGATACTCATCGATATCGATATCAAACAGGCGCACTTGCAAGTTACCCTTTAGTTTGATTCCTGTGTTTTCCACACGCACTGTGTTACTGGTGTTGCGCACTCGAATATTGGAGATCGTGGGACGGTTTGCCAGCTCCGGGTTTTCATTCTCGAAATCGATAGCGGTGTCATAATTGAATATGCTATCTTGGGTGACAATGACCCGCTCCAGATTGCGCAGTTTGATTCCGATTGTGTTGTTACGCACTGTGTTGCTGGTATTTCTTACCCGGATATTGGAGAGTGTGGGCGGAGCAGCGAGAGTGCTGCCATCCCCGGTGTAACTGAGGCCGATGGGATAGTCCTCGATATCGACGCCCTGGAAATCTGGTAATACTTTGCCGGAAAGATAGATTCCCACAGAGTTGTTGCGCAAGGTATTGCTAGAGTTCTTTACCCGAATATTCGAGATAGTGGGGGCAGAAGCCGCGAATTCCGCGGCAATTTCGATTCCGGTATTATAGTTCAGGATTTCTACATTCTGAATGGTTGGTGAAGCAGCACCAGCAATTCTGATGCCGTATTCATCGGAGAACACCATCAGGCTGTCTTTGCTAATCACGCAATCCTGGATCGTGGCATTACCAAAGAGCATGAAGGGGGTTTCGGCGTCCTTGATGGTGCTGTTCGAGATCAGCATATTATCCACATCGCTGGGGACGACAAAGCCCTTCCAACGATCGGTGCTAAGCGGTCTGAAGTTCACGGAGTCAGCTTGCAGGCTGCCATGCACGGTAATGCTTACCTCGGCGTTTATGATGTTTATCTGCACCTCAGGATCGATGCTAAGAGTGCTGTCGGAAGGAATGGTGATGGGTCCGGTGATGTTGTAGGGTGCGTTTTCCAGAATCCAGCTACCCACAGCGTTCCCCCCGGGGATGTTTGTGCCGCGCACAAAAATGCCGTCGGTGAACACGAATTCATCCTGATGGATAATGTCTTCCTGGATTTTGTGCATTATTCTCAGGCGGGGGCTTTTGAATCCTCCCAGGGCATACACGTGGACGGGGTGCATTTCTTCGCTATCCACGATGCTGTCGTTATCAAAATCCCACTCGAAATGAGTGATGTTCCCGGGACTGGTGTTTTGGAACTCGACCGGTACACCTGCTAAAACATCCGTATGACTGGTGCTAAAGCTCGCGCTCAGCCCCGCCAAAATCCGGACGGTTAGCTCTGCAGTGGTGATGCTTCTGCCAAAATTGTCATTCAGCGAGATAATCACGGTTTCTTCACCAAACCAATCTCCGGGAGCGCTGAATGTGACTGCCAGGCCGGTTGCAGACCAGATGAAATTGGTGTTTCCGGTGATCGAGATGGTGATCAGATCAAGGTCTGTATCCGGATCAGAGACAAAGGGCGCGAAATCCACCGTATAATCTGTGTAACGCAGGAATTCGACTACAGGGGGGAGATCGTCAAATTGCGGAGGATCATTTACAGCCAGAACGTGTACCCAAACCGTTTGGGATGTTGATGCTGAATGGGGATCCAATGCGGTAATCACGATCTGCCCGGAGCCGTAGTAATCTTGTGCGGGGTAGATGCTCAGCAGCGGGCCATCATGCTGAAAGATAAGCTGAGGATGGGGTGAAACGCTGAACCAAAGCTCATCTCCATCGGGATCGCTGAAATATGGCGTTAAGTCGAAACCTAATAGCGGAGTATCTTCATGTAGCTCGAAATCCGGTAATGGTTGGGCAACTTCGGGAGCACTGTTGAGCACAAAGACGAAGTTATGTTTTGTGGTTTGATGGTTTTGACTGGTGTCGTTTGTGACATTCAGGCTTACCGTATAGTTTCCGGCACCGAGATAGGTGAAGCTCGGATTCTCGAGGCTACTGTCAATGACGCCATCGCCATCAAAATCCCACTCCCAGACCACGATTTGCGAGCCATCGGTGGTGTATGATTCTGAAACAAAGTTTACCAATAGCGGAGCATATCCTGTGATGGGTTCGGCACTGAACTCCGCGATCAGGGATCTGGGGCTCAGGGTTATTTGCAGTTCGATCTCAGTCGTGGGTTGGGCGGGGTCATTGGAATGGATGAGTAGCTGACCAAAGTAGAGACCGTCTTGTAATCCTGTACTGTTGAAGCTCAGTATCATCTGGGTTTGTTCCGCGGGATCAAGAGTAGTATCCGGAACTTGGGTTTGCACCCAATCCAGGCCCAGGACTTCGATTTCGTCGATTATCAGGTTTCCCAAACCGGTGTTACTGATGTTCACTTGTTGTTCGATTACGGCATACTGGTCCATCTCGAAGAATATCTGGTTTGCCGAAACAGATATCTGGGGAGCAGAAATTCCATTGGCGCTCAGATTGACCGCGATTGTGGGATTTTCGGGATCATTTGAGCTTACACTAAGCATGGCATTGATGGGTCCCACCGCGTTCAGATTGGCGAAGACGGGTAGTTCATATGAACCGCCGGAGGGAATAGAGAATTGGCTGATAGAGCTTGAGAACCTGGGACTGCTGAAGTTCAGTGATCTCACTTGCAGAGTGGCAGCGCCCAGATTCGTGAGCACAAGGTTTTTCTGGGAGCCGTATCCAGGATACAAGTCCCCAAAATCCAGGCTTTGCGCGCCAGCAGTAATGAGAGGCACATTTGCCAGGATGGAGATCGGTAACTGAGTGCTATCCTGCAAGAAATTGGAGTTAGCGTCATATACTTCCACTTCAGCGTAATAGTGGCCGGGCGTGAGTTCGGGGGGAATGTTCCAGATCACATTGGTGTTTGCCGGTTGATAAGCGTGCAGTTCCATTTGCCGGGTGTGGGTGTTCAGCATCTGGGTTCCGGTTGCATCTTTCAGGCGAGATACCACGCGTACTATCTGAGTATAAAGATCAGTTTCGATAGACTGAGTGAGGGACAGCTGGGAAGCGGGGACAGGCATCTGAGGTTCGTAGATTAACTGGCTGATGTGCGCGTTTGTGAAATTCCTGTTGCAGGTGATGCTGCCCCACATGATCATGATTCCGTCCGGATCAGGAACGGTGGTATCGTGGACGATGCGAACAGTGTTGGGGGTCTGGGAATCAGCATCAAGCCAGGCAGGATTCACATTGAAGTTTGATATCTGCATTTCAGTGTTGGGAGTTGCCAGGTATCCAACCAGATAGTTATTTACATATACCTTGTGTTGGGAGTTTGGCTTCAGGCTCTTGGCCAGAATCCTAAGCTGAGCGTTCGATATCTGGGTTTCATCAAGGAAGATGTTGAACTCGATCGGGGCAAGGGCTGAGTTGTGGGTAACCAGGACGTCCATGTCACCATCGGGGTTACCGGTGCCCAGATTATCTTCATTATCTGTGGTGGTGTATCCGTATTCTGCAAAAAGCAGATACACGGGGATAATTCTTTGTGGGGTGCTTTGAGAATTTGAGTTAAGCTCCAAATATGCGATGTATTGATCGTAGAGCAAATCATGAGTGCTGATCGTTAGGTTTACCTGAACTGAATTTCCCGCGTTCAAGATACCGGATGAAGGAGAGAGGCTCAACCACGGGGCATCGTTTTGCAAGTTCCAATTCAGGGTTCCATTTCCGGTATTGCTGATTGTGAATCCGGAGCTAAGTGTTTCGGCTTGCATCGAGCTGATATCCAGATACTCTGGATTGACAGTGTAAAAGACCGGATGCTCGGCGGTTCCCTGCAATGCAACCTGGTAATTTGCATTCAGGCTATTGTTGCGCAGCAGCATGAATCCGGAAGCTGCTCCGGCTTGAGTGGGCGCATAGGTAACAGGAAGGATAGCCGTGCCTTGCGGCAAGATTTGAATATCGAAGATCTGAGTGCTGAAGGCATTGTGGCTGAATTCGATCCTGTTTATGCTCAGAGGTAGGTTGCCGGAGTTTGTGATAATCAGGTTTTGGCTGCTTTGAGATCCGACGAGGGTAAGCGGGAAATTCAGGCTATTTGTGTTTGACCCGATAATCGGACTGCCCAAGATCGCGGTTCCGGAGTAAGGAATCTCCAGATTTGGAGTGTCCGGGTCGTTACTGATTACCTCAATCATTCCGGAGAAGTTTCCGCTCACGCTCGCTGTGTATTGTAAGTTCAGCTGTGCCGAAGATCCGGCAGCGATGCTTGCCGGGATACCAGTGATGGCAAGGGCAGGATTTTGGGAAGAAATGGAACTGATCAACAGAGGAAGCTGCCCTGTGTTATTCAGCGTAAGCTGGCTTACTTTGGGAACCGTAACGATCACATTGCCCATGTTGATGGGGGAGGGACTAACATCCAGATGCGGTAGCGGCGTAAGCCCTGTTCCGCTAAGAGCGATGTGCTTATCTGTTGCCAGATTACTATTCAGGACGAAAGCTGCTGCATATTCTTGCGCCAGAGTCGGGCTGAAGCGAACCGGAATGTACAACGAATCGCCCGGGGCAATCGATAGGGGGAATATTGCAGAACTGGTGAAAGAAGCTTCCGCGCAAGTGTATGAGGAGATGTTCAATACCGCTGTGCCACTGTTCTTTAGCTTGAAGTTTTTGCTTGCATAGGCGTTTGTATATACTCCAAGGTAGTTGTAAACTGCGGGGGTGATTGTCAAGCCCGGTTCAGGGGTTTTGCCGAAGCCAAGCACATTGTAAGTGAGTTCAGGATTGCCATGGGCGTTGCTGGAAATGGTCATTTCTGCAGATATCTGTCCATGTGCAGCGGGGCTGAAGGTTATTGTAAGGATCCGCGTAGCTTTGGGAGCAATGCTGAAACTGCTGTTGCTGATCGTGAAATCCGGGCTGGAGAATTCGATATGACTCACTTGCAGAATATCCGTGCCGGGATTGTGTACTACAAGCTCCATTATCCGGCTTTGGCCGATCAAAGTGCTATCAAACACAGCGCTTTGGGGGTTCAGGCTGATCCCCGGATAGCCGGTAAGCGCAAGACTCACCGGAATATTCTGGATGGGGCTGTCGGGGTCGTTCGAGCTGATCTTCAGCGTTGCGGAGTAGTTTCCACCATTCATCCCGGAGGGATCCAGCTTCAGCGGAATATGAGACGATTGATCTGCCAGAATTGTTCCGTAAGATATGGTGGAGCCTAACCATGAACCATCATCCACTCTTAACAGCGGACCGTCGAAATCCGCCACCAGGAAGTCATTTCCATCATGGCAGAGGGTGTAGGTAAGAGCATTATCCCAAGCAGCATGAGAAGAGACAAGCGCGACCCCGCTTTCGCCTACATTCAGTTTCAGGATTTTGCCACCCGAGGGCACTCCACCCACGATGACGTTTTGATAGGCATAGATGGCAGTATCAGTGTATTGCGGAATCCGATGTAAAGCGGAGAGATTGCTCTGATTCAGATAATGCACACTCTTCAGCATCCCGTTGGCATCGAATCTGCGGAAGCTGGTGGGGGAAGAGCTAAACGCGCTTGCAACGATGATATCCGTGCCATCGAAAGTAAACGCGGGAAATGAGCCGATATTGGTGGACATTGTTCTATGGGGAAGACTGCGGACGCTGATGCTGAGATCTTCAGGATAGTAGAAATATAGGATGCCGCCTTCACCACCGATCACAAAACTGCTGCCATTCCAGGCAATTCCGTAGGGGCTGTCATGAATCATGTATTCAGCGATCACGTTTTGGGCTTCGAGATCAAAACACAGCAGATCGGTACTGTTGTTTCGCACCGCGAAGAGCTGATTGTTCAGCACTATTGCACCACTGGTGGAATAGGGGAAGGGCATGGAACTCAGAATATCTCCGGGGAGCCTTGTATTAGTGGAGCTTCTGCTGCCTTCGAGGTTGATCTGAAGCTGATAGTTCAGCTCGGTTAGCCCGGTGTTTTGAATCTGGATGGGTACGACTGTGGAAGCATCGTTCATTAGATTAACGTTCACTTGAGTGGGGTTGACCGCGATGTTCGGAGCTTCAAGGCATTCTCCGGATAGTGAGATCTGAACCTGTGCGTGCTGTGGGTCATTGGTCTGGAAGCTGATTGTTCCGGAGTCTTCACCCAGAGTTTCCGGGTTGTATGTTATGTTCAGCATGCCGGCTGTCCACGGCGCAATGTTCAAAGAATTCTGGTCCACCGTAAAGGCACCGGAGCTGCTGATATTCTCGATTTGCAGGATTGCACTGCCGTTATTTTCGATCATGAGCTGAAGTGTCCGTGGATAACCCAGGTAGCATGCACCGAAATCCAGAGATTGCGCCGATGCGCTATATCGGGGGATACCGATTACCTGCATGCTGAGCGGAATAAGCACCGGATTGTGGAGTGGATCGTTTGTCACCAGCTTCAACTGTGCGTTGTATTGACCGGCAAAACTGTTCAATGCACTGAATCTGATGTTCAGATCGGTGCTCGTTCCGGCGGGTATGCTACCGGATCTGTTTGACAGGCTTACCCAATTGAACTCAGCCTGACCATCGTCTATGCGCTTCATATAATCCATATCGTTTTGCAGAATGTAGAGATCTCTGCCATTGTGCGCCAAGGAATAACACGCACCCATCGCCACGCTCAGAGTGTCAACTATCTGCACCTCATTGGAAGTGATCTTGAAGCTAACTAATCTTTGTAAACCGGATTGAAGCGCGTAGAAGGGCGCGGCAGTGTGTTCAGGCACATGTATGATTTGGCTGCTACGGCTTAAAACAGTGTTGAATAACTCCAAGAAATTGCCATTGGTGTTGAATCTGTAGATTGGTTTGTTGTTATTGTTTACGTCCATGACATACAAGCTGGAATTTGCATATACTACAGTTGCAGGATAGTTCACCATGGGGTTCAGGAAGTTCATTACAGCCACCAGATTACTATTGTATTTGTAGATTCTCCCGCTGGTAGAACCGATGTAAAATGCGGTACCGTCTGAAGTGATACTGTATGGGTTGTTATGGATTGTCCACTCTGCATCAATGGTCTGTGTTTCTGGGTTATAGCGCTTGAGCTGATTGGAGCTCTGACTCACAAAATAGAGTTTACCGTTCAACCAGGTCATGCCTCTGCTTCCGGTATTGAGGCCGGGATAGATGCCATCCACGTTACTGCGGGAGTTGTCCAGCAGAGTCGCCTGATAGCTGAGGGGCAAACCTTGGGCATTACTGATGTTTACCGTGGCATTTGTGATAGTACCATAATCCAGGTTCAGACTCAGGCTTTCCGGGCTGTAGCTCATCAGCGGAGGCAAGGCTCCGGCGCCAGATAATGGGATTTCGAATTGAGCCTCATCTTCAAGATTGCCGGAGAAACTTAGGATGCCGCTGTAGTTATCGACCGCGGTAGGACTGAAGCTTACCGGCAGATCGTAGCTTTCTCCTGGCGCTAAACTGAGCGTATTCACAGGAATACTGAAGCTGGGGTTGGACGTAATAATATCGTTGAGGATCAGTTCTGCCGATCCATTGTTACTAATTGTCAATTGCTTCTGTTTGGTCGTATTGATGATTACTTCAGCAAAATCCAGACTGCTGTTACTGAGCGTAATCCCCGCGTTTCCACTGACGTTGAACTCCAGCGGGAGGTTGATGAGAGACTGGGTATAGTCATTTGAGCGCAGTTTCAGGTTTGCATGATATGTCCCTGCCAAAAAATCACTTGCATCCAGATGAAGCTGCACGTTCAGTCCGCTATTGGCTTCAGATAGAGCCCATGCCGGCGCTAATGAGACCCACTTTGGAGTAGCTGAGACGGTGGAAACAGGGAAGGTGGGCGCGCCTCGCAGGCTTGCCGTGGTGTGATAGATGCTGCTATCCATCCCATTACCAGCGTCCCAATTCCAATATCCGCCCAGGTTCTGTTCATAAGGGTTTACCTTGGTGAACATTCTGTGCCTGATCGTTTCTACCGGTCGAGCGCTGCGGTAGATCACAAACTCATCTAGAGAACCCTCTAACAGGTATTTGCGATTGTTTTCCGCTTCATACTTGCCCAAAACCCAGTCATCGGTGTTGCCATTGTATCCGGCTAGGCTCAAGCTGCCCATGTTCTCTCCATTCAGATAGATACGCAGCTCATTATCAGAGTAGCTGAGGGCCATGTGATACCAATTGTTCAGAGTAACGGCGCCGTTCAAGCTGATGCTTTGCAGACCTGAGCTGTTGCGGGCCTGAAGCACAAGTCTCTTACCGGTTTCGGAAGTGGCAAAGCCATCACAATATACTCCCAAAAACCCGGGTTTAGTAGTTTCAGACTTGCTGAAGATGTATTGCCTGCCGCCATTTACACTGCTTCCGCTTGCGGTACCGCCCAGGTTGGAATCGACTTTGAACCATAGCGAAAGGCTGAAGCTGCCTCCCACGAGCTGGATTTCACTTCGATTGGGAATTCGTACAAACTGAGTGTTGGGTACACTATATCCCCGAAGTCTCAGGGCTTTACCCATGTTCTCGTCAATTGCCCAGGTGAGCGGTGAGCCACCACTGTTCCCGATATATAACTCGGCATTCCCGGTTCCACCGCTTTCCGCACTTGATGAAATGCTCTGGGGGGTAATCGTGATTTGCGGAGGATATACCGCTGTGGCATAGACGGGGATTTGCAAGATAGGTTCATTTGCCGCGTTTGATACGATCTGCAAAGCTGAATTGAAGCTTGCCTCAATCAGCGGCGTGAAGCTGATGCTCAGTACCGCGCTTTGCTGATAAGCAATGCTGAGCTCGGAGGGGCTGAAGCTGAAGTCCGTATGTGGTAGAATGACATCGCTGATGTGCAGATCCTGAGGCCCGGGATTGGTGACCACAATCTGCAAACTGCGGCTATCGCCAATGAAGCAATTTCCGAAATCCAGATAATGCGGGTTCACAGATATATAGGGTAGATTTGGGATGACTTCAGCCTCCAATGCGATTTCCAGAGCCGGGTTGTGGGGGTCATTGCTCAGGATGGTCAAGACTCCGCTGAAGGCACCGATTTCGTTCCGGATAAAGCTTATGGTAATATCCTGTTCTGTTCCGGGAGTTAGCGATGCGCTTGCAGGATCAGCGCTAATCCCAGGAGTCTGGGATCCGACGCCAATAATCTGCAGGTTCATGTTCCCGGTGTTCGTAATGGTGATTGTGCTGGTATCTGCGATTCCGGCGGGGATGATGCCAAAATCCACCAGTTCGGTATTGAGGATAATGCGTGGTTGGTTTGGCAAAACTTCAATCTGCACTTCATCTGTATCCTGCAACAATCCGCTCTGAATGTCATAAACCTCGCAGACAATTTTGTAAAACCCGCTGGCGAGCACTTCGGGTAGTTGAATGTTCTCCACGAAGCTGTTGTCCGCTCCGTTTTCCAAGATCATGGTTCGATTCAAGGTTTGTAGCCGGTTGCCTTGCAGGTCATTCAACGAAGTGTAAACAAGCACATTCTGGCTTGCCAGTTGAGTATCCAGCGCAAGCACCGTCGCCACCGTTTCTGAGGCTATATAAGATGCTTGATCCGTCTGCATATAGAGGATTCCCGCGTCTAGCACCATGCTGTTCAGCACCAATTGTCCCTGGCTCACAATGATGCCATTTCCTTGCTCAAAGGTATCCACTTCGATGCGGATCAGATTTTGATCTTGCACCCAGAGCGGATCGAGCTGGAATCCCGTGAAGCTCTGTCCACTCCCACCGGGAATCAGGGTCCCGACCGGATGATCATTGAAAAACACGGGGCAGTTTTCGAAGCTATCTACTCCCGATGCGGTCACGATCAATCTGGCCGTCTCAGCATCCGGGATATTGCTGAAGATGTTAAACTCGATGGGTGCTTTGGGTGAGTTATGCTGAATGAGCACGCCCATATCCAGATCCGGGTTTCCGCTGTTTTGGTTGTCGTTGTTATCGTAGTTACAGAAATGGTATAATTGCTTGATATACTCAAGACTTAGGGGTAGGTTGGGTCTGTAAACATCGTTTGATATGAACCTCAAATTGGCTTCATACATTCCCCCGGAGAGGTTTGTGGGAATGCAGCTGATGCTTAGGCTTTGCCATGCTCCGGGAGCGATTGTGCCACCGTTGGGATTCACATCCAACCAAGAGGTGCCATCACCGGTGTCTTCCAGCTCCAGTTGCCAAACCAGGCTTTCCTCGCCACTGTTCGAGACTTGGATTTGCTTCCCGGCAAAGCTGTCCCCGATGCTGAAGATTCTTAGCTCAGCATTAGAGAGCTCTATCGTGGGTGGCTTCTTCAGCGTGGCGGTGAGAGGGATGTTGAGTTGAGGCTGCCCGGGATCGTTAGTCAATAACTGCAATTGTCCCGGATACTCTCCCGAGCTGTTAGCAAAGATTCTGATCTCTGTGGTTTGCTGCGAGAAGGCGGCTATGTTCAGGCTTTGCGGAGTTACGGAGTAACCTGCTCCGCTGGTGCTAAGATTTACCATCAGAACATCCGATCCGGTGTTTTGTATGGCAAACTGGCGTCCAACGATCTGACCTGTATACTGCAGCCCAAAATCCACGGTAGCAGCAGAAACCGACAATTCAGGAGTTCCGCTTACCAGAATTTGCACCGGGATATCAAGCTCCGGATTGTTTATCGCGTTGGATACAATCCGGATTGTGGCACTATAGCTGCCCGCCGGAACCAGATGCAGGTTTGCGGAGACGTTCAGGTTAATACTAGCTCCTCCGGCGACGCTGCCGACCGGGTTTTGCAGACTTAGCCAAGCGGGGTTCTGCAGCAGACTTGCCTGATAGTCCAATGGTGTCTCACCGCTGTTTGAAATCTCGATCTGGCTTTGGTAGCTGTTTCCGCTTTCCCAGTTCAGGTCCAATTCCTCCGGAACCACTGAAATATACGGTAAAGACAGGGTGCTCCCGCTGAGACTGATCTGCTTGGGGGATTCTCCGAAAACACTATTCCAGATGCTTAAAGTTCCGCTATACTCCACCTGCTGGGTGGGAGTATATACCACATCGCAGTAAACACTTCCCTGGGGAGGGATCTGCAATGCGGAAATCCCGGTGATGCTGAACGCGGGATTGCTTGAACTGATATAGGGCGCCAGCAAAGTGATACTGCTATTACCCTGATTGAGGATATAAAGCCTTTGCTCTGCGCTGAGCCCAATGCCCACAAAGCCGAATTCCACAGACTCTGGTTGGGTATATATATCCTGCACGGGTTGTACGGTTAGCGTGGCTTCTTGAGTGAAGGTACCGCTTCCGTCATTCACGCTAAGGGTGAAGGTGCTTTCGCCAAACCAGTTAAGTTCCGGGCTCAGGATCAATTGGGTTCCTTGAATCTGCCAGCTTCCATTTTCAAAATTCAGCACCTGGATTTGCAGATTTGCCTGATCCGGGTTAATTATCACTTCTGCCAGATTCAGGGTCAAGGTTGCGTCTTCCTCGATCGTATAGTTCTGAGACAGATTGATCTGTATCGGGTCATATTCATTTTGGATAGAAATACCGATCATAGCCTCTTCACTGCTGAAGTCTCCGTCATGCAGCACATAGCGGAAACTATCCATGCCATAGTAGTTCGGCAGGGGACTGTAGATGAACGCCCCTTTTGTGCCCATCGCCAGAGTTCCGTGCGTCGGCTCTTGAATGATCTCAACGCTGGGCAAGTCTAGCCCGCTAAAGCTGCTGAGCGCTAGTAAGCCCTGATGCCAGGGTACGCTAAGGGTCAAATCCTCAGTGGCATTATAAATCCATGTTCCGGCCAGTGGCATTTGCCATTCTATGTTCCGATTATCCTGCGGGAATGCTTCAATGGTGGAACTGCTTACTGCAGCCACGCCCGGACCCCATTGTTCCGTGTTGGCGACCACCGTCAGTGTTAAGCTCGCGCTGCTGCCTATAGCCATTGATGGCCAGGATGCCGTACCCCGGTCGCCATCCATCACCACATTGGGGGGAGCTTGCAGCAAAGTGCAACCGAAGGGGAGCCTGAACTCCAGTGTCACTCCTTCAGCCGGTACCACACCGTTATTCTGCACAGATATCTGCAATTCGTAGTTCGAGCCGATCGAGGGATTCGCAGGCACAGCGAAATCTACAAACAAATCAGCCGCGCTATGAAAGCTATCTTCTTTGAGCAGCAACCAACTATCATAGACGTTATCACCCAAGTCGGCAATCGCGATCTTGATATGGTGGCTCACCCCGGGGTTTACATCGGCCTTTGCCTTGATCGCTCTGGTAAAACCATCAGCTTGCAAGTCATAAGGGGCGGTGTAGGGCGCGGAGTAGTTATTGTTCAAAGGAGTGTTATCCACATACAGATTACTGTTATACAGATGGTTGATGCTCCCAATCGAGACCGGAGTCTGCGTCCCGGGGATGAGCGCGATATTCACGCCATCGATGAAGATCGCCATCACATCCGCGTAGTCAATCATCTCCGGATATTCTTCTGAAGCCAGGATAAACTCCAGTGAGATTTTGTTGTTCTGGGGGATGAAATCAAACTCCAGCACAGCGGCATCGAATGTCTCATCCCCGGACAATGTGTCCAGGTCATCACAACCGGATTGTTGATTGTTGCTGGATTTACTGGGCGAGTTGTTGGGTCCGGCGATATTCGATGCTGCACCGGAGGAGAGGATTATCCCACTACCAAAATCCAGCCCAAGGTCATCTGCACCGCTGAAGGTTGCTCCCGCCACGTTGCGACCGGTAAAACTGACGTTGGAGCTTGTGATCCCGGCTCCGCTGAGATTCTGCATCAGGGTCTGAGCCGTTGTAGATCCCTGCCCAATCCGATTGATCGAGAAGGAACGGGGTAACTGCTCCGCTTCAAGAACTTCGCTTGGCACGGTGGCATTACGGTTTGCCAGTTTACGGGCGTTTCCTGCTATTTGTGCCCAAACTAAAGACACGGTGAAGATAAGGACAATTATCGCAAGTTTGTTCGTTTTCATTTTCTCTCTCCTAGGCTGGCTTTGGCGGGAGGCGTTACCGCTCTGATGTTGAAGAATGCTTTGTCTTCTGTTAATTCTATCTCGTATTGTGTGTTTGTGGTCTGACCGATGCTCTGCCATGGTCCATAGGGTGAGCTTGCTCGATAGATATTGTAAGCGCTGGCTCCTGGGTATGCATCCCAGGACAGCATGCCGACCCCACCGCTTAGCTGTATGTGCAAGGCGATTGACGTGGAGAGCCCTGTGGTAGTTGCGCTCACTTCGTCCGAGAACTCGCTGATGTTATTCAGCGTATCTCTTGCCCGGATCGCGAAATAGTATGTAGTGCCGGGGTTTAGCCCTGTCACGACAGTCTGCGTAGTGCTTAGCTGTCCCAGCGCGGGATCATTCAGGTAGTTCCAGCAGATATCGCTGTCACCCAGATAGGGCTGAGTAGCATAGTAGATCTCGTATCCGGCAAAACGGGGATCGAAGCTTTCGGACCATGAAAGGCTTACACTGTTATCACCAACGCCATCCACCAACAACTCATCGATCCAAAGCGGGGGAGTGGCGTCTATCATCACATAGAAGTCGTCCGCAATCCCTTCCGCGCTTTGGAATCCGGTGTAAGTATAGCCGCTGTGACGCATGTTTTGGGCACGGAATTCGTAGGCAAAGTGATCTCCATCCCGGCGGAAAGAAAGCAGTTGCTGCACTGTGATTTCCGTCGCGTCCTCCCCGGCAGATACAGATTGCCACACCTCCGCAGCATCATATACACCATTTCCATTTTTATCGTATCTGTACTGGATGCTGGAAGCATCAACGATCATGGTGTCTGCAAAGCTGATGCTAACCAGCACTCCCAATTCGCTAAGATACTCCGGGGTGACCGGATTTGGTGAAACACTGTGATAGACGGGACTGGGATACATTAGAACCACAGCCGCAACCGGGATGCTAAAGCTAAGGAGCTCTGGCACATTGGTATTCCCGGTAAATACTGCATTCACCTGTCCGGCATTTACGGGGGAGAAAGTAATTTGAGCTTCAACGCTCTCTCCGGGAGCAATACTGAGCTCCGCAGGTTCCACTGTGAATCCCGCAACCGATACGTTCATATCGCTGATCAAGAGCACACTGTGTCCGCTATTACCCAAGGTCACGCTTGCTTGATAATGATCCGTGGCATAACACTGTCCGAAGTTAAGAGCATCAGGAGTGAACCATAATTCCGGGACGGGATCCAGTACTTCAATGCTCACAGTCAGGCGATCTTGTTCCACAGTACCGGAAGCATCATAGACTACGGTCAAGATTTCATAAGCTCCGGGACTTACCGTTATCGGGATGGTTAGTTGCGCAATAGCTGGGTCGTCCTCCGCTGCTTGCACAAAGTGTTCTGAGGCAGCTTGAGCTATCTCGATACCTTCAGAATTTACCAGCGAAGTGTGGATCCAAACAGTCTGCTGGCTCAGCGCCGTATCAATCTCCTGGGTGATGTTTACTACGGCTCCGGGGAGGTAAGAATCGCTGTCTGTGTTAACATAGCGGATACTGGCGTTGATATTGGTGAATACTTCGATGTAAGCATCCTTTTGGATTGTGGATACAAAACTGCCACGCTGCACTTGCAAGCTGACAGTATAAATGCCCGGAGCGGTATAAACATGCACAGGATGCCTCTCCGTGCTGCTGTTACCATCGCCAAAGTTCCATAGGAAAGTCTCCGGTCCGCCGCTGGAATATTGGATGAAACGCACAGCATTGCCGGTCTCGACCACGGGGTCTTTGGCACTAAACAAAGCGTTTAACGGCAGATTTGCTATGTGGAGAGCTGTAGGACTTTGTGCCTGGATCGGCGTAACCGTGCTGGTTTGAGTGTTTATCGCATACAACAGATTATTAGTCGGGGTACTACAGTGCCCGGCATAGACTTTGGTTCCATTATAATTGGAAGCGATGACATCCACACCATAGTAGCCATTGCTATGATTTGTCCCAATAGCATGGTTATTGGCCAAGCTGAGAATGCCATCACTATTCACCGTGTAGTCCTTTACGGCATTGGGGGAGTATAGCTTATGGAAGAAGGCACGTTCTCCATCGGGGCTATAAATTGCGCTTTGAGAACCTCCGGTAGGAATCGTTTGAATAAGGCTCATGCTATTGTCGTTGTTGAGTTTAAATACATAGCCATTACTAACTGTAGCAATTAGGGCAAAGCTACCTCCGGGGTGTATGCTGATGTTAAATAAATTTTCACTGATTTGAATCGCTAAACCGCTATCCACTAAAGTTCCGGTATCAGCATCCAGAAGATACTGATAAACTCGCGAATTGTTATAATCACCCACCAAAACCTTGCCATCAGAGCTTAAATCGATGCACTGGGCATAACGGGGATAAATGTCTATGGTTTGCACAACTGCTCTACTCTGCAGATCGATCAAACCGATGTTGGTTGAGTTGCCACCGTCTGAGATAACAGCGAATCTGCCGTCTTGAGACAAAGCTACATCTTCCGCCGGCCACCCCAGGCTATATGTGGCGATAGGTGCAGGATAAAAGGGATTGCTGATATCAAAGTGGTACACTTCATTGCCACTGAAACTGGTTAGCAGCATAAAATCATTCCGTGGAGAAACTGCAAAATCCAGTCCCTCAGGAAGGCTATAGCTGATTGGCCATGACACATCAAGGATTTGATTGTCCGCAGTGTCCAAGATTTGCAGACTGCTGTGGCTAGCATTATGCACCCACACATACTCATTTAGTTCTATTATGTCATCATCGTTTCTTGGGCATACGCGGTATGTATTGTAATAGTAATCCAATATACCAGTGATTTCCCGGAAATCATTGCCGGGGTCCATATGCTCCCACTCCGTTCCTAGGGGGTAGAGACGACTGGAAACTCTGATGGAATTACTTGTATTGGATACCATGAAGATATAGTTTTCGGGTGGGGATTCTACTATGCTCACTTTCTGGATTGTTAGTAAAACGCCTTCATACATCTCTGCATTATCACCGTTTAGTTCTGCCAGATCCACTGTCCATGCGGGAGGAAGCTGTTGGTTCGCAGCAATTACCTGAATCGAAGTCACAAAATCCAATTCGGTTTGTCCACCGAATTCCTCGACAGTTCCCGTGATCCGAACCAAATCGCCAATTTGTCCGGTGGTGATACCTGTATGGATCAAAAGTCCGCTCCACGGACCTCCCTCGGGATCGCCGATCCACATGATCATCCTGTTTTCCGGACGCGCTGTGATGATGCCCTGAACCGTCACGACTTGGCCCAAATAGGGTGAGTCCGTGCTTCCGGGGGCTGGGTATTGGATTTGGGCACAGGTATAATATGCGCTGAAAGCAATGTCCGCATCACTGCGGGGTAAAAGCTGGGCTTCATATCCATAATGGTCCATGATGCCGGTAATGCTTTCGAAGGATTGCCCGTAACCAACATTAGTCCAGGTATGTCCGGCCGGATACAGCCAATCGCTAACCATTACTGAAGCACTTGCTCCCTTCGCTTCGAAGACATCCGGGCTGCCAAGGGGAGTGCGGCACACAAGGTTCTCCACCTTGATCAGGCAGCTTTCCCAAGCTTCCAAGAATACGTCCTCCGGCGTAACTAGCGCAGGAGCAGGTAACGGAAAGTTTTGCTGAAGTACGTGAATGTAGTTCAGTCCGGAGAGATTGGTTACGCCGGTCAGCTCATTCAAATGTCCTTTTGCCAGAATGAGGTCACCAATAGCCGGTTGATAGTTACTATAAACCAAGAGCCCGCTGTAGGCACCTCCCGAAGGATCGGATACAAAGAAATTGTTATTCGGAAGGTCCACTGCGGTAACCACGCCACTGACGGCCACAGTTTGTCCCATAAATGGAGAGTTCCCATTCGGATTTGTTGTATAATTCAAATCATAGCAACTCTTTGGGGCTATAACCGTTACGGCTATAGTATCGCTTGCGCTCAGGCCTTCATCATCGGTGACGGTAAAAGTGATGCTTTCTGTCCCGCTCCAGTTCTGGCTGCTAAACACCGCATAATCTCCACTCAGTTCCACAGAGATATTGCTGTTTCCGCTGAAAGTGAGGCTCAGATCGTCACTATCGATATCATAATATGTGCTTCTGATGTCAAACCAATAACTATCACCTTGCCAGAAACTCAGCTCTTGCGGCAGGTAGATTTCCGGGGGGTCGTTGACAGGGATTACATTTATAGTAACCTGCGCGAGACTCGAAAAGCCACCATCATATACATAATACCAGAATGAATCTACTCCATTGAAGTCTTGATATGGAAGGTATTCAAAGGATCCGTCAATATCAAAAGCTATGTATGCTTCGGGATTGGGATATGTGTCGATATATGATAAGGGAGTATTTATACTGAATGTTCTGTCGTTTACCATTACTCCCTGCCAGAAAGGTATTGAGAGAAGTTGATCCTCCAGCACCTCGTAGTAATCATTAACTGCTATGGGAGAACTATAATCTGGAAAATAGTTGTTGGTTGTTGCGGGATCAAAACTATCAGAGTAAACACTACCGGCAAAATTAAGCGACTCGATGCTTAAATTTGTGACCTCAATCTGCATGGTGTATATTCCGATCGGGAGATTACCCAAACTCCAAACAATTCGATGATTATCAATATAATAACTACCCGTTTCTGTATCTATGGAGTAATTGACAAACTCGTATGGGATCCTCAGCAAAGCCGTCACGTTTTGAGCAATTGATGGTCCAGAATTGTTGACCTGCAACTGATATACGTGGCTCTCCCCGGGAATGAACTCATTCGGTGGTGTCAACTGTATGCTAAGGTCTGATCCGCTGATGAAGCTCCCCTGTTCCAGAAAAACCCATGTATCAAGTGCGGAATCCCCCATATCAGCTACAGCTAGTTTGATATGATTTATTACTCCGGGACTTACTGTTGCCGTTACAGCAAAAGTAGTTGTAAAACCATCACACTGAATGTCATACACCGCAGGAGTGTTGCTTATATAATATTGGCTGTTAGTTAGGTGATTCACGGTGTTGATCGCAATCGGAGTGTTAGTGCCCGGTAGCAAGGCGATGTTCGTGCCATTAACAAAGAAGCCGAAAACATCGTGAAAGTTTAGGAATTCCGGATACTCTTCGGAGCCAAGAATGAAGTTGAATGAAATCTCTTCACTAACAGGGATAAAATCAAACTCCAAAATTGAAGCATCGTTAGTAGTTGCACCGTTGATTAATGCTGATAAATCTGCGTCCCCGGCTGTACCGTTACTCACCGAATAGCCAGAATTGTTGTTCGGCCCGATAGCTCCAGCAGCGCTGCCACTGCTCAGGATGATGCCCTGAACAATGGACAGACCTGCTTGCGTACCATTGCTGAAAACTCCGGCAGCATTGCTACTTCCGGTATAAACCACGTTTTGGAAGCTGACCCCTTCGCCAAGGATGGATTCCACAAGTTGGCCTGCTGTCAGTGTGGCACCAAGAGGGGTGACAGATAAGCTGTTCCTATTTGCAGGATTTGGCTTGGTGTTTTCCACCGCTCTATCCTGAGCACGGACTGGTAAGATTAGCACCAATAAGAAAAAAATAGAAAGTAGAGGTCTGAGTTTCATGATAGACTCCTTGGAATGTTCATTCATTATGACATATAAGATAATTTTTCTGTAGATCTTGGCATAATTGTCATGCGAAAGCTAAAAGACTGTTGATCTCAAAACGAGAATTAGCAGGTGTCTCATAAGAAAGTCGTTCGCTCAGCTAAAAAAAAAAACGTAGTTCCGATCACAATGCACCTCATCAGTGCCACCCCGATCAAACAAACAACTCTGCAAGCTTCCGGTCATTCAAATCTCCTTAAACAAGGTAAATTTTGTCCTGAAGCAGAGGAACACCAACAGACCATGTACCCAAAATGGGAGGCATCCCAGAGCTCAGCCATGGTCAGAGTTTCCCGGTATATGCTTTGAATGTCAAGTATTAATTTTGCTGGGATAGCGGTTTATGTTCGGAAAGTGATGAGTATATATGTCATTGATATACATAGTTATATGCGAATGATATGAGCTGCGCAATATTTTCTTGTATAATCAATCATGCTGTTTTCGGAGGAGTATTACACGCGGCCTCGCCCTGATTTATTCAGTATTTCCGGCTTTTGAGCATCTCATGGCAGAGGTTCTTTTTGTAAATTATCAGGATAACTGTAGATTGATTTCCACAGTTCTATCTGTTCGGCTTGGCGCCGCTTTTCTACAAAGGCTTTCATCGCATGCTTGATGTCTCAAACCTAAAAGAAAAAATTCATGCCATCCGCAAACATCACAGCTTTTGTCGAAATGAGCTGCACCGCTCTGAGCCTCCACCAAGATCAATTCAAGGGGGGATTGTGCTGATATCAAGCTGTTATCGTCCCATGGGAACAGCACAATAACAGATTAACATCAGATTTATCTAAGATTGGAGATATTTGGGTCAGCTCTGGATGGCGCGGCTATCTCGGAATGTAATCCGTAAATAACCCAAGGAATATCTGATAATAAGCAAAAACACCGACCCACAAAGGATCGGTGTAATGTGATTATAAGGCTCAGTGCTTATCTGCTCAAGTCAAATTTATCATCCACGCTCTTGACAAACTCGGTCAGCAGTTTAACCGCGTAGTCTAGGTCGCTAAGGTTGATGATTTCATTGGGCGAGTGCATATAGCGATTGGGAATGCTCAGCACTGCTGTAGCCACACCGGAGCGTTGGGCATGAATGGCATCGGCATCGGTTCCGGTATGCCCGGGAGCAATCTCCAGTTGCAGTGGTATCTTATGTTTCTTGGCAAGTTCCTGCAGCTTCTTATTGAGCCCGGGATGCACGGCGGCACCCAAAGCCAGGGTTGGTCCTTTGCCCAGTTTCACATCTCCGAACTTGCGCTTATCTGCTCCCGGCACGTCTGAGGTAAAGGTGACGTCCACCGCGATGGCGATATCCGGCCGGATTTTGTAGGAACTGGTTCTGGCGCCCTTCATGGTGGTTTCTTCGCCCACAGAGGATACCGCGTAGTAGTTTGCCGCGATCTTGGTCTTTGCCAGGGCTTTCATGATGGCGGCTGCCACATACACGCCGGCTTTGTTATCTGTAGCCTTGCTGACCAAGACATCGTCCGCGAGCTCTTCAATCTGGCTGTTGTAGGTGATGATGTCACCGATTGCGACCCGTTGTTCGGCATCTTTCTTGTCCTTGGCTCCGATATCGATCCAAATGTCTTCCATCTTGAGCTTGGGTGTATCAGCATCACCACGGCTCATGTGCGGAGCGTTTTTACCGATGATACCGCGTACGACGGTGTCTTCATGATGGATATCCAGGCGCAAACCCGGGAGCAGGTTGACATCGAAACCGCCCAGGGCTTTCACATAGATGTATCCGCTGTCGTCGATGTAATTTACCATAAAGCCGATCTCATCGGCATGGCCCACGATCATCACTTTCAGCTCGCCGCTGCCGCGTTTGAAGGCAATCAGATTGCCGTTGATATCAGTGGAGATATCATCACAAGTGCCCCGCAGATATTCGCGGGTGATCAATTGCGCTTTGCTCTCAAATCCGGAAGGGCTGGGTACTTGCAACAGCTCATAGAGGTATTCTTTGTTAGTTTTATTCATCCATGCTCCTTAGCAGTTGTTTGCTTCTTCATCGGCAAAAGGATTCAGGGTTTTCTTGATTACCGGTTGTTCATTCGGGATCAGGCAGAGAAACTTCAGGGTCTCATCGCCCACATTCTTGAAGGCATGCATCATGCCGGGATCTACATACATTATATCGTTATCGGTAAAGGGAATTTCTTCGCGTTCGGTGAGAAGCGCGCCCTTACCGGAAAGGCAATAGAGTTCATGTTCCCAATCGTGCTGATGGTAAGGAGTGTGGCCGCCGGGTTCTACTTCAAACATGCGCATGGCAAAGTTTGGAGCGCCATCTTTTTGACTGATCAACCAGCGGATTTTGGCACCTTTGGCACCTTCTACATCAACCGGCTCGAGTTCCACGTTATCGAAGTGTACTACTTTCATTGGGTTCCTCCAGGATTTTCATTTCTTAAGAACAAGATAAGTAACAATGGGGTCAAAGACAAACAATGCATACAAAAAAGGTGGAGCATTGTGCTCCACCAAATATCACCGAAAGAAAGGCATTATGCCTCGGGCACAACTTCTTCTTCGTTGGTTTCCGCGGCATCTTCTTCGGCCTTGGCCTGAATGTCGATATCCACAGAGCATTTAGCAACTTCAGGGTAGAAATCGTCGATGTATTCCCGTACCGTGTTTTCGATGTCTTCGTGCTTGTCGAGAATCTCTTGGCTGAAGCGAATTTTTAAAGAAAGATAGTTCATGGTCTGGTTCACGTCGATCTTGGGAAATTCACCATATACATTGGAGAGAAATTCAGGAAGGGATTTGGAAAGCTTCACGGTTCCGTTAACCCGGCGATAGGCTTTCATACCAAAATGCGCGGCGGCAGCCGTTCCCCCAATAAAGAGCAGAGCTTTGAAGAACTTTTTCATTATTTACCTCATTATTTGTAGATGGATTTGATCTTTCCCCAGCTGCGGCTTTGCACCGAGACGGGCTGATTTGTTTCGATATCAGAATTTGATACCGGATTAAGTGAAAACTCTCCAAAACTAAAGGTTACTAGCCCGGTGATGGACGAAAATTGAGTAACTGTGCTACCCGCAGATCTGGAATTGGCACTGCCAAAATTGCCCAGCAATACACTGCAAACTCCGGTGCCATCGCTAACCATCAAGCGGTTCGCGCTGCTCTTTTTGCCTGTGCTGCTCACACTCAGAATACGGGTGTAAACGCCCTCGTAAGCTTCGGCTTCCACAGCGTGGCTAAGCTGAGCGGTGGTGAGCGTAATCGGGCGGGGTAAAGGATGGTTGCGTTCCAGAATCACTAAGGAAGTGATGTTTTGTAATGTTGTCATCCCAAAACTCTCCAGAACCAAACCGCTTAAGCGGACTCGATCTCCCACCTGGACATCCGAACGGCGATCCATAACCAGTAAACCGGAGTATGGCCCGGCTACGGCTTCGGAGATGAAGAAACCACCGGATTTGTAATCAACAGCGGTAACGATGCCTTCGGTGCTAACGCTTTTCCCGGCATAGAGTGAGGGATATGTATTGTCACTTCCGGGGGAAGTAGTATACTGAATATCGTATATGGAGAGGCTCCAAGCCGAAGCAAACAGGCCTGCGATCAGGGTCATCAATAATATGTGTTTTTTCATACATTACCTCTTTGGGGCATTATTGCTACACGGATCTTCCTGTCAAGCAAAATCGCAGGTAAAAACGATAGTTGAGGAAATCTTTCAACAGAAGGCATCTGCTTTAGTATCTGAGGCATGTTTTTCAAGCCTAAACTCCCGTTCTGGGGAATGCGTCACGCAGAGACACGATGCGCATGCCCATGCTCTCAATTTGGACAATAAACTTGTTGAGGGCATCCAGTTTCTCGCGATTGTGGCAGTGCGTGATGATGATTATGGGTTCGCGTCTGCCTTTAAATTTTCCCAGGCTTTGGATTTTTGCGGCGAGGGTGCCATCACTGTTGTCCGGTACATCCAGGAAGATATCCCGTTTCGCGCTGAATACACCTTGCTCCTGCGCGGCAGTATAGACCGCGCTTTGCCCGGTAGTAGCGCTATCGATGAAGTATAGGCCGTTTTTCCCCAGATGTCGGATCACTTTGTTCATCGTGCTCAGGTTTGCCGTGGTAGCGCTGCCCATGTGGTTATTTGCGGCGACAGCCATGGGCATTTGGGCGATAAAGTCATCAAGCACATCTTTGATGCGGTCTTCATCCATGTTCTTCGAGATGAATTTCACGCCGGGACTGATGCTGCTGTTTTCGGCTTCCATGGGGATGTGGATGATCACTTCGTGCCCTTTGCGCGCGGCGAGGTTGGCTGCGGTCTTGCTGTGGGGGAGATCCGGGAGTACAGCAAAGACTATTTCCCGCGGGAGATCAGCAAAATCATCCAAAAGCTGGCCGGCGCTGTTGCCGAAGTCATCAATAATTATCACAAGATCCGGCATGTCGTCCGAACCGCTCCAGTTGTATTCATATTTGCTGAGTGGGCGGGCAGTCTCCGCCGGTTTTTCAGTTTCAGGTTCTGCCTCATAGGCAGGATCTTCATATGTTTCAGCGCTCACCTCCGCATGGCCGGGTTCGGCTTGGGGAGTACCTTTGCAGCCAAAGAGCAGCAAGAGCAAGAGCAGTGGTAGATAAATCAGTTTCTTTTCCATGTCACGATGTCCGATTCCTTGATGTTTAATCTGTCTGTGGTGCCGGCGAGGACTTCCAGCACGTATTTATTTGGCATATCCGGGAAGATGGGCTCTTCACTGTAGGGTGTGGTGTTTTTGGCGATGCTGACAACGGTATTGTTGTGATCGATAAAGATCATATCCAGGCTCAGATAGGTATCCTGCATCCAGAAAGAGTGGTAGTCAACCTGTTCAAAGATGAAGAGCATGCCTTGGCCAGCTTCCATCTTCTCGCGATATTTGAGCCCCTGCATCAGTTCGGCTTCGCGCTCTGCGATTTCGATGTCAAAAGTGGCTTTCAGAGCTCCCGAGCTACTGTGAATTTCCAGTTTGCCGTCGTTTCTGAAACTTGGTATCTTGGCTTGGGCTGGTTCTTCACTTGCAGCTTTGCAGGATTGTATGCCAATCGCCAATATCAGAGAAATCAGGATTGCGATAAATCGGTTCATTTGCTAAGCACCATTTTCCTTGTAAGTATCTTGCTTTCTGTTTCCAGCCGATAGAAATAGATCCCGGAGCTAATCGGTCTGCCTCTGTCGTCTTTGCCGTTCCACATAACTCTGTGGAGCCCCTGTTCGAATGCGCCTTCAGAGAGGGTTTGGACTAATTGTCCCTTTAGATTGAATACTTTTATACTGGCTTCACCCTTTTCCGGGAGGCTGAAAGAGATCTGGGTTTCCGGATTGAACGGGTTGGGGTGGTTTTGAAAGAGTCTTAGCGGGATTGTCGGGTTCAGGGCATCATCTGAGGAACTGGGGTTTACTTCAATGATGCTGTGGTGCCCGTTCACGATTGCTGCGATCTCGAAGCTGAAGGCCGGATCACCAAGCACGAAGGCTATACTCTGAGCTTCATCGGAGGATGGGCTGATCATGCTAAACAGGCCATCCTGAGCGTTTAGCGCGTGGTAAACTGAACTGTCCGGGAAGTACATGTTGAGCGCATTGATACTGTGCGGGCTATTCAATTGCAGACTGCGCAGTCCCTCCGGTATGGCGAGGCTGAGTATGTTGCCTTCCAAAGATGCATCCAGAGTGATCTCTGGGAGGCTGAAGTTCTGCAGGCTTTGAACTGGAAAGCGGAATGTTGGATCAATGATATAAAGATATATCTGGTAAGCATCAAAAGAGTTTACTGCATCAAGCGCGTCCACATTGGCGGCGAGTGCTTGCTCCGGGGTCAAGTGATTGCCCACGCAATGCTCCAGTACTGCCGTGAGGTCTCTGCTGTCGATGATCCCGTTGCTATCAGCGTCTCCCCACAAGGGAATGGCGATGTTGCGTCCGGAAATCTGCACATCATCGATATAGATGCCGTCCGCCGTTTCAGACCAATCGCTTATGAGTCTGAAGCGTAGATGGAAATCCTGCCCGGCATAGGCACTCAGGGCGTAGTATTGATCGGTCCAAGTATCTTGACTGCCGGTGAAGCTGGCAATCTGGGTCCAGGTGCTGCCGTTGGTTGATCCTTCCACGTACACGTAGTCGTAACCGGCTTCCAGATCCCACTTTGCCCGAAAGCTGAGAAGCGGGCTTTGGATGTTCTGCAATGATACCGGGTTCTGTAAGCGAATGGAGCGGTTGACGTTGTTACCATAGTTTCCTGCCGGAGAATCTGTAAGCACCCAGTTACCTGCATCCTGGATTCTGCCCCAGGGGCTGGTGGCCACCCAGGAATCAAGGTCGGTCTCGAAATCATCCAGGAACAGAGTTTCACCCAGAACTATCGCCAGATTGTAGCCAGAGGGATTATGGCGCAATTGAACCTGTTCTGAAAAGATGGGCTGCGAATCTGCCCGAACTTGAAGAAGATAATCACCTTCAAAGATATTCGGCAGCAAGAATGAACCGTCCGGAGCGGAGGTGGCGATATGCGGGGGGTCTGAGTTCAGTATAAGCCGGGCTCCGCCAATCGGGAAGCCTTCAGCATCACGGACAATGCCGCTGAAAGTCATTTGTTGAGCTTGTATGAGGCTGAAGTTTGCCGTCGCGAATCCGCTTGCCGGTACTTGCAGCTCCATGCTTTGGGGCAGGTAACCGGTGGATGAGGCGGTAACAGTGTGAGTTCCCGGCAGCAGAATCCGGTGGAAATCTCCCAGTTGCGCGTCATTTTGGGTATCTCTTGGGTTTCCGCTGATCTTGATTGTGGCCGCGATCGGCATCCCCGATTCATTGGTAACAGAGCCCTTAATGCCGTTTTGGGCATACTCGATAAAGGAGAGGATGGATTCCCGGTTCTGATCCCAATATGTGTCCAATGTGGAGGCGGCAGGCCACTTGACATTGCTGACTTCTGCCGTAAGCTCGATATTACTGGTGAATCCGTAATTCCAATCCTGCATACTTCCGGTGATAACATACCAAGCGGCTCCGTTTGTGATGCCCTGAGAGAATTCGGTGCTGTTATACATTGGCAAGTTGTGGGAGGAGTATGTGAGGGCTAGATCCTGGATTAGTTCATCATCCGGAGCCAGAGTATAGGTATAATCCCAAGGGTAGTTTATCACCAATGCTCCGCCGTGGAAGTTTATCCCGATGGCAAAGTTGTGCTGATTGCTGAAGTTCATCATGGCTAGGTTTTCTTGGGCTGTGGGATTGCCATCCGGGTTAGTTACTCCGGTTGGCATGGGGAAATTGCGGTTCAAATCCACCCCTGCGGCATTGTAGCGTACACCGTTCGCATAGCCGTCCGGGTTCATCAGGGGATTTATCCAAAGCTCTGTGTTATTCACGATGTTTGTGATGCGGGGATCTGTGCCGTATTGTGAGGTAAGCAGTTGAATCAGCCTGAGCATCAGGTCATAACCTACCGTCTCGTCTCCGTGGATGCTGGCAACCAGCTTTACTTCCGGCTCGGTTTCGTTTTGGGCTACATTATCCGAGATCTTCATGATATAAAGCGGGCGGTTTTGGATTGAGCTGCCGAACTGCTGCAGCTGGCAGATATCGGGGTAGGTAGCAGCAATGTTTTGCATGAAGCTGTAGTATTCATCAATGCTGTAATATTGATTCATGGGGTCGCTGGTTCCGCGTGTGGTTTGGATTAGATAATCATAATACTCACGGGCCTCATCGGCAATCCGAACCGCGTCAATGCCGTTTGAGCGCAGCAGATCATGCTCCGCCGCGTCGCGCACATCAGCGATGATGGTGCCGGTTTGGTGATTCACTCGGTCTATGCTGATGTTCAGCGCGTTGATGGTTTTCACATCGCGGGCAATTTCCCAGCTTTGCACGCGTACCGGATAGGAAAAGGCATAAGCGCTGGTGATGATTAGCATCAGGGTTAAAACTATGTTCTTCATAAAGTTCCTTACAAACTCTCCCTTATCGGGAGTCCTTGATCATACAGGAAGCAATTTTCCAGCCTAATATACAAAAAAAGCCAGGCAGCAACACACACGTCTGAGTTTGCTTAATGCTGCTTCGTTCCCGACCTGACATGGTTCACATTCAGACATTGGCTGTACCTGGCAGATGCAAGTGATCTCAGGCTGCCTTTTTTGTCAATCAAAAGATGATGCTCAGGTTCACCGAGCTACGCCAGTCGATCTGCTTCAGGTCTTCCGAGATGGGGGTGAGACCGAGCTCCAAATAGCTACCATTATCAAATTTCCAATAGGTTCCCGCTTTCAGAGAATACTCTTGCCAGGTGCCCCAGCTGTATTGCGGTGCTACACTGTAGTAAAAGGTACCGATATCGTGTTTCAGGGTCAGGTTTGCCACATACTTACGTGTTTTGCTGTTGATATTGTACAGTTCTCCTTGCTTGTCGCCGGATTGGTTTTCCTCGTAGGCTAAACTGAGGTCAGACAAAAACGCGCTTCCGCTGTTTCCCCGATATGGCATAGAGAACCACCGGGCATCGCCGGACCGCGCGACATAAGGAAAGCTATCGAAGACTAGATTAAACTGGCAGGCTAAGAGACGATATAGCTTATCCGTCCGTTGTTTTTGGAAGTGATACTGAGTATAATCTGTCCGGATCTGGTAGCTCTGGATAAATGCCACTCTATCACCCAGCAGGATTGCTGCTTCCGGTTGAAAGCCATAGCTTTCCAGGTTGTGATTGTTTGCGGAAAGCAGGGAGTTCATATACACATCTTCGCGGATCGAATAGGTAAAGCGGTTTGAAAGCCGGACATACTCCCGGATATAGTGTTTCCACCCGAGGCGGAGTTGCCGGCTGCGCAGGTCGTTATCCCAGCTATCATTTGCAGGAAAGCTTGTGCGCTGAAGGCTGATGCCCACGCCGGCAAAGAGAGAGTCGTAGGGGCTGTATTCCCAGCCTGAGCTTGCGCTCAAATTCCTGTTTTCGATGTGCCGGGTATTTTGGGCGATGCTGAAGTCTTTGATCGAGAATATATGCGAGCTGATCAGGCTCATGTTAAGGCCCGGCAGGAGATCATAACTGAGACCCAGGTTCAGATTGTTGAAGAACTCACCGTTATTGCGGATGGTGTTTTCTTTCAGTTTGGTGCGGCGCTCGTTATAGTTTTCCGAGAGACTGATGCTAAGCGCGGGGTGCGGAAAATATTCCAACAATCCATTCACGTTCAGGCTACTGCGCATTTGCTCGTCTTGCTTGACATAAGAGCTGCGGGAATCGCTAAAATCCTGAACCAGGTTGAATATATCGTCGATACGCCGGTTGAGGCTGAAGCTGCTCTCCCAATACAGGTTTTGCGTTTGTGCGCTGAGCTCAGCCTGAGTTCCCAGATCTCGATAGGATTCCCAATTCATGTTTTTACGATTGGCGTTCGCCCTGATCCCGGCCGAAAAAAAATCCGCGTCATAGCGATATGAGGCATTTGAGATGAACTGCAAGCCGTCGCTGGACCGGAAGTTGTCCTGCAGATAGCGGTCCTGTTCATTGCGGATCAATCCATGTGCTTCCACCGCCATGATCAGGCTATCCACCGGAGACCAATACAACTGGTAGCCAACATCTCCGTTTTTGTTGATATATGCGGAAGGTTCCAGATCGCTGGAGTCGAAATAGGAATCGTAGTCCATCATCAGCGTATGTTGGAAGTGTCTGCCAAGATAGCCGATTTTGCTGCCCAACAGTGATCTGCGGGTCTCCTGATTGAAGTTCAGGCGATCTTCCCAGGAGCTTTGACCCAGAATGCTCACAGTAGTTTGAGCATGGGGGCTGATGTTATATTGCAGGATGGATTCCAAAATCCGGATGTTATCGCTGTTATAATGGTAAAATTCAATGCCTCGGGATTGCGCTTGCAGAGTTGTGCTAAAGAGCAGAAACGAGATCGCCAAGACGAATAAATTCCGTCTCATCAAGAGTCTCCGCACGGCGGCTGAAATCTATGCCGGATATTTGCTCAAGATCCTGTAGTTTGATCCTGCCGACAAGCGGCAAGAGGTTGTTTCTAAGGGTTTTTCTGCGGTGCGCAAAGGCTGCGGTGAGTACCTTGGCAAAGCTCTCCGGATTGGCAATCACGGGGCTGTCCTTGCGGACGCGCATCACGATCACGGCAGAATCCACTTTCGGAATCGGGGCAAAGGATTCCCGGCCGACCATGAACGCAGTGCGGATGTCGTAGCATAGTCCCAGCTTGATTGTTAGCGGACCATAGTCCTTGACTCCGGGTTTCGCTGAAAGCCTCAATGCCACTTCTTTCTGAACCATCAGCACAACATGAGGGAAGTGCTGATGATGCTCCTGAATCATATAGAGTAGGGGAGAAGTGATTTGATAGGGAATATTTGCGATCATCTTCAGGGGGCTGCTGCCCAGCTCAATTTGCCGGGTCCAGTTTAGTTTCAGGATATCGGTAAGGATGAGGTCGATCTTGGTGCCAAAGCGTTCCTGCAGGAGAGCGACCATGCGCCGATCCAGTTCAAATGCTTCAAGCCGGGCTTCCCGCGAGAGGATCTCCGCGCTTAGGATTCCCGGTCCCGGACCCACTTCCCAAACCCTTTCTCCCGGGATAATCTCTCCCAGATCAGCTATGCCGGAGGCGATTGCGGGATCTGTGAGGAAGTGCTGTCCAAGTTCTTTGATTGCTCTCAAATGCTACCTGCTATAAGAAAGGGAGAGCAGCGCTCTCCCAAACTTGCCTGGCAATTTTATGCCGTAAGCTTTTCTGCCGGGGTGCTTTTGCAAACTTTGCAGACCTTGATGGTCTTCTCACCGGCTTTTACTTCATACATCAGTTTCACACCGGTACGTTGGCAATGCGGGCATATACCACGAGCATGAAACGGTAAACTTCTAAGAGTTTTACCACGATTATTCTTCGCCATTGGGAACTCCTTATATTCATTAATCTAAAATATCATACGAGAGTGCCAAGTTTGGCGAAGCCCAGTAATAGTCAATGATTATTTTCTAAAACAGCTCCCGGGCAAGTTCATCGGGTTCCAGCCGGAAGTGCGATTTCTTGCCTTCAAAGAAGTGGTGAGCGCGGATGAGGTGGATATTCAACGCGGAAAAGATGAAGCTTTTTCCGCTGTTGAGGTTGGTTATGGTGGTATAGCTTTTGCGGTAAATACCCTGATGGTTGAAGGGACAGGGGAGGTACCCACGCACAACTTCTGTTTCCACTTCATATTTATCTTCCACTACGGTGCTGGTCTCGAAGGCGTCGAAGCTGAGCTGCTGAAAGTATTCAAGGCGATTGGCAATCTCTTCCGCAGTCTTACCGGCGTTCTCCAGCGTCTTCTCATCATCGGCTATTATCTGTGTGAAATCTCTTTTATCCGTACCCAAAAAGCCGCCGTAGGTAATTACTCCGGGCTGCATTTTGGCCATGATCCGGGTTTCTTGTGGTGTTCTTTTCATAATATCACCCAAAACTATCAAAATAGATTTTGTCTTCCGGGATGCCGTGCTCAATTAGCGATTTGGTTACTGCAGAGATCATCCCCGGGCTTCCACAAAGATATGCTTCAGTGTTTTGGGGGTCCCTGATCGCTTCTTTGAAATAGGGCATCACAAAACCCGTCCTGCCATCCCAATTCTCTTCCGCAGAAGGATGGGATAACACGGGTACATACAAAAAATCGTCAAATACATTCTCGAAATTCCGAAACTCTTCGCTCAGATATAGATCCTTGGTCGTTCGGGCTCCAAAGAAGTAAGTCATTTTTCGATTTGTGCCTACCTCCTGTAAGTGTTCCAGCATAGATTTGATCGGTGCTTTTCCTGAACCACCTGCCACAAAGAGGATATCCGCTTCGGTATCACGCAGATAGAAATCCCCATAGGGCCCGGTGAAATTGACTTTGTCGCCTACTTGTAGAAACTTGTGTACCCAGGTACTGCAGATTCCTTCCGGAACCAAGCGGATAATGAGCTGGATGCGGTCATTGATCTCCGGTTTTGATGAAATGGAGTATGCGCGCACTACCTTCTGTTTCACTTTTCCATAGGGCATTGTTTCCAGTTGGACATATTGTCCGGCCTTAAAATCGATGGTCACGCCATCCTGAAGTTTAAATGTGATACCCTTAATGTCGTAGGTATAATCGATGATTTCCTCGATAACCGAAGGGAATCTGCGGATATTGAAGATTTCTTCCGGAATCTGGATTTTGATATCGCTTTTCACTTTGATCTGACACGCCAGGCGGATGTTATCGGCTTGTTCGGGTTTGCTCAGCAGCGGTCGCTCGGTGGGCAGAAGCGGACCCCCACCCTCATGAACCTGGCATTTGCAGGCACCGCAAGAGCCTCTGCCACCACAGGCTGAGGGAATGAAGATCTGGCTGTCGCTAAGGGTTGCCAACAGGCTATTGCCACCCTTCACCTTCAGGTCACGCTTACCATTGATGTTTACGGTCACCTCGCCATAATTGCTCAGCCAGCGTTGAGCGATCACCATGATCAGCGCCAGAGTCACACCGATAGCACTCATCAGGGCAATGTCAAACAGTATTCTTGCTAACATCTTTTACCCCTACTGAATCTGCACAATGCCGGAGAAACCGACAAAGCCGAGTGCCATAATTCCGGTGATGATCAGGCTGATCCCGGCTCCCCGTAAGCCAATGGGCACCAGCTTCTCTTTCAGCTTTCTGCGGATTCCCGCGAGCATCATGATGGCCAACAGCCAGCCGATGCCGCTACCCGCTCCGAAGGCAACGGATTGAATGAAATTGTAATCCCTGATCACCATAAACAGACTAACGCCGAATATGGCGCAGTTCACGGTTATCAGAGGTAAAAAGATGCCCAAAGTGTAGTACAGCGCGGGCGCGTAGCGTTCGATCAAAAGCTCCAGAAACTGGACAAATGCTGCGATCACGATGATGAAGACGATGAACTGCAGATAAACGATCCCAAACGGCACCAGCAGATAGTGGTAAACCACCCAGTTAAGCGCGGAAGTAACCGTCAGCACAATGATCACGGCAGTGCCCAAACCCAGAGCGGACTCCAGCTCTCGGGACACAGAAAGGTACGAGCACATCCCCAGAAAGTTTGTCAGCAGAATGTTACTGGTAAAGATTGCTGCCCAGAATAATACAAATGCGTTGATATCCATTATGCTTTCGCCTTATAGTAATGAGTGTTGATAATCCAGATGAATATTGCAAGCAGGAAGAACGCGCTGGGCGCCATGACCATGATGCTCCAGTTTGTCCACCAAGAGCCCAGTACTTGCAAGCCAAAGATGGTCCCAAAGCCGAATAGCTCCCGGATGAAAGAAATCGCCAAAAGCACGATCGTATAGCCCAATCCCGCCCCGATCCCATCTATCATGGAGTCCAGCGGACCGTTTTGGGATGCGAATGCCTCCGCGCGCCCCATCAGGATGCAGTTTGTGATGATCAAGCCCACGTAGGGTCCCAATTGTTTGCTGATTTCCGGCATATTGGCTTTCAGAAACACATCCACGATGATCACATAGGATGCGATGATCAGGGTCTGAACCATCATCCGCACACTTCTGGGAGTCCAGTTGCGAATAATTGAGATGGTGAAGTTTGCCAAAGCCAAAACGAAGATCACGCCAAGCCCCATGATCAGGCTGTTCAACATTAGATTTGTCACAGCCAGAGCGGAGCAGATTCCCAAGATTTGTCTCCAGATGGAGTTCTCTTTGAAGGCCGCGTTTACAAAAATTTCTTTCTTGTTCATAAGCTGTTTTTCCGCACAAAGTTGTAAATATAGTTGATCTCGTCCCGCAGCATCTTGATCACGGAATCTGAGGTGATCGTCGCACCGGTTACGCGCCTCAATTGAGCTTCGTTTTCCGGGCTCTGAGTCTCGGCGATAAACTCGTATTTCATGGTCACATCTTCATTCGATTCCGGGTTTACCACAAACAGCCGGTCTCTGAATTGTGCCAGAAACCAGTCTTCCTCGATGCGCGCACCCAGGCCGGGGGTTTCCATTTGGTTCACGATCGTGAAGTCCAAAATGGTTCTGAACTCAGTGTCCGTTGAAATCAGGGCTTGCATGGTTCCCCACAAGCCTTTGCCGCCGATTTCGAAGCAATACGCCACGGTGCTGTCGCCCACCACTGCCCGGAAAGCGCTTCGCTCAAACTGCGGGTTGTCGATTTGCCGCACATGTTTGGTGAAAGTATCCGGGTACTGGCTCATAACATCATCAACGCTGCTGCCTTCAGCCTCAGCGATTTTCTTCGCCACGGTGCTCAGGATGCGTTTTTGATATGTTTCCACTTGATAGGCTTCAATCTTGGGTTCGCTCATGCGATACATAACGCTCAGGATACCCGCGAAGATGATCACCATGATCAACATGAAGACGATGGGGAAGAGGAAGCTGTCCTTCATTTTTTCCCTACTTTTTCCAGTCCGTATTCGATGAGCGGCATGAAGGCATTAGTCAACAGCAGGGCAAACATAAAGCCCTCAGCAAAAAGCGAGTAGCGCCGAATGAACACGGTCAAAAAGCCGATCAGCAAGCCGTATATCCAGATTCCCCAGTTGCCTTTGGGGCAAGATACAGGATCGGTCACCATGTACACAATGCCAAACATAGCCCCGCCGGAAAGCAAGAAATAAAGCGGATTCACCGCGGGATAAAAGATCCAGCTGAAAGCCGTCAGAGAGACAAGCGTAGCCAGCATTGGTTGCCATTTCGCGGTCTTGGTGAAGATCAAATAGATGCCTGCCAGAATGATGAGCCCTGCAGAAGTCTCTCCCGCGGAGCCGGAGATAAACCCGGTGAAAACATCGGTAAAAGAATAGATCGCTTCGCCGCTGGCGCGGAAGCTGTTTAGCACAGTGGCCCCGGTTTGCATCGAGCTATCCGCTGTCCAGCGCACCAATCCTCCGGGAAAATCCTTCAGAAGGTATGGTTTTAACCACGAGATTGTCATCTGATTTGGGAAGGAGATATACACGAATGTGCGTCCCAGGATCGCGGGATTGAAGATGTTGGTCCCAAAGCCGCCAAAAACCATTTTACCAAACACGATCGAGATCACCGCGGCAAGCGCGGAAATCCACAAGGGGATGGTGGGTGGTAGGGTAAGCGCGACCAAAGTGCCGGTCACGAAAGCTGCCATGGATACCTTCCCAGGCTTTTTGTTCTTCACAAATAGGTACTCACTGAAGAATGCGGCTATGTTCGCTACAGCCACCACTGCCAGTACCCTAAGGCCAAAGAGATATACGGCGAAGAGCAAAACCGGGATGAGGGAATATAGCACCCGATTCATCATCTGCTGCTTCAGGATTCTTTCAAACATACACAGATTTTCCTTGTTTTCATTTGTTACAATATAATCAAAGCCTACATACTGTGTCAATACCAAAGATTTGTTTACATTGTAAATCAATAGCCTAATATCCTGTACATGTAAATGTTAGGCTGAATCTTCAGCCGCTTGAAATGCCGGATTGTGATGCTTGCGCGCTCACGGCATAGTTTCTTACCTTGAGCTGAAGCTGTTTTCAAGCTGTGTTCATCGTGTGAGTACTGCACGATAACAGCACAAAACCAGCTTCATATTGCCCCTACCAATCGAACTAACATGCTGTGGAAAGAAAGCTACATAGCAGGGCAAATCAAGGATTCTGAGTTGGAGGAGATTTCGAGGGGTGGAATTTTGCATTGCCCTAATTACCAAAAGCGATTAAGCTATCTATTAAAACAACATGAGAGGATATGATGGCAATCAAAGAACATCTGATCAATTCAATTAAAAAAGCCATGCAAGGCGAGATGGATAGCGTTAGTCTGTATCAAAATGCCGCGGATAAGAGCAGCGACCATGAAGTGAAAAGCTTCTTTGTGGAACGCAGAGAAGAAGAACGCAGGCATTATAACTACCTTTTGGATTATTATCAACAGCTTACAAACGATTTGCAGCCTGCGGATCTTTCCGATAAACTGGCTGCCGAGAATCTGGAAAAGAGCATTTTCTCGGATTCCTTCATTCGCCGCATCGGGGAGGATCAAGCTCTGTTTTCCGCAATCTCGACCGCCCTGCTCTTGGAAAAGGACGCGATTGATCACTATCGAAAATGCGAAACCGAGACCGATATCCTGACCCTGAAATCTTTCTTCGCCATGTTGGCAAAGTGGGAGATGAAACACTACGAAGAACTGGTGGATATTCAAAAGGATGCTGAAAGATATTATTGGGAAGCAAACAGCTTCGAACCTTTCTAAGCTAATTGTAAAACTGACTTAATACGCTCAGGCTCTTAAGCTTGGGCGTTTGTTTTTGATGTGCTGTATAATATGCGAGAAATAATCGGTTTAACTCTCCTACAACCTCTTGGCTGGGTTCCGCTTCACAAAGATGCATTCCGATCTCCGGCAATAGAGCAAGAATGTCGCGGGCTTTTCGGGATAGTGCGTAATACTGCTCGCGGTTGTTCAATGCTACATAGCAGTCCCGGCAGATGATCTCGGCACTGCCGTTGAAGGCGTAAGCCGGGGCTGGCTCGCCACACATTCCGCAGCTTGAGAGATCCGGTTCAATCCCCATAAGCTTCAGCAGGCGCATAAACAAGCGCCAGAAGATCAGGATGCCGTTTGTCTCCAGTTTCTGCAGATAGACCAGGTACTTCTGCAGAATCTCATAATAGAGTTGTGCCTCGCTTGCCGGGATCAGGATTTTGGAGATCAATTCCGCTCCCGCTTCAGCAGCTGCCCAGGTGGAAGTCGTAGGATAGCGCGAATAGTCTTGCAGCAAGTCTGCTTCTTTCAATAGATAGAGCCCTTCTTCTTTGGGTTCAAACAGGCCGAATTCATATTCACAGAAGCGTAAAAGCGGATCCGGTTTCTTGCGCCAGCCTTTGGCAATGATAGAGACATGGGCAATATCCCGGCTTTGAACCTTCAGGATCAGGCTGCTTTCGGAATAGGGGATGATCCCGATGATGATCCCGTGAGTCTTGATCACAAGCCCAGTTCCTCTCTGACGGCACGGATGTCCTTGGGGTTGGCAAAGAATGTCTTGTAATTCGAATATGTTACAAAGCCGGCGGCGCTGCCTTTGGGCTTGCGCACATAGCGGATTTGGGTATAATCCACCGGTACGTTGATCGAGAACTTTGCCTGGGAATACCACGCGGCAAGGGCACAACAGGCACGCACCAGCTCCGCCGGGGGCTCCTGTTTGCGGTGGTTTTTCAGCAGCACATGCGCTCCCCGGTAGATGCGGCTGTGAAACCACCAATCCTGCGCCTTTCCGACCTTGGTGCTGATGAAATCGTTCTCTTTGGCCTTGCGTCCGATGTAGATGTGCCAGCCATCACTGATCTTTAACTGCAGAATGCGGTCGAGCTGGTTGATCTTGTGGCTGATGTTTCCGCTTTTGTCCCGCATGTCCAGATCAAGATCTTCACGATGCTCCAGGCGCAGCACCAGCTTTTGGATGGCCTCAATCTCGCCCCTTGTGCGGTTGATATTGATCTCGATGATGCTCTTGCCGTTTTTGGCTTTGTGGTATTTCTTGAGGTAAAACTGCAGATTTTGGTGGGGACTCTTGTCCGCAAGCAAGGGAATCCGGATTTCAGCCATTGCCGGATCCAGATAGTTAGTGGCCACCAGTTCCGTCTGCCCGGGTTCAATCTGATGCATGTTTGGTTTTATAGCCTCCGCGCAAGCCTGATAATAATCCATCTTAAGCGCGTTTTCCATGTCCTGCTCTTGAAGTCTCAGCTTTTTATTCAGCCGCTTGATTTCTTTCTGTAACAGCCGAATTTTGCTTTCTGTATTGGATTTCGCGTCTTTGGGCAATAATATCTGCTGATGCCTTTGCCGAAAGTACTCGTTCAGGCTGCTAGTCTGGTAGTGTTCCGGGATCTCAATGCTCTGGTTCTGCTCCGGCTCAAAACTTGTCTGAGGGGGATAGTAGGCTTGGTTCACCAAGACCATGCGCATCGGGTTATCCGCCAGCGAGTACTTCAGCAGAGCGTCCAGAACCAGGCGGCTCTCATGTTTTACCAAAATCACATTTGGTTTGGGGGGCATCAATTCGCAGACCAGATCAAGCTCTTTTCGCTCTCCATAGATATCTTTTTGCATCAGGTGGATGCTGATGATGCGATCGTTATCCCGGATGCTGATCCCGGTGATGGCTACTCCCCGCAGTTGTGTCCAAATCTCATGCGCAGCCTTTGGGATCGCGGGCTCTTGCTGTTTGTATATGAAACTATCCTGCGGACTCAGCACGATCACCAGCGGCGAGCTTTTGATCAGGCAGAGATACATCGTGTTCTCAAAAATGCTTATCTTATCCAGATTGCCAATGAAGCCCTGGAACTCGCTCACCCAGGCTGCCAAAAAGTTGTATTTCATCATTCATCCAATTACGTATTTATCTTGACACAAAAACAGTGTATCATGGAAATGACGCTTACAAAATATCGCGATAGGAGTCAAGTATGAAAATAGCACAAATCATAATAATCGTAATCCTGGCCGCTCTGGCCATTGTTTTTGGCATCGTTTGGATGAATGCTGCCAAAGAGAATAAAGCTCTAATCAAGAGTAATGAAGACCTGCAAAGCCTCTATGAATCATCCACGGCAACCATCAGTGAGATCCAGGAAAGTCTGCAATCTCTGGATCAGGATCTTACCGGGCAACTCTTTACTCAAGGAGAGATTCCGAATGCCTCTCCCGCGGACAGACGTGACCGCATCATCACCTCCATCGCAAACATGCGCGACCAAATCGAAGCAGATAAGAAGAAGATCGCTCAGCTTGAGGGGCAACTGGCCAATTCCAGAACCCAATTGCGCGGTGTGCAGGATATGGTTAACCGCCTGAAAGCTTCCCTGGACGATAAAGAACGCATCATGTCCGAGCTCCAGGATCGTCTGGGAATTATGGACGAAACCATCGAAGCAGAACGCAGATTGAGCCAAATGGCAATAGCAGAACGCGAGCAAACCATTGCCGAACGGGATCAGGCTCTGATCGATGCCGAACGTGAAGCTGATACTATCTACTACGTAGTCGGCACCCGCAAACAGCTTATGGATCAGGGAATTATCGACCGCAAGGGCGGAATCCTGGGCATTGGCAGAGTAACTACGATAAATAAAAAGATCGCCACCGAGAAATTTACTGAGATCAATCTGCAGGATAGCCAACAGATCACTTTCAAGATCACCAACAAGGGCTATAGCATCCTTTCAAACCACATCGCCACAACCTACAATGTGGAGAAAGTGGATGGTGAGTATGTACTCACTGTGACCGATAAAGAGAACTTCCGCAAACAAAAGTTCCTGGTGATCGAGCTTCTGTAAAGAATTATCCATATATAAAGAAAGCCCCGGTTTGATGCCGGGGCTTTGTCTGTCTGGTTATAATGTATTATAAGTAGGATAGCACCTTGTTGGCTTTGCCGATAAAGGCTTTCAGCTCATCTCCGCTGAAGGCTTTTTGCTCCAGCAGCGAGAGATCGTGGATGTAACCGCAGAGGGTCTTGACTTCTTCCTCTTTGCCTTGTTTATCCATCTCCAGGATTTTCTGGATCACGGGGTTCTGAGTATTCACCACCAGGCTATGGTGCTTCAGCATATCGCTTCCGCCGCCCATTCGCTGGCTTAGGTCCATATCGTGCCAACGGCGCATGAACTCGCTGAAGACGATCATCCCGGGAATCTCTTTGGTCTTCAGGTTCTTTACTTCTACTTTCAGCTCGGAGTAAGCATGGTTTTGCAGTTCTTCCATGGCCTCTGCGCCGAGTTCTGCCACCACTTCCTCCGGCAAGGCCAGGAGGTCAATCAGGGTTTGCTCGTCCTTCTGCACTTGAAACGGGCTCAACAGGGTGGCCGCGCTGCCGTGTTTCTTGAAGAATTCCTTTAAGCTCTCCGCGCTGAAAGAGGCTTCCTGCTTCTGATCCAGAGCACGGTAGAAGACCTTTTTAAGCCGCGCTTTGTCGGAATCCGGCATGCTGCTCTGAGTGTTTACCAGAAGGTCGTTAACTTCGCTATCCACGCGGATGAACTCCACCTTATCCAGCTTGCTTTCCAGTTTTTGGAAGAGGTGGATGTCCAGAGGGGTATTCTGGAAGATCACTTCGATGCCTTGTTCCTTCATCAGGTTCAGATAGCTGACCTGGGTATCCTCGCTGGCAGCGTACCACACGCGGGTGTTTCCTTCACTGTTGGCTGCATTGCGCTGTTTATAGTCTTCCACCGTCAGGTAGTCGCCGCTGGCGGATTTGAAGATGGCAATGTCCTTCATGGAGTCAAAGAACTCGTCTTCCTTCAGCATTCCGAATTTGATGAAGGTGTTGATGTCTTCCCAATACTCTTCATACTTCTTGCGGTCTTCTTTGAAAGTAGCGTTGAAGTGGTCGGCTACCTTTTTGATAATATATTTGGATATCTTCTGTACCTGACTGTCGTTCTGCAGGAAACTGCGCGAGACGTTGAGCGGGATATCCGGAATATCGATCCCGCCTTTGAGCAGCAGCAGGAACTCCGGGATCAGATCTTCCAGGTTATCTGCCACAAAGACGTTGTTGCAGAAGAGCTTTACTTCACCTTTGAAGAATTCAGGTTCATTGCGCAGTTTGGGGAAATACAGGATGCCCTTCAGGTTGAAGGGGAAATCCACATTCAAATGTATCCAGAACACGGGTTCTTTATAGTCGTGGAATACATCCTGATAGAACTTGATGTACTCTTCCCGAGTAACGTCTTTGGGCAAGCGGTTCCACAGCGCTTCGGTCTGGTTGATCTGTTTGCCATCAAACATGATAGGAATCGGCATGAAGTTGCAATAGCGCTCCAGGATTTCCCGGATCTTGCTGTCTTCGGAGTAATCCTTGGAATCTTCGTTAAAGTGCAATGTAATAGTGGTTCCCACTTCCTTGCGTTTGCCTTCGCTCATGCTGTATTCGGTGGTGCCGTCACATTCCCAAAAAGCCGCCTTGCTGCCTTCTGTTACAGATAGGGAATCGATGGTCACCTTGTCTGAAACCATGAATGAGGAATAGAAGCCCAGCCCGAAGTGACCGATGATATTTGTCTGAACGTCTTTGAACTTATTCACAAATTCCTCCGCTCCGGAGAACGCGATCTGGTTGATGTATTTGCGGATCTCATCTTCGGTCATCCCGATGCCGGTGTCGATAACTTGCAGGGTTTTCTTGCTTTTATCCAGCTTGATCTCGATCTTCATGTCTTCCTGCTTGAAATCGGGATCGGCATATTTGCGTTTGGATATGGCATCCACCGCGTTGGAGACAAGCTCCCGCAAGAAGATATCGTGCTGAGAATACAGCCATTTCTTGATGATGGGGAAGATGTTCTCGGTATGGATGCTCAGGGATCCGGTTTCTCGTTTTTTAGTAGGCATGCTCATAAACTCCTTAAAATTAGTAATCAGTTTGAGGATAAAATAGTCACACTGGCCAATCTGTCAAGCAGAAAATTAGCAGTCCGACTTGTGGAGTGCTAAGATGCCCGCGGGTTCCAGCGCGCAGTGAACCAATAACAGAACGTCTAAAGCTAATCCCGGGTTAGTTTCCGATATGTGATCCGCTTTGGTAGCACCGCCTTTTCACCCAGGCGCATCACTTTGTTCTCTTCGTAATCGCTGAAGTTCCCTTCAAACCACTTCACCTGGCTATCTCCTTCGAAGGATAGGATATGCGTGCACACCCGATCCAGGAAGTAGCGGTCGTGACTGATCACCACCGCGCAACCAGCAAACGAGAGCAGGGCTTCTTCGAGGGCGTGGATAGTGTAAACATCCAGGTCATTTGTGGGTTCATCCAGCAGCAATACATTGCCCCCTGCCTGGAGGGTAAGCGCTAGATAGGCGCGGTTCTTTTCTCCACCACTCAGGATATTCACGGGTTTAATGTGTTCTTTGCTGGAGAAATTGAACTTACCGATGTACTCGCGTACCTTGATTTCGCGGTCTCCGATGGTCAGCACATCACGTCCTTGGCCGATCAGGTCCAGCAAGGTTTGCTCGGAATTCATCATTCTAACCTGATCCACATAGGAAAGCTTCACCGTTTCCCCAAGCTCAAAGTGCCCGCTATCGGGAGCAATGTTGCCCACGATCATCTCGAACAGGGTAGTTTTTCCGGCTCCATTGGGTCCGATGACGCCCACAATGCCACCAGCCGGGAGAATGAACTCCAGGTTTTCGTAGAGCAGCTTTTCATCATAGCCTTTGGATACGCCTTTGGCAATGATGACCTTGTTCCCCAGCTTTGGCCCCGGGAAGATCGGCAGCTCTTCGGTGCTGCGTTCGCGTTCAAATTTCTGTTCAGACAGCTTTTCGAAGTTTTGGATGCGGGCTTTGCTCTTGGCTTGTCTGGCCTTGGGGCTACTGCGAATCCATTCCAGTTCATCCGCCAGAGCTCTCTGGCGCCGTTTATCGGCTTTTTGCTCTTGAGCCATCCGCGCTTGTTTTTGCTCCAGCCAGGAAGAATAGTTGCCTTGATACGGGAATCCTTCACCCCGGTCGAGTTCCAGGATCCAATTTGCCACGTTATCCAAAAAGTAGCGATCATGAGTGATGGCGATTACAGTGCCGGGATACCGCTTCAGATGGTGTTCCAGCCAGAGGATGGTCTCGGCATCCAGATGGTTGGTAGGTTCGTCCAGCAGCAGGATATCCGGTGCTTGCAGCAACAATCTGCACAAAGACACGCGGCGTTTTTCGCCACCACTGATCACTTTTATCGGAAGATCCGCCGGCGGACAGCGCAGAGCATCCATCGCCAGCTCCAATCTGCTATCCAGATCCCAGGCATTTGCCGCATCCAGTTTGTCCTGCACTTCGCCTTGCTCCGCCAAAAGTGCATTCATGGCATCATCATCCAGGTCTTCCATGAAGCGATTGTTGATCTCTTCAAAGCGCGCGAGCAGAGCGATTGTCTCTTTGACCGCTTCCTGCACAATCTCCAATACGGTTTTGTCCGGATCCAATTGCGGATCTTGCTCCAGATAGCCGATGCTATAGCCTTTACTCATCGCCACCTGGCCGATGAAGTCCGTATCCAAGCCTGCCATGATTTTCAGCAGAGTGCTCTTGCCGGAGCCATTCAGCCCCACCACGCCAATCTTGGCTCCATAATAATAGCCGAGATAAATATCTTTCAGGATGTACTTGTTGCCATCCACAACTTTACCGACACCGGTCATTTGGTAGATTACTTTGTTTTCTTCCACTCAGATTCCTCTATACTTAGTTTAATTTATGTGATCACGGTTATGCAATACTGATGCTTGGGCATTACCCGCGCTTATAATGAGATGTTTTTGCTGTGTTTCAAGGTTTGATAATAGATGGTAAGCGCGCTATTGAAGTATGGCATCACATAAATCAGTGCCAAGCCAAAGGTTACGATGGACAGCAGCCACCAGCCCAGGAAGCTGGCAACCAGCCCAAAGAGTTCCCATTTGTGCCCCATCATCAGATTCTTGCTGGCTGTGATTGCAGCCTCCGCACTCAGTTCAGGGTTTTCCTTCAAGATGTAGAAGGTCATGCTGTAGCTTAGCATGGCCATGATTCCGGGAACGAAGAGCAATAAACTCCACAACAGCGTATAAAAGGAAATCAAAACTCCTGCCAGGAGGTTTTTACCGAAGTCGTTGAAGCCGGAGAACATCTCATCAATCGTGAAGGTCTCTCCTCTATCCAATTTGAGCAGAACGCCAGCAGTGCCCACGCTCAAAGGACCATAGATCAGAACCCAGGCAAAGCCCAATGAAAAAGAGCTGATACCTGATAGGATCAGGTTGTATATCAAAAACACCAGGATCAGATTCCCTATCTGAGGGGCCATAATCTCCTTGGCACGCAGCTTGATGTCGTCAAAGTTCATTTCTTGCTCCTTTGTGCTTCTCTCTGTTGTTCATATCACACTCTCCACAGCATCGGGACAGTCTTAATCTCTGGGGATGGATGTCAAGCGGAAAGCGAAATGCAGGGCAAAGCTGTTATTCAAAAATCTTAAAAACTTACAAGGTCTCACCAAAAATGCAAAGGAGAAGCACTTGAGTTTTGTTGGTTATGAGATGCTGCCTACCGAGCTGAATCGGGATTACACGAGCTGAGGTCGTGAGATCAGGGGGAGGGGGCATTAGGAGGTAAGCTAGCTATTCAGAATTATCTCAACCAATATGCTTCCTTTGATTTTGCATTGAACGCATTCCCCATTGGTAGTCCTGGCTTCTGATAGCAAATAGCGCCCATTTTGGGTTAGCGTGGCTAGCATGGCTAGCATAAACCTATATTGTTGCTCCCAATGGCTTGTCATAATATAATAGAGTATACATTAGGGATTTTGCCTAGCCATGCTAGCCATTTTCGAGAAAAGCGAGCCATCAACGCAGAAGAGTAGAAGCGCCTTCCAGCCGCTTAAGGTAGAAGCGCCGTCCCGCCGCTTGAATGTAGAAGTGCCTTCCAGCCGCTTCAGACTGTTGACAAAGCCCATAATCACAAGATTCAAACATCTGCGTCATTGATTACTGAATCCCGTAGTGATGGCATTTTAAATAGATAATGCATTGTTATATATATTAATAGAGTCCTGTAGGGACGGCATAACATCTTTTTGTTTGGGCTGTTAAGATTATGTCGTCCCTACAGGACTCGAATCAGTTTTATGTTAAGCTAAAGTCTATCTAAAATAAAGTCCCGCTGGGACTTAACTCATGATAGAAATGTTGCGTTTGATAATGAATCCAATACTATGAGAGCTTGGGATTATCTTCATATCCTAATGTAAGCAAAATCCACGGACTTTGTCAACAACCTCAGCCCCTTGGGGACAGAGTTGATTGATCGGGTGCTTTTTCCCTGAAAGCTCCACATGGTCCTCCCGAAGAGTACCCGAACGGGGCTCAGGAACTCTTCGGGAGGTCTATGTGAGGTCGTAAGGGGCTTTGAGGCAAAGGTATCTACCAGAGGTCGAAAATTTCTATTTGGTGAATGGTTCTGGTCGATTGAGCAGTCTCTGTTTCGCCAATATGCCACAGCAGGCTTTTCCTAAGCTTTTTCCCCAAAAGCATCGCCAAGCTGATCTAAAGCTGTTATAAAGCTATGGTCACAGCACGATAAGGGCTTTAAATGGAGTTATTCCAAGCTCAAAAGCAGCGGGATAGCATCCGTGTATGGGGAGGGATGGATCCTCGTCTATAGAATATCTTTGTTTAGGAAATACACTCTTGCCGCTTTGCTGACTATCTCCAGATAGTCCAGAGCTTCGTCCGGATCGTTGGCAAATGCCAAGAGACCGTGACCAGACCAGATCAGAGCTTTTTGGTTTGTGAGGGCAATGCTACTGGCAGCGCACAGCTCTTGTGAGCCCGGGGCAGCTCTGGGGGCGATTGCGATTCCTTCCGGGAGATAAAGGGGTAGTTCCGGCAGCAACTCACTCAAGACCTGGTTCAGCTGCTGTGTGTCGTTCGCGATGGGCAAGTTTGAGAGCGCAATAATTTCTGCGGGATGAGTATGCAGGATGATCTTGAAGCGGTCATGCGCCATCTGTAAACAGCGGTGGCTGGTCCACTCCATGGTGGGTTTTGCGTCCTCGGGGAAGAAGTTATCCTCGGTTTCGGAGCAGGCAACTAAAACCAGATTCTCGATTGGGCTAAGGGCTGTCTGGCGGTATCTGCTGCCGGTACGGGTAACGATGAACCATCTATGTTCGGTGAACATATATTGTTTAATCATTTCGGTTACTTCAATGCTCAGGTTTCCGGCGTTAGCTTCCGCCCAACCATAGCTGTGGATGAGGCGGGAGATTTCCGCGATCTTCTTGAGCATGTTCTGATGAATCGGATGTTTGAGGTCAGTAATCTGCATCAGTCTTTAATCTTCTCGTTCTTTTCCCGGCAGATCTTTTCCACTTCCCGGAAGTTCACTTTGCCGCTTGCCATCATGGGGATGTCTTCGATCACATAAAACTGTTTGGGAATGGCGATCGAAGGCAGTTCTTTCTTCAATTGTTTCAGTACCTTGTGCATGTCGAAATCACCATTGGCTACTGCCGCAACTACATCCGCGCCTTTGGTGGGGTTCGGAACATCCACCACGCAGCAGATCACGTTGTCCGGGAGCAGCTCGCTGAGGTATTCTTCCACCTTCACCAGAGAGACCATTTCGCCGCCTACTTTTACAAAGCGCTTCAGCCTGCCCTTATGGTACAGGAATCCGTCGTCGTCGAACATGCCGATATCCCCGGTATCGTACCAGCCGTTGTGAATCCGGAGCGAGGTCTCCTCCAGATCGTGCAAATAGCCTTCCATCACCAGATCCCCTTTTACAAATACCTTGCCTTCTTGATTGGCGCCTAAGATTTTATCGGTATGGATATCCAAAAGACGCACCTGGGTGTTGGGGATGGGGCGTCCGATGCTGCCAGGCTTGTGAGACCCGGGAAAGCAAGTGGATATTACCGGGCTGGTCTCGGTGGTACCATAGCCCTCATAGACCTTTAGATCATGCTTGCGCAGGAAACCTTCATACACTTTATCTGGCAGTTTATCCGCTCCGGCGATGGCGATGCGGACGGATTTGAAGTCTCCGGCCTTGGATTTTTGCAGATAGCCGTAGAAGAAAGCCGGTGTGGCTGCCATAAAGGTGACCTTATAATCCCGGATATAATCGCACACTGTGCGGTAGTCCAGAGGGTTCGGATAGGTAAGCATGCTGGCGCCGATGAGCGCTGGAAGCCAGAAATCCACGGTGAGGCCAAAGACATGGAACATCGGCAGGATGGACGCAAAGACGTCGTTCTCGTTCAAATCAATCATGGTGGGGAAGGCGTTTACGTTGTGCGATATGTTGCGGTGCGAAAGCTGAACGGCTTTGGGTTCTTTCTCGCTACCGCTGGTAAACAGGATCACCGAGATTTCGTTGAGATCGCCATGATGAACCAAATCCTTCAAAATGGGGAATGGGAGCTTCGATGTCAACGCCGCCTTCAGTTTGGCAAGCGTGGTCACGCTGGAAAGGATGTCTTCCACAAAGATCATGTGATCAATGGCGGTGAGGCCGAGTTTGTCCAGCAGCTTCCTGCTGGTGATGATGGTCTTGAACTGGCATTTCTCCCGGGCATAGAGGCAGTTCTCGATGGCACCGGTACCATAGTTGATCATTACGGGGATCTTGCCCTTCATCAAGGTGCCCAGGATGGTCAGCATCGCGCCAACTCCCGTGGGCAATAGGATGCCAACATACTTGCCGCGGATCTTTCCGATATGCTCTTTCAGGATGAAGCTGGCAATCAGCATCCGTGAGTATGTGTAGTCTTGCATGGTGGCTTTGTCGTAAACCGCGATGCGGTTTGGAAAGCGCTTGGCCGTCTGGATAAAGCGTTGATGTAATTGTAACATATATTTACCTCATTGAATGATGTGCAGCCAGTCCTTCAGGAGAAACTCCAATCTGCCGATTAAAAGCGAAATTCTGGCCATTACTGTGTATCCGAAGGTAGCTCCGAAGCTGATCATCAGGAAATAGATACCGATCTTGGAAGGAACTTTGAAGATGCCATCCTGCTTCTTGCTGAAATAGAAGAAAAACACTCCGGTGATTGTACCGATGATGAGCAGCAAATTCCCGATCACACCGGCGGTATCGGGTGCGGCAAAGGGATTGATCATGGTGGCCGTAACTTGCTCCAGGATGTCGCTCTTCATATATCTCAGCATCGAGATCCCGGCAGTGGTTCCGATCATGATCGCGATCGGAAAGCGACTGAGCCATTGGGTTCTGGGATGTAGCCGCATCAGCATCATTACCCCCAGAGTGGCAGGAATCAACAGGATCGCATTGCCGGAGAAATCCGCAATCAGCTTTGCAAACAGGTTTGGAATCATGATCGAATAGATGATATAGACCAGCCAATACGCCGCAGAAAGCCCCACAAAGACCTGCTCGGAAAACTTGTAGAAGGGGTTGTCTTTGTACAAAAAGCTAAAGATACTGATGGTAAAGAATGCGGCAAGCCAGATTCCGAAAACGTTCATAAACTGGATCATGACTTCTTCCTCCTTTTTGCTTTGTAGGCTTTGATGTTGCCCGTGGCGATGAAGATCAGGATCAAGAGATGCGCGATGGACTGGGCATCCATCTTTGTCGTGGCGCTGCCGAGCCTGCCAATCAGGCTTTCATACTCACTGGCGCCTTTCAAGCCGCCCAACAAGCCATATAGCTGACGTTGCTCGTTCACATAGGGGAAGAAACCCGGAGCGCTGACGGCGGTGCAACCACCGGTGACAGGGACTTGGTAATTGTCTCGCGCTACCATCATCCATTCCTTGATTCCGGGGACTCCGCTAGAGAGCGAACTGATATAGGCTACATCCTTCAAACGGCGAACGTTCTTCAGCATCGGGATTTCTTCAAAAGGGGTGTTCTGGGTATCTTTGGGAAACACTTCCGGCAGGCTGCGTCCCATTGCCTGGATGGTGACCATGCCGCCAACTTTGTAGCCAAGGTTTACAAAGTCTTCTCCGCGGGTCTTCTCCGGATAGTCCAGCAGTACTTTGCTAAAGGCTTGCTCCGCCATTTGCACACCCATCGGCCACAAGGCGGTGGCGATAACTTTGTGATTCTTCTTGAAAGCGTGTTCGATCATCGCCTCGGACATCGGTTGCAGCTCGGTCATGGTGGAAGGATCGTAATCAAAAGAGATAATCACGACCTTATCCTCCGGAGTGCTTTCGATCAGTTGGTAAGCCATGCGGGTGTATTCCGAGACTTCAGTAGTCCAGCCGATGGGGAAGATGAGGGGCAAAGCCACAGCGACAAACAGTACACTATAGATAATCCGGCGTTCGGCTAATGCGGAGAGCTTCATTTGTCACCTCCCAGATAGCTGCGCTCAATACCCAGGATGATGCGCAGCGAACTGCCCACGATGCCGAGCCCGGCGGAGATCAGGATCGCGCGCTGAGCGGCAGAATTTGGATATTCCATGATGAAATCTGCCAGATTCGGGATGTGCCAGAACTCCAGGGATTCCGGCAGCCAGCCGGTAAGCATGGTGCCGATGCTGGTTCTGCCGATGATCACGATCACGGCGGTGATCATCAGTAAGTTGGATTCAAAGCCGCGGATGATGAAGGCCCGGTATGCGGCTGAGGCAATAAAAAAGGCCAGCAGGGAAAATAAAGTGGCGGAAAGCGGCATATAGGCATTTGTAAACAGGTAATCAAAGGGTTTGCTGCCCAATTGGGCTGCGATCCCGGCGCCGGAGCCCAACAAGCCGGGGGTCTCCTGCATGCCCCACAACAGGCCAAAGATCAGCATCATGGCAAAGCTGAGCAGCCCCGCCAGGTGATACTGCCAATCCGGCAAGCGGTGGTAGATCTTGTGAGTGTTCATGCGGATCAGGCTGATCTGACCCAAGAGAATGGCAAAACCGGAGATGATCATGAACCACTGTTCCAAAGTAGAGACAATCTGGTTGAAAGGACGGTGGGGAATGAACTCCGAGAGCAGGACTATCACACCAACTACAAAAGCGAAAATGAGGGGGAGAGATCTCTTCATGAGGCTGCCCCCGCAATGAAATCCTTCAGTACAGAGATCCCGAGGATTTCCATGATCACTCCGAGCAAGATCAGGATGATCACCACCAGTTTACCGAAGTCGTGCCCCTTCAAGCTACCCAGTTGTTGAGGGTCCTTGGAGAGATACGCGGAGGCGGCAAAGAGCTCTTCACCGATCAATGTGTAATCGCAACTAACCACAAAGAAAGGCAGCTGGTGCGCCTGGGCGGTTCCTGCGGTTTGGATTGCGCCGGTGGAAAAGCCGGTTTCTGCCAAAATCAGGGATTCCGCGTAAAAAGAGCCCATGAAGAAGTTTGCGGCGGGCTTTTCGCGCATCATGATGCCATCAATGCCTGCCACGAAGCCAAATTGATCGTCGGTCAGATAAAAAACGTTGTCGGCTTTGTAGGCATCCGCGCGTCCGGCTTTCATATAGGCTTCTTTCACCACTTCGCGGGCAGCGGAAAGCACCATCGAGAACCGGCAGGGAACGATGAGCTCGGTGTTGTATTCCGCACTGCGTTCTGCCAAATGGCTGAGGATGGTGAGGCTGGCAATGGTTTGGATGTCATCCAGATCACTGATGCCGGGAACATAGAGGATGGGGCGTCCTTTCTCTGTGGCGCGACCGATGGCTTCTTCCATGCTATCCAATCCCGCTATGCGGCGGATGAAGAATTCTTTGCCGCGGCGTGCTGCCTGGATGTAATAGATAATGGCGATGCAGATCATCAGCAGCAGGATCAGGAAGCCCAGTTTGCGTAGAAAAAACCATTGTTCCCGGGTGGTAGCTCCGGTTTCCAGGGAGATATTGGCATTACCAAAATCCGCCAGTAAGCGATATTGATACTCCAGATTTGGTTCCAGACCGTTGTCGGTAAAGCTTCCCTCGGCATCCTCAGAGCTGAGCAGCGTTACAGGCAGGTCTGTATCAGACAGGCGCATGATCGTTACGCTTTGGGTCATCGGGCTCAGTTTCCAGCTCAGGTTTATGGATTTGCCGTCATCCCAGGGGGCATCTACCGCGCTAAAGCTGTTGCCAATCAGCAAAGAGCAAATAGTAAGAAATACAAAGACCAATCCGGTTCTCATAGGCGGTCTCCTTCATCAAAAAAGTATTGGTTCAAAAGAATTGGATCGTAGGTAAAACGGGGAAATCCCAAAGATAGCCGAAGGCGTAGCTTTGGGATTTCCACCAAGATGAGTTCATGAAATCAGATTAGTCTTGAAAAGCTGCCTTAATGGCGTCGGTTTTGGCGATAATCTGGTTAAGCTGATCTTTGGTATAAGTTCTGTCGGTATCACTGTCGAGGATGCCTTTCAGTTCTTCAGTAAGAGCAACCGCTTTGGCAAAAGCATCCTGCTCTACGATGTGCGGAGTCCGGATCTGCTTCAGGTTGTTCAACAGGTGGTTGAATGTACCCTTTTGGGCAAGCACGGTGGTGCGTGAGACTTCATAGTTCTGGTTGATCAGCCAGGCAATGCGGTTTGCGGCCTCGACCCATCCACCCATCAGCATCAGGGTATAGTTGTCGAAGTTCTCGCTTTCCCAGAGCTTGCTTTCCACGTCGTCCTTGTGGAAATCAAGCGCTTTATCCAGATCTTCCCATTGCTCTTTCTCGATCATACTTTTCATGTCGTCGCCCAGGCGATTGACTTCGCTTTCTAAGCCCAGCAGACTGGTGAGAGTCATCATCTGAGCAGAGATGTCGCTCAGTTTGCCCTTGTTTCTGCCCTTGGCAGCCAAAACGGCGTCCGCGGTGAGCAGACCCAGAGAGAAGGCATTACGCACTTCTTCCTGCTTGGTCTTGTATGTGGTGGCAGGCACTGCGGCAGAGATGTCTTTTACCTGCACCTGGTCCAATGTGCTGTACACATCTTTGAAGGACGGCAGCGGGGCAAAAGTGGTAACTTGTTGCGCGATATCCTGGTCCGGCATCTGCTCTGCTTTCTTCTTGCAGGCAAAAGAGAACAACATCAGGATCAGCACTAGCGCGATGATCAAACGAGTTTTCATGATTACACTCCTTATTCTTTGAAATAATACTTCAGCTTTAGCCAGGTAATCAGGTTCAGGCACAGGGCATAAAGCAAGATTACCATGGCGTTAAAATTCCAGGTCCGGTGTTTCTTGGTGCCCAGCAGTTTGTAGCTGGAAAGAAACTCATTGCGATTATTGTTCAACACTCTGCCGTCCATCATGCTTACCGCAGAGTTCAGATAACTGTTAATGATTCGGTTTGGGTCCCATTTATCGGCGATCCGGGTTTTGGCATAATAGACCTCGGAGCGCTTAGTCTGGAACTCATCATAACTAATGGCAGCATTCCTGTAATTGTGTAAATATGTCAATTCCTTTTTTTGCACTCCGGCCAGTGCTCTGTGGAATCTTGTATTTTTGGCATAGGCGGTGGTCAGCCCTTCAAAGAGCCAGCGGGATGGAATGACCTGCACTACTTCCGGTACGGGGTGCTGTTCATAGAGCTTCAGACTGCGGTTCATGCGCTCAAATTCGATCACCGCTCCGCCAAAGATGATCTGCGGAATCAGGATCAAAGGCAGCAGGTTGATGATCGCGCGGTTTTCCTTGATGAAGGCAGAGCTCAATAGCCCCAGAGAGTTACCGATCAGGGTAGCCAGGAAGAAATACATCACGCTGCAAAAGCCCACTCCGCGGATACCCAGCACTCGGGATGCGATGACATGATACAAAAAGGCCTGGATAAACCCGAAGAGAGATAGGGTGATGATCTTGGAGAGCAGATAGCTGCTCATCTTCAGATTCATCAATTGTTCTCTTAGGATTATTTTCCGCTCGCTGAGGATTTCCTCGATCGAGTTCGACATCCCCAGAAAGATGAAGGCGATGACCGAAACAAAGATATAGATGAAGATGTTGTTATTCTCGTGGTACGAATAAGCCCCACTGGTCGTATGCCTCAGAATGAAAGAGATTAGCAGCCCCAACAGCGGGGCTTCGATGAAGGTGATCAGGTTGTTGGTTTTGTTACGGATCTTCATACGGAAGCTGCGTGAAATGAAAGCGCTCAGGCTCACAAAATAGGAGCGGGCACCCAGCTGCTTTTTCACCCGTTTGAAGCCCTCGTTTCCACTTCCCGGATCCGGCACCTCGCTCTGAATCAGCTCAAAGAGCATTTTGCGCTTGAATTTATCGCGCCAATAATCCGGCGGAAACTTGCGTTTGGGTTTCACCTGTTTGCTGATTTGCTCGTAAACCGGTTCACCGCGATTTGTGTATTCCGGATAGGTGATGATATCGTAAAAATAGTCTGAAGTTAGTAAATGGCGTTTTTTCTCGATCTCATTCTTGCGGGTGCTCAGTTGGCTAAGTTCTTCGTCGAAATAGGCGAAGCTATCCGCGGGAGTACCGTAATATGCCAGTTTGCCGCCCATATCCATCATCATTACCCTGGCGAATTTTCTGTAGATGCTGCTATTGGGTTGGTGGATGGTGATGATCACGATTTTGCCCTGTTGGCAGAGATTCGAGAGGATATCGATGATCTGCTCGGCATCGTTAAACGAGAGTCCGCTGGTAGGTTCATCACAGATGATAATGGTTGGCTCGAAGAGCAGTTCCAGCGCGATGTTCAGTCTCTTGCGTTCGCCTCCGCTGAGGTTCTTGGTCTTAAAATCTCCCACGATCGTATCCCGGTGATGGTTTAGGTTCACCTGATTCAGGATGTTATTGACCTTTTGTTTCAGCATCGAGGGCTGGATATGGGGCATGCGCAGGCGGATCCTGTACCAGAGATTTTCAAACACGCTGAGATTTGGATACAGCAGGTCATCTTGCGGCACCGAAGCCATATATTCCAAGAAGTAGTTGATATTTGAATACAGGTCTTTACCGTCGATCAGGATCTGCCCGTAGGTAGGAGCAACTTCACCGGACAGAGCTTTGGTAAGGGTGGACTTTCCGCACCCGCTTTGGCCCATCACTGCGATCAATTGCCCCCGCTTGGCCTCAAATGACACTGAATCCAGCGCCAGCTTGCCATCCGCGAAATAGTGTTTGATATCGGTTACAGACAGGGTCTCAATCTCAAACGGGGTCTCAATCAGGTCATAGAGATTATTGATGCGAAAATTCCGCTTACCGATGGTCAGGATATCCGTATTCAGGTTGATTGGAGTAGCTTCCGTGACCACTTTGCGGTTCACAAAGAGATGAAAACCCTTTCTGGGTGGCAAGACATGGTAGCTGTTTCCGCGCAGTTCGATCAGGCTGATGCTGGTGTCGTTTTCTTCCCGGCTGGTGCTATAATAGCCCTTATCGAAGCAGATATACAGTTTTTGGGGAATGTAGTCATCCACTCCGATGAAGGCTCTGTTTTCGATCACCATGCCCAGATGGAAGGGAGCGTATCCGCGAATCTGCAAGGTATCATCAAAAAACACTTCGTAGCGTTTGCCGTGGCTCATCTCTTTGCCGTTCAAGGCCACAGATCCGCCGCTAATCAGAAAGCTGAAGCTGTTCTTGTGTTTATGCACGATGAAATCGTAGCTGCTTTTGCGAAAAACGATCTCATCTTCTTCATCCCGCAAGCGATAAAGCTTTTCCAGGCAGCCGTAAGAGTATTCTCTCCCGCCCAATTGGATGTGGCAATCCTTGCAGAGCAGGATGATGGAATTGACCGGCGCGGGTTTATCATTCAGGAGCACATTGCTGCTCGCTGCCACGCTCAGAAAGAGGTGCTTGTCGATCGCGAAGATGGCGCATTCATAAGGGCTAAACTGCTCATCCCGGAATTCCACATCGGCTTGGTTTCCGCTGCCAAACACCACATAGTCCGAAAACACGGAATGCCGCAGGTGACTCAAGTGATGCCGGCATGAGATGTTGACCGGTTGCGTCTGATTGCGTTCAAAGTGTTCGATCAGAGGGAGGAATTGCTCGGAGCCGATGTTCAGGCTTCTGCCGAAATCCATGATTTCGGTGAGCTCGGATATCGCGAAATCTCCTTCCGTCTTGGCCATAATCACCAAGGATTGAATCAGGCGGATTTTGTCGAACAGCGACAGGTGGCGATCCAGGTAGGTCAGGACTTCACCGATGTCATATTCGCTCTCCACGATTTGTTTTACATAGGCCTCCCAGGAGACATCCACTTGCGCGAACAGGTTGGTCAACAGGGAATAGAGAATGGTGATTTCGGCGCTGGAGATCTGATTGTCGCTTTTTAGAATATGCACATAGAGCCGGGTGACCATGTCGATGGTCTTTTTCAACCGTTCCTGCGAGTCCCGCCCGAGGGCTGGTCCCTTTAGCATAAACCACCCTTTATATTTGCAAATCTATAAATAAAGCGCATCAAATCTTGCTCCCTGATGGCCAGTGCATATCCACACTTTCCAAGATTCAAGGAGCGAAACATGCCTCTCGCTGTCAAGAAAAACCTTTCTGAAAAGTATTGCTTGTACAGAGATTGCCCCCTATTTCAGCAAGTGCGGATAGAGCAGACGATACAGCAGTGAGTCTCCGATCAAACTTGCGGAATCACGTTCGGCATTGCGCTCCGCGGCTTCACGCGTATTCCCCCCGCTCTTCACTGCGGAGTGCTCCAGGTAGTTTACCGTTGCCCCGCTTAAGGGGTCGATCAGGCTCATTTGAATCCCTGCGATCGCAGTATAGTACTTCATGTTGCTCAGATACTCGCCGCCGGTTGGCTCCACTCTGATCTTCAACAGATACTCCGCGTCACTCAGCTTTTGTGCCACCCCGATATTCAGATTTGCCAGCGCTCCGGCAATCAATTCCCGATAACCTCCCTGAAATCCGGAGAGGTAAGCATAATCCAGAAACACGAGCGGTCGTTGCACATCGATGCGCAACCTGGCCACGCCAAAGTTTACATTTTGCCAGATGATCTTCGCGGTGGGGTTTGTCAATAGGTTTTGGTAATGCTCTTTGCAGAAGCTGAGGTTCACCGTTTGCACGGCTTCCTGGCTCTCGATCCGGTTTATAATGAAGTTGAAGCGCCCCATAGTATCGCTGAAGACCGGGTTGGGAAAGCTGATGGTCGCGGATTTTGCTGAAAGCGCGATGCTTGTCAGGGCGGCGGAAGTTTGGGGCTGCCACACTCTGCCTGACACAGTGATGCTTCTGCCGGATCTGGCTTTGGCAGAAATGGATTCATCGTCCCAAGCGTAATTTATCATGAGCGGTAAGCGCAACAAGCGGCTGTAGATATTGTTGGCGATGTTGCCTTGCGGAGTGCTGAGCTCCATATCCAAAAACCCGGAAACCAGATCCAGAGCGCTAAGTAAATAGGGGATTGCCAGCGCGGGATTCCCCGCATTATCGTCAAACTGCTGCACCAGTTCCAGTGCCCGGTGCACCGCCAGGTCCCGCTGATGCGCTCTCTGCGCGTAATAGTCCGCTTTTCTTACCCGATACAGCACATAATACATCCCTTTCGATTCGTAGGTTCGAATGGGGGATAGCTCGCGCAGTTGGGCATTGCTGCTGCTTCTGATCTGAGAAATGTATTCACTGCCGGAGACGCCCATTGTCTCGCTTTCGGTAAGTTTGATCTCAGATTCCACCACTGTGCTGATTTGCATCGTGATCTCGGCGGCAGCAGTTTCTCTTGCCCAATCACGGTAATTCGGCATAGTCGTTTTCACTTTCACAAGCGCGCTGAAATGCGCAGGATCGGGCTGGAACTCCTTGATCCACTGGGGCAGATCCTTGTTCACCGCGCAAGAAGCCAGGCTAAAGAGGAGCACGATAAAGATCAATAACTTCTTCATTTCAATTGACTTGCCAGATGGTTGAATATCTCTGCGCTCAGATCTTCCAAAACCACATTCACCATATCCATGGCGGAAGGAAGCAAAGCTTCCTGCTTTCTTAGCAGAGTCAGCTGTTCATGATTCAGGGCGCGTTCATCGCCTTCACTGAGCCGTGCCCAGCTATCTTCAAATCTGAATTGGGGGTTAAAGTTTCTGTGCGCTTGGATTTTCCCGGTGCTTACGTCAACCAGGGAGTATGAAGCCAATATCTGCAAGGAACTGCTGCGGGTGAATTTTGTGATTTTGCAGCTGATCTCGATCTGCTCGTCCTCAGTATCATCTTTGGTGATGCTGGTCGTCTCGGTGATGTCGTTGCGGACAAGTCTGGGAGAGCTGTAATTGATCTGCAGCAGTTTTCCGCTCAGAATCGCGTGCGCGCCCAATAGGTGTCCGATCGCGGCAGCGCTGCTTTCATCAATCAATCCGGATGTTCCCAGTTGCTGTTCCTGCAATACCTGATCAATCCTATCCCGAGTGATCAGTTCTGTATATTCTAGATATCCGGATCCTTGCAGCAGTTTGCCGATGATCAAGTCCATCAGGATTTCTGTGGTCGCCCCATAACGGTTTCCGGTGCCGGATTTGTCCTCAAAGGGCAAGATCGCGATCCGGGTTACCGCCTTCTGTCTGGCACTTTCGTATCTGCCGGCGCTATCCAGATAGTTTGGGAAAAATTCCATCGCTTTCTTGAAGTATTCGGCGGCAATGCGCTGTCCCTCTTTGGAAACATCCATGCGGCTTTGATGGATGCCCTTTTGATAGTAAGTTCCGGCAGTCATGTGCCTGGCTTCGGAGATCTGTGAGCCGTAATCCCGCAGATCAAAATTGATGCGCATCCCGCTATCCGGGTTGACAAGGGGCGGCAGCTTGCGAACCGCATCGTTCAGCTTATCCAGCGCCTGATACTCCGCTAGCAACAGTTCCCACTTGTCTTCATCAGTTCTTTCTTGCAAGCGCAATACGCGTTCCGAACGCTCCAGAATAGCCATGGGATAGCTCTCCTTCAGAGTAATCTGCGCTTTGCGAAAATCGGGCTTGAGTTTCAGCGATTCTATGGCATAATATGCTGCAGCTTCATAGTTCCCCTGCCTGAGCTGCGTCTCCGCGCGGGACTGGTATTTCTTGTTGCGGGCGCAGGCAGCAAAGCTGAGTATCGTGCAGAGTATCAACAACCAATATCCAATTCGGAATCTATTCATCTTTATAACCTCGAAGAGAAGCTGGATTTTTTTCAAGGAATCCTTGCCGGAAACGCATCTCAGACATTGCGCCTCATGTCAAGCGGGAAATTCACAGCATAGCCGTGGCTCTTCTGATAATACACTGCAACAGCCCCTTTCCTGCATTGATTAGCTCGGCATTAAGCAGATATTATGCTGTTATCATCCCATACGCACAGCAATATTTGGGCTTAACATTTGCCTAAGCGCAGGGGGAGACAAAAAGCAAGAATCAGCAGAAATATGTTTGAGGCTTGGCAGATTCTGCCGCTATAGAAATAAGCCAAAACATGCACTGGAGTTCAAAATCGAGTTTGAGGGTGTTTCAAGCCTTGTACTGCTTTATCACAAACTGGGTGCTATCTGACAGAAAAACGCCCCGGGAGAGGCGTGTTCCGGGGAGTACCCGCCAAAGGTCATATTGCCGGAAGATTCATATCTACGGCATTTTCGATTTTGTGATGTTATGAGTGGGCGCTGCTTTATTTCACGATGAGTACTGTTTTTGTTTCAAGCTGGGTGCTATCTGACAGAAAAACGCCCCGGGAGAGGCGTGTTCCGGGGAGTACCCGCCAAAGATCATATTGCCGGAGAATTTGGAATAACGGCTAATTATGTTTGGCGCTCTTTGTAACTCCATGCGCCGGGAGCTTATTGACCCGGCAATATCGGGTAGCGAGGTGAGCTTCTTAATCACTTTTTTAGAGCGATACTGGCTTCAATATCTTGCCAATTGCTATGGTGCGCTTGAAGCTTGGCAGATAATCCGGTTGATACAGAGATAGGGGGATGCCGGAAGATTTTGGTCTTGACACAAACAGGCATTTCATGCAGCTTGCCTTGAAGCGCAAAAATGAAGGATAATCCATGGAATATATTGATTTTAAGAAAGAAGCAATTGATCTGATCCACCAAATAGCTGAGATCCGCAAACTGATGGACCCTGCAGTCAAACTGCAGGAACAGAAGGAATTGGAGCTGCAGATGAACGATCCTAACTTCTGGAACGATCAGAATCTTGCCAAGAAAACCAGCAAACGCGTGTCCCAATTGCGGGATGAACTGGACCACATCAAAAAACTGGAAAACACCAAAGAAGAGCTAGAAACCTATCTGGCGTTTTTGGATGAGGAATTCAGCCAGGAAATGCTGGATGACGCGGTGGCAAACCTTTCCGAGATCAGGCAGTTTACCGAAAAAGCGGAGATTGAGTGCCTGCTTAATGATAAATATGACCATAACGATGCGCTGTTTACCGTGCACGCGGGAGCGGGCGGCACCGAAGCTCAGGATTGGGCGCAGATGCTGCTGCGGATGTTCATGCGCTGGGCAGAAACCAATAAATTCAGCTTCAATGTGATCGATAGCCTCCCCGGAGAAGAAGCCGGGATCAAGAGCGCCACGGTCGAGATCGGCGGAACCTTTGCTTATGGTTTGCTGAAGAGCGAAACCGGAATCCACCGCCTGGTGCGGATGAGCCCCTTCAACTCCCAAGGTAAACGCCAGACCTCTTTTGCATCGGTGTTTGTGTATCCGGAGTTTGACGATGACATCGAGGTGGAGATCGACGCCAAAGACCTCAAGATAGATACTTATCGTGCCAGCGGTGCCGGAGGCCAGCACGTGAATACCACAGATTCCGCCGTGCGCATCACCCACCTGCCCACAAACATCGTGGTCAGCTGTCAAAACGAGCGCTCTCAGATCCAAAACCGCGAAAAGGCTTTGGCTGTTCTGAAAAGCCGTTTGTATCAGCATTATGAAGAACTGCGCGATGCCGAGAAGAAGAGCCAGGAAAGCTCCAAGACCGAGATCGGCTGGGGCAACCAGATTCGCTCTTATGTGTTTCAGCCCTATCAGATGGTAAAAGATCACCGCACAAACCATGAAAGCGGACAGGTGGACAGAGTGATGGACGGCGATCTTGATCCCTTTATCTATGCCTGGCTCAAGATGTCTGCCAAATCGAGGATGAATGGCTAAAAGTTATAAGGATCTGCTGAAGGATCTGGATAAGACGCGCTTGCCCCGGCACATCGGAATCATCATGGATGGCAACGGCAGATGGGCAAAGAAGCGTCTGAGCCCCAGAATCATCGGGCATCGGGAAGGCGCCAAGGCCATCCGCCAGGTAGTGGAACTGGGGGTGGAGCTGAAGCTGGAGCTGATCACATTCTACGCTTTTTCTACAGAAAACTGGAGTCGCCCCGAGGATGAAGTGCAGGGCTTGCTGAAACTCTTGCGCGAACAACTGCTCAAGGAAATCCCGGAGCTGAATCAACAGAATATCTATGTGGATTTTATCGGATCGGCGCGAGGGCTGGAAGCGGACTATATGAAAGAGATCCACGCTCTTGCCGCGCAGACTCAGCAAAATACCGGCATGAAAGTGAATATCGCCTTCAATTATGGCGGCAGGTTGGAGATCATCGAGGCGATCAAGAAGCTGAGCCCGGCGCAGATCGCGGAGCTAAGTCCGCAAAACTTTGGAGATTATCTTTATACCGCCGGGCAACCGGATCCGGATCTGATCATCCGCACCAGCGGGGAATATCGGCTCTCAAACTTCCTGACCTGGCAATCTGCATATTCAGAGATCTACATCACGGATGTGCTATGGCCGGATTTTGGTAAACATGAGTTTGTCCTGGCTCTTATCGATTTCCAGAAACGCAAGCGCAGATATGGAGGGATCGGTTGATGCAAGAACTGACTAAACGAGTTTTGGTTTCTGTCTTTTTTATCCCGGTATTGATCTTGGCCCTGTACTTCGAGGGTTGGCCAATGTTTCTGATGTTTCTGCTCCTGAGTACCGTGGGCACTCAAGAATATATCGCGATGATGCGCAAAGCGGAGATCAAGATATCCTGGATGTGGATGCTTTTCAACCCGCTCCTTTACGCGCTCTGGGTATTCTTTCCCAATGCGGATCTTAGCATTATGTGGCTGGCTGTCTTTGGCGCAATGCTGTTTAGCCTGATGCTTTGGGACGAAAGAAAGAGTGTTCCAAACATGTTTGCCACCATCTGGGGAACTGTGTACACGGCACTGATGCCGGCCTTGCTCGTAAAGATCGGATGGCATCTTTCTGTAAAGAAAATTTTACTTGCCTTAATTCTCATGATCTGGATAGTGGATTCAATTGCGTACTTTGTCGGTATGCGCTTTGGCAAAAAGCGTGATGTAACGCCAATTAGCCCGCGCAAGAGCCGTGAAGGCTTCATTGCCGGCTTGCTTGCACCGGTTGTGATCTCGCTTATCTTGTATATTAGTGGTTTTAGATATTTTAGCCTGGTTGAGCTTGGGCTCATCGTGGTGGCGGCCGGTGTGTTCGGCCAGCTTGGAGACCTTTTGGAATCCATGCTAAAGAGATATTGCAACGTAAAAGACAGCTCGAAGCTGATCCCCGGGCATGGCGGGATACTGGATCGAACCGATAGTATCTTGCTGGCCGGGAGCTTCTTGTATGCAGCCCTGGCGGTTTTATGATCCGGGGCATTGGGATTATTGAGTTATTAAAAAAAGATAACAAAAGATGAAGAAACGCGTAATTTCATGGAGGAATTATGAAAAAAACACTAATTCTACTGGCGCTCATGTGCGTTATTGCCGGTCTTGCCTCAGCGCAGAATATTCTGCACTATTGGAATTTTAACACCGGAACCCCTGCTACTGACACAAACTGGCCCCAGAACATTCCGGCGAATACCGGGACGGGTCAGATTAGCTATACTTTCTCTGAAGCTTGGTCTTTCACCGGAACAAACATCAACGGTGTTGATGGAGAAACTAACGGTGGCAGCTTCTGCCCCCGCGGTGGTGTGGATATGGTCAATAATGGCCAGCATTTCACCATAACAGCTCCTACAACCGGCATGGAGAACATCTTCATCAGCTATGCTACCAGAAAAACAAGCACTGGCTTCGCGACTCAGGAAGTATTGTATACTACCGATGGTAGCAACTGGATTTCCAAAGAAACCTTGTCTTTGGCTGGTTTTGAAAACAACTGGGTAGCCAGCCAAGTATTCACCATCGACTTTTCAGAGATTCCTGCAGTGAATAACAATGCGAGTTTTGCAGTTAGAATCAAGCTGGATGGTTCCTCTTCAGCAGTAGGTAATAATCGTTTCGATAACCTCAAGATCATTGGTTCTACACAAGGTGGAGTGGCAATGCCCACATTCAATCCTCCCGCCGGAGCTTACACCCAACCTGTAAATGTAACTATCAATTCTACTACACCCGGCGCAACCATTCGCTACACCTTGGATGGCAGCGAACCCACAACCTCTTCTAGCGTTTATTCCACTCCCATCTCTATCAGCAATACCACTACAGTAAAAGCAAAAGCTTGGGCTGATGGTCTAAACCCCTCTATGACCGCCACTGCTGCTTATATGTTCCCCGTTGTTGTGGAGAACCTTAGTCAGTTGCGGGCTCAGAACCCGGATAACAGTACTTTGTACCATGTAACCGGAAACGCAATCCTGACCTTCAAACAAAGCAACCGTAATCAGAAATATGTTCAGGATGCAGGTGCTGCAGTTCTGATCGACGACCAACCCGGCGTAATCACCAGCAACTACCAAATTGGTGATGCAATTCAAGGTATTACCGGTAAACTAAGCATGTACTTTGAGACTCTTCAGTTTCTTCCCACCCTTGATCCCGGTCCGGCCGTTTCCAGTGGCAACTATATCCATGTACCCACAGTCACCGTTTCTCAACTCAATGGCGATATCGGATTTAACAACTATCAGTCTCGTCTGGTATTGATCAACGACGTCAGTTTCACCAGCCCCAGTGGCAACTACACAACCAATCCTGCGGTTAGCTATGATATCAGCGACCCCACCGGAGCAATGACCTTCCGCACCGCTTTTTACGATGCTGACTACATCAATACTCCGATGCACACTGGAAGCTTCTCTGTTAGAGGACTGATTTCCCATTTCCAGAGCACCGCTCAGATCACTCCCAGAATGCTGACAGACTTCAATCCTGTGTCAAACACCGATGAAGTTCAGTCTCCCGCGCAGGTCGCGTTGATCGGCAACTTCCCGAATCCCTTCAACCCCCAGACCACCATCCAATTCCAGATGCAAACCCCTGCTCCCGCTGCCATCGAGATCTTCAACCAGAAAGGCCAAGTAGTGAAGAATTTCGACATTCAGCAAGCTCAGCAAGGCATGAACAGCCTGGTTTGGAATGGTTTGGACAACAACGGTTCAGCCGTATCCAGCGGAGTGTATTTCTTCCGTCTGAAATCCGGAAGTTACAGCTCCACCAAGAAAATGGTCCTGATGAAGTAACTTGAAAGTCAAGAGTCACCTGTACAGCCTGATAGCGATATGCATATGGTCTTCTCTGGAACTCGCCGGAAAGCTGCTGGGGGAAGGGATATCGCCCTTCGCCATAACCGCTTGGCGGTTTCTGATCGGAGGGGCCATAATCGCACCCTTTGCTATCGTGCAGGGAACTCGTGACAAAGTAAAACTAAATATCGGCAGCATATTGACCCTCGGCGCTTTGGGAATACTGAACGTCGTGGTCAGTATGCTGCTTTTACAATTGGCTATCTATTATGGCAAAGCCTCGCTTACAGCAGTCATCGTGAGCATGAACCCCCTGTTTGTAAGTGTGTTTGCCTGGCTCATCATCAAAGAAAAGCTCAGCCGATACCAGATATATAGCCTAATCTTGGGCATCCTGGGGCTTTTGGTAATCATTTTGGGAGAGCATGAATTTCGTGGCGGCAGCTTCATCAACCTACCTCTGGGTGTTGTCTACGCTGTTCTGGCAGCCATCACCTTTGCTCTCTATACAGTGCTTACCAAAAGAGCTGTTGCCAGATTCGGCAATCGTATCACAAACAGCGCGGCCTTCCTGATCGGTGGGCTTTGCCTCACTGCTCTGAACCTGGTGATCGGGAAAAGCATGGCCTTCGAGCTTAGCTTCTCAAACATAAGCCTGATGCTGTACCTGGGCATTGTGGTCACCGGGGTGGCATATCTGTTGTATTTTGAGGCCATGAAAGCGCTAACTGCTGCCAAAGCCTCCATCTATTTCTTCCTGAAGCCGGCTTTAGCTACGCTTTTGGCATATTTCTTTCTGCAAGAACAGCTCAGCATGGTTCAGGTGCTTGGCATCATCCTGGTCATGCTGGCGCTAAGCCGCCGGATCTGGATGAAGTATCTATGAGCGGAATCAACCTAAAACGCAACATCGCCTTTACCACCAGCTCGCAGGTGATTACCATGTTTGCCTCATTTATTGCAAACTGGTATTTGGCGCGCTTTCTGGGCCCTGAACTGCGTGGGCAATATGTCTATCTGTTCACGATCAATTCTGTAGTATGGCTCTTGATGGATCTTGGTGTATCGCAATCCCTGATGTATAGCCTGCAGCGAGACAAGGCTGATCCAAAGGCATTGTACAGCATGTCTTTGGTGTTCTTCGCGCTCAGCTTGCTGGTCTCAATAATCGTGTTTCAGGTATTTGGACAAAAGATCCTGGGCGGTAATTCTTATCCGGGGTTGGTGATCTTTGCCCTCAGTGTGTATATCGCGCTATTCCAATTGCACACCCGGCAGAAGGTGATGTCGATCGGGATGAACCGCATCAAGGATTATTCACTTCTCCACATCCTGCCGAGTCTGCTCTTCATGCTGTTTATTTTGCCCCTGTTCTGGGTGTTTCCCGCGGCGTTCAGAATGCAAAGTAGCTATCTTCTTTATGTAGTTCTGATGTTGGCGATCACTATCATCTTTCATTTTCGGATTACCCGGCACATCAAGTTTCGCTTTCATTGGGATCTCCCGCTGGTGAAGCGCACTTATTCACTGGGCTTCAAGGCATTCCTCAGTGAGTATATGACCATCATGATGATCCGCACGGATGTATTGTTGATCAAGCATCTGGGCGGTTTTGCAGATCTGGGAATCTATATGCTGGCGATCAATTTCGTCGATATCATCACTGTGGCGAGCAACATGATCGGAGTAGTGATCCTAAACAAGTTTGCCGCTTTGAACGATGACACCGCGTCTCTGGCGATTCTGCGTAAGATCTTCGTGCTGATGATTGTCTTCAATCTGGTGTGCATCATCGGGATGGCGGTTCTGGGGCGTTTTGTGATCAACTTCATGTACACCGGGGAGTATATCGGTGCCTACACTGCCTTCATGTATCTGATTCCGGCGATCTTCGGGCTCACCTTGGGCTCGCTCTTCAATACCTTCCTCTGGAGCAAAGGCTTCCCGATTTTCACCATCATTGCCCCGGCAATATCTGCCGTCACCAAGCTAATCGCTGGTCTGTTCCTGATCCCTCGATATGGATACCTGGGCGCGGCGATGTCATCTTCCATAGTATATCCGGCGTGGTTTGCCATGCTGATGATATGGTATTTCTACAGTCACCCGCAGCAAAAGATCTCCAGCTTGATTGTCCGCAAGGATGACATCAGGGATATGGGTACAATGCTGCAGGCCGTTATCGGCAGATTCCGGGGAGCAACATGAGAGTAGTCTTTATCAACAGTATTTTCCCCAATCCGGCAGAGCCGTTGAAGGGAAACTTCATCCTGCGCAGTATCAGCAAGTATCCCAAGAGCATCGCTGTCGAAGTGATCGCCCCCGTGCCTTTCGGACTAAGTATGTGGCGCAAAAAGAAGGTTTTGGTCCCCTTTGCGCGCACAATCCACGTCGGTGATCGCAAGATCAGGATCTGGCATCCGCGTTTTGTGCTATTGCCCAAGAACCTTTTGCAGAGTCTGGTGCCCTATTTTGAATACCTCTGCATGCTGCCCTTGCTTGCCTTGCTGAACAAAATAAACAAGGTAGATCTGTTGCACGCCAATTTCTGTCTGCCCGATGGCGTGGCAACATATTATCTGGCTCAGAAACTGGGAATCCCCTATGTGATAACCGAGCATCGGGGCGCATTGGGAGACTTGCTGGCCAAGCCCCGATTACGGCATCTGATGTTTCCCGCTTATGCCAATGCACGCAAGGTGATAACCGTGTCTGAGCGCATCAAAGACGCACTGTACGCGGCAAATTACTTCAAGCAAAATGTCTGCGTGATCCCCAATGGAATTGAACTGAACGCTTATCCTCTATCCGCCGCTTCCGAGAGTGTCCGGAAGCTGATCTTTGTGGGTAACCTGATCGAAGAAAAGGGTGTGCAGATTCTTCTGGAAGCCCTGGCATTACTGAAGGATCCCGGCTTGAGCCTCACCATCGTGGGAGACGGCAAGCACCGCCCGCGCTTGGAGCAAATGACCTCCGAGCTCCGCCTGGAAGATCAAGTTAGCTTCGCGGGCGAGATCCCTTTCACCGAAATCCCGGAACTAATCCGGGACCACGACGCTCTGGTGCACCCCAGTTTTCAGGAAAGCTTTGGCATCGTGGTGCTGGAAGCTTTGGCCTGTGGGAAGCCGGTGCTCGCAACCATCAATGGGGGCAGTGAATTCATCCTGAAAGAAGGCCAGGGAATATTGGTTCCGCCCAAAGACGCCGCTGCTCTGGCAGAAGGCTTGCGCCGGCTGCAGATGGGGTCTTATGATCCTGAAGTACTGCGGGAATATGTTCAGCACCATTACTCTTTGGATAATGTCATCGCAGACACGATCTGGGAATATCCTTCCAGCGATAATGAATACTGCATTTGTCACCTCAGCTCGGTGCATATCCGCAGCGACGTGAGGATCTTTTATAAACAGTGCCTCAGCTTGGTAGAAGAAGGTTACAAGGTTCACTTGGTAGTGAGCGACGGGAAGCGTCACGAGCGCAAGCAGGGTGTGATCATCCACGATACCGGCGCGCCCGAGAGCCGCAAACAGCGGTTTTTCAGCGCTCCGTTCAAGGTGTTGCGCCGGGCAGTCTTCATCAATGCGGATATCTACCAGATTCACGATCCCGAATTGCTGCCTATCGCCTTTCTGCTAAAACTGATCACTCGTAAACCGGTGATCTATGATATCCACGAATGCTATCCTGAGATGTTTTTACACAAGGAATATCTCTCCCCGTTCGCCGGCAAACTGATGTCAGTTTTGATCAAAGCAATGGAGCGTATGGCGGTGAATGTGCTGGATCAGGCAATCGCTGCCACAGAGCATATCGCGGAGCAGTTCAAGGGTGTCCCTGTGGTTCACAACTACCCGATCTTAGCTGAATGGGCTCAGATTTCCGCGGATCCTGCCCGTTACGGCAGCCGCAACATCTGCTATGTGGGCAATATCACCCGTGAGCGCGGGATTGAGCAGATTGTGAAAGCAATTGAGCATGTGGATTGCACCCTCCATTTAGCCGGTGCTTACGAGCCAATGGAGTTCCGGGATTGTCTGAGGCAATTGCCTGGTTTTTCCAAAGTGGTGGAATACGGCTATGTGGACCGCAAACAAGCGGCAGAGATCTTCGCAATCAGCGCGCTGGGCGTAGTGCTGTTTGACCGCAGCCCCAACCACCTCTATTCACTATCAACGAAGATGTTTGAATATATGGCAGCCGGACTGCCGATCATGGTCTCCGATCTGCCTACAAATGTCAAACTGCTTGACAGTACTGATGCGGGTGTATATCTTGATTCGACCCGGGTGGAGCTGATAAGCGCAAGCCTGCAGAAGCTTTTAGAGCAACCTGAACAATTGGCTGCTTGGGGAGCTAATGGCAAAAAGCTGATGTGGGACACACTATCCTGGGAATCGGAAAAAGCAGTATATCTTGGCTTGTGCCGCAAGTTGCTGAAGGTGGAGAAATCTTGAAAATCCTGTTCTTAAGTTCACGCATACCTTATCCTCCGGATAGGGGAGATAAGGTCCGAACTCTTTTTTTGCTGCGTCAATTCGCCGCTATGGGGGATTTGCACTTGGTCTCTTTGGTGGACGAAAAGCAAGATGCCGAGGCCATGGCAGCGCTACAGGCAGAGATCCCGCATTGCTACTTTATACCCCACAGCAAAGTAAACGCACTGAAGAATATGGCCCGCAACGTGTTTTCCCGCGCGCCTTTCCAGGTGGCATACTACGCTAATAAAAAGCTGTTTTCTCTGATAAAAAAGCTGCGTGACGAGCATCAATTTGATCTCGTGTATGCTCACCTGATCCGCATGGTACCCTACGCCACAATGCTGCGTGAGAGCAAACTGATCCTGGATTATACGGATTGCATTTCGCTGGAATACACTCGCAGCCTCGGCCATCTCAGCGGCATCCGAAAACTATTTTTCAGAGTGGAATCTGCCCGCACTGCCCGCTACGAAATGCGCGTGGCGAACCTTTTCTCCGAAAACTGGGTGATATCTCCGGTGGACCTACAGAAGCTGGGTCTCAAAGAGCATCACCGTAGTACAGTGATGCCCAATCAGGTCTTCATACCCAGAACAGAAGCTATTCCCGGCTTGAAGAAACGTCTGATCTTCACCGGCAATATGAGCGTCCCCCACAATATCGTCGCTGCCCTGAATGTCAGCCGCAAGATCATGCCCGCCTTATTGCGGGATTACCCCGACCTCCAGTTTGTGATCGCCGGGGCGGCACCCACGGCGGAAGTGAAAGCGCTTGAGGGACTGAATAACACCCGGGTATTGGGCTTTGTGGAAGATCTCTATGCGGAAATCCGGAACAGTGATATTTTCATCGCTCCGCTATATTTCAGTGCCGGAATTCAGAACAAAGCACTGGAAGCTATGGCCTGCGGAATCCCCGTGATAACCACAGCCAACGTAGCTCAAAGCCTGGACGCGCACGACGAAGTAGAGCTGATGATTGCCGAAGACAACCATGAGTTTGTACAGAAAGCGAAGTATTTGCTCGAAAACCCGGAAGCCCGGCTCCAGATCGGGAAATCCGGCAGAGCCTTGGTGCAAAAGAAGTATTCCTCCGAGGCGATCACCAAACTGATCGCCGAGCGGGTGGATCATATAATTAATTCCTAAAAGGAGTATCCCCAAATGCAAAAAGTGAAACTTGGCCTCATTGGATGTGGCAGAATTGCGAAGAACCACCTGGATGCGGTGTCCCAGATTCCCGAAGCGGAGTTTGTGGCAGTATGCGATTGCATCCCGGAGAAAGCGCAGAAAGTTGCGGATGAATATGGCATTAAAAAAATCTATACCGACCACCGCGAAATGCTTAAGAATGAAAAACTCGACATTGTTTCTATCTGTACCCCCAGCGGCATGCACCCGGATATGGGTGTGGATGTGGCAAATGCCAAAGTGAACGTGCTGACGGAAAAGCCCATGTCAATCAATATTGAAGCCGCCGACAGACTGATCAAAGCCTGTGATGATAATCATGTGAAACTCTTTGTGGTGAAACAAAACAGACTGAACAGCACCATGCAGTTGCTCAAACGGGCTGTGGATAAGAACCGCTTCGGCAGGATCTACATGGCTCAGGCGAATGTGTTCTGGCAGCGCCCCCAAGCTTATTATGACGCTGAAAAATGGCGCGGAACCTGGGAGTTTGATGGCGGAGCCTATATGAACCAGGCAAGTCACTATGTGGATGCGATTTATTGGCTATTGGGCAATGTGGATAGCGTTTCTGCTTTCACCGCCACCATGGCGCGCAAGATTGAAGCTGAAGATACCGGAAGCGCCATCCTGCAATTCCGCAGCGGTATCATCGCGACCATCAATGTGACCATGCTCACCTATCCCAAAAACTTTGAAGGCTCCATCACCATTATCGGTGAAAAGGGTATCGTGAAAGTGGGCGGAGTTGCCGTCAACAAGATCGAGAAATGGGAGTTTGAGGATTATGACGATGACGACCGTATCGCCCTGGATACAAACTACGTTCCGCCAAACGTGTATGGCTTTGGCCATAACCCCTATTACCGAAATGTGGTAGATGTGCTGCTGGGCAAAGCGGTGCCTTCCACCGACGGTCGTGATGGCCGAAAATCGGTTGAGATCATCCAGGCTATCTACCGCTCTGCGAAAACCGGCAAGAAGGTCTCTCTGCCTCTATAGGTCTTTGAATATCACTTCAGACCGGATTCTATGGAGTCCGGTCTTTGTTATTCCTCCGGGTTGAAGCTTGTTTCCTTAAACCAAAGTCATGCTGTGGTCCAAAGCTAAAGCTGATATCATGCCATGATCCAGCTATGAACATAAGATGATAAGGCCTTGAAACCAAGATTATCAAAACATAGTAGTTTGTGAAACAACCGCGATGGTATGCAGTGTGGCAGGCTTTGCCCGAGGTTCTCTGGCTGAGTTCTTGAGCGACGGTCAGGATAGCTTCAAGGATTATTCTGTTGCCTGGTAAACAGCTAATCTCAATAATGGGCAGTAATCAGGGTGAGCCATCTGCAAATTGGTGGGGTTTACTGCACTGGGTTAATCAAAGACAATCTCGCAATCAGCGATATTGCAGGCTATCAGTGTTCCCTGCTTTGCGGAGCTTGCCAAGCGTACTCTAAGATAGTGATCGCTCAGGGTTTCGGCTCTGTCTTGCTCAGAAGCTTCATTTACTCCCTTCAGGCACACTTTTCTGTGGATCAGCTTTTCTGCATACTCGTGCTTTTTGCGCAAAGATAGCTCAGTAAGTTCCCGGGCCCGAGCGTTCTTGATCTTGCCGGGAATCTGGTTTGACATGGTGTCTGCCCTGGTACCCTTGCGTTTGGAATAGGAAAACACGTGCAGATAGGCGATGGGTAGCCCACTCAGCAAGGTCAGCGTTTCCTGAAAATGAGCCTCGCTTTCGCCGGGGAAGCCGCAAATAGTATCAAAGCCGATCGCGGCATCGGGATATAGTTCCAGGATGCGTTGTACGAGCCTCTGGATCAATGCCGTGTCGTAGCGTCTGCCCATGTTCTTCAGCATCTCATCACTCCCGCTTTGCAGAGGGATATGGAAGTGAGGGCAGAGCTTGGGATACTTGCTCAATCTATCGAGCAATCCGTCATAAAGCAATTGCGGCTCGATGGACGAGATGCGGATCAGTTCTATTTTCTGGATAGCCGAAATACCTTCCACCACATCTGCCAGATCGCGCTCGCCATCTTTGTACAAACCCAGATTCACACCGCCCAAAACAATCTCTTTGAAGCCGTTTTCGGCAAAAATCTGTGCTTGTTCCAAGACATCACTGAAGTGGGCGGAGCGGCTATGACCGCGAGCGTAGGGCACCGCGCAATAGGCACAGTAGAAATCGCAACCATCCTGGATCTTGTGAAAAGCCCGAGTATGCGAGAGCATGCTGCTCACCGGTCTGTAGGCAAAGTCTTCGGCTTCCATTATATCGGTAAAGGTATTAGCCTTGCCTGCCAGAAGCTCCGCGATGTCCAGCTTGCTTTGGTTATCCACGATGAGATCAACCGGCCCCAGCTCGGCTATTTCCTGTGCCGAACGCTGGGCAAAACATCCGGTTACCACAACTTTCGCATTGGGGAGATCCGCTTTTCTTGCCAGTGCTTTACGGATCAGATTGCGGCTCTTGTAATCCGTCCGGTTAGTCACGGTGCAGGTATTGATGATATAGACATCGGCATCGGCAGCAAAATCCACCAGCTCTACTTCCCCAAACCGTTCGGCGATGGCGGCGGATTCAAAGAAATTGGTTTTGCAGCCCAGAGTGGAGATGGCGATTCTAGGCTTTACAGAGTTCTGCATATATACTTGGGGCATAGATCAGGTGTTCTTGTGCCAAAACCTTTGTGGCAATCTCTTGCGCAGACCGGCAGGAGCTGATGTCCACTTCCGCCTGTTTCAGGATATCGCCATGATCATATAGCGGGTCCACTCTGTGAACCGTTGCTCCAGAGACCTGCTCTTTGGCTTCAAACACCGCCTGATGCACATTCATGCCGTGCATCCCTTTTCCGCCATATTTGGGCAGAAGCGCCGGATGGATGTTCAATATGGGTATGCCCGCGGCTGCTATGAAATCTTTGCTGAGTAGTTTCATAAACCCGCACAGAGCCACCAAAGCGATCTCCTCGGAACGCAGGATGTCCAGCACCCTGGCTTCAAATAAGCGCATGTCTTGCGCAGAGATCACTGCTTGCGCTATGCCCAGATTATGGCACATCGCAAGTGCTTCAGCTTTCCCGGATGTGAAGATGGCGTGATGAATCCGCACGGGAAGCGCGTGTTCGGCAAAGTAGCGGTGAATCGCCAGCAGATTGGAGCCCCGGGAGGCTCCACTGCTGAGAGTTACTATTCGGTAAATTTGAGGTGCAGTTCCCGCCATTGGGCCTCATCCACTTCGGAAGGTGCCTGATTCATCAGGTCTGTGGCTCTTAGAGTTTTGGGGAAGGCAATCACATCGCGGATGGAATCTGCCTGGGTCAGGATCATGATCAAACGATCCAGGCCCGGAGCGATGCCGCCGTGTGGGGGAGTGCCATATTTCAGCGCGTCCAGGAAAAACCCGAAGCGAGGCTTCAGTTCAGCTTCGCTAAAGCCCAATACGCTGAAGATCTTTTGCTGAAGATCAAAGCGGTGACAGCGGATGCTCCCGCTGGAGAGTTCCATGCCGTTGCAGACGAGGTCGTAGAGCTGCCCTTTGATTTCACCGATCTTGGCGGGATCATCCAACCAGGGGATGTGTTCTTCTCTGGGCAAGCTAAACATGTGGTGCGCGGGTTCCCAGCCACTGCCGTCATCTTTGCGCAAGAATAGCGGGAAATCCGTTATCCAGCAGAAACTGAGATCATCAGGGGCGTAGAGCTTCAGTTCGGCGCCAAGTTGATTGCGCAGTCCGGCCAGCACTTTGTGGGTGATATCTCCGGAATCGGCTACGATCGCCAGGAGATCTCCGGGTTTGGCTTCGCTGGCTTGGATCATGGCCTCCGCTTCTTCCGGGTTCAGGAACTTGGCGATGCCTGCTTCCAGTCCGGCTTCCGCTACTTTGCCAAACGCAACGCCCTTTCCGCCCAGATGCTTGGCCAATTCTACCAGTTGATCCTGCTGCTTGCGGGAGTATGAGGCTGCTCCGGGAACGCAGATGGCTTTGATCAAGCCCCCTGTTTCCAGGCAAGCTTTGAAGACCTGAAACTCGCTGTGCTCCAGAATCCGGGTAAAATCAAACAATTCCATGCCAAATCTCAGGTCGGGTTTATCGCAACCAAAACGGTTCATCGCTTCTTCATAAGTGAGGCGGGGGAAAGCAGTGGGCAGGTCTATGCCCTTGATCTCCAGAAATATGGTGTGCATCAGCCTTTCCAGAAGTTCAAAGATCTGCTCCTGGGTGGCAAAGGAAAGCTCAATATCCAGTTGGGTAAATTCGGGTTGACGGTCTGCCCGCAGGTCTTCATCCCGGAAGCATCTGGCGATCTGATAATAGCGATCGAAGCCGCCAATCATCAGCAGTTGTTTGAAGATCTGGGGGGATTGCGGCAGAGCATAGAACTTACCGGGATGCACTCTACTGGGTACCAGATAGTCTCTGGCACCCTCGGGAGTGCTTTTCATAAGCATTGGGGTCTCGATCTCAAAGAAACCCTCGGCATCCAGAAAGCGGCGCATGAGGCTGGTCACCTTGGCTCTGGTGATCAGGATTTGTTGCAATCTGGGGCGGCGCAGATCCAGATAGCGGTAGGTAAGGCGCAGATCTTCATCGGCCATCGCCGCGCCATCGATCTGAATCGGCAAAGGCAGGGTGTCGTTCAACAGATAGAACTCATCCGCGATCAGCTCCAGTTCACCGGTGGGAATATTGGCATTGCGGTTGCCGTCGCTGCGGTGGGAGATTGTGCCACCCACAGCGATTACATACTCGTTGCGCACCTTTTCGGCTTTGGCAAAGATCTCCGTGGCTTCCGGGTGCACCACGATCTGGATGATGCCTTTCACATCGCGCAGATCGATGAAGATCAATCCGCCCAGGTCTCTGCGTCTGTGCACCCAACCCATTACCATTACCTTGCTGTCGATAGCGGCATGTACCAAATCCGCGCTGTAGTGACTTCGTTTCAAAGAACCGAGATTATCCATTATGGTGTTATCCTTAATTCATTTTGATGTCTTCGTAGATCTGGTCAAAGCTTCTTGCGGCTTCACCCAGATAGTCGATCATGTAGCATTTATCCAGATATTCATCGTCCGGGTTGATCAGTTTGTTATTGATAAAGTCATCTCCCAACAGGCGCATTGCGGCTTCATTGGGAGTGGGGTACATGGTATATTCGCTGTTGCGTTTGCCGTTTTCGGCATCTAGCAGGAAGTCGATGAATTTATAAGCGAGTTCCTTTTGCTGAGAGGATTTCAGCATCACGATGTTATCCATCCACATAGCCGCGCCCTCTTTGGGCAGGATAAACGCCAGGTCTTCATTTTCTGCCATCTGCTGCAGCGCGTCGCCGTTGTAGGCCTGAGCCAGCCAGGTGGTGCCGTCCTGTAGTTCGTTCTTGTATGAATCGCTGTCAAACTGGGTGATATTGCGGTCCCAAACTTTCAGGACGGTATGAGCGGCTTCCAAAGCCTCTGTCGAAGAATCGTTCACGGAATATCCGCTATAGATGAGCGCGGCTCCGATAACCTCGCGGGCATCATCCAGCATGGTTATCTTGTTTTTGCCATCGAAGAAGCTATCGGCTAAGATGTTCCACCCGCCGGAAGCCACGATCTCTTCAGGAACAAACTTCTTGTTGTACATCAAGCCGGTAAGGCCCCAGGCATAGGGCACGGAGTAGCTGTTCTCTGGATCAAAGGATCTGGCTTTCTTCAAAAGTGAGGGATCCAGATTGCCGTAGTTGCTCAGCTTGCTGATATCCAGTTCTTCCAGCATATTCAGCTCCCGCAGGATGCTTACGTGGTCTCCGCTGGGGAAGATCAGGTCAAAGGATTGGGTAGAGCTTTTCACCTTGGTCAGCATGTTTTCATTGGAATCGAAGGTGCTATACTTGATCTTGCATTTATACTCATGTTCAAATTCTTTGATCAGGTCTGTATCGATGTAGTCGCTCCAGTTGAAGATATACAGAGTCGGCTGTTTTTTACCGCATGCGCTGATTCCCAGTGCGATTAACACTGCGAGTACTACCAAGATTATTCTGGTTCTTTTCATTTTTCCTCCATCAGGTATATTTGTGTGGTTGTCGGGCATCTGCAATGCCCTTTTCGGGGTCAACAAACTGCAGAGCCACAAATCCGGCCATAAAGAATAGCATCAAGGACAATATGGAAAAGCGGATGTCTCCGGTTTTGTGGGCAATCCATCCATATAGAACTGGACCAATAATCGACGACAGTCTGCCTGTCAAGGTATAAAAGCCAAAGAACTCTGCTTCACGCGCTTTGGGAGTTAGCATGCTCAGCATAGTCCGGCTGTTTGCTTGTGAACTGCCGATGGCAAGCCCGGCCAGCAAACCCACGTAGTAATACTCATAGGCGGTTTTGCAGAAGAAGGCCCAAAACACCACGGCTACCCAGATCATGATCGAGATTGAAAGCGATAAGCGCACGCCCTTCTTGTCCGTCAACCAGCCAAACACGACAGAGCCCAATATGGACGAAAACTGTGCTATAATGAAGTAAATCAGCATATCCCGCGTATTCATCCCAAACCGCGTTATGCCGTAGATCGAGGCAAAAGCAATCACTGTGGTGATGGCGTCGTTGTAGATAAAATAGCTGAACATGAACTTCAGGAGTTGTGGATAGTCCTTCAGATTCTTGACTGATTTGAAGACTCTTTGGGCAGCCACTTTGTAGTAGTTCGTGCGTTTGGAAGGCCTGCGCACTTCTTTCAGCCAGAAGAAGGTAAACAGGCTGAAGATAAAGAAATGCACGGAGATCATGGGGAATACCCAGCGCACGTCATATTTGATCAGCACCAGGGAAACAATCAGGGAAAGCAAGCCCCCCACGTAACCCAGAGCCCAGCCGAACCCGGATACTTTGCCCATGTTTTCATGGCTGGTAATCTCCGGCAAGAAAGCATCGTAAAACACATTGGCAGAATTGAAGCCGAAGTTTGCGATGATAAAAAAGATCATGCCCCGGGAGATCTGCCCCGGCCCCACAAAATACAAGAGCCCGGTGAAGATAACGGTCAGATAGCAGTTCAGAAATAGAAACTTCTTCTTGGAGCGAGAGAAGTCTGCCACTGCACCCAGAATCGGGGCGGTGAGTGCTACGAGCGTCATGGATATTCCGATCGCCCTGCCCCAGAGCATTTCGCCATAGCCGGGATCTCCGCCTACCACTTGATTGATGAAGTAAACACTATAGACCACGGTCACGATGATGGTGGTAAATGCCGAATTGGCAAAGTCGTACATCATCCAGCCAAAGAGCTGCTTACTTAGTTTCACGCGCTGTTCCCCAGGCGGATGACATTCATTTTACCAAAGATCTGCCGCACATCTTCTTTGGGACTGGCAATGAATATCTGATAGCTGTCCCGGCAAAGCTCGTGAATCTTTTCTCCGTGTTGATAATCCAACTCCGCAAAGACATCGTCAAACAGCAGGATCGGCTTGATCCCGGTATTGCTTTCAATCAGTTGTGCCTGAATCATTTTCATGATTACTACTGCGATGCGCTTTTGCCCTTGGGAAGCGTATGCCCGCATCCCGAATTCGCCCATGCGAAAGCTGTAGTCATCCAGATGCGCTCCGATCAAAGAACGCTGCCAGAGCTTTTCCCGGCTTTCATACTGTTCGATCTGCGCCATAAGCTCATCCACGCTTAGTTCCATTGCTCTTCTCAGCACCGGGACGTAGGTAAGCCTGAGGTCTCTGGTATTCTCGGAGATGTTTCGGAAACTGCCGCCAAGTTCATCATTCAGCATCCCCAGATACTTCTTGCGATAGGGATACAGCGCGACCAGGCTTTGGGCAAAACGCCGGTCCCAGCTTTTCTTTTCATTAAGCTGAAACTCACTTTTAAGAAGCTTGTTGCGTTGTTCCACGATATGCAGAAAGTCTCTCAGGATTCCGATATACTCCGGATACACCTGCGAAATCGCCAGGTCGAAATACTGCCGGCGTTGGCGGGGACTGCCATTCACCAGCCCGATGTCGTCCGGGGCACAATAGATCACTTTCACATCCGCGAACAGAGTGCTCAGCTGGCGCTTGATCTCGTCGTTGATCTTCAATATCTTGCGGCTGGCATCATAGACCAGCTGGATCTTCAACGCAAGTTTCAGATCCGTCTCATACATTGCCAGCACAGAAAACTGCTCTTCAGAGTTTTTAATCAGCTCTTTATCCTGATGAAAGCGGATGGATTTGCCCATTGAAGTATAGGCAATTGCTTCCAGAAGATTGGTCTTTCCGCTCCCGTTTGCTCCGATAATCAGGTTTCCCGCGGGCTCGAAGGTAAAGCGCTGTTGCTGATAGCTTCGGAACTGGTACAGCTCAATACTGTTTAGCTTCAATTCGGATGAATGGTAGCTTCTAAGAGCGCAACGGCATAAGCAGGAAAGTGATCTCCTCATTTTCCTTGTTGCTCATGTTGTAGATCATCAGGGGATCTTTGGAACTTCCCAGCTTGATGATCACCTGATCGCTATCAACGGCGTCCAGGATGCCCAGCATATAACGGAAATTGAAGGATACTCCGGTGTGGCTGCCCTGGAAGTTGTAATCTTCAAGGTTTTCCTTGGCGTCTCCGGTATCACGGTTCGAGGTGTTTACTTCAAACTTTTCGCTATCCAACTCGAAGCGGATGCGCAGGTTATCGTCCGGAGCGACCAAGGCGACGCGGCGGATGGCATTGTGCAAAATGCCTTTATCGATCACAAACTGGTTTTGCAGATCCGTCACAAAAGCCTTTTGATATTCAGGATATTTATGCTCAATCACCTGAGAGAAGATCAGGTATTTATCGTAGCTGAAGATTACTTTGCTCCGTTCGATGAGTACTTTGATTTCCTTGGCGCTGTTGTCCGCAATTTTTTGTAAAAAGGATAGGGTCTTCACCGGGATGATTTTTTCGATACCGGCATCCGCGGAGGCTGCCGCAAAGATGCTGCCTTCCGATTCATCACTTGCTTCCCGGACCGGGAGTAGGTTCGAGTTTTTGATGCGAATCTCAGCCACTTTTCTGCCATCTGTAGCTGCCATCAGATGCTCGTTTGGCATAATCTTCCAGCACACGCCGGTCAGTACGGCACGGTTTACGTCTCCCGAAACGGCAAAACTCGTCTTGGATATCATCCGGTTAAACAATTGCGCGTCCATGCTTATCGCTTTGTCCAGGTTTACTTCCGGCACCACCGGAAAGAGGGTATGATCCGCGATCAACAGGTTGAAATCAATCTTGTTGCACTGGATCATCAGAAGTTCGTCATGACGCCAGAAATTGATGATTGCTTCGGGCATGAAATTTATGATCTCGTTGAAGTGCCTGGCAGAAACAGCGATCGTGCCACCTTCACTTACGGCAGCGGCAAATTCTACCACCACAGTGATTTCCAGATCCGAAGTGGTGATCTTCACAAATCCGCTTTCGGCATTTGCATCGATAAGATAATTTGTCAGGATGGGGGAGGCGTTCTTGGTGGGAGCAACGCTCACCAGATGTTGAACGCTTTGCAGCAGTTCCTTTTTTTCTATGCTAAATCTCATGATAACCCCTGTTTCGTTTTATTTTTACTTTCTACCAATTTTTTGGATTTTGGGATTCCGTCAACTCTTTTCTTTCCCATTGCCCCGTGCTCTGGGTTAGAGACGAAGCATCAGCCGTCAGGACTTTCCTTTTGTTCTGCAGCTACGACATGCAAGCGCAGTTGCCATCGCCGCTCAATTGAAGGGATTTGGGTAGTTCGGGAACAGCCGATTTTCAAGCACAGGCGGTAGCGGAGGGTCCTGCGCGCTAAGAGTGATCGATATGGGCCCAAAGAATGAACTATTGCCCTCGGTACAGAAGACAGAGAGCCAGTAGTAATAGGTACGCTCCGGCTGGACCTCAGCATCAGTGAAGGTATAGGTGCTTTGCTGGGGGAGATTGTTTGCGTTTATCAGCGGAGATACAGCAATTAATTTCGAATAGCCTGTTATCAAGCTCTGTTGATCGAAATTAACTGACTGGGGCAGATAACCAGGTTTGTCCCCAAGCGCTTATCTGCATGCCACCGCAGCTAAGGTTCATTGAGCAAAGTTAAAGTCAATTCCAAGGCGTTATTGTCGGATACCCATAGCATAATAATGCCTCAGAGATAGCTCAAGTCCGGGATGGTGCCCTCTGCTTCGCCCCGGGAACGCCTCTTTTGCGGTTCCTGAGTCCCGTTAAGGAACCACTCAGGAGGCGCTCCCCAGAACCCGCGCAGGACAGTAATCTTGCAGCTGTTGATATTGCTAGAAAGCTTTCAAAGCAATGAAAGGCATGGGGCCTTCCGATAGAATCCATGCCAAACTATGATCCAACTTTCTCCGTGTCTGAACCCGCTTCAGATGCGAGGCGGTTTTTGCCTTGACAGCATTTGCCCTCCGTATTGTTTATCCTTGGGGAAAAGGAGATATTGGATGCAAGAATACAAAGCCTTATTGAGCAGATATAAAAACAAGATCAATATCGGCATAGCGTTGCGTGCTGTAACAAGCAGTGCGGTGCTATTTGTGTGCGGATTGCATCTGTATTTCGTGCTGTGGCTGCTTTTGGGAGCTTATTCCCCGGCCTTGCTTTATGCCAATATCGCCATCCGGATCAGTTTGGCTCTCAGTATTCTCTACCTCGTTTGGCAAGCTTATCGGGACATGTGGGATTTTGGGAAGACAGCTCGCTATCTGGATGCTCTGCAGGGTGATCTGGATGATCTGTATCAGAATGCTCTGGAACTGAACGCCAAAGATCCCCACAATAGAATCAGCCAGGCTTTGCTGGAAGCTGCCCAAACTCGGCTCAAAGTCAATAGATACACGATTCCCAAGCCTTTTCAAAGCCGCACATTGTATGCTCTGGCTCTGTTTCTGCTGGCTGTGTTCAGTTTCTGGATCTGGTTTGGCGCAGATTTTCGGGTGGCATTTACTCAATTCTATAGCAATCGTGCTCCCAAGATAATTTATAAAGAAGACATAGTATTGAGCCCCGGCAACATCACCATCGGCAAGAATCAAAGCCTGCTGATCCGGATTCAGGATCCCGATATCCGCTTAACGCACCGCTTGTTCTTCAGGGTTGGAGAAAGCTGGCGGGAATTGGGCATCAGTCAAAACAGTTATCTGTTTCCCCGATTGGAACAGAGCATAGAATACTACGCAGAAAATGAGATTACTAAAAGCCCGGTTTACAAAATTACCGTTTTAGACGAACCAATCGTGCGGAAATGGCAAGTGTCATACAACTATCCGGCTTATACCAAGATTCCCGCATATACGGACAGCATCAGCTATGGCAACATAGAGGCATATAAAGCAACCGAAGTGAGCCTGCGGATTATGGCTAACATCCCGGTCACCAAAGCCACGATGGTCTTTGATGACGCTTCCCGCAAGGAACTGAGCGCGCTGGATGCCAATGAGTTTATCACCCGGCTGGTGGTAAATCAACCGCATTCTTGGTATCTGGAGCTGGAAGACGAACTGGGGCGTAAAAGCCGCCCGGAAGAGAAGTTTATCCGTGTTTTGCCGGATGATCCGCCTCAGATCCGGATTATCTTCCCCGGTGAAGATGTGAACCTGAACCAGAACCTGATGCTGCCCCTGATCATCAGCGCGGACGACGATTTTGGTCTGGCAAACTGCAGCTTGCAGTTTCAGGTGAATACCGATGCGGTGCAGAGTATCAATATCCAAAGCGTAATCGCGAACAAAATGTTCAATACGGACTATTTGTGGAATATGCAGGCGCTCAATCTCTTTCCCGGTGATGTGGTAACATATTGGGCAGAGATCTACGACAACGCGCCGACGCCTCAAAAAGGGATCAGTAACCGGTTCCGCGCCCGCTTCCCTTCGATCGAAGAAATCTATGCGGAAATCGAGCAACAGGAGCAACGGGGCAAAGACGAGCTTTCCCAGAGCCTGGATGAAAGCAAGAAACTGCAAGAGCGATTTGAGCAAAAACGCCGGGAACTATTGAAAGACCCACAGCTTGCCTGGCAGGACAAGAAAGACCTGGAAGATATCCTGAGCAAGCAGGAAGACCTGGCAGAGCAGGTGGAAAACATCGCCGAGAGCTATCAGGAACTGATCGATAAAATGCAGGCAAACAGCACATTGTCTCAGGATACCCTGCAGAAGATGATGAAGATTCAGGAATTGATGCAGGAGATCGCGACTCAGGATATGCTGGACGCCATGCGTAAGCTGGAAGATGCCATGAAAAATGTGAATCAGGAAGCGCTGAAAAAAGCAATGGAAGACTTCAAGTTTTCCATGGAAGATTTTGCCAAGAAGATTGAACAGACCCTCGCGCTACTGGAAAGCATCAAAAACGAGCAGGCAGTCCAAAAGGCTTTGCAGATCTCCGAAGAAATGGAGAAAATGCAAAAGAGCCTGCAAGATAGAACTAAAGATCAAAGTAGCGACAATAAAAAGCTGGCCGATGATCAGCAGCAGATCGCGGATAAACACGATACCCTGAGCCAAGAACTGGAGAAGCTGAAGGAAATGCTGGCCAAGGACAAGGACGCTTCCCGGCAATTGGACGAGCTGATGAAAGATATGAAGCAAAGCGACGCCAAGCAGGACATGCAGGATAGCAAACAAGCACTTCAGCAGAACCAGAAGAGCGAATCTATGCAAGCGCAGAGTTCCGCGATGGAAAAACTGCGTCGCTTCACAATGAAGCTGGGGGAAATGAAGCAATCCATGAGCTCCGGCTCTCAGGGTGAAATGATGCAAGCCCTGGAACAGGCAATCCGTGAGATTCTGATCTTCTCCAAAAAACATGAACAGACCGGCTCACGCTATCAGAACAACCCCTACCCGCTGGTTCCGGAACTGATCGCTACCTATGAGGGGATGCAGATCTCGCTGAACAAGCTTTTCAGCAAACCGCAAGTGAGCATGGTGATACCTCCCAAGTTTTACATGGATGTATCCGAGACCAACAAAGCCTACCGGGATATCTTCGGTGTGTTGGGCCAAAGCTTCACTCCCAGCATCAGCCCGCAATTGAGCGCGATCCAGAAGGGCTTGAACCTGATGGCGCATGATTTGATGCTGGCGATGCAAAACTCTTCTTCCGGCGGCGGAAGCGGCGGAGGGATGCAATCGCTGATGCAGATGCTGGAACAGATGGGGCAGGAGCAAATGGCGATGAATATGCTTACTCAACAACTGATGATGCAGATGCAAGCTCAGGGTGGAGAAGCAGGCACCGCGATGCAGGAACAGATTGGAAAGTTGGCCTCCGATCAGGAACGACTGGCAGAAAACCTGAAGCGTTCGCTGCAACAGGACCCTGAAGCTCAGAAGCAGGGCAACGCGATCAAACAGATCATCGAAGAAGCCGAATCTGTGGCGCGGGCATTGCGACAAAACCAATTTGACAACAGCCTCCTGGAACGCCAGGAAAATATCCTTAGCCGCCTGCTGGACGCGCAGCGTAGCATCAATAAACGCGATACCAGCGAACGTCGCGAAGCAAGACGCAGCACCGGAGCGGCATCCCAGCAACAGCCTCAGGCAGTGGATTATGACCGCTTGCGCAGGGCAATGATGCTGGATGAAGCCTTCAAGAAATATCCCAGAGAATATCAGCAACTGATCATGGAATATCTGAAACTGCTGGAAGAGGGGGGAAGATGATGCGCAAAGCCGTGTTCCTGATGCTTGCTCTGATCCTGTTGATCCCGCTTTGGGGACAATATGACGAGAAACAGATCTTGATTCAGCAAGCCAACCAATTGATGGTGCAAAGGCAATATAGCCAGGCAGAGGATATCTTCCTGCAGATATTGACCAAATACCCTGGCGACCTCACTTCCATTATGCAACTTGCCTATCTGTACCTTAACACCTCTGCCGCCGAAAAAGCAGAAGTGTTGTTACTGAAGCATCAACGGGAAATTCCCGAAAAGACTTTTACAGAGCTTAGGATGCAGGTCTTGATCCTGCAGGGAAAACTGGATCTCGCGAATGCATCGGCGGATTCGTATCTGCAGTTGTATGGCTCTCAACAGAACAGTTTCAACGTGGTGGCTTCTTACTTCAGCCGCAGAAATGCTCACGACAGCGCGATCCGGATCTATAACAAAGGTCGCGAGCAATTTGGCGAAAGCGCTTTTGCATTGGAGATCGCAAACGCGGCAATGCAAAGCCAACGCTACGAACTGGCGATGCGTGAGTATATGAGGTCGGTTATCGGCCAAAGTAACATGAACCTCTTTGTGAAAAACCAGATTATGAGCATCGTGAAGGAAGACAGCAGCTTGGTTGACATCATACGTGAGGCTGTGCAACCCGGAAATCAGATCATGCTGGAACTGCATGCCACAGCGCTTCTGGCGATGAATAGAAATACTGAAGCACTGGAAATATATAAACAATTACCGCTCACTTATATGCGGGATTTTGCCGCCGAGCAGCTCAAGCAGGAAAACTTTGAGCTTGCCCAACGGGCTTATGCCTTTCTGGCAGCCTCCAGCCCCCAAGCACATCAAAAAATCGGCTTCAAAATGGAGATCGCCCGCATCCTTCACCGCCAGGCGGAGTTTGATTCTACAGCCCGAGCTCTGGATGAACTTCTGCAGGATCCATATTGGAGCGAAACAACCCGCAACAAGCGCAACCCGCTGCATGTCTCGATTCGCAAGCTCAAAGCGGAAAACGATATGGCACGGGGTGTGGAGCTTTCACAGATCAGTAATTGGATCAACGAAACCAAGCAATACAGCTCTCAGCAACAAGAACGCCAGGAACTGGATCTGGAACTGGCCCGGCTCTCCATTCTGAACAGGGATTTTTCCGCGGCAGAGAATGCGCTTAGCGAGGTTAACTTGCCCAAGCTAATGGATGTGAGAGATTATCTCGGCTTTCTGAAAGTGCTTCTGCAAGGCGATAGCGCTCTGGCAGATTCTTTGATGAATGAATACATGATCAAGCACCCGGGCTCCGAATTTGCGAATGACATCATGTATCTGAACATGCTCGGGCTGGCTATGAACGATGCTCAAAGGCAGAGTTTTGGCGAAGCTATCCGCTTGCTTCAGCTGTTCAAGATCGAGGGCGTGGAGCTGCTGAGCAGTCTTTATGAGCAAACCGGGGATGAGGAACTGCTGATCCTGGCCATCGAATGGTCCTTGGGTTTGGGCGATCTTACCCGTGCGGAACAGCTTCTGGGCAGGGAGTTTCAGGACGAACTGGCCAAGGAGTATGCCCAAATGCTCAGTCTCGCATTACTTCAGGATCGTGAGGCTAAAATAGATCTGGCTCGTGAGTTTTTGAAACTGAAGCCAAACAGTATCTTTTCACCGCGCTTTCGGCAGGTGATATCCCGCATAAGCTCTATGCAACCAAGTTTATAACAGCAAAAATATATGGAGAAACGATGAACATACGCAAATCCTATACCTTCGATGATGTGCTGCTGCTACCCAAGCACTCGACCATACTGCCTTCCACAGTGGAGCTTGCTACCATGATAACCAGAAAGATACATCTGAAGATTCCGCTCCTCTCCGCCGCAATGGATACTGTTACGGAGGCTGCAACGGCTATCGCCATCGCTCGCGAAGGCGGAATCGGAGTGATCCATAAAAACCTGCGCATTGAAGAGCAGGCAAGACAGGTGCATCTGGTGAAGAGAGCGGAAAGCGGCATCGTCAGCAACCCCTATACTGTTTCTCCGGACGACGATCTGGCCAGAGTAGTGGCGCTGAAGGAAAAGCACCGGGTGGGCGGTTTTCCTGTGGTGCAAGACGGGCTGCTGGTGGGAATTCTAACCAACCGGGATATTCGCTTTGAGGACGATCTCAGGCGCAAAGTGAAGGATCTGATGACACCTCGGGAACGGCTGATCACCGCACCGGAAACAGTTAGCTTTGAAGAGGCTGTAATGCTTTTGCAGAAGCACCGCATCGAGAAGCTGTTGCTCAGCGATGCCGGGGGCAGGCTGAAAGGCATGATCACCGTGCGCGATATCCTGAAGCGGCAAAACTACCCCAATGCCGTGCAGGATGAGCGCAACAGACTCCTCGTGGCTGCTGCGATCGGGGTAACCGGAGACTATCTGGAACGGGCGCAGGAGCTTGTCAAAGCCGGGGCAGACCTGATCGTGATGGATACCGCTCATGGCCACCATATTCATTTCAAAGAAGCTCTCAGCAAGGTGAAAGCCAGGATTAACACCGAGGTTATGGCAGGGAACGTGGCAACTGCAGATGCCTGCCGCTATCTGATCGACAACGGTGCTGATGCAGTGAAGGTCGGCATCGGGCCTGGTTCTATCTGCACTACCCGCGTGGTTGCCGGTATCGGAGTGCCTCAGCTAACGGCAGTGATGGACTGCGCCGAAGAAGCCGCAAAGTCAAACGTGGGCATCATCGCGGATGGAGGGGTAAAATACTCCGGTGATATCGTGAAAGCCCTTGCCGGGGGTGCAGCCGCGGTGATGATCGGTTCTCTCTTTGCCGGCTGTGACGAAAGCCCGGGGGAAGCGATCATCTACAATGGCAGAAGATTCAAGACCTATCGGGGTATGGGCTCAATCGGGGCGATGAAGCAGGGCAGTAAAGACCGATATTTTCAAAGTACTCAGGAGGAAAGCAAACTTGTGGCAGAAGGCATCGAAGGCATGGTTCCCTACAAGGGACCACTGAGCGATTTTATCTATCAACTTATCGGCGGTCTGCGCAGCGGCATGGGCTATATCGGAGCCAAAGACTTGCTTGATCTGCGCAAAAATGCCGAATTTGTAGAGATAAGTACCGCAGGATTGAAGGAGTCCCATCCCCACGATGTGCGCATTACCAAAGAAACTCCGAACTATCAAAGCGGAGATTGATCCCGCGCAGAAGAGCCTGCTGGGTTCATTCCTGTATCACCTGAAGGTCGAGCGCGGCATGGCGCAAAACAGCATCGAGGCTTATGAGCGGGATATCCGGGACTTTTTGGTCTTCTCTCCCAAACTGGTGGAGGGCTACGAGGCTCAGGACGTAATGCAGTATCTTTCCACCTTGCAGGAAATGGGCATGGAAAGCAGTTCGCTGCGGCGAAAACAGGTTGCCATTAAGCAGCTCTTTGATTACCTGATAGAGAACGACTACCCGGTCAGGATGGATTTTGATCTGGTCCCCAGCATCAGTGCCGGGACATATCTCCCCGATACGCTCTCTGTGGATGAGATGAAGGCTCTTCTGGATAGTCTGCCCGCGGATAGCAGCCTGGCCTTTCGGAACAAAGTGATGATGGAGCTGCTCTATGCCACCGGGATGCGGATTTCGGAGCTGTTGGGGCTCACTATCCACGACCTGCGTCGGGATCAACACATGGTTCTGGTGCGCGGAAAGGGCAGCAAGCAACGCTATGTGCCCTTCATCAAATCCCTGGATCCTCTGCTGGATGTATATCTGAATGTGCATCGGCCTGTTTTGCAGCAGCTGAAACAGGGGGATTTCCTCTTTCTGAATCGATTCGGGAACAAGCTTTCCCGCATGGGCTTTTGGAAGATCCTGCAAGAAGCCGTGCTCAAAGCGGGCATCAAACATGATGTGAGCCCACACACCTTTCGGCATTCATTTGCCACCCATCTGTTGGAGGCAGGAGTGAATCTGCGCATCGTGCAGACACTTTTGGGGCACTCCAGCATCAATACTACCCAGATCTACACCCATGTTGATATGCGCTGGTTGATCGAAACGCATAAGCAATATCATCCCCGCGCATGAAATTGAACATCTAGGAACTAGGAGAAAGAGAAATGAAAAAGCTGGCAATACTAACCCTCATCATCGTGGCGTTGAGCGCTTGCGGAAAAGCGAATAGAGATTCTGATAAGATAAGTGTTACCCTGGATTGGACGCCAAACACCAATCATACCGGTTTATATGTAGCTCAGGAGATGGGTTTCTTCAGCGATGAAGGCCTCGAAGTAGAGATCCTCCAACCCGGACAGGGTGTCACAGACCAAATCGTGGCCACCGGCAAAAGTCAATTTGGCATCAGCTATCAGGAAAACGTGATTCGCGCCCGCAGTGAAGGAATTCCTTTGGTTTCTTTGGCTGCGATCATTCAGCACAACACTTCCGGATTTGCCTCGCTCAAAGAAGCCGGCATCAAAACCCCCAAAGACTTTGAAGGAAAACGCTACGGTAGTTGGGATAGCCCTTCAGAAATGGCAATCCTGGGCAATGTGATGCAGGCTCATGGCGCCGATATCAGCAAGGTGAAAGTGATTTCCGGAGTCTATGATTTCTTTTCCACAATCGGCAAAGACGCAGATTTCGAGTGGATATTCTACGGTTGGGATGGTGTGCTGGCAAAACAGCGTGGCATCGAGATCGATTATATCCCCCTCAGAGAGCTGAACCCCGTATTTGATTACTATACCCCTGTGATTATCAGTAGCGACGACTACATTCGGGATAATCCCGAAGTTACCAGAAGATTCCTCAACGCGGTCAAAAAAGGATATGAGTATTGCGTTCAGGAACCCCAAAAAGCCGGCCAAATCCTGCTGAAACACGTGCCGGAGCTGAACCCGGAGCAAGTCCGGCTCAGTATGAACTATCTGAGCACCGAGTATCAATCTGACGCTGAATATTGGGGCTACCAAAGCACCGAAGTGTGGTTTGGATTTGCCAACTGGATGAAGGATGAAACCCTGATTCCGGGAGAAATCGACGTGGATAAAGCATATACAAACAAATTTGTGAAACCCTGATGCCGATTCTCATTGGGCGCGCTCTAACAAAGTCCTTCCTCTTCAGGGGAGAGCTTTCAAGAGTGCTGAAGGGCGTTGATATCGAGCTTCAGGAAGGGGAGTTTGTCAGCATCGTGGGTTCCAGCGGATGCGGTAAAACCACACTTCTTGAGCTCTTTGCCGGGATCACCAATCCGGACTCCGGCGCAATCCGCTATCTGGGCAAAGACATCACCGGGAAAGCAGGATATCTGGGCTATATGCCCCAGGATGACACCCTGTTCCCCTGGCTGAAGGTGATTGACAATGTGCTGCTGCCCGCAAGAATCAGGGCTAAGCACATCTCCAGCGAAAGGGTCAAGGCGCTGGAGCTGCTTCCGGTGTTTGGGCTGGAGAACTACGCGGACTATCTGCCATGGCAGCTTTCCGGAGGTTTGCGCCAAAGAGTGGCATTGGCCAGAACCTACATGACCGGCAGCAGGGTATGGTTATTGGATGAACCCCTGGCAAATCTGGATGCCATCACCCGCAGTGCCTTGCAGGATTGGATCGCTGAAATCGTGAGCAAGTTAAAGCTATCAGTGCTTTTGGTTACTCACGACATCGATGAGGCCATCAAACTTTCGGACCGGGTAGAGATCATGAAGGACGGAATCTTTCAGGGTAGCCTGTTCATCGAAAAATCTGCCAATGAAAACACCTTGAACAGCTATCGGAAGAGCATCCACGAAATGATATAGAACTCCGCCAATTGCTTGTTATGAATAATGAAAGGGACAGCACAAAGCGTGTTGTCCCTTTTTCGGAAATAGGGTTGTTTTACGTTAGAATTCGATCTTCATCGATGTTCCGAGAATGTAGTTGTTGGTCTCGTTGTCATGAATCCCATAGGCTCCATAAGCGGACATCATGAGCAGATCAGGAATAAGTTCATATTCCAGGCCGGCATTGAATTCCATGCCCATATCTGCCAGATAGCCAAAGGCTCCAAAGAGCGTCATCGCTTCTTTGAGCGGTGCCCGGACACTGCCGACAACGCTGGCAAACAGATCGGTGTTGCCTTCGTAGGGGGTATTCCAATATAGATTCAGTCCATCATGATGTTTGCCTATGCCATAAATATAGAGCCCATTCTGATACCAGGGGCTGACAGTGGTCAGGCCGTTTTCTGAGGCGACCAACACATCCATACCCAGTTCCAGCACATCCATGTCCATTTTTGCTTTCACTGCACCGCCAAAACCCATTTCGGTGTCCGTAGCCATCTGCATATCCATGAAGATCGTTGCGTCCAGGCTTGCGGCACCCATTTCCAGGCTTATATACGGCATCAGGCTCAGATTGTCGTAATCAAACAGATCATCCTTACCAAAGAAGACATACATACCCATAGGGGCATCACCATCGATCATGGCATGCGCCATGAATACATCATAGTCGTCCTTAGTGTAGCGGCTGCCTTCACGGCCTTTCATCCAGGCAAACTCGGTATTGATGTTGGCACCGAATCTCTTGTTGAGCATGATTCCGGAGAAATAGTCATCCATTACCAGTCCCATGCGGTCCATCCAGTATTGCTGTCCCACGATGATGTTGGCATCGATAGCGTCGATCAGATAGTTAAAGTTAATTTCGGTGAAGTGAATATCAGCACCGGTGCTGATGGAACCACCACCATTTCCCCAGACCAAATCACCGATTTCGGCAGCAACGCGGAAGCTGAGGTTTCTATGAAATTGAGAATCAAAACCAATGTTGAACCGATTGTCCACGTGAGCACCGTCTGTCTCAGCGGAGTCGTTGTACATTGCTGCACGAACTCGGTTCTCGCCGCTGATTTCGAATTCAACGGCATTCAGTCCTGTTAACAGGAGGATCGGAAGAATGATGAGTATGAGTTTTTTCATTATAGGACTCCTTATCCATATTTGTATATCATTATCATAGATTAAGCGTATCTGGCCATAGCGCAAGGGATATATTAAATATCGATAATGTTGACGCCAAGTTCCTTCTGTATTGCGCATATGTTTTTTGCCAGAGTATCCAGGATCGGGATGCCGTTTGCTCTCACTTCCAGCTCCTTTTCATATTCCTTTTCTCCAGCCACCCAGATGCGCTCTCGCCCGGGCAGTTTGGTGGAATTCTGCAGCTGAAGGCAGATGTCGGTCACGATGCTCTTGAAGTCGTCCAGTTCGGTGAAGAAATCGATGTTTATCGCCATAAAGAAGTGTCCCAGACAATATGGAGCATCTTTTCCGGTAGCATCTCTGCCCCAAAGTCCGTTCAGATAGCTTCCGTTTTGCAGAGCAGCGCTCAGGATCTCTACCATGGTGCTCAGGCCATAGCCTTTGTGGCTTCCGGTCACTTCCTCGGTTCCTCCCAGAGGGAGCATGCAGGCAGTTTGGTCGATCAGATCGTTCAGGAGTTTCTTGGTATCAGTCTGCGGTTCACCTTGCAGATTAATTGCCCAATAGGGCGGGGTGTCACGCTCTTCGCGGGCATATTGCTCCACCTTTCCTCTTTGCGAGATCGAGGTTGCAGCATCATAGATAAAGGGATAGGGCAGGTTTGTGGGAGCTCCGAAACAGATTGGGTTGGTGCCCAAAAGAGGCTGTACGCCGTTGGTGGGGCAGATGGAAGGACGGGCGTTTGTGAAGGTGAGCCCGATCATATTCTCTTGAGTAGCCATATCCGCGTAATATCCACAGATGCCATAGTGGGTGCTGTTGCGCACAGCCACGCTGCCCAAACCATATAGTTTCGCCTTTTCGATGGCAGTTTGCATAGCCTTGTGAGCGATCACATGGCCCATACCGTGATTTCCGTCCCAGACCGCGGTGGCATATTTATCCCGGATAACGTCGATCTTCGTTTCTGGGTTTTGGATACCGAGTTTGATGCGATCATAATACATCTTCAATCTTCCGATGCCGTGGGATTCGATACCGCGTAAATCGCTGGAGATCAGGACATCGGCACAGATCCGGGCTTCATCTTCCGGAACTCCGATCCTTGAAAATACTTGCACCATAAAGTTGTGCATAATCTGAACAGGTAAATGTATCATAACAAATCCTCCGTTTTGACGGCTACAGCGTTTAGTGGGGGGAAGCCATTGAAGCATATCGAAGAATAACTGCGAGTATATGCTCCGGTTGTGAATATGTACACCCTGTCCCCGGGTTGAGTGGTTTCGGGCATGTGGTACTTATAATTTTCATATAGGATATCCATGCTGTCGCAGGTCGGGCCAGCCAAAATGATCTCATCAGCCATACCTTCCCGTTCAAACAGAATTGGGAACTTGATGGATTCGTCGATAGTTTCGATCAGACCGCCAAATTTGCCGATATCCAGGAATACCCATTGATACATATTGTTTTTGGATTTGCGGCTGATGTTTACCACTTCGGATACGATGAACCCCGCGTCAGCTACCAAGGAACGCCCTGGCTCCAAAATAATCTTGGGCATGTTGTCGCCAAAATCTTCGCTGAGGAAGCGCATGATCTCATCGGCATATTCTTGCACAGAGAACGTTGGATCCACATAGCTGGCCGGGAAACCCCCACCCAGATTGATCATCTTCAGCTCGATGCCATCTTCTGCCACCGCATCAAACAAATACTTGCAGCGGGCAATGGCATCGTCCCATTGGCCAATATCACGCTGCTGAGAACCAACATGAAACGAAAGCCCGTACGGTTCCAGACCCAGCTCTTGGGCCTGCAGAATCAGGTAATATACGATGTCCGAATGCGCGCCAAACTTCCGGGAGAGCGGCCAGTCGGCCCCGGTCCCTTCCGTAAGGATCCGGAAAAACACCTTGGCTTCGGGAGCTACTTCAGCGATATTCCGCAAATCATGTTCACTGTCGGTGGCAAACAAGCGTACACCCTTATCATAGAAGTAGGCAACGTCCGCTCTTTTTTTGATGGTGTTGCCATAGCTCAAACGATGAGGTTCCACACCCAGGCTGAGCATCAGATCAAGCTCGTAGCGGGACGCGATGTCAAAGCAGGAATTGCGGTCACGCAGGAGCATCAGTACTTCTTCCATGGGATTTGCCTTTACCGCATAATATACATCTGCGATCGGGAAAGCTTGCGCCAGTTCATCATACTTGCTGGCTATCAGATCAATATCCACAACCAATGTGGGGGTAGGTAGTTTGTTCGAGAATTCTTTGATTTTTGCGAATCTCCCAGGGTCTATGTAGCGTTCCAAATTAAAGTGATATGGGTCTTTGTACATTGCAAGGTCCTCTGTAAATGTTATTATGTTCAATGTATTTAGGTGCCACAATTGTGTCAATCGAATATCCGCGTTGAGGCGTTGGATTAGTTTTATCGGTCTGTAGTCTCCGTCTTTGAAGCGCCTTTAGACTTGAATTCCGGAAAACGGCTCAGAGAGACGAACTCCGGGGCTTGAACTCCATATGTAACTCTCCCAACGCTACTTTCCTCAAGCTCGGATAAAGCCGATATCAAGCTGATATTGTCCTATGCCCACAGCATAATAGCAGCTTAAAATCAACATAATGGCAGATTAAGCGCAATAGCCAGAACAAAGGTGCGGCTACTCTACAAAACGGGCTATGGCACTAAGAACTGGCGAGCAGATGATGTTTCCCGCCCCGAATCCGGACTTTGATGAAATCCTCCTTGACCGCATTGCCCTACCGGATAGTATAGCGCCAATGAAAAAAATTATTCACATCGATATGGATGCATATTTTGCCGCCATTGAGATTCGGGAAAACCCCTCATTAAAGGGTAAATGTGTGATCGTGGGCGGTCCCCCCAACAGCAGGGGAGTGGTGTCCACCTGTTCCTACGAGGCCCGCAAATACGGCATCCGTAGCGGGATGTCCTCCTTTCAGGCTTGGAAACTGTGTCCGCAGGCTGTCTTTGTGCACAGCAGCTTTCACCTCTATAAGGAAGTATCGGCTCAGATCCGTGAGATATTTTATTCCTGGACGGATTTGGTGGAACCCCTGAGCTTGGATGAGGCATATCTGGATGTAACAGAAAACAAGCATAACGAGGCGGACCCAGTCAAGATCGCTGCTGAGATCAAACGCGCGGTTTATGATAGGACACAGCTTAGCTGCAGCGCGGGTGTGTCATACAACAAGTTTTTGGCCAAAATCGGATCAGACTTCAATAAACCGGATGGACTTACCGTGATCACGAAAGACAACGCGCAAGAAATCCTGTTCGCGCTTCCCATCGGCAAGTTCCATGGCATTGGCAAGGTCACCGCGGCCAGAATGCAGAAAATGGGGATTCAGACCGGGAAAGAGCTATATCAAAGAAGCGTGCAAGAATTGGTCCGGGTGTTTGGGAAAGCGGGTTTCTTCTACTACAATGTCGTGCGGGGAATCGATCAGCGCGAAGTAATCACGGAGTGGGAGCCCAAATCCATCAGTTGCGAAAGCACTTTTTCGGAGGATATCGATAATCTGGACGATCTACTGATCCAGCTGCGGCGTTTGGCTGATAAACTCTCTGGAAGGATGAGCCTGAAGAAAATTCAGGGATCAAACTTGGTGATCAAGATCAAATATGATAATTTTGAGCTTAACACGCGCAGTTGTCCGCTCCCGGACCTGACAAATGATCGGGAACTGTTGTTCAGATTTGGTGAACAGCTATTGATCGGAAATTGGGATACGAATCGCAAGGTGCGCTTGCTGGGTTTGGGGGTAGGAAAGCTGGATTGCGATGGCGATTGCGAGCAACTGGAGCTGGATCTGGATAAATAATACGGGAAGGGAAAGCCTTTCCAACCGGGCTCAGATACCCTCTGCAAAAAAAGCTAACAGATGCCCCCGGATTTCCTCCGCACTGGTACAGTGATTGATCGTGTTACGCAGCTCCGCGCTGCCGGGAAGCCCTTTGATATAGTGACATAGTTGAGACCGCATTTCCCGCACCACGATGTCCTCCCGTTTGTTTTCGAGCGCGTAGGCCATATGTTTGAGCGCGGTTTCCAGCAACTCGCGCTTGGTGATGAGCTTGTATGCAGCGCTCTGCAGATAGTCCTTGATCTGGCTGAAGATCCAGGGTCTGCCCAATGCGCCTCTGCCGATCATGATCGCGTCGCAAGCGGTTTCTTGAAGCATCCTCAGCGCAGACTCGGGACCGGATACATCGCCATTGCCGATCAAGGGGATAGAGAGCGCTTGTTTGAGGATGCTGATGTGTTCCCAGTTACTGAGCCCGGAAAACATTTGCTTGGTGGTTCTGGGGTGGAGACAAAGCTGGTCGGCACCGCTATCCTGCATCAGAAGACCAAACTCGAGGTAGTTTATGCTTTTGGAATCCCAACCGCTGCGGAACTTCACGGAGAGGGGGATTATGCCATTGGTCACGCTTTTCACCGCTTTCACGATTGCTGAAGCGTTTTCGGGGTTTTGCATCAGGGCAGAGCCTGCACCACGTTTGATTACTTTCTTCACCGGGCAGCCCATGTTGATGTCGATGAAATCCGGCTTGAAAGATAATAGGGATTCAGCCGCCCCCGCCATGGTCGCGGGATCAGAGCCAAATATCTGCACTCCATATGGTCGTTCACGCTCATCAAAACAGATGAAATCCACAGTTTTCGCTTTATCACGGATCAGTCCATCGGCACTCACCATTTCTGATACAAGGTAGTCCACCCCCCAGTCCTTGCAGAGATTGCGGAAGGCGCGGTCTGTATAACCAGCCAGGGGAGCCAGGTAGAGAGGGATTTTAACCAAGGTGGTAAATGCTCTTGAGGGCGGGAATATCTACTTCGTCGATCTGTTCTTCGCGCATCCGGTTTGTGGCAAAATCCAGAAACAATCCACTGTCCATGAAGAAATCCACCAGATTCCTGTCCAGATGCCCGTTTTTGGTCATAAAAGCCATGATCTTTAGTGATTCAGAGAGTGTCTTGGGCGTCTTATACGGGCGGTCCGCAGCCGTCAGAGCTTCAAAGATATCTGCCACGGCAATCATGCGGGATTGCAATGGGAGTTGCGGAGCTTCCAGTCCGCGGGGATAGCCTTCGCCATTCAGGGCTTCATGATGAGTGGCGGCATAAAAGGCAACGTTCGAGTATTTTTTGGGAAAACCAAGCTGCGAGAGCATATCCCAGGTAACCGAGACGTGGGCGCGCATGATCTTGAGTTCTTCGCTGTTCAAGGTGCCACGCCTGATGCTGAGGTTCATGCGGTCGGTATCGTCCAAGAGATAGAAGCGTTCACCCTCATATTCAAAGTCAATCTTTGCCAGGGTTTCCATCCGGGCGATCATGGGGTCAGGGACAAATTCCCCGCCGATATTCAGCTGGCCGATGAAGGCACACGCTTCATCCAAATATGTGCAAGGGTCTTGGTAATCGCAATTCAGGGTATCACAAACAAAAGCTTCATACTCTGCCTTGGGAAGTTTCAAAGCCAGATACCGGTAAAACATCTTGAGGTGAGAGATCCGGGATTGGACCAGAGTGAAGCCGTCCATGATGCGTTCCAGCTTGCAGCTTTTATCCATCACAAACTCCGGAGTGATGATTTTGCCGATATCGTGCATCCAGCCTGCCATTGAGATCTCTTTGAGCTCATTTTCCGAAAATGTGGTTTGTGCGAAGGGACCTGTGTCCGCGGCATTGATGCGCTCTGCTATCATATCGGTTAGTAAGGCGACGCGCGTGATGTGGTCCGAGCTATATTTACTCTTCTTCTCGATAGCACCGGCAATGGAGCGCATAAACTGCATCAAGAGGTCTTCCAAACTGGCGATCAATTTACGGTTTGACAATGCGATAGCAGCCTGCGAAGATAAGGATGAGAGCATCGTTTTGTGCTCGTCGGTGAAGCTGACAATCTCACCATCATCATCCAGAGGGTTGATGAACTGGATTACCCCGAGCACGGTATCTTCATGATCCTTCAGCGGGATGGTGAGCATTGCTTTGCAGCGGTACCCGGAGTTCTTATCACTCCGCAGAGTCCCACTGATATTGTAACCTTCAGCCTGGTAAACGTCATCAAAACACAAACTCTGTTTATTGTGATATACTGCAGTGACGATGTAGGATTTTGTGGGATTCCCCTCTTCGTCGTACAAAGGAACCGCGGGCCAACCCACCGGAGCGTGAGAACCTCCCTGGCGCATATTTAGGGTGGCGTTGTAAACAAGCTCAAACTCCAGGAACTTGGCATCGTCACTCACCTTGTAGATCGTGGCTCCATCCGCTTTTGTGAACGCGATACCTTCGTCCATGATCATTTCAAAGATCTTATCCAGGTCTGTTTCACTTGATAGCGATTGCCCGATTCGGGTAAGCTGCTGGATGTGTTTGAGCTGATCCTCTGCCATGTCCGTAATGTTCATTACTACCTGGTTCAGAGTTTTATTTACCTGTTTATTCGAGCTGAAATGATATTCCATGATTACCTCAAATGCGTTCAAACAGCATGAAATGCGGGTGATAGCCATGCCGGCGTTGTTCTTCTTCAAACCAAGTGACGATATGTTCATCCAAGTTTGGGTGAAGCTGGATGGGGTCGTCCTGCAAAGACGTGAAGTGCGGGTTTTGCAAGAACTCTTCCACGATCCAGGCGGCATAACCTGAATGATCTGTGGAAACTTGGACCTGCGCTCCAGGAATCAGGATATAGGCTAAGGAGTTCAGAAAGTCTTGTTGGATCAATCTGCGTCTGTGGTGCTTGCGTTTTGGCCAGGGATCCGGATGCTGGATAAAAACTCCACTGACGCTGGCGCCGCGGAATAGTTCACTGATACCGGCATCGGCAAATTTCCTGATCAGGCGGACGTTGGGGTTTTTCTCTACCGAAAGCTTCTTCAGGCAATTGATAATGCGCTTCTCGCTCATTTCCATGCCGATGAAATTCCATCCCGGATGTCCAATGGGGTAGCGGGAGATAAACTCACCCTTGCCGGAGCCAATCTCGAGATATAAGGGAGTATCGCTGTCGAATACGCTGTTTAGCAGCTCTCCCTCAGCGGGTTCGACCACAAAGAAATCCCTGTCACTGATCATCTTCGGGAGTTTCCTCTTTCTTCAGTTCACGTACTTCAGATTGCAGAATCAACAGATCCGCAATGGACATCGAAAAGGCGATAAAGACATAAATGATCAGGCCATATATGAAGCTGGCATTCCAGAATCCCTCGACCAGTTCGATCCCCATCATCGCGTACAGCCCGGCAAGATAGAGGCTGAGCATGATGCCGCCGCAAACTCCCATCAAGAGCGTTCTCAACCGGAAAAAACTCTTGCTGTAAAACACAAAGCGGATGAGATAGATGCTAAGAACCGCATAAAGCAGGTTTGGCAGAAGCAGCGAGAATATGCTGATGGGTGCTTTTGCCGCGATGAGACTGAAAGCGGAAAAAACTATGGCGAGGATCAGTGCCGCATAGTATTGCCAAGCACTTTGCAAGTAGCGCTGAAAAAAGGCGGTGACGCCACAAAGCATGGCTGCTCCCAGGGCGATATGCCCAAAGCTGATGCCGGAAGGGTCGCGTTCGGCCCCGGCAAGCATGCTGCCCAGCCAAGCTCCCGCGATTGGGAATAAAATGATCAGTAAGTACTGAACTTTGAATCTATTCATTATGTATCCTCATATGTGTCTTCAAATCCTTCTCGCCCATGCCAGAAATCGCAGACTTGTACTTTTTCATTGACGCATTAGGCAGTATTGCAAACTTATCACACTGCGTCATTATGTCAATGATAATCACACAATATATGGAGAAATTCGATGCTCAGTAAGCTAAGAAACCTGAGAGACAAGCTAACAAAATCAAAATCCGGATTTATAGATAAGATCGCCGAAACAGTAAAGGTTAGGGGCGTTATCGACGAGCAACTCTACGAGGAGTTGGAAGAGATTCTGATCAAGAACGATACCGGTACGGAAATGGCCGAAAAGATCGTCCAGAACTTGCGCAAAGAAGTGAAGGAAGATAAAATCACCGATCCGGAAGTGGTGCAAATCTATCTGGTGGATATCATGCAGACCATTCTGTTCAAGGATATTCCGGATGAGCATGACTTCTTCCAGCCTCCTGCGTTGCAGCCATTCGTAATCGCCTTTGTGGGCGTGAATGGAACGGGTAAGACCACCACCATCGGCAAAGTGGCATATCGCTTCGCCCAGGCGGGGAAAAAAGTGTTGATCGTGGCGGGAGATACATTCCGGGCTGCCGCTATCGACCAGGTGGCTATCTGGGCAGAACGGGCCGGCGTGCAGATCTTGCGTTCCGAGCCGGAACGTGATCCGGCTTCTGTGATCTATGACGGTGTGGCATCCGCGGTCGCCAAGAAATTCGACATCGTGCTGATCGATACTGCCGGCAGACAACATACAAAAGACAGGCTCATGAAAGAGCTGAACAAGATCGACCGCGTGATCAAAAAAGCCTGTCCCGAAGCACCACACGAAACCATCTTAGTGGTGGACAGCACTACCGGGCAAAATGCGATCAGTCAGGCTAAGCACTTTGACGAAGCGATCAAGCTTACCGGGATCGCGCTTACTAAGTTTGACGGCACTGCCAAGGGCGGGATCATCTTCAACATCAAACAGAACCTGGACATCCCGGTACGGCTGCTGGGCGTTGGGGAGCAGATCGATGATATCGAGAACTTCCACACCGTGCGCTTTGTGAGAGCCTTTTTTGCCGGGAATGACCAAGCCGAAGAAGAATGATAGACCCCCTCAAAGCGCGAGAACTGGCGGAGAAGCTGGTTCAGATCCTCAGCCCGGAAGCCGGGGAAAGTGCGCTGCTGATCTTTCAACGCAAGCTTTTGGAGCAGATTTATAAAGAGTTGCTCACCGATGTACCGATGGTTTTCAACGGTCTCTTTGCCCGCATGCAGTACTTTCACGATAACTTCGAGACTCCTCCGGACTTGGTGAGGCAGCTGAACGTATTGCGGGTAATGGCAAACAAAGCCGCGCATGAAGAAATTGCCAGCATACCTCCGGGAGCAGTGAATTCCGGAGCCAAAAGCATTTATGAACTGCTTAGATTTTTGAGTCCCAACCTGGCACATCCCCAATTGGATGAACTGGTGAAAGATGCCCCGGATTTTCCCCGGCAACAACACAGCAAGAAGCATAGTTTTCACTGCCTTGTAAAAGAATGGAAGTACTATTATGTTGCGGGGCAGATTGCCGGGCTGGAGCTGAGCGCTATCAACGAGGATAACGAAGAACTCAGCATCCTGCTGCGTGATGACACCAAAAACCCCAGGAAAGCCAAAATCAGTAAATTGGGTCCCAGCTTGTGGCAATATGCGAACCTTAACTGTCTTGAACTGAGTGAGGTTGCCGGGAAAGAGAATTACTATGTGGACAACCCGCGCTCTATGATTGTTCTGGAACCGGACTTTCTGATCGATGCTTCAGCCGTGGCAGAGTGTATGACTTCCGAATCCTCAACCCCGGAACTCTATGTGCTGAATCGATTGTTTGGCGATCTCAGTTCAGAGCGCATGCTATTGGGTAAGATGGTCAACAGCATCTTTGACGACCTCATTCACCTGCCGGATCTTGAGTATCTGGAGCTATTCAAACGCGGGCTTTCCGGAGTATCAATTCCGATGGTAGCTCTGGGCCAAGAATGCGCGATGGATATCTACAAGGAAATCCAATCCGGGCACCTGGATGTGGTGAAAGCTTTTTGCGCCGAAGTACCTGATGAAGACCTGCTCCTGGAGCCGTCTTTCTTGTGCCCAGCTTATGGCTTGCAAGGCCGCTTGGATTTGCTCTACAAAAAGAACGGAAAATACAGTATTGTGGAGCTCAAAAGCGGCAAAGCGCATCCCAGCGATGTGTGGCCTACCCAGATGTATCAGGTTGTGGCATACAACATGATCATCCGCAACGCTTATGGTGCCGCCCAATTGGGTTCAAGCTCCATCTTCTATTCTTCAAATAAAGAGAAACCCCTGCGTAACGTGGCAAACATGCCGCTATTGGAACAGAATCTTTTACAATGCCGGAATCGGATCGTGGGCATCATGCACCTTTTATGCGAGCATCCCCGTCGCTTCTTCGATTGGCTGGCGCAGCAGCCCCCCCAGCAATACAGTAGCTTTAGCGGCGAAAGCCTGCAGCGATTCAAACGATTGCTGACCTCGATACGCGCTTTCGAATACGAATGGTTCTGCGAGCAGGTGAAGCGGGTCGTGCGGGAAATCTGGTCTGTAAAAACCGGATCCGCCGATAGCGAAGCAAGCTTCGGGCACAACGCTCTTTGGCGACAATCCGCGATAGAAAAGAAGGGCAAGATCATCGGTAATCTGCAGATTGTCGGCTGTGATCAGCGCGAGATCACCCTGAAATACAACGGAGATCCGGGAATCTCAGACTTTCGTTCCGGAGACATAGTTGTGCTCTACCAGGAATATACCAGAGTGGACAAACAAGAGATCATCCGCGGCGTAGTATCAGCAATGCACAAAGAGCTGCTCACGTTGAGATTGCGCGGTGGCTTGAAGCGCAAGCTAAACCACAAGGCAAGCTGGGTGATCGAGCACGATGTCCTGGAATCCTTTCTATACGGTCCTTTAAGTTCCCTCACCACCTTCCTGGAAGCCGATCCGGCGCTTCGGGATCTGTATCTGGGGTTCAAAAAGCCGACCACTGATTCGGTTGAAAGCATTGAAGATGAAAAGGAATCCGTGCTGGCCAGAATGAAGGCAGCAAAAGACCTCTTCATTGTGCAAGGCCCCCCCGGAACTGGGAAGACCTCCGGGTTGATCGGCAATTATGTGCAGCGCGTATATGAAAACAGCAACAAGAAACTAATGGTACTCAGCTTCACAAACCGGGCTGTGGATGAGATCTGCCTTTGCCTGAAACAGCGTGGAGTACCCTTTATCCGCACCGGTAACTCGCAAGTTATAGAAGATGAGCTTCTGGATAAGCTGATTTCGGACAAGCGGTATCAGGATATCGATAAGCTGCTGCGGGAGAATCGGATATTCATCGCCACAGTGCAAAGCGCAAACTCCTGGTTCAGAGACATGGGACGCTTAACCAAGATCGATGAGATGATCGTCGATGAAGCCTCTCAGATCATGGAAAGCTCGATCCTGGGCTTACTGACGGTTACAGACAAGACCCTGCTGATCGGAGACCAGAATCAGCTGCCCGCAATCTCTGTGCAGAAGCCGCTGGATTACTGTTTTGAATCCCAGGAACTGCAATCACTGGACTATGGGAGCATCAATCAATCCCTCATGGAACGCCTGTTCAGGCTTTATACAAAAAAGGATTGGAAGGAGCATCTGGAGATGCTAACCGGCCATTACCGCATGCATTTCAAGATTTCCAGCCTGATTGCCCATTACTATGATAATCGGCTGCAACCCGCTTTGAAGGAACAATACCTGCCTTTAGCCCCCACCGGCCTTCCGGAGCAGATGGATACCCGCTTGTTGTGGATCGAATGCCCACCATCGGCTCAAGAGTTCTTCGACCCCCTGATGGTGCAAACCATCGTTAAAATAGTCGGTCACTACCACCACGCCGGATTAGTCCAAGATCCCCAAAAGAACTTGGGGATTGTGGCACCATACCGTGTGATGATCCACGCCCTGAAGCAGGAGATTGACGAGATCAGCATCGACACGGTGGAGCGCTATCAGGGCTCAGAACGCGATGCGATCATACTGTGTTTCCCCCTCAGTCACACTCTGGGGCTGCGCAATCTTCAAGCAATCAGTGCTGATGGCAAGGTGGATCGCAAGCTAAACGTTGCCCTCAGCCGTGCCAGAAGCAGGCTCATCATCCTGGGAAACCGCCAAATCTGCTCTGCATCGCCACATTATGCAAAACTTTATGAAAACATCCGCCTCAATGGACGGATAATCGACGTTCACGAAATTATTAACTAAGGAGTTAACATGTCGAACCAAAACCCCCCACAAAAACAGCTTAATATCAAATTGGACGAAAAGATCGGAGAAGGCATCTATGCTAATTTCTTCATGATCACAAATTCCCCCTCAGAGTTTATCATGGATTGCGGAAGGATTCTGCCCGGATTGCCGGATGCCCGCATCTATTCCCGCGTAGTCATGACCCCCATGCACACCAAGCAGCTATTACAGCTCTTGGAGAAAAACATTAACACCTATGAACAGCAATTTGGTGAGATCAAAGTCCAGGGCCAGGGTGAGAATAAAGCAGTAGGATTCAAGACTACCTAAGCGCGATGCTACCCCGCCGTTCAATTTGTAAAGAGCGGTCCAAAAACTACCGTACAATAGCTATTTGCGGGTTTCGTACCCAAAAAAGCTCTTGACGGATAGTGCCCAATCAGACTTTTGGATCAGATACCATAAAAATGAAAGAAAAATAATCTAAATAAGGGAGCAAAAGCCAATGAAGAAATTTTCCTGGCGCGGTCTTTCAATAATCATATTCATATGTGTAACAGCATTTTATCTGTCTCCTTTGGCGATCCCGAATCTGCCGGAGTGGTGGGCTAAGAACAAGCTTAAACTCGGGCTGGATCTCAAAGGCGGCATGCAGATCTTGTTGGAAGTAGATACTTCCGCTCTTTCTGCTGCCGACGCGCGTGGCGCGGTAGATCAAAACATCAAGATCATCCGTGAACGTATTGATCAATTCGGAGTTGCTGAGCCCTCCATTCAAAAACTCGGTGAGAACCGAATCATGGTACAGCTTCCCGGAGTCAGTGACTTTGAAGCAGCCGAAAACCTGATCAAACAAACCGCAATGCTGGAGTTCAAAGTAGTTGCTCAACCCGATGAAGCACGCCGCGTTCTGGATCTCATTGATAGCAATATCAAAGCGAATCTGGACAGATTCCCTGCGCTTGCAGAATTGGACAGGCTGGATAAAGCCGTATTGGCAGAAGACGACACCTTGGCACAGCAGACAGCAGCCGGTGTGTTCAGCAGCCTGATCCGCCCCGGCGAGATGGACTACGTAGTTCAGTTTGACAGCATTCGCCTGATGCAGGAGCTGCTTGCAGATCCTTCCTTCCAGCAAATGGTGCCCGGCGGATGGCAGGTTTCCTTGGAACGTGCTGATTCTGCCAATCCCAGAGCTGATCGTTCAATCCATGTGCTATCTTCCGCGGTAGAACTTTCCGGTGCGGATCTGGCCAGAGCGAAGGTCGAATATGGCTCTTCCACGTCCACAGATCCCCGCATTGCAAACAAGCCTTACATCTCCATTGAAATGAAGCGCGAAGGGGCCAGAAAGTTTGAACGCGTAACAGCCGACAACGTTGGCAAACGCCTCGCTATCGTTTTGGATAATGTGGTTTATTCTGCTCCAAACATCCAAGAACGCATCGCCGGCGGCAGAGCTCAGATTACCGGAAGGTTTACCACTTCTGAAGCAAACGAACTTTCCATTGTGCTGAACACCGGTAACCTGATTGCGCCCATCACTCCCGCTTCTACCTCGATTATCGGAGCCACTTTGGGCTCAGATAGCATCAAGAGCGGAACCATGGCCGGGATCATCGGTCTGGCTATTGTGATGTTGTTCATGCTGTTCTATTACAAAGTTGGCGGCTTGCTGACCGATCTTGCCCTGATCTTCAATGTGGGCTTTATCCTGGCAATGCTTACCGCATTTGGTGGAACCCTCACCCTTCCCGGCATCGCCGGCATGATCCTCACCATCGGTATGGCTGTGGACGCAAACGTGCTGGTCTTTGAACGTATTCGTGAAGAGCTCGATACCGGAAAGACCCCGCGTTCTGCAATGGATGCAGGTTACACGAGAGCGACAATCACTGTGTGGGATGCCAACATCACCACCTTGATCGCAGCAGCAGTGCTGTATCAGTTTGGCACAGGTCCCATTCGCGGATTTGCCATCACCCTCACTATCGGGATCATCGGTTCAATGTTCTGCGCGCTTGTGTTTGTCCGCTCGCTATTTGATACCTTTGTAGTTACCGGCACCAAAAAGACTTTGAGCATCTAAGGAGAGAACGATGAGATTATTAAAGAATACCAACATCCCCTTCGTAGGAATGCGTAAAGTAGCCTACGCGATCTCGATCATCCTCATCCTTGCTGCCCTTGTGGGCCTTATGGTCCGTGGCTTGAACTGGAGTATCGATTTCACCAGTGGTGTAGCGGCAAAGGTCGATCTGAAAGCTGCCATCCCCGGTGTTGAAGCTGTGAGAATTGATGAATTGCGTAATGTGCTCAAAACAAGCGGATACCCCGAAGCAGAGATCCAACATGTAGGTCCTGTGGAAGCAGGAACATTCATGATCAAGATCAAGAGCAGTCATGCTGATGACGCCGTTTCTTCAGATACCAAGACCCAGATCATTCGCCTGATCAGCGAGAACTTCCCTAAGCATATGGAAGGCAGAGATATCAATCGTGACGTGATTGAGGAGATCTACGAAGTGGGTCCCAAAGTCGGTGGCGAACTGCGGACAAACTCAATGCTCGCCGTTGCCATCGCTCTCGTCCTGATGATTATCTATATCTGGTTCCGTTTCGAACTTATCTTCGGTTTGATGGCGATCGCCGCCCTGGCGCACGATGTCCTGATTATCGTCGGTGTGTTTGCACTCACCGGAAAAGAGATCACTATCCAGATCATTGCCGCTCTGCTCACAATCGTGGGTTACAGTATCAACGATACCATCGTGATCTTTGACCGCATCCGTGAGGATCTGAAGATTCGCAGGAAAGAACCATTGGAGCAGGTAATCAACTACTCCCTGAACGAAACTCTATCCCGCACAGTGGTAACATCCGGAACCACGTTTGTCACTACCCTGGCGCTCTACCTATTTGGCGGACAGGTTCTCAATGATTTTGCTTTGGCGATGTGCCTGGGCGTGATCATCGGTACCTATTCTTCCATCTTCGTAGCCAGCAACCTGGTGGTGGATTTCACAAAAGCTACTCATAAAGAAAAACAAACAGCGCAGCATCTTACCAAAAGAAAGTAAGTCAGCGTAGATATTAACACTCAAAACCCGAGACCTTGCGTCTCGGGTTTTTTGCTTGCCGGCTCATATAATGCCATATCTTGGGAATATGCAAACCTCTTCCGCAGCCATGCTCGCTCGGAACTCGCCCATCCCGGGGCGTTTTTCTGCCAATTATCACCCATCTACATACCCAGTTTAAGAACACATTCAAAATCTCTGGTATATGCAAACGCTCGATGCTCACCCACAGAAACACGCCTTGGGACTGCGTGTTCCAGAGAATGGCGGAAGGGTTGTGATTTAACTTACACCATCTATGTTTTATCCTTGGGGTAGGGTTTTTCAAGCTAGGGGATAATTGGCAGAAAAACGCCCCGGGATGGGCGAGTTCCGATCCAGCGTAGCGAAGCACAGGTACCTCCATCCTGCGTTCCTTGCCTCTCTATCAGGCTGATCTCAAGCTGTGATCATCGTATGGGCATAGCATGATAAGGCCTTGATCTCAGCAGCGAAGCAAGTCAATAGATTCAGCTTCATGCGCATTTGGTGACTGTGAAGAAGATGTTTGCAGTTCAATCTCCGCTTGCATATGTGGCAGATGATCCACAAACTAAGAGCTAGCAGAAGAGATACTTAGATCATCCAGTGCAGGTGCAGACACTGCTGAATTGACCATATGTATGGGATCGGATTGAATGCAGGCTTGACCTGATTCGCGGCTCAATTTCTGTTGATGCATTACATTCGTGAGATCTGAGTTTATCTCGTCCTTCCACACAAAGATATTGAAACAAGGAGTTATATATGAAGAAGATATTTTTTATCTTTGTTCTGTTGCTTACCTGCATGCTGTATGGGCAGACTATGCATGGCAATTACACCATCGGCGGTGCTTCCGCGGATTACACGGATCTGGATGATGCCATCACCGCTTTGCAAGCTGCCAGCATTACTGGCAACGTTTATCTTTACCTGAATCCCGGCACATACACCGGGCCTTACATTAGCGATAGCCTTAATATGCAGGGGCACACGCTTGGTATCTCATCCGGGACCTACTCCAGCGATGAAGTTGTCTTCACCAATCACGCGGCTACCAGCCAAGATAACTTCATCATCCTAATCAAGAACAGCAGCAATATCAGAATCGATGATTTTGACTTTGCGCCCACCGGCCAATACAGCCGTAGCATCGTGGTGAGTGGAGACAGCAACCATCTCACCTTCAGCAATAACCGCTTTTTCAACAGCGGTACCAGCACCTCAAACAATGAATCCCTATACTTTATCAATGAAAGTGCTAACGATGCCGATAATATCCTGATCCAGTTCAACCAATTCTTTGATGGCAGCTATCATGTGCACATCAATTCCACGAACTATACCAACAACTTCAGCAATTGGACTATCCAGGCCAATGTCCACACAGGAGGCTATCAGGGTATCAGCCTGAACCGGGGCAGCAACTTGGAAATCTATGGCAATACCATGATCGATACCAATATTGGGATATCCATCAGCAGCTACAGCGGCAGCCTGCTCATCAATAGAAATCGTCTTTATACTTGGGTATCTGGGATTGCTCTTGACGGCTGTGATTTTGTTACTCCAGCCACACCCAATATTTTCAACAATATAGTTCGTGCCGACGGCACCAATTGGTCTTCCGGTTATGGTTCTATGAATGCTTTTGGTCTCAGCGTTTCGAGCTGCCAGGACGTTTTCGCCGCCCATAACTCGATTGAGATCAGTTCTCCTGCAACCGGTTCAATAGCCGCAACTATAGGTGGGACCAGAAACATCTTCCGCAAGAACCACTTTGTGAATCTGGGTGGCGGTTACGCACTGAACTTCATCAACACCGAACCGGAAGTAACAAACCGCAACCTGGTGGAGTTTAACAATCTCTATGCCCGCGGCACGAACCTGGGCAGACGCAGCAACACAGATTATCGGGATATTGACGATATGAACGTCCTCTTTGGAAGCTACAATGCGGATTTCAATCCCTTCTTTGAAGATGAGTATCTGCGCACCAGCGCGCCGCGCCTGAATAATCTGGGACCTTACGCCGGCATTGATGAGGATTTTTATGGTAATCCTCGCAGTGATACCGCTCCGGATATCGGCGCGCATGAATATGACATCGATCTTTTTGATCCACTGCTGGCACCGATGGAAGGCACTTACCTGATCGGCACCGGCGGTGATTATACCACTGTAAATGCCTTTGCCCGGGATCTGGCTTTCAGGGGCATCAACAACCCCATCACTGCGTACCTTAGCGAAAACAGCTATAACGAGCAAGTGATCTTTGACCGCATTCCCGGCAGCGGGCACAACCGCCTGGTGACCATTCAGAAGTGGCCACACATCGGCGCAGGTGAAAACGTCACCATCAACTATTCGGAACAGACCGCGCAGGATAACTATGTGGTGAAGATGTATCGCAGCCAATACATCAAGTTCTATCAAGTTCAGTTCCAGACCGAAGCCACTGTCTATAGCAACATCATGGTGCTGGATGGCTATAACAAGAATCTTGAGATCATGAATTGCCGCTTCTTTGCTCCCACAGGAATATCGGGTAATGGCAAAACCAGCATCATTGCTGATAATTATTCCGGCATCGAGAATCTGGAAATCTCCCACGGATCCATAATCGGCAATGGCACCGGCGCCAGCCTTTACGGCAGCAACATCTTGATCCAGTACAATATATTCAATGGCAACAACCAAGGCATCTCCCTGAATCAAACCCCAAATCCTGTGATCGAAGGTAACCACTTCCTGGATATCGGCAGCCAGGCAATCATTACGAATGGCCATACTGCCGGCAGGATTTATAAAAACAAGATCTTGGGCAGCCGCCAGGGCATCACCATGGCCAATGGCATCCAGGGCGAAACCAGAACCCTGATTGCCAACAACCTTATTCGCCTCATCGGTTCCGGCGCCAATAACGGGATCTCGATCAGCGGGAGCTGGTATAATGTGCTGAACAACTCGGTCTATCTCTCCGGAAACAGCAACGGCAGCGCGTTTTACAGCTATCAGCTGGGCTCTGAGATCGATATCGTGAACAACAGCTTTGTCTCCATGGACGGGCTGGCGATGGATTTGATCTACTACAGCCCCAATCCCAGCAATGTGATTGATTATAACAACTACTATACCCAATCCAACTATCTGGTGAAGTATCAGACTCTGTATGATAATATCTATCATCTGAGATCCGCTACCATGATGCCCGGGGCAAACAACAACAGCGTGCGTTATAACCCGCTTTACGATGAAGACATGATGGTGCAGAGCCAATATCTGAGGGGCATCGGAGTCACCAGAACAGAGTTTGACGACGACGTGGATCATCAGATTCGGACAGGAGCCTGGGATCTGGGCGCGCAGCAGCAATTTGGCGCCAGCGATCTTGAACCCCTGGCCGGAACCTACACCGTTGGCTCCCCCACGGCAGACTACTCCACTTTGGAAGAAGCACTTACCGCCATCCAATATCACGGCGTGGAAGGTCACGTATATTTCAATCTGCAACCCGGCACTTACACTGGCGGATACGTGATCGAAGACTTTCCCACCGAAATGGATTACCCCAGCCAGAGCCTTTTTATCAACGGCTCCACCGGCGGACAAAACCTGGTGCTGGATGCCACCAGCAACGTCGCGGAAGAGAACTTCTTCTTCCTGGTAAAAGCCGCGCGTAACGTCAAGATCAGCAATATGAACATCTCTTCCGAACCGGCCAGCCGTGCCGTGCACTTCATTCGCAGCATCGGCCGCACGGATAATTTCAGTATTCGCCAAGTGGAATTCAGTCTGCCCACCACCAACAGCATAGCCATCTCCACCGGCAGCAGTATTGCCGACAACCTTTTGGTGGAGCAATGCAGCTTCAGCGGTGGCGGCACCGGCATCAGACTAACCGGAAGTTATTATGACAACAACCGCTATACGAACGTGAAGGTGCGCCACAACCAGTTCACGAACACCCAAAACCCTGTGGATATGGGCAAAGTGAATGATCTGGAACTCAGTAACAATGTGATGAATAACTTCAATATGGCTCTGAAGCTTACCGGCATCGGCGGCACCAGCAAGATCTTCAAAAACCGGATGATCACCCCCAGCCCGGGCAGTGCTAACTCTCTGGTGAGCTTTAATCAGGTGAACGGATCAGCCGATGAATACATTGAGATGTATGAAAACATCATCTACCTCAAGAACCATGGTAGCTATTCGACCGTGCTGAACCTCTACGGCTGCTCCTACATGAACCTCTTGCACAATACCATAGTGGCGGAGAACAACTATTTCTTGGATTATGGCTATGCCCTCAGCATCTCCAATAGCAGCAATATGAGTATCACAAACAACGTGATCTCGGCTCCGCTTCGAGGCTTTGCCTTGAACGTGACCGGTTCCTCGGAGCTGTCTTGGATGGCGAATGCTTATTATGGCGCTGCCAAGGATCTGGGTAGTTTCAACGGCACGAATTACGCGCCCTTGGAGCTTTATTCTCAGCAACTTGCCGATCCTCTGGCCAGCTTTGCCAATCCCTTGATCGATGCCAATGGCTATAACACCAGCTCCTATCTGCGTGATCGCGGAGAAGTATCAGATCTGGAGACGGATATCGATGGCGAAAGCTGGAGCGGAATGCCTTCTCCCGGAGCAAATAACATCGCGGATGGCGGCCTGATGTTTACCACTAACCAAACTATCGGTAGTGGCGGAGACTTCCCGGATCTGCCCACTGCTCTGGACGCTGCGCAAAATCGCGGCATCGATGCCGATATCACCTTCCTGATGCTAAACGAGAGCGTTCCCGTGCATTACACGATGAGCTATATCCCCGGCACTTTGGGTGGATATCAATTCAAACTCACTGCTGCTGAGGGCGCAAATGCCGCCCTCTATCACAATGCTTCGGGAACTTCCGATAACTACATCCTGCGGCTCAAAAACCTCTACAACACCACTATCGAGGGCCTGCACTTCCATACCCAAAACCCGGTGTATGGCACTGCCATTAACCTGGCCTCGTTCAATGATCAGGTTCTGATCCGTGACAACCAGTTCAGCACCGATGCCATAAACCCCACAAGCAACAACGTAAGCGCCCTGTATGGATATGACACCCATAGCCGCAACCTGCGCTTTGAAGACAACAGCATCCAGGGTTTGGCTTTTGGCGTCCATCTTTACGGCAGAAACAATCCCACGGGCTACGAGATCAAGGGTAACAGCATCACCAATGTCTACACCGCTCTTTATCTCAACCAGTTGGGCGCGGTGGATGTGTTTAACAACGAGATTGCCGCCCGCGACCGCGGCCTGCATCTGGAAGGCGTCAATGCTGCCCGGATCAGGGGAAATCAGATGATCACCACCGGTGGAACCTATTTACTGTATCACAATGCCAGCGCTCCCACCACCGGCATCCAGGAGATATATAACAACTTTCTCCGTGGCGTATCAAGCCAGGATGTGCTTTACCTCAGCCGCATCCCCAACACCAAGATTTACCACAATACCATCATCAATGAACACCGATCCACTGGCTCTAAAGGCTTTAATCAAGCAGCGCAAAATCCGGGACTGGATTTCAGAAACAACATCTGCGTAGCCAATGGCGGAACTGCTGCCCGTTTCTATGGTACCAATGACATCGCCGCTCTGGCCGCCAATATCTATACCAGCGCGTCGGGAGTGTTGAGTCCCAAATGTTGGTGTA
>DHVK01000027.1 GCA_002412625.1 Cloacimonetes bacterium UBA5210
GGTGTAAAAAATGGGACAGGGTCAAATGCTATTTTCAATGGGCTGATAATGTCAATCGTTATTTACCGCTGTTATCTGCATTATGCGGTTTAGACAGGCATGAGTTACTTACACCAATTATGAAACTTCTATAAAGAGTCACTTAATACTACAAGTTTAGCTCAATTGGACATCTTCCGCAACACAAAGAGCATGAACATGTTAAGATATTCTATACGATCACGCCGGACTTGGACATTTCTCTTTCAACATAGCTGTTTGGTTCAATGAAAACTTCAAACTGGGGTGTTTTGGATCGCACTTGGACAATGCCAGGCATGGATTGCCTTTATCCTACATCTATGATATCAAAGACTTTACTAAAATCATGCTACCATAAGTACATTTTGAAAGCGCCATGTTTTCCTCATTTGAAGTTTTCAGTGAGCCAATTTGAAATTTTCACTGACTCTTTATACACACCGACGCCCATTTGCATTATTGGTTGACTCTTTATACTTGACAAATAATAGCCCTCTTTAAGGATGTTCGCATCGCCGAGCAAGTCTCCCTAAACATCAATTTCAGATGCATGGGTAATATGCCGATAGGGTGATGCGGGAAACTGCTTCGCCTCCCTTTGGAAAGGCGAGAGTGTGATCTCTTGCCTTCAAAAAATATAACTTTTTGGAGGTTACTTGAACAATACCGTATATCAATTCGACATTCCACAAAATGAACCGTTGCTTACCTATGCACCGGGAACACAGGAACGCATCCTGCTGAAACAGGAACTTGAACGTCAGTCATCCCTGCAAATCGAGATTCCATTGATTATCAATGGCAAGGAAATTCGCACAGGGAACATGGGCAAGGTCGTTATGCCTTGCGACCATCATCATGTCCTGGCTACATATCACAAAGCCGGTGAGGCAGAAGTGCAGTTAGCCATTAAATCTGCGCTGGAAGCCAAGCAACTTTGGCAAACTATGTCCTGGGTGGAGAGGGCTTCTATTACTATCAAAGCGGCTCATTTGCTCTCAACAAAGTTTCGTTGGTTGCTAAATGCAGCTACTATGCTGGGGCAAGGCAAGAATGCATATCAGGCTGAAATAGATGCTGCTGCCGAAACCATCGACTTTCTGCGGTACAATGCCTATTTCGCTTCTCAGATTTACTCAGACCAGCCGAAGTCCGGTTTTGACCAGCTTAACAGGATGGAATACCGTCCTTTGGAAGGCTTCGTCCTAACTGTATCACCTTTCAACTTCACTGCTATTGGTTCAAACCTGAATATGGCAGTAGTTTTAATGGGTAATACTACTGTCTGGAAACCAGCAACCACTGCTCTCTTGTCCAACTTTTACCTGATGAAGATTTATCAGGAAGCTGGACTGCCGGACGGTGTGATTAACTTCGTGCCTGGCAGTGGAGCTTTGATTGGTGATGTCTGCCTGACTCATCAAGAGCTTTCGGGAGTGCATTTTACTGGTTCAAACAGTACATTTAATCATATCTGGAAGACTGTCGGCGACAATCTCGGTAAACTCAGCACTTATCCCAGACTGGTAGGAGAAACTGGTGGCAAAGACTTTATCTTTGTACATAACTCCTCTGATCCTACAGAAGTGGCAACAGGTATCGTTCGAGGTGCTTTTGAGTATCAGGGGCAGAAATGCTCTGCCGCTTCCCGTGCCTATATTCCTCGCTCTTTATGGACTGATGTTAGGGACATGATGGGTGTGATGCTGGGTGAGATGGAAATGGGTGATGTGCGGGATTTCAGTAATTTTATTAATGCAGTGATTGATGAAGCTTCTTTTGATAACATCATGAACTATATTGAGAAAGCCAAAGCTGCTCCTGATGCAGAAGTTATCTTTGGTGGCACGGGCGATAAATCTGTTGGTTTTTTCGTAAAGCCAACAATTATCCTGACCTCAAACCCTCACTTCATAACGATGGAAGAAGAAATCTTTGGACCTGTGATGACTGTGTTCTTGTACGATGATGACAAGTTTGAAGAAACCCTGGAACTCTGTGACAAGACCTCTCCCTACGCTTTAACAGGTGCTGTGTTTTCCAGAGACAGATATGCCTTTGTGAAAGCTTGTCAGATGCTTCGTTATGCAGCAGGTAACTTCTATCTGAATGACAAACCAACTGGAGCGATGGTAGGTATGCAGCCCTTTGGTGGCGCACGGGGTTCTGGTACTAATGATAAAGCAGGCGGACCGCTTAATCTGATGCGTTGGATTAGTCCTCGCACTATCAAAGAGACGTTCAATCCGGCAACCCACTTCGCTTATCCATTCATGACCCGGGATTGATGTTCAATGATAAAACTATTAGAAAGGCAGTTCTGTACGGTACTGCCTTTTTGTTATTCCTCATATTTCGAGGAAGAAGCATTTATCAGAATACACTAAAAACTGGTCTCCAAGCCTTTGCTGGTCATTGATTAGGTCACTATGGTGGAGCACTTTCAAGATTCTTATCGTATTGCAAACATGTGCGTTATGAAATGACAAAGCAAATTTGCAGTTTTAGTTGTCTCTTTATAGCTCCCCACGGTTTTTTTTTATCATCTAAACTGAGCCTGATGAAATGCCATTTTCAGTTTTCAGTGATCACTTGTAAGAAATTGAGATTCATCCCTCATTTGGCAGCCTTAATCATGTCTTCATCCACTCTTAATCAAGCCTTAATTATTAACGCTTGATTAGGAGTGGATGAAGAATTGATTGACAGTTTCGAATGAGCTGGAACAATGGGCAAAATTTCAGGAGGAAAACATGAAAGCTACTGTGAAAGAAGGAATTAAGGGTTTTTCCGGCAAACTTGATGGAGCGATTTATTACTATCATCCCCGCTTACGTCGGACGCTGATGCGGCGCGCTCCCCAGATGCCGATCCAGCCGCAAAACCATGATTACAGAGATATATCCCGGCAGATCAAAGCGCTAAACCCAAGCGAGGCATATCGCAACGACTTCCGGATGTATCTGAACGCACTAATGGACCGAGACGATAATGTGCGCCTGCCTTCGTGGTATAGCCTATACATCAAGATGCTGTGGGCAATGCAGGCAAAATATCCGGAGCTGGTGAACCTGAAAACCATCACCAGAGAGCAAATCTTTGCGCAAAACCTGCCCTGCCGTTCGGTTAAAGCCGCGGTTGAAGCTGGATTACTGTCCGATATCCCGGGCTATCAGTATATGGATCGGGGTATTTAGTTAGCCAGATGGGGAGGTGGGGAGATGGGGAGGTGGGGAGGTGGGTGAACCCATCGTTGCGCATTGCGCAAAAAGCAGTTAGCCAGATATACAAACGGCTGGAAACCGTTTCTGCCCTCTGCCCACCTGGAGATTGGAAGCCCGGAGGGGGACACAATCCATCCGCAATTATCTGAATCCAAACCACTAAGCCGTAAGGCTATGCCATTTGCTTTACGCCCATTCACTCGGCGCTTCAGGCGAGCTCCGGTACATCTCGCGCTATTGAGATCCCGGTAGTTAGATTTTGTTTTTGCGACTCTGGTGCACCGTGATATCGGTGATCCTATTATCGCTAGTGACATGGTAGCGGACATATCGGGTGGCGCTGAATTTTACCTGTTGTTTTATTTTTCTGCCCGCCGCCGGGATGTAATAACCCTTGAAAGCAGTACGTACCTCATACATGTTCTTCTCTGCATTGATCAGCTGCGGTTTTCCGATTTGTGCTTGCTCCAGCTTAACTTCGGAGAGCCGTTCGGAAACACCCAGCCATTCGGCGTCAATTTTCTCGGCCTGACTCTCAAGAAATCTCTCACTTAGCTGTTCCATAGCTTGTTTATCTACCTGGACATATGAATCCCTGAAAAACACAAACGCGTAATACATGGACGCAACCACGATCAGAAACACAATAAATCTGACTATTTTCACTTTTCACCTCTCTGTTTTGGATTCCGGGGCAGCTTACTATTAGCCGCATGGAGTATCCTTATCACCTTGTAATAATCTGCTTTCCCGAGATAAGATCGGTAATTGCAAAGTTCTCTTGATAAAACACATCTCCACAAAGATAGTCCAAAAAGACGACCTTTATCTTTGGCTAGCCCTGCTTACCTGGTTACAATTGCAAGGACAGGGAGCTGTGGGACTAAGCAGAAAAAATCTCTGCCTCAAAACGATACAAGTCTGTTTCCGGATCCTGATGGGCACAAGCTTTCAATCCGGCTTTCTGCTCCAAATGACGCAGAAACTCTGGCACATCCCAGTTCCACTCCAGCGCAACCTGGGGCAAGAGCAAACCGCTGCCGGAGGGATGGTCGATGTACAGCCCATCCCTGCCGATCACAATCTCAGCGTTACTATGAACCGGAATTAGTTCACTGAGGATGGAGATTTCGATCTGCAGATCATTGAATTCTGCCTGGGTGAGGGGCTTGAAACGGGGGTCACGAAAGGCTGCGGCAAGTGCCATCTCCTTCACCGAATCCACAAGGCTCATGTATGGAAAAATGTAGCCGATGCAGCCCCGCAACTCACCATGGATGTGCAGACTTACGAAGATGCCCCTTTTCGCGGTAAACGCCGGATCATCGGGCTCCGCATAAGCGCTGCCATCCAAACGATTCTTGATCACAGCCTTGGCAAAATCCAGCAATGCACTGCGTTGAAGATCACTAAACATAGTTTACCCCCTAAACAAATACGCGGGCAGCGAGATAACCCACTACCTGGCTGTTCATGCCGGAGACTTTGCCGGAATGCGTGTAGTTCACGATCCGTACTTTTGCCATGCTGTAATGCTCTGCCAAGCGCAGGAGGCTCATGATTCCCCCGATGCCGCAGGCTTCCAGCTTGCCCAGGCTTGCCCCGCGCCACAAGGCTTCCGCATCCAGATTTGAGATATGCCGGATTACCTGCGCGTCCATCGCTTCAGCCTTTTCGGCATTGTGATAGTGTGATAGATCGCTGGAGGCCAGAATCAGGATGCGCCTGCCGGATTTGTAAACAATATCGTAGAGCAGATCTGCCAAACGCTGCGCCACTTGCGGAATCTGATTGCCAATCATCACCGGGCAGATCTTGGCTTGGGGAAAGAAGTGCTTGATCAATGGCAATTGGATTTCCAGAGAATGCTCCATCGCGTGATAATCCAGATCCAGGTTTTGCTCTCCCGAAGGGCTTAATCTGCGGTAGAGATCGCTATCCAGTTTCAGGTTGCCCAGAGGACATTCATATTCGCAATAGGGTGAAACAGAGAAATCGAAGTGGTTGCTTTGATGGGATGGATGCAGGATGATGATACTCTCGATGCTCTCGTGGGCTACGCTGGCTAAACCCAGAGCCGCGCAAGCCCCGGAATACACATAGCCGGCGTGGGGCAAGATCAGCCCCAAACAGCGTTCATTAACAGGTGTAGGCACCGCGTCCTTCAGCCACGTGGCTATTTGTTCCTGAATCTGGTTGCCAAACCGTGGGTAAAAGGTGCCTGCGTGCAAAGCCTTGCGAATCATCGCTCTCCCTCCTCAATTGGGGGTTCCAGGATCAATAAATGGGATGCCAATGCAGCCATATCATCGGGAAGCACCGGCTTGTGCAGATCATCCACAATTTCCGGGCTGATGACCGCAATCCTGAGTCCCGGCATTAGCTCTTGCAAACGGGAAACCGTTCCCCGCCAGGCACGGCTGTGGAAGTCTCCATTAAAGTGCATAAGCCTGTGACCCGGATGCTCCTTAAGGTACAGCGCAATGCTTTCCGCCATGGTATCGTCCTTGATGCACTGCGCGCGATAATAGTTTTCCAGGTCTTCCGGCTTCATTTCGTGGTCACCCATGTCGGTCATAATGCCGAAAAACTCTTTTTTATACTCGTCCTCCGGAGCAGTAAGCTTTTGGGCTATCCACCTGCGCTCCAGATCGGGCAAAGACCAAACAAAATCCCAGCCTTCGCGCGAGACTCTGGTAGCATAATCCCGGGGGATATTTGCCGCAATCACTTTCAGATTCCGCTCTTGGGCCAGCATCAACATCGGCCGATAGCTATCATAATTGCCCCAGGCTCGGCTTTCTTCCACAAAGCGATCTTCTTCCAGCTCTCCGGCCAAAAACTTGTCCATCAGGTCCTGGGTGTCGCGCTCCCACATCTCGAAGGAAAACATCAAGGCCGGATCCACATCCGCCAAAGCATGGCTCAGCTCTGCCTGCGCGCGGTGGACAGGCTCTATCGTGTGCATTTCTCCAAAAAAGATCACGTCGAAATCCAGAAGTTCTTTGGACAAATCCTTAACATCAAAAAAGGTACCCCCGGATGTATTCACAAATCGCGTCTCGGCGTGTCCGCGCACAAACAAGAGCGACAAAAAGATAAGCAAAACAATTATTCTCATTCAATCCTCCGCATTATAATCTAACCTGCCCAAAGCCTTGTAGCCATCCAAATATTCACGGAGCTCGCCGCCGGCAGTTTCCGGAACCCTGATCTGCAGTGCTACCAATGCCGCATATTGCACAGCGCATTCCTCTGCACCCAAGGCACTTAGATGATGACGTAGGGTGTCCAGAAAGGCATAATCACAATCCACATGGTAGTAGTTGTATTTTTGAAACTCAACCAATTCTGCAGCCGCGACCGCTTCCATGGTAGCCTGACTATAGGCCTCGATCAAGCCCTTCACCCCCAGTTTGATGCCCCCGTAATAGCGTGTTACCACTGCCAGCACTCCGCTCAGGTCACTACGCAACAGACTGTTCAAGATCGGCTTTCCGGCAGTACCGCCGGGTTCGCCGGCATCAGAGTAATATTGCAGTTCAGCTTCATAGCCAAGCACATAGGCATAGCAATTGTGAGTCGCGTTTTGATATTCGCCCTGATGTTTGCGCAAGATCTCCTGCGCCTGGGCTGCATCTTCCACCCGATACAGGAAACCGATAAACTCGCTGCGCAAGATCTTGAGGTGGACAGAGACATCTGCTTTGATGGTGTATTTCATCATTTCACCCGGGGCAGATCCTTCCAGGAAGTAGTATATTTGGGGCTCAAGCGGGCACGTTTCATCTGCCAATCCTTCTTTACGCCATTGCTGGCAAACGTAACTGTGTCTTTGCCCAGGCTGTGGTTGAGTTTGTCCACCGCCTGCATCAGTTTAGCGCGCTGATCATCCAGATAGCTGCCTTCCATATAGCTTAGCTGCACATCATGTTCGCTGATAATATCGGTCAGCATCACCCCTGCTTTTTTATATTCAAACCCCGGTAACCACAATTCGGAGAGCAGCTTTAGCGCTTCACGGATCATTGTGGGAGTATATGCTGTATGCGGAAACAGGGTGGTGGAGAGCGAGTTGTTATACTGAGGCCCTTCCTTGAAACGGTTTGTGCAGAGAAAGACCATCAAATGCCCCGCCACGGAATGCTGTTGCCTCAGCTTTTCCGCGCTGCGGGTCACGTATGAAGATACCGCTTCTTCCAGATCTTCCAGGTTTTCCACCTGTTTCCCGAAAGAACGGGAATTAACGATGCTTTTTTTTGCCGATGGCGCTTCATCCAGCTCTATGCAAGAGTAACCGCGCAGTTCCAAGACAGTTTTGTGGCCCACCTTGGTCATATAGTGATCGATGAATTTCTCGTCCGCGTCCCTCAGCTGAAGGGCGTTCTCGATCTTGTTTTGCCGCAGGAATTTGTCGTATTGTCTGCCGATGCCCCAGATCTCCCCCACCGGTAACCGGCGTAAAGCCTCGGCGGTTCGCTCTGCCTCCAGCAAGCTCAGGGCCCCCTGAAAGGCGGGAATCTTCTTGGCATGGTGGTTAGCCGCCTTGGCCAGAGTCTTGCTGCGCGAAATCCCCACCGAAACCGGGATCCCGGTCCAGCGGTACACCGTGCGCTTCAGGTTTCTGCCCCAGGCCTCCCAATCTTCTTCCCGGATACCGGTCAGCTCCAAAAATGCTTCATCAATGGAGTAGATCTCCACATTTGGGGAAAAGCGGCTCAAGACGTTCATCACTCTGGCGCTCATATCTCCATACAAGGCGTAGTTTGAGGACAGCAGCACCCCGTTGTGTTTGCGGATGAGTGCCTCATATTTGAAGCCCGGCGCGCCCATCGGGATTTTTAGCGCCTTGACCTCGTTGCTGCGGGAAACAATGCAACCATCGTTGTTGGAAAGCACCGCGACCGGAACCTGGTGCAAACGGGGGTTGAACACCCGTTCGCAGGATACATAGAAATTGTTGCAATCCACCAGGGCAACTATCTGCTTGTCCGATAATCCAGTACTATCCATTATTTCCTCAGGGGTCACATTTATGGATGGCGGCACAATTGTCAAGAGCATGCGTAGCCATTTTTAGGGCTTGATGCCAAGGACGCATCGGCATCAGAGAGAATCCAGCCCTTTGTAAGGCTTAGTAAAGCAGAGTTTTGATCTTGAGCGCAATCTCCTGGGCGGTAAAAGGTTTCTGGATGAAGGGGATACCATCTTCCGTGACCCCCAAAGGAACAATGATGTTATCTGTGAAACCGGACATGAACAGCACTTTCTGATCTGGCAGGATCAGTTTTATCTTATCCGCCATTGCCTTGCCATTCATACCGGGCATAATCACATCCGAGATCACCAAATCAGGTCGCAAACCACTTTCAATGATGCAGATCGCCTCTGCTCCGCTATTGGCAATCGTTACCTGATAACCAAGTTTGCCAACCATTTTCCGGAAGAGCACGGCAAGAGCCTCTTCATCATCCACAATCAGGATGGTTTCACCATTTCCGTGAATGTCCGCTTTTATCAGGTCATCTGCCTCTGAAGTCAGTTGATCGTGAGTATGGGGAAGCAGCACCGTGAAGGTCGTGGCCACGCCGGGCTCGCTTTCCACAACAATGCTGCCGCCCGCCTGCTTGACGATCCCGTAAACGGTGGACAGTCCCAAGCCCAAACCACTACCAGTGTCCTTGGTGGTAAAGAAAGGTTCAAATATCTTGCTTTGGATGGCTTTTGGTATCCCAATTCCGTTATCGCATACAGAGATAAGCACATAGCCGCCCGGCTTGACCTGATACTGGTTTTCGACAGCTTTTGTCGTTGTGGCCAAAACCGAGGTCTCAATCACGATCCTGCCGCCATGTACCAAGGCATCACGCGAATTCAGAACCAAGTTTATCACCACTTGCTCGATCCGGCTCTTATCGGCTTTGATTATTGCTTTTCCCGGGGAAAGCTTGGTTACGATTTCGATATGCTCGCCGATCAAACGGAAGAATAAGCCGTGCAGGTTTGTTATCAGTTCGTTAACATCCATTACTTTGGTTTGCACCAGCTGTTTACGGCTGAAGATCAGAAGCTGCTGGGTGAGTTCTTTGGCGCGCGAACCGGCTTTGAATATCTCTTTGGCATCCTGCCTGGCATGGCTATCCGGAGCAAGACTGTTGCTGAGCTCCGCGCTATAGCCCATGATCACGGTAAGTAGATTGTTAAAATCGTGAGCGACTCCTCCGGCAAGCTGACCGAGCATCTCCATTCGGTGCGCCTGATTGAGCTGATCCTGGATATTGAGGTTCTCTTCCATACTCTTGCGCAAGGCTTCTTCTGCCTCCAAGCGCTCGAGTTCGCCGCTAACCCGCACACACACCAGTTTCAAGGTATCTTCAGCCCGTTTCCGGTTCGTTATGGGGCTTCTTCCGATAACGGCTATCAAACCGATCGGAACTCCGGCATGACTGAAGACAGTGGACCCGATATAGCTGTCAGCCTTCAGGTCCTGCAGCACCTGATCTCGCGGGAAAAACTTGCACACCCCGGCAGGGAAGCAACATATTTCATTGCCGACAACATCGCCACAAGGAGTATCCCGCAAAGCATAGGTCACATTGTCCTCAAAATGTCCATCACACCATACTGCTACAGTGGTTGCATTAAGTCCGTCGCCTTCCAGGCGGTCTATGCAAACATAAAACATATCCAGGCTTAGGGCCAGGTATCGCGCCAGAGCGTAAAAGAAAGGTTCAGCTTTGTTACCGCTGCTGGTCTTCGCCAAAAACAGATGGATTTCTTCGGTTCGCTTGCGTTCTGTAACATCAATCAGCACAATGCGAATAATCGGCAAACCATCATCATCATAGCCCAAAGTAGCGGTTACTTGCGCCCAAAAAGTACTGCTGTCCGGCTTCATCATATGCAGTTCATATTCTTGAGGCTTTCCGGTGTTTAACAACTGCTTGCGATGCACATAGTGAATGTCCTGATCTGCGGGCAGGATAAAGCGTGAAAACGGCTGCTTCACAAGCCTGGCCCGTTCGATACCGAGCATGGTTGCTGCCGTGAGATTTGCTTCCTGGATCAACCCTTTATCCGATAGTGTGCAATAACTGACGGGAGCCAGATCATAGAGGTTGAAATAGCGTGTTCGGGAAGCATCAAGCTCGTCCTGAGCCGCGCGGAGCTCCTCGTTCTGAATCTCCAGTTCAATCTGGTGGACACGAAGCTCGTGCAGCAGTCTGTTACTGTCTTCCGAGGATGACTCTTGATTGCCTTCATTCAGGCTTGCTTCCAGCTTGGCGGTGATCTCTTCAGCTGTTTTCCGCACTTCAATAGCGCTTTTACTGCGATCTAAATTACTTTTCATAAAACACCATTTTGTTTTTGATTGCTTTGTTCTTGTTTTGCCCTTTCTTCAAGAGCCCTGTTGCCTGCTTTGTTCAATAGTTCATTGGCCTTGCGCAGCGCTTCCCTGGTTTTCACGATCTCCGTGATATCAATGAAGGTTATCACCGCACCCTCTATCACGTTTTCCAGCGTCCGGTAGGGCTGGATGCGCAGCGTAAACCACAATTGATCTGTGGTCATAACTTCGATTTCTTTGCTAACCCGGGTATCGAGCACGGCCTGAGTATCCTCAATCAAGTTGCTGTAGCCGATCATATTGGAGACAATGTGACCCACCGATCTGCCCATATCGCTCGTGATGAGGTTAATGATCCGGGAAGCGGACGGAGTAAAACGCAAGATGCGTAAATGCTGATCCACAAAGATGGTGGCAATGTTCGTCCCGGCAAGCAGATTGTTCATATCGTTATTGGCATGAGTTAAGTCGTGAAGCTTGGTCTGCAACTCGGAGTTCACCGTGGTCAATTCTTCGTTTACAGATTGCAGTTCTTCTTTGGATGTTTCCAGCTCTTCATTTGTGGATTGCATTTCCTCGTTCACGGATTGCAGTTCTTCGTTGGCGGATTTCAATTCTTCGTTCGCGGTCTCCAGCTCTTCATTGGCTGTCAGCAGATATTCTTCTTTGGCTTGCAATTCCTGTTTCAGCGCCGAGATCTCGCTACTCTCGGCCGATACCTTCTTCCTTAGCGGCTTTTTAGCCGTCTCCGGAGCCGGGTATGCCGGCTCGAAAACGATCAGGAACAACTGAACCTGATCCGAAGTGAGAGGATGGGGTTTAATCGGGTTGATGCAAAAGTTCAGTTCGGTGATGCTTCCATTCAGATTCACCTGCAATCCGCTGCCGGAGCTAGGAATCATCGACACGGAAGATTTGTGCAGCGCGGTGGTCAACTCACGTCGCAGCCCTTCTCGCGCCATTTTCAGGACATTGCTCACTCCCTGCTCTCCGGGTGGTGGTTCCAGATAGACTCCGGTTCTACCATGAATATACTTGATATCCCCTTTGCCATCCACCAATACCGCTGCCACCAAGATATGCTCCAATAGCGCTTGCTCGGTAATCTCTTGATATGAATGCTTCTGCAGCGGGGCTTGTTGGGCAACGCGATGATGGGGAGGGTTGGCGTCGAGCATGGCGATGGAAGGCAACACTCGCGAGATATCATTTTGCCGAGACCCGAGAACATCCGGTTTACGCTGATATAACCTTGCTTTTCGATCTGTCACAACAAACAAATCGTTGAACTCCCCGATCGTTTCGGAAGTCCCCAGGAACAGGTAACCTCCGGCATTGAGCGCATAATGAAACAGTGGGATCAGCTTCTTTTGCAGCTTGGCATCCAGATATATCATCAGATTCCGGCAACTGATCAGGTCAAGCTTGGAAAAGGGAGGGTTCTTGATCAGATTCTGTTCCGAAAAGACCAGCATTTCCCGCAAACTCTTGTGAATTCGATAGCCACCATTGCCAGTTTCAACCGTGAAGAAACGTGCTAAACGTTCCGCTGAAACATCTGCCGCGATGCTGAGGGGATAGATTCCGGCTCTGGCTGTGGCAATCGACCGCGTATCGATGTCGGTGGCAAACACCTGAATTCTGTAGTGCTTTTTGATCAATTCCTGATACTCGGAAAGTAAAATAGCAAGGGAATATGCCTCTTCGCCGGTCGAGCAACCGGGCAACCAAACCCGGATCAGACCATCTTCACTCTTTCCCGCAAACAACTTTGGGATTACCTTTTCTTCCATGGTTTTAAAAGCGGCGGGATCGCGGAAAAAGCTGGTCACTCCGATTAGCATGTCCTGAAACAGCGCGTCAATTTCAACAGAGCTTTGTTGGAGATACTTCACATAAGCATCCGCGTTTTCTATCTGATGTACAGCCATCCTGCGCTCGATGCGCCGAAGGATGGTGGATGGTTTGTAGTTCGAAAAATCGTGGCCGGTCTGGGCGCGGAGCAGGACAAATACTTTGCTGAGGGCATGCTCAAAGATGGTGTGGGAGCTGACGTGCATTTTTGCCGCCCCGGAATCCATGCTTTTCATATACGCTATCAGTTTTTTCGGCATCTCCGGGGGGCTAAGGATGAAGTCCACCAAACCAGTGGCAATGGCATTACGGGGCATGCCGTTAAATTCTGTAGTTTCCGGCGTTTGAGCAAACACGATGCCGCCCTCGCCTTTGATTGCCCGCACTCCCATCGACCCGTCACTACCGGTGCCGGAGAGCACAATCCCAATCGCCCGGTCTCGCTGGTCGTGAGCCAATGATCTGAAAAAGAAATCTATCGGCAGGCGTTGACCCCGTGGGGCGGACGGTTCCAGCAGCTGGAGACTGCCATTGATCAATGCCATATCGTGGTTCGGGGGGATGATGTAGGCGCAGTTTGGCTGCACAGCCATACCATCCTCCACTTCAAAAACCTGCATGCGGGTATAACGCCGGATGAGCTCTGTCAGAATGCTTTTATGATCCGGCGCGAGATGTTGTACAAGCACAAATGCCATGCCCGGATCGGAATCAACGGGCATACCGGAAAAAAATTCCTCAAAGGCCGACAAGCCACCCGCGGAGGCACCTATGCCAATGATAGGGAATTGGGGGATATCCGGAGCGGACTTTGACGCCTTCCCGGTGGGTTTGCTGTTTCGTGCGCGAAGAACATCAGGTTTTTCTGCAGGTTTTGTCCGCTTAGTTGGTTTGTTCCTGTCTTTTACGTGGTCTGTCATTGAGGTCACCTTTGATTGTATTTTAGCATGATGGTTTCAGAAAGATTTGAGTTCAATCATATTATTCTATAACTCATAAGTTCCGCATTCTATTAGTGATAAGTTAACTCATTAACGGCAAATTGCCACTTATGATTCAGTGTTTTTTAAGATATTGACCTTTTCCTGGGAAAATATCTATTTTATGGATCCAAATGGCGATTTGGCAGATTTTTTATTCGTCTTGAGCTCAGGCTTGGTCCTGAGCTTTTTCTATCGGTATAAAGCTGATATCAAGCCCTTATTATCCCATTGCCAGGCGATGATAAAGCTTGTATTACAAGCTGATATCCCTTTAAGCAGATCAAGGTTTCAGCGGGGACTACCCGCAAGCAGCCCCACAGACTCGAAGGCGGAGACTGATAAACCCATATCATGCACTGGAGTTCAAGCCATGTTGTAGTTTGGAGTACAAGCCGCGTGGTAGTTTGGAGTTCAAGCCGGCAAGACAAACTATGCTTTTACAGCTTTTTGCAGCCGGCTTGGACTTCAAACAACTTGCCCCGCAAAATCCACTCCATGAAGTCCAAAGCGCAGCGTAGTATGTATTTTTCGTCCAGATTGTCTATGCGCTTTGAACTCCATTCTGCAGCAGGCTTGGAATCAAACAACTTGCCCCGCAAAACCCACTACATGATTCCAAAGAGCCGTGTAGCAAGTGCTTAATGCAAAGTTGGGGAAGGCTCTTTTAATTCCATGCACCCGTAAGATATACAAGGTCAAATGAACTTAACTGAGAGCCAGCTCTCGCCACCGAGGATGAAAGCCGAGGGGATAGGATTGCAGACGTCTCGTCTGCACGTACTTACGATGCGGTGTTCCATCATCGACACGAGGACGTGTCGAATCCTATGAGCTTTCATGTAAACTCCAATTGCACAAACCGGGATAAAATTGCCCTCTGCATTTCTTCGCTAATAGCTGTTACTGAAAATAGTCTGGACGATGATACAATTTTGCAACACCTTCCCGAAATTGATAAATTTTGCTAACAGGAAGTGCCTTCGACTTAAATCCCATGTTTACCACTCATGGACATCCCAAAGGGTTCCTGAGCCACGTTCGGGAACTCTTTGGGAGGTCCATGAGAGTTTGTCCGGAGCCAAGCACCCAGTCAATGTTCAGTACTCACACATTTACTTAGGCTTGCCGGATGCAAGAGAATATCGGGGTTTGAACAGCTTTTCGGATGTGAACTCAATGGAGTAATGTTTAAATCTGTTGAAAAATTTGAACAGTCTCCCTTCTCATACTCCCCATTTTCAGGACAATGGTCTTGACAAATTCTGAGACCTTCACAAGACGTTGGCAAATCTTGAATCATAGACGCAGTATGCTGTACCTTATTTGTGTAGGCTTCAGATTCAAGCTAAAACTTCAAACAGGAGTAATCTATGGAACTTGTCATTGATTCCTTGAGTAAGCGCTACCCAAACGGGGTGCAGGCTTTGAACAACTTCAGTATTTCTATTTCTAACGGCATGTTTGGTTTATTGGGGCCAAACGGCGCCGGCAAATCCACTTTGATGCGCACCATTGCGACCTTGCAGGATGCCGATAGCGGCAGCATCAAACTGGGTGATGTGGATGTCTTGAAACAAAAGCAGGAAGTCCGCAAGACTTTGGGCTATCTGCCCCAGGATTTTGGGCTGGACCCACGAGTGCCGGCGGAAAAAATGTTGGAACACTTTGCGGTATTGAAGGGAGTTCACAACCGCAAAGAGCGCAAGAAGTTGATCGACAGCCTGCTGGTGCAAACAAATCTTTGGGATCAGCGCAAACAACGCCTGGGTGGCTTTTCGGGCGGCATGCGCCAACGTTTTGGCATCGCGCAAGCGCTTTTGGCAAACCCCAAACTGCTGATTGTAGATGAACCGACAGCCGGGCTGGACCCCTCTGAGCGGCTTCGTTTTCACAATCTGCTATCCGAAATCAGCAACGATGTGATCATCATCCTCTCCACACATATCGTGGATGACGTAAGCGACCTGTGCACCAAGATGGCAATTATTCAGGACGGAGAGCTGCAATATAGCGGTGAACCACTATCTGCCATCGCGGCAATGCATGGCAAGGTATGGAGGAAGCTGATCGACAAAGAAGAACTTGAGCTCTGCCAAGAGAAATACACTGTGCTATCCTCCAAGTTATACGTGGGGAAACTTGCACTTAGGATATTTAGCGAAGTAGATCCCGGTAACGGATTCGAAACGGCGGAAGCTCACTTGGAGGACGTATATTTCCACCATCTCGATGCTGCTGAAGCGCGAGCCTAAGAAGGGTAGCATTATGTATTGGCATGTTGCTATTCATGAGTTTCGCTATCGCTTTCGCCTGGTTTCAACCTGGGTATATATAATCCTGTTTTTCGGCGCTGCCTTTTTGATCGCCAATATCAGCGGCGGAGCATTCGATGGAGTGAATATGCGGGGAGGAAAAAGCGGCGAGTTCGTTTTTGCAAATAGCCCTGTTAACATAACATTGGATATCGGATTGCTGCTTTTCTTATGTACCATTGTGTTTGCCGCTATCTTTGGCAGCAGCGCGGTGCGGGATTTTGAGACCGGCAGCCATGAGCTGTATTTCACCAAGCCGATCAAACCCAGCACTTATCATCTGGGCAAGTTCACCGGAGCCTTTTTGAGCGCAATGACGATTGTGGTCGCGATCATCCTGGGCATTGCCATCGGCTTTCAAATGCCCTATCTGGCGGATTACAAGATTGGCCCGCATCTGCCCTTGGCATACCTTCACGCGCTGCTTTTCTTTGCTCTGCCCAATCTGTTTCTGGTAGGCGCTATTTGCTTCAACGTGGGCATCCTGAGCCGCAAAGTAATCAATAGCTATATCATCGGGATCGGCTTGTTTTTTGCCTATCTCCTGTCATCAATGTTGATGGGGGATTCGGAGAAACTGCAAAGCGCGGCACTGCTGGATCCCTTTGGCATGAACACCTTAGATGTCATCACCCGTTACTGGACTTCCGCGCAGACTAACAGCAATTACCTCAGCTTGAGTGGGATATTGGGCTGGAACAGATTGATCTGGGTTTCCGTGGGATTGCTGTTAAGCCTCTATGCCGTTTCCCGCTTTGAGTTTCGCAAGGATACCCGCGCACTCAAAACCAGGAAGCTTGCCGATAAATCCCCGCTGCCTGCCGGCATTATTCCCAATTACTTCACGAAAGTGCAGCTAAATCCATACAATTCCCTCAGACAGCTATGGCACCTGACCTGCTATGAATTCAAAAACATCGTCTTTAACCGTACTTTCCTGGTGGTAACCTGCTTCTTCATCTTTTTCCTGATTATGACGGTTACCCAGGCTGTAGGCAGAATCTTTGGCACCCAAACCCATCCCATTACCATACAGGTTCTGGGCGCGCTCAATTCAAACTTCTATCTGTTTGGTCTGATCCTGGCGACCTTCTATGCCGGGGACCTGTTGTGGCGGGATCGCGCGCTGAAAATGGATCAACTGTTTGATGTGACTCCGCATCACAGCTGTGTGAGATACTTCTCCAAACTCGGAGCCATCCTGATGATGCAATTGGTATTGCTTGCCATCATCATGGTCGTTGGCATTGTTTTACAGTTGGCTAAAGGTTTTTATCAGATAGAACCGGGCCTGTATCTCTCCAACCTGTTCATGATCAATTTTTTGGAGTTGTTGCCGATCACTTTGATGGTCTTCTTCTGGGGCATGGTGATGAACAACCGCTATGCGGGATATTTGGCGGTGATCTTGTTCTACATCTCGATGCCGGTTTTAAGCATGTTTCATGTCAGCCATCCCCTGCTCCAATTTGGGATTAGTGGTGAGTCGTATTCGGACATGAATGGCTATGGTGGAATGCTGCCGAGGTTTTTTGTTTGGGTGGCATATTGGCTTCTGTTCTGCGTGGGCTTTAGTTTCCTGGGGTTCAAGCTATGGAGCCGGGGAAGCGAGATCAGCTATCGATCCAAGTGGCAAAGGATCCGCAGCAGCGGGTTTGACCGCGGATGGAAATGGGCTATTGGGTCGCTGGCGAGCTTTGCTATTTTGGGTGGTTTCATGTATTATAACCTGAATATCTTGAACGAATATACCAGCCCCAAGAAGCAAAGAAACGAACAGGTGGAATATGAAAAGCTGTTCCGTGAGCGCTTGCTGACACTACCTCAACCACGGATCAGTGCAGTGGATCTGAAGATCGATCTCCATCCGTCCCGGCGCAGCATGACTGCATCCGGGACCTTCCAACTGGTCAACCGCAGCCCGGTACCCATCGATACGCTGGTTGTGTATTTCGACGACGCGTATGCGGACCGTGTGCTGGAATTCAGTAAAACAGCGCAACTTACCGAAAGTTATCACCCGGCGAGTATGTTCATCTACGCTCTGCCTCAGGCATTGGCTCCGCTTGATTCCATGCAGATGAGCTTTGCTTTCGCGGATAAACCCAAGGGGATTTTCCCGTTTATCGGCCGCTCGGCTATCAAGAAAAACGGCACCTTCATACATAGCAATATCTTTCCCTCCCTGGGCTACTTTGAGGCTTATGAATTGGCAGATAACAACGACCGTAAGAAAAAGGGACTGCCGGAAAAACTACGCACGCCGGCAATCACAGACAGCAGTCAATATGGAAACCCCTATGTAAGCACGGATTCCGATTATGTGCGCTATAAGGTTCAGATCAGCACCGAAGCAGATCAGGTCGCCTTTGCCCCGGGGGATCTTCTGGAGAGTAAAATCGAGAACGGAAGATATATCGCGCACTATGGCAGCAGTGTCCCGATCCTGAACTTCTTTGCCTTCATCAGCGGGAGCTATGAGAAAGCAAGCGGCTACTATCAGGACAAGCTGGTGGAGATATATTACGACAAAAAGCATCCCTTCAACGTTCAGACTATGCTGGATTCCGCCATCCACTCCCTGAACTATTTCAGTGAGAACTTTATGCCCTATCCGCATCAGGCTCTGCGGATCGTGGAAGTGCCTTATGTGGGTTTTGCTCAATCCTTCCCGGCGCTGATCCCGTTTTCGGAAAACATCGGCTTCATCGCCAAAGTTGATCCCGAAGATACGAGCTCGGTGGATTATCCCTACCAGATTGTGTCTCACGAAATCGGTCATCAATGGTGGGCACATACCGTGATCGGGGCAAACGTGCAGGGCGCCACGATGCTCTCCGAGGTCTTTACGGAATACTCGTCCATGATGGTGCTAAAACATAAATACGGAGCTGAACGGATGCGCAAGTATCTCAGCTATATTCACGATATGTATCTGCAAGGCAGAGGCTTCGAATTCAGAGAAGAGCAACCGCTATATCTGAATGAAGGCCAGGGATACCTGCATTACAATAAGGGGACATTGGCGATGCTTGCGCTGCAGGATTACATTGGGGAAGCTGCCGTTAATGAGGCTCTGGGAGCTTTTTGCCGGGATTACGCCTATCATAGTGAACCCTTCCCGCTTTCGACAGACGCCTTGCCATATATCAGGAGGGTCGTCCCCGACAGTCTGCAGTATCTGGTAACCGATCTCCTCGAGACGATTACGCTCTTCGACAACAAAATCATCAGCGCTTCGCAGAGCTATGATGATAGCCAAAAAGAGTATCGCGTAATCGTAACCTTCAGCACTCAGAAGTTCCGTGCTTCCGGCCTGGGTGAAGAAGAGAGCATCCCGGTGAATGATCATTTGGAAATCGCACTCTACGACGACAAAGAAGAACTGGCTTTTGCACGAGAGCGCTTCAAAGCTACCGGCGGCGAACAGACCGTGACCCTGACCAGTAAGAGCAAACCGGGGAAAGTGGTACTGGATCCCTTCTTCAAGATGATCGATAAAGACCGGAAGAACAACAGCCAAAGCCCCGCGTGAGCAAAAGCAATGCGTCAATATCTCACCAATAGGCTTCCCCATAGTGGATCAGATGATTCATCATAGAGGATAAGCAGCATGTTTTCAAGAGTATTGCTGATAGTACTTGACGTTTTAGCGGCAGTGAAATTGGATTGCGCAACAGATGCGAGGTATTATTGATGACTATTGGCAATGAAGTTCAGCTACCCCCCGGATTCGAGGAGCAACCTCCCCTCCCGGGGGCTACTGTTTCCACAAAACCAAAACATACTGTCGTTACCGCCTGCGACCACCGATTTGTGTGGGGAGCGATGCTGCTGGGATTGTCCATGCGATATCATCACATGAATTGTGCCTACCATGTTCTGGGTTACGACCTTCCGGAACAGGATGCGCGCTGTTTGCAAAGCATCCCCGGAACCAAGGTGTTCCCTACGCATAAAACTGATACTCGCAGTGTATGTACTCAAAAACCAATGGCCATCAATACTGCTGAAACAGATGTGATAGTTTGGATGGATGCGGATTGTGTGGTAAGCGGGAATCTGGAAAAATTCTTTGTCTGCCCGGACAACCGCCTGCAGATCAGATTGCGTGAGAAGCCGGAAAATTTCAGCGTTTATCGCAATTTCTACAGTGGCACAGATTCCTTGGGCGAGATCCCCCAAAAAGTGTTGGACACCTGGCAGAAGGACGTGGACGACCTGCCGCAAGCCCGGATCAAGACGGTGTATCAAACCAATTGCTTCGTTTTGAATAAGCAGCACCTGCCCTTCATCGAGCTCTGGAAAGCTCAGATGCTGAAGGTGATCCCTCCGGATACCAGAGGTGTGTACAGCAAGAACAGCGTGGCATACTCTATGACAGATGAGTCCGTGATCAACTCGCTGTTTGCTTTTTCTGCTCAAGCGCCTGAAACCACTGCCTACTTGATGGATAAACAAGCTGATGCCGCGTGTATCCACTTCGGGTTGAACCCTAAACCCTGGCAGCACTGGACACTTTCTGCTCTGAAGCATTATGATTACATCCAGACCTTAATTTCTTGGGGCAGAAAAAAGGGCATTTCATTACCGCAATTATCGCCCTCATTGCTGCCTATAAACCGAAAACAAGAGGCAAATCTTGCTCTGCTCCGAGACTCGCTTAAGGCTTTGCGTTTCAATGCTTCCAGCGGTGTCCGCACAATTCTACGCCACCTGTAGAAAAAAGATTGCGAAATCGCAAAATAAACTTTGCGCCATAGCGATTGACGATTATAATTTGCAACATGATATTCAACGATTACGAGGTAATAGGATATGAAACAGATGTTTAGATTAATTACGATGTTCATCGTTCTGATGATTGCACTTTCGGCATGTTCCGATAAATCGAACGACGAATTTGTTCCTATGAAGGACTTGACTGTATCTCCTGATTTTGACTGGAGTGCCAGCCGCCAGGTAGAAGTCAACATTGAGCTGCTGAACAACAGCTCACAGCCGGTTCCCGGTATTGTGTTTGAGCTCTTCACTGCAGAGCCAACTCCGCTAAGCACCCCACTTGCCAAGGGAATCACTCTTCAGGATGGCAAGTATCAAACTTTTATCACTCTCCCTAATGCTGTCCAAAATGTATGGGCACGTGGTTTCATGGGCATGCATGAGATTCAAATCGTTAACAACAGAGCATCGCTCGCACTTGGTGGTGGGCTTGCCAAATCCAATATCAGTGACGACTATGCCAAACCAAATTCCAAATCCTGGTCATTCCTCCCCGGTTTAACCTTCAATTCTCAGGGACGACCCTCCCCAATGACCAGTGTGCCTTTGGAGCCGGATTTTCTGGCTCGGCTAAACGCCACTCTACCGGAAAGCACACCGCTTCCGGTTACGCATCCTCAGTACATGAACACCACAAACCAGGTTAACCTTAAGATCGATGAGCAAGCTCAGGTTTGGCTTACTTTTGTAAATGAAGGTGCTGGCTATAAAAACTCTTTGGGCTTCTATACCTACCCCACTGGCAATCAACCGCAGACAACGGCTGAGATCAGCCCCAAAACCATCGTGATGCCAAATGCTTCACTGCAAGGTAGCGGAGGTCAGATGCTAGCTGGGGATACCGTATATCTGGGCGTGTTTGAGCCGGGCACGACTGTTGGCTGGTTCTTGGTAGCGAATGGCTTTTTGGGCGGAAATCAGGGCACCAATATAAGCACCACAGCCCCCGTTTATTACTCTGATGTTCACTTAAACCCGGAATCAAACCCGGAGAAGAAAAAACACAGCATTCTGGTCTTTGACCAAATCTCGCAACGCCTCGTGGTAGGCTTTGAGGACCTACCCAGAATGTCAGGATCGGACGACGATTTTAACGACCTAGTCTTCTTCCTCACCGTGAATCCCATTGAAGCTGCAGATCTGGATGGCATTCCACCTATGGATACTCCGGAAGATACAGATGGAGACGGTGTAAGCGATGTCTTCGACGATTATCCCGAAGATCCGGAATTGGCTTTCAACAACTACACTTTTGGTCCAAACTCCTGGGGTTCTTTGGTTTTTGAAGACCTCTGGCCGGATCGTGGGGATTATGATTTCAACGATATGGTGGTAGACTACAACTACAATCAGATCACTCAGCCCGGAAACAGAGTGAAAAAAGTGGAGATGAACTACAAACTGAGGGCAATTGGTGCTCGTAAAGCAAATGGTTTTGCCGTACAAACGCCTTTTGAAAGTTCGAATATTACTCTGCTGCAAGCAAGTCATCCTAGTATGTTTGAACACGAAAGCGACGGGCCATACGCAGTCATGCGTTTCTTTAACAGCACATTTGATCTGATCCCTCAAGTGCCGAACAGTTTTATCAACACAGAACAGGCTATGCCCTACTATGAGCCGGTCTTGTTTTCTGCCCACTTCAGATTGATCAACCCGATAAATATAATTAATGTAACGCCGACTCCACCCTACAATCCGTTCATCTTTGTGGATGGTATTCGCTCCAAGGAAGTGCATCTGCCGGGCTATCCGCCTACTACCCGGATGGATACAAGTCTCTTTGGTACAGGTGACGATGTGAGTACTGAAGGAAATTGGTACAAAACCGTGGACAACCTGCCCTGGGCTGTGAATATCCCTGAAAGCTGGAACTACCCGGTGGAAAAAGCTCAGATCACCAGAGCATATACCAAGTTCAAACATTGGGCGCAAAGCTCTGGGGCATCATATCCGGATTGGTACAAGAACCTTCCCGGATATCAAAACCAGGATTTCATCTACCAACAACCATAAACCCTATCCCCTGAAACAACATCCATCAGCGCCCGCTACACTCCCTCGGTAGCGGGCGCTACTATTATCCGCTAGAATTTAGCTCGTTACCGACTCGGCTTTACTTTGATGAATGTACCTTGCTCCAGTTCATTGAAGGCAAGCTGAATCTCTTCCCTCGTGTTCATTACTATCGGACCGCGCCAAGATACAGGCTCACCCAACGTTTTACCGCTGAAAAATAGCATTCTGAAGCCCATGGATCCGCTGCTTACTTCGATTTCATCGCCATCTTCAAAAAGCACCAGATCTCGGTTTCCGATTTGCTGCTCCTGGATTGTTGCACTACCTTCATAGGCATAGATGAAACAGGTGAAGCCTTTCTGAACAATAAATCTCTGCTGGACATTGGCAGGAATGTGCACGTCCCAGTACTGCGGTTGCACAGCGATGTCTTCGACCGGACCGCGTATTCCCAGATACTCTCCACAGATGATCTTCACTATACTGCCTTCCGGACTGGTGACAATTGGCATATCTTTGGCGCGTATATCGCGATAGCGGGGGATGCACATCTTTTCTTTGGCAGGAAGGTTTGTCCACACTTGAAAACCATACATGCGCCCACTTGCATCCGGTTTGGGCATTTCCTGGTGAATGATACCGCTTCCGGCTGTCATCCATTGCACCTCACCTTTATGAATTATTCCGTCGTTGCCCAGACTGTCGCCATGAGCAGCAGAACCTTCCAGCATATAGGTGATGGTTTCAATTCCCCGATGCGGGTGCCAAGGGAAACCGGCCAGGTAACGCTCAGGATCATCGTTCCTGAGATCATCTAACATCAAAAAAGGATCAAAGTTTGGCTGTTGGTAATACCCAAAAGCTCGATGCAAATGCACGCCGGCTCCTTCCAGTACAGCCTCTGCCTTCCTTATGCTCTGTATTTTGCGTATCATAGTTTTCTCCCAATTTTCTTTTACATCAGTCTAGATTAGGGGAGATTTTGGTCAAGGAATTAGTTCGTAGTTCTTGGTTCTTCGCTGAAGATACGCTGCAGCATATATCGGTGGCGGGAAATGGAAAAAGCCCTTTATGGGCGACACGCATATCATGGTTTACATGATCTTAGGTGTTACCCATAAAGGGCTAAAAGGCTGAAAGCTATTGTCAAGAATCAGGTTGTCGCGGTGCAAAGCCCGGGTTACTGCAAGTCTTGAAGCTCTACAAACCTACGCAAACAAAAAGGCGTTAGCGATG
>DHVK01000041.1 GCA_002412625.1 Cloacimonetes bacterium UBA5210
TCAATCCGTTCAATCTGCGTTCTATAAAATTGGTGCTGCGGAAGTGACAATATGCCTAGCTTTATGAAAAGATAGCGGAGACCGAAAAAAATGTTTGACAGATACACATGGATATTAGACTTACGTTCAAGATCCTCAAACAAGGAGATTACATGAATCAAGCCAATGCATCCAAAGGCGCTCAGATGAACATCGACCTCGGGAAAATTTTGTTCAAACCCTGGTTAGCAGTGATCATGAGCCTCACATTGACTGCCTACTTGCTATACTTCCATTTGCCGGTTCTGAACCTTCGGTTCGTGGGCTGGATACCGGCTTTAATATTTATCCTGCTCCCGTTTTGGGGTGTTCTCAAACTTAGAAAAGCCCTGGTCCTGCTCTCGATGGTGCTGGTGGTCCTGCTTGTGGCGCTGCCCTTCTTTTCCAGCCCCTTGTTCCATCCTGCCAAGTATCGGCAATTGATCAACAAGGTGGAAGAAAGCAGCTTCACGGAGATGGTTTCACCCATCAATATGGATCGCGTGCCGATCATTGATCAAGCTTTTGCCGCTTCCCTGGCCGAGAAGAAGCTGGGAGAGGATTTTGCCCTGGGCAGCCGGGTCAGCTTGGGAGATCCCACTATTCAAATGGTGGATGGCAAGCTCTATTGGGTTGTCCCTCTGCTCCATAGCGGGTTCTTCAAATGGATGGCAAACACACAGAACGGAACTCCGGGCTACATCATGGTCTCTGCCACCAATTCCCAGGACATCCATTTCATCCGGGAAGTGAACGGCAAAGCTCTGAACATCCGTTATCAGAGCAATTCGTTCTTCAATCAGGATCTGAAACGGCACTTGTATCTTTCCGGGATCACCGGAGTGGCAATGGCGGGCGACACTTTCGAGATCGACGACAGCGGAGAGCCTTATTGGACAATCACGCTCTATTCAAAGAAGATCGGTGTAAACGGCAATGAAGCTCTGGGGTTGGCCACCGTGCATGCCTGTAGCGGCGAGATCAAATATTATCCCCTGATCAGGACCCAGGATGGCTTTAGTGATGAGCTCATCCCGGACTGGGTTGACCGTGTACAACCGGCATATTTCGTGCTTCCTCAGTTGAACTGGTGGGGAAAGTATGTCCGCGGATTTTGGAACACCAAGTTTGGTAAAAGAGATCTTCTGAGCACGACCGACGGCTACAACGTAATATATGGAGAAGACGGCCGCAGCTACTTCTACACCGGAATGTCCAGTGTGGGCGCGGATGAGGGAACAGTGGGCTTTGTGCTCACCAACACCCGCAATAAACAGACTTCGCTATACCTGATCTCCGGCGCCACCGAGCGGGCGGCAATGCGTTCCGCGGAAGGCAAAGTGCAGCAGTTCAAGTATTACGCCACCTTCCCGATTCTGGTGAACCTGGATGGCATCCCCACCTATTTCATGACGCTGAAGGATGCCGCCGGCTTGGTCAAGATGTACTGCTTTGTCTCCGTAAGCGATTTCTCATTGGTGGGCGTGGGCGAAACCGTGAAAAGCGCCAGAGAGAGCTATCAGATGAACCTGGTCACTTCACGCAGCGGTTCCATGGCTGAAGCTGCTCTGAGTATGACTTCCGCCGAGGGTAGAATCACCAGAATCGCCACGGACGTGAAAGATGGCAGGAGTTACTATTATTTTGCTTTAGAAACCCAACCCGGATTGATCTTCATCGCGACCAGCAACCTCAGCACCTTCTTGCCCTTGAGCAAAGAGGGAGATTTGGTAAGCCTTAAATATATGCAGACCTCCGGAAACGAGATAAATATCAACGAATTCAAGAATCTAAGTATAAAAGGCTGAGTTTTTGCTTGACATAATTTTTGGAATCTACAGAATTAGCAAAACGAGATACTGGAAAGTTTGGCATAGCGCCAAACATATCACTTTGATAGAAATACAAAACAAGGAGACAACATGCAAAACAAGCTGAACAGATTGTTCCTAATGCTGGTTTTAACGGCCTTCGCCGTCAGTAGTTGGGCAGCGGTAAGTGATTACACATTTACCAGTTCTTTAGGGTCCTACACTGAAATCACAGATGGAACCTTGATTCCGATGCCGGATCCATACGTTGCAAACCCGGTATTCCTCGCGATTCCTTTAGGGTTTGACTTTACATATGACGGCACAAGCTATAGCACAGTAAGCATAGCTGAAAATGCTTTCCTTGCGATGGGGGATGTGGTTGTGACAAACAACCTGCCCATCAGCTCTGCAACAGGCAGCAACAACGTAGTAGCAGCAATGAGCAGAGATATTATCCCCCGGGATGATGGTAGCTTGACCTACCAAACCACCGGCACCGCGCCAAACCGGATCTTCACCGTGCAATGGAAGAACTTCCGCAGGTTCCCAACCACTGCTGCCAATGATATCCTCAATTTTCAGATTCAGCTTCATGAAGGCAGCAACGACGTCGTATTCTCATACGGTTCGATCACTGCCATAAACGTTATAACCGCAGCAACCGTACAGGTTGGACTGCGCGGCGCAAGTAACGAAGATTTCAATAATCGCACAACCGTTACGGACTGGGCTGCCACCGAAGCAGGGGCTGCCAATAACGCCAGTTGCAGACTTAGCGACACAGTTTTCCCTGTTGCTGGCCTCACCTATAGCTTCAGCCCCGTTCAACAAGGCAATCCCCCCATGGCTGCCGTGAACCCCAATCCCGCAAACGCGGCAATCAACGTTAGCCCCGCAACCGCTCTTGCCTGGATGTCCGGCGGCGGAGCTCCCACCGGTTACAAGGTGTATTTTGGAACGAACAACCCGCCCACCAACATTGTAAACGGCACCACTCAGACCGGCACAAGCTATCAGCCTACAATGCTGAACTATAGCACCACATATTTCTGGCAGATCGTGCCCTTCAACGAAGACGGAGATGCCCTGGATTGCCCCGTTTGGACTTTCACTACTTGGGCAGATCCCACTGTCACGGTCTACCCGTACATGGAGAATTTTGACAATGTGACAAGCCCTGCCCTGCCTATCGGCTGGAGCACTATTAACGCCAATGCTGACGCCTACACCTGGGAAAGTTTTGCCGATGCCAATGCAAACACTCCCCCTAACGCCATGCGTATCCGCTACAACGCAACTATTGCAATGAACGATTGGCTGATCTCTCCCCCACTTCAGGTAACCGGAGAATACATCTACAAGATCAGCTTCTATTACAAAGCAAATACCGCTTCCTACCCGGAAAAGCTTGCCCTGTACATGGGTAATGCCCCTAGCGCAGCCGCAATGACCAATCAGCTCTGGATAAACACAAATATCACAAACACCACTTATCAGATGGCTGAAGTGCTAGTCCCGATGACCACTGATGGCAACATCTATCTGGGATTCCACGGCCACAGTGCCGCAAATCAGTTCTATCTGTTCCTGGATAGCGTAAAAGTGGAAGAAATGACCGAAATGCTGGTTCCTCCCACAAATCTCGCTGCCACAGTGAACGGTAACGACGTGCATCTCACCTGGGAAGGTCCTGAAGTTCCGATTACCAGCTTCAACGATGATTTCGAAAGTTATGCTGATTTCTCTCTCAGCTTCGACCCCTGGACTCTGGTGGATGTTGATGGTTCTTCAACCTACGGTTTCTCCGGTACTACATTCCCAAATAGCGGCGCCACCATGGCTTACATCATCTTCAACCCCGCGATGACCGTTCCGCCCTTGACCGGAGCAGACGCGCACAGCGGCACAAAATATGCCGCCAGCTTCGCTTCAACTACCCCCACAAACGACGATTGGATGATCTCCCCGCTGGTAGATGTTGCAGCCGGTTATTCCGTGAACTTCTGGGCAAAATCCTATACCGCCGAATACGGCCTGGAACGCTTCAAAGTAGGCGTATCCACCGGTGGCACAGCGCCTGCGGATTTCACCATCATCAGCGGCGCGAATTATATTCAGGCACCGATTAACTGGACAAACTACAACTATGACCTCAGTGCCTATGCCGGTCAGCAGATTCGCGTAGCAATTCAATGCGTATCAAACGATGCCTTCATCTTCTTTGTGGATGATTTCAGCATCGACAGCGCTCCTGCCCGTTTCAGCGATCCCTTGGTTAGCACAGGCTCACAGGCTACTGTAGCCCGCAGCATCGTCTCACCCACCCCCGGTCCTGTACCGACCACTGTTAATCGTGACATGCTGGGCTACAAGATCTATCGTGATAGCGCTCTGGTCGGAACAGTTGACAGCAACACTCTTGCCTTCGACGATATGGATCTGGATCTGGGTAGCTACAGCTACACTGTTACCGCATATTACGATGGTGGCGAATCCGAACCCGCAGGCCCGGTAAGCGTCAATATCATTGAACTGCTTCCCCCGCTTGATCTGGCTGCTACAGTCGAACTCAACGACGTAACATTGAGCTGGAACAGCCCCGTTCCTCCGCTGGAAGGCGAATGGCTTTCCTGGAGCAACAACGATCTGATCGACAATAGCATCGGCACAAATGCCGCAGTAGTATTCGATGTTGCCCATATGTTTGATGCCACAGACCTGGCTGAGTATCAGGGTTCCGCAGTTGCCCAAGTGATGTTTGCTCCTACATTTGCCAATTGCGTGTACACGATCAAAGTATGGACCGGTGGCACTGCCACTACTCCGGGCTCTCTGCTATATTCTGCAGTTGCCCAAAACGTAATCACCGACGAATGGAATACCCATATTCTCTCAACTCCTGTAACTGTACCCACAGACAGACTCTGGGTAGGTTACGAAGTCAATACCCAGGGTGGTCATCCTGCCGGTTGCGATGTCGGTCCGCAGATCGAAGGCAAAGGCAACATCATGAACTACGGTGGTTGGACCACTCTCTCTCAGGTAAATGAAGCACTCACTTACAACTGGCAGATCCAGACCTTCGTGGCCTCCAATGCCACCATGAAGAAAATCGCGCCCAAGGTGATCGCCGAGACTCCGAAGAGTATCCCCACCGGTGCTCTCAGCCTCAGCAAAGTGCAATCTACCCGCAGCAACCGTGCCTTGATCGGCTACAAAGTGTATCGTGATGGCGAACAGATCGCTTCCATCAATGATCCCGCAATCACCACCTATACCGATAACAACCTGGTGAATGGCGACTATGTATATGGCGTAACCGCTCAATACAGCGAAGGTGAATCTTCTCCCGCGACAGTGAACGTAACTGTATTCTTGGAACTGGCTCCCGTGATTCTGGAAGACAGCTTCGAGACCTACGACGATTTCGCCATGGCAATGGCGCCCTGGACCCTTCTGGACCAAGACGGCTCTGCCACCTATGGCTTCGACGGCATCACCTTCCCCAATAGTGAATCTGCAATGGCGTACATCGTCTTCAATCCCAGCGCCACAGTGCCTCCGATTACCGGCATGGATCCCCATACCGGCAGCAAAATGGCCGCCAGCTTTGCCGCGGTGAATGGACCCAATAGCGACTGGATGTTTACTCCCAGAATCAACCTGGGTGATAACAGCAGCGTGAAATTCTGGGCCAAGAGCCACACTGCTCAATACGGCCTGGAACGCTTCAGAGTAGGTGTATCCACCGCTCCGGCGATCTACCCGCAGCTCTTCACCTACATCACCGGCACCAGCCATGTGGAAGCTCCCACAGCCTGGACCGAATTCTTCTATGATCTCTCCGCCTATGATAACCAAAGCGTGTATATCGGTATCCGTTGTGTCTCCGATGATGCTTTTGTGTTCTACGTGGATGATGTCACAGTTCACAGCGGACCTTCTTCAAACGACGATAACACTGTACCTGTGGTAAAAACCGAACTGAAAGGCAACTATCCGAACCCCTTCAATCCGGAAACCACCATTCGTTACAGCGTGAGAGACAATGGTCCCGTAAATATCGAGATCTACAACCTGAAGGGTCAGTTGATCAAGAGTCTGGTGAATGCCGAAAAAGCCGCCGGTGAACACAGCGTGGTTTGGAACGGCACTGATAACAACAACCGCTCCGTAAGCTCCGGTGTTTATTTCTTCAAGATGAAAGCCGGAAAATACAGCAGCTCCAAGAAAATGATCCTGATGAAATAGTATTCTCAGGAATAATAATCCCAATTCTCAGGCTCCCTCCGGGGAGCCTTTTTTTTTGTTTATTCCAACGGAGAGCTCACACAACATGATGATTGGATATCTTGGGTTGTGGGGATAACACGCAGTCCATGGGTGGGTGCTGTTTTTGTTTCGAGCTGGATGGTGCTTTCGGGTGGCTGCTGCTTTTGTTTCGGGTTGGGAGGTATTTTCGGGTGGCTGCTGCTTTTGTTTCGGGTAGGGTGCTGTCTGGCAGAAAAACGCCCCGGGAGCGGCGTGTTCCTGGGAGCTCGTTTCTCCCGAAACGTTTTTCTG
>DHVK01000015.1 GCA_002412625.1 Cloacimonetes bacterium UBA5210
CGAGTCCTGTAGGGACGACATATTCCAAACTGACCAAACAAAAAAATGTTATGCCGTCCCTACAGGACTCTATTAATATATAAAACAATGCACTATCTATCTAAAATGCCATCCCTACGGGATTCAGCAATCAATGACGCAGATGTTTGAATCTTGTGATTATGGGCTTTGTCAACAGTCTGAGCTTTATGAGCAATATTACCATACTCACGAAATGTGTCAAGATTATTCTTGCCTGAGTTTTCTCTGGGGACATTTTTTGCCCTGCGCGACAAAGAAAAGGAATGCGGACTATTACCCGGGCGTGGGACAGATCATTTCGTAGAATTAACGGTGAGTATGATCAGTGCCGGCAGTCTGGGCATTTCCTTCTCCGGTCAAACCGCTTTAATCAGGTAGTTGTTGCTCCGATTTTAAGCTGTCTTGGAGCTATGTTCATACGATGATAACGGGATAATATTAGCAGAATAACTGGATGACAAAGATTGGGACAGAAGCTCGCGGATACCCAGGAACACGTCTCTCCCGAGCCGTTTTTCTGTCAATCAGCACCCATCCCAAAACAAAAAAAGTACCCACCAATAAACCACCACCAAACCCAGATTTCCCTTTACGCTTAGTGCTGCGGCTAAGTGTAGCTCGCGGATACCATCGGAACACGTCTCTCTGAGCCGTGTTCCGATGACGGCTCAGAGAGACGTGTTCCGGGGATATCCCATGCAGTCTGCTCATCTGATTATTCTTTCTGCTTGACTTGATTTTCAAGCTGAAATAGCATGCGCCAGATCAAATAATGCATTTATATCTTCACAGTATGATTATGGGAGATGAAATAATTATGCCTAAATGGGCTAAATACTTACACTTAGCTGTACTGGTAACGCTATGTTCCGCTGCTTTTGCCATGGTGCCACCGCATCCTGCTTATCAGGAAGTTCCGGGGACTTGGCAGCCCACGAGGATCGAAATACCCGGAAATTTCGTCCCAAGACCGCTGTATGGAACAAATTCCACAGATACGGGCAGCCTGCTACGCCCCCGGTCGGCGAAGAATGGTGACCTTCCGCAAAACATACTGGCGCTGATGGTAGAATTCTCGGACGTTCAGTTCCGTACAGAAGCTGTTTACCCGGATTATCTGCCTCATGATACCGCCTTTTTCGAGCGCTGGATGTTGCATTTGTCGGATTTCTATGCGGACGCTTCCCACGGACGCTACGAGATGAATTATACTGTATATCCGCAGGCGTTCCGGCTTCCGCGTCCGATGGGCTATTATGGTGGAGACACCAGCACTCGTACCGATGCAAATCTGCCGCAGATATTGCCGGACTTGATGCTTTTGAGCTCGGATTTGATCAACTACAGTGATTATGATGGATTCATCATCTTCCACGCCGGAGCAGGACAAGAAGCAGATATCGAAAAATTCCGTACCAATAGCATTTGGAGTACCTTCCTCACACGCAGACTCCTACAATCCGCGTTTGACCCCGACAACGACGATTATCCCGGCTTTCAGACTCCCGATGGCGCGATCCTCACCAACGTCGTAATCGTCCCGGAAGACCAGTATCACGACTACTTCCCGGCGGAAGGTGAAGAAAACGCCAGTGCCTATCTCTTCAGCATCTTGGGAGTACTGGCGCATCAATTCGGGCATGTGCTGGGGCTGCCCACATTGTTTGATAACGACAGCAGCAACGGCGCCAGCCAGGGCATCGGCAACTGGGGACTGATGGGAACCGGAGTGTGGAATGCCAGTGGCTATGTTCCAGCGCAGCTAAGCGCTTGGAGCAGATACTATCTGGGTTGGGAAGATACCGTGGAAGTGCGGCAGGATAGTGAAAATCTGTATATCGACCACTTCCTGAATCACCAAAATGATGCCACCCGCCTCTATAAGGTTCCGATCTCAGAGCGGGAATATTTCCTGATCGAAAACCGCCAGCAAAACCCTGACGGCAGCATGGATCCCTATAACAACCTGCCCAGCTATACCTTCAAACTCCTTCCGGAAGGTGAGCAGGATTATTATGATGATTATCCCTTGCTGCCCATGTTCAATTTCTCCAAAAACCGTTACATCGGCAGTGAATGGGATTTCTTCCTGCCGGGCTTTGGGCAGGACCCCAGAACTGATGGAAGCGGAATCCTGATCTGGCATATCGATGAAAACGTGATCGCCGAGAAGTTCACCACAAACTTTGATCTCAACCGCATCAACGGAGATGCCCGCCACAAAGGCGTGGATCTGGAAGAAGCAGACGGATATCAGAATCTGGATACCGCGGTGGTGAGTGACTATAAATATGGCGGCCCCTACGATAGCTTCCGCCAGGGTAATAATGACTACTTTGGAGATAGTATCCACAACGGATTGATGTGGCTGCCCACCTCCGAAAGCTACTATGGCGGCATTCCCCTGGAGATCTACGATATCAGTGCCAGCGGAAACGTGATGAGCTTCAGTGTGCGCTTTGCCTGGCGTCTGGATGCCGGATACAGCGGCGAGAGCACGCTCCCCGCAGCAGCGATAGATTTTGACGGCGATGGGGTGGAAGAAATCTTCTATCCGATGCCCAACGGCAAGATCGCCCTGTTCTCTGAGGACGCTATGGCAGAAGGATATCCGGTGCAATATCAGAGCATTCCCCAATTGTACACCTGGGACGGCAGCAACCTGTATATCCCGATGCAGATCGATCATCTGGTGCGGCTGGCACGAAAGCAAAAAAACTCTACTCAATTTGTGCTGAACTTGCCGCATCACCATTGGCTGAGCCATCCCGTGGACGCGGGAGACCGGCTCTTCTTGCCGCTTCATGATGATAACACATCAATCAACCTGGTGATGAGCTACAACAAAAACAGCGGCGATCTGGAGACAGATATCTTCCGCTTTGGGGGAGAGCTTACGGCCAACTTGAGCTGGACCTCCGAGAAACTCTTTGCAATAACCAGAAATTCTTCGAGCAATTTGTACCGGCTGCTGGAGTATGATGCCAACACCGGGGCTCAGCGAGGATACGACATTGACCTCCCTGCCGATTCATTGGCCTTTGGCCTGTTTACGGCAAAGCTGCAGGACGAGCTGAATATCATCGTACAGTGCCCTTCCAGCGTGTATGTGTTTGATGTACGTGCCAATGGCATGGTGCTTCGCGACGGCTTCCCCTTTGTGTTTGCGGGTAGCAGTACTGCCCCGCTCACGATTCAGGATTGGGATTCAAACGGCACTTTGGACCTGATCATCAGCACTTCGAACCGGGTGTATATCATCGACCACAAAGGTGGAGACATGAGTTCGGTGAGCCTGAATCTGGGCTTGAATCCGGACGATGTTTCCGCGGGAGCGATGGCGCTGGATATCGATGGCGACGGAAAGCTGGAGCTGGTGGCAGCCTTGAATATGAACCGCCTGGCAGTGTGGGAAGATAACTACCGGCTAAAAAGCGGATATCCCGTATCCTTTGCCAACCGGGGCAAGCATCTGCCTTTTGTCGCCAAGGGTGCGGATGACCAAACATATCTTTGGATGGCAGCAGACAATGGCAGCATCTTCCGCAAACAAATTGCCGATTATGACGAGAGCAAGAGCGATAAGGGCTGGATCTATGAATATGCCAATCTGCAGAGAACAGCATACAGAGAAGCCTCTACCGCATCAAATCAGTATCTGAGTAGTGGTGCTTTTGTGAAGGACCAGCTATACATCTTCCCCAATCCGCTGAAAAAGATTTATGCTCAGAACCTGTGGCTTTCCATTATGCCGACCCGGGATCTGGAAATAGAACTTGCCATCTATGACATCACCGGAAATTTGGTTTACAAACAAAAAGCGATGGCCTATGCTTACCTGAGAAATCTGGAAAGCTTCAGTATTCCCTCTGCTAAACTGAGCAGCGGGATCTACTTCGCGATCGTGAATGGCGGAGGCGAAACCCACCGCTTGCGTTTTGGCATTGAAAAGTAATAAGGAGCCAGACTCGATGAAACACTATATATTTGCCCTGCTGCTCATGACCCTTGCCTGCACGATGAATGCAGAAATTCACTCCGAAGCCGGAGAGTATGGCTTCAAATTCATGAACATCCCGATCAACCCGGTAAGCAGCGCTTTGGCAGGCCGCGGCGTCCACAGTTCCGCAAACATCGGATCCTGGATTTTGCAGCCGGCGAGTTCCGCGATGCATTCATACAAAGCGGCAAATGCCTCACACAGTACATGGATCGGAGATACCGCTTACACTTCAATGATGTTCTCTCATGCCCGGCGCAGTTCGCATATCGGGCTTGCCCTGCGCAACCTGAGCTATGGTGAGATCGAAAAGCGGGATGAAACGAGCCTGTATCTGGGTACCTACAGCCCCACCGATATCGGGGTCTCCGGAAACTACGCGCAGCGTATTACACCAAGCTTGTACGTGGGCGCAAATCTGCATCTGGCGTATCAGAAGCTGGATACCGCATCGGCTTTGGCGCTGGCGACAGATCTCGGGATCACCACGCTAACTCCCCTGAAAGACAGCAGGCTCTCCTTTGCTATGCGCAATCTGGGAATCAGCAATAAGATGGATGAAGAAAGGGTAAGACTGCCCCATAGCTTTGAACTCGACTTCTATAAAGGGTTCAGCCTGGGAGAGCAGTATCTGGGTTTGGAAACAGGCCTGGTGATTCCTCCCGATGCTGATCTGCAGGGACATTTAGCTTCTGAGATTACGCTGATGGAAAGGCTCAGTCTTCGTGCAGGATACAAGTTCAATACAGATACTGCCGGGCTAAGCGCCGGATTCGGTCTGTCTCTCGCCAGCTTCAATATCGACTATGGCTTTGCCGTCTACACCGAAGGTTTGGGGGACGTGCACAGCTTCGGCCTCAGCTATCGGTTCTAAGAAATACAAGAGCGCTAAACTCTAATATCCCAAAAGGTTATTTATGTCCAATCCAAAAACAGCCAAGAACTACCATGGTTTTCGCAGCGTACCGGAAATGTACCGGCAGATATGCCTGTTGATCGTCATCGTTGCCATGTTTTGCCCATTAGCAGCTATACCCGCGTATTCACCGGGACAGATTCTGTTCAAAACCAACCAGGATACTCAGATCAAAGGTACAAAAACAGGGTTTGCCGGCTTCGACAGTTTTCTGCAAGCTCATGGCATCAAGAGCATTCAAGCGCTCTCGGGAATGCCCGGCAACCAATACTTCTCCGCTCAGCTGAGCACGATGCCGGACATTCAACAGATGAAAAGCCTAAGCTTCACCGGGATCAGCTATGTGGAACCGAACTATCTGCGCAAAATGCACGCGACACCTAACGATCCGCTCTTTGGCAGACAGTTGCATCACTTGGTAAACCTAAGCTCTGCCTGGGATTACACCACCGGGAGTCACCAGATCGTGGTAGGAGTGATCGATAGCGGACTGCTGATCAATCATCCGGATATCGCGGCAAACGTGTATATCAACCATGGCGAAATCCCTGATAATGGCATTGATGATGACGGTAACGGCTACATTGACGATTGGTGTGGCTGGGACTTTGTGGACGCTCCGGAGATGGCAGATGTGGCCTTGGGTGACTATTTGGAACAGGATAATGACGTAACCGACGAGAACTTTCATGGAACACACGTATCCGGGATCATCGGAGCGCAGGGTAATAATGGGATTGGGGTAAGCGGAGTGAACTGGAATGTGCGCATAATGGCATTGCGTGCAGGATTTAGAACCCCCGAAGGCGGATATCTGCAGGATGACGATGCCGCCGCCGCGATTATTTATGCGGCAGATAACGGCTGTCATGTAGTAAACATGAGCTGGGGAGATCCGAACTATTCCGCGATCATCGCTGATGCCTGCGAATACGCGTACAACAAAGGTGTTACCTTGGTGGCTTCTTCCGGCAACGACAGTGGCCCGATGATGAGCTATCCGGCAAGGCTGTCCACCGTGATCTCCGTAGCCAGTGTAAACAGCGCTAAAGTGCTTTCAGGATTTGCCAGTTATGGTTACGACCTTGACCTTGTGGCTCCTGGAGAGGCGATCATTTCCACCTATCGAGAGAGCGGGAACGAGATGTATATGGAGATGAGCGGGACTTCGATGAGCGCGCCTTATGTGACCGGAGCAATAGCTCTGCTGCTCTCGCTGGCCCCCGGGCTTTCACCCGCCGAGGTAAGAGCCAGATTGCTTTCCGCGACAGATGATCTGGACGCTCCGGGATTCGATATCCGCACGGGGCATGGTTTGCTGAATGTCCGCAAACTCCTGGACAATCTTCATCCTCCTTTTGTGAAGGTCACCCATCCTCTGGACCAGATGTCTGTTTCTCAGACCACCCAGATTCACGGCAGCGTTCACGGCGAGGATTTTGCCCGGTATTCCATCATGTATCGCAGCATTACGGATCCCAACATGAACAACTGGCGGGATGCGCGCGAACATACCATGCAGCCGGTTTATTTTACCCAAGAAGTCCTGAACGGACGCCTGGGCGAGTTCCACATTCCGCCAAGCCTGGCTGAAGGCACATACATGATTCGCATCCAATATGAGAAAACCCAAAACAACCTGATGAAATATAACCATTTCTTCACTGTAAGAGTAAATCGCAGTGCCCCCGTTTTAAAGCCGGGAAGCCTGGAGGGGTTTTCCCGCTATGAACGCGAAAACCTGCGTTATTATGTACGGGCGATGTTTGACGAAACCGTATATAGCCGATTGCTAATAACCGATAGCTTGGGCGACCAGCACACACTGTATGGCACGGTGGCAGACTCCCTGCAGATCTGGGCAATTCCGCCGACCCTGCCCCAGGGTCCGCTGGCGATCCGGGTGCAGGCCACAAACCTTGCCGAAATCAGCACACAGTCTGAACTCTTTGAAGATTTCATGGATATCCGCTATGAAAGCATCCCGGCTTTCGGATATACCAAGACGGAAGTGGGGAAAGCCAGAGTACCGCTCAACCGATGGTACGATTTTGACGGTAACGGAATCCCGGAATATGTGGCCATGGATATGCCCGTGGCGGGTTATGGGGCCATTAACATCTATGAACCAAGCCCTGCCGGTCACATCCTGAAACACAGCCTGGGGCAAAACGGCTGGCCGTTGGATCTGGGCAACACAAACTCCGGGGGCACCGAGCTGCTGCTGCTTCAAGCTGAAACCGCCAAACTTTGGGAGTCATACCCTCAAAACGGGCAGCACTACCCCAATCCGGATTCTTTGATTTTTAGCGATAACGGTATTATTGGCGGCGCAATGGGCGATTTTGATGCCAATGGCAGCAAAGACCTGCTCTTGGTCAAGAACCTGGCAGCTCAGCGAGTTGTGCAACTTTACGGCCGTACAACAAATGGCGTCATGGCTCCACGAAATACCCTGACCAATAATACGGAGACCTTTCAACGCAACAACTTCGTCCCCACTGTGATTGTGGACAATCTGGACGGCGACAATCGTCCGGACATCCTGACCGCGGATACCGATGGCGACATCATGATTTTTGAAGTAATGAACAATGCGGAAGCCCCCAGAACCTGGCATCACCGCTTCCCCGTGCGCAATACCTATCAGCTTGCCACCGGAGATTTTGATGGAGACGGCCGCCGGGATTTCGTGGTGGGTGGATACAATACAAATATCACCAATACCGATCTGAACTACTGGATGTTTGAAGGCTTCACCAGCAATGGCAATAATAGCTATGTCAGCATGGGCAGCATCATGTTCAACAAAGTGGAATCCCAAAACGCCATCACCGTAGCTGATGTGGATGGAGACGGCAAGGATGAACTGATCCTGGCGATCTCGCCAAACCTGTATATCCTGAAATACCTCGAAGGTAAGTTCCAGCCCGTTTTTATGGGCGATAGCTCCACAAACTACCGTCTGGCGAGCTACCTGGGCTCTGATGGCAAAAGGATCGTCATAGCCAATGCCTTCAACGAGGCAGATTCGCTGGTGACCGTGGAATGGAAATATGACGAACCCTATAGCGGACCGCCTGCTCCGATCAACGTCATTGCCCAGGCACAAGGCCCTTCCTCGGTGAGGATCAATTGGATCGGGATTAACGCGGACAGATACAACATCTACCGGCGCAACGAAGAGGGAGAAACCACGCTACTGACTTCTGTTGCAGACCAGTTTTTCACCGATCACACTGTAGAAGCCGGAAGAGAGTATTCCTACGCCGTCAGCGCTGTATTTACGGCATCTGATCCACCTGAAAGCCATCTTTCCGCTTGGCATGTTACCACACCTATGCTGGCCCCGGATGTAATCGATGTATATATGGTCGGAACCAGAGAGTTGCGAGTTCTCTTCAACCAAGCTATGCCATCTTCGATATTGAATCCCAACCTCTTCGAAATGTCTCACGAGCTGGGCAGACCGATCTCGGTAAACAGCGCCTATCAGCAACATGGAATCCAGCTCCGTTTCCGCGCAGAATTCCCGGCTTCAGACAGCCTCTTCACCCTCATGATGCAAGGCGTCTGTGGACAGAGTGGAATTCCCTTGGCGCAAACCGAAGTAAGCTTCCCCTATCTTGAGGATATCGAGCCTCCCAAGGTCGAGAGTGTGCGGGTTCTGCCCAAAAATCAGAGCATTGTGATCGTCTTCAGTGAAGAAGTGGAGACCGCCTCCGCGCAGTATGTGCCCAATTATATCCTGCGTAACCCGATGAATGATCCTGATAACACGATCACCTCGATCCAAGCCCAGACAGACAAGGTGGTGATCAACTTCCACCTGCCCCTGAAATATAGTAATGAGGCCTATTATATCGAGATCAACAAGATCAGCGACCTTGCCGGCAATAGCATATCTCCTATCCACAATCTGGCGCGCTTTGCCTTGCGTGATATCAACGGTCTGGGCAATGTCGTGGTCTTTCCAAATCCCCTGCGCCGCAAAGATAACTCCGAGATTGTGTTCATGAATTTTCCTCCCGGCAAAAAAGGCGAGATCGCCATTTACGACGCCAGTGGAGCACTTGTTCACAAAGCCAATATTGGTCCCTTTATCCCGGAAAACAATCGCATCACCTGGCGCTGGAACGCTATAAACAACAAAGGTCAAAGAGTATCCAGCGGAACCTACTTCTATGTGATCGAAATGGACGATGAAAGGACCAGGGGGAAATTCGCCGTGATCAACTAAACTCCCCATCCCGCTTCCGCTAACAAGAGCAAATCCCGAGGGTAATTCAAGGGATATAAGGAGTAATATATGCAACAAGAATATTTGATAGAAGAATTCGACGAGCTCGATCCCGATAACTGGGAGGAGCTGGAAAACGAAGAAGATAGCGCGTTTATCGCCACCGTGATCCGCCAGGGCGAGAAGGTGGAAGACAGCGAAGCCTCTCTGGACGAACTGGAACGGCTGGCCGATACCGCGGGCATCGCAATCATCGGGCGCCACTCCCAAAAAAAGACGCAACCCGAGCGTAGCACCTATTTTGGCAAAGGCTTCCTGGAAGAACTGAGCGAGAAGATGCTGCAAGCCGGGGTAAACCTCCTGATCATCAACGACGAGCTCTCCCCCATGCAAGCCCGCAATATCGAGAAGACCCACCAGATCAAGGTGATAGACCGCACAGAAGTGATTCTGACGATCTTCCACAAGCACGCCAAGACCAAAGAAGCCAAGCTTCAGGTAAAACTGGCGGAATTGCAGTATCAACTGCCCCGATTGAAGCGCCTTTGGGGTCACTTCGACAAAGAGCGTGGCAGCATGCGGGCTGCCGGTGGTTCTGCCTCACGGGGAATGGGTGAAAAGCAAATTGAGATCGACAAACGCCTGATCCGTCTGAATATTCGCAAGATCACCAAAGCGATTGACCAAATCACCAAGCAGAAAGAAACCCAACGCAAACAGCGCGACAAGAGCAAGAAGATCTGCCTGGTAGGCTATACCAACGCCGGAAAATCCACTCTCTTCAATCGCCTCACCGACGCCGGAGTCCTGGTGGAAGACCGCCTCTTCGCCACCCTGGATTCCACCAGCAGACAGTTGAAACTCTCCACCGGAGCTCCAGCCGTGATCTCCGATACCGTGGGCTTCATCTCCGAGCTGCCCCACCATCTGGTAGCGTCTTTCCGCGCAACCCTGATGGAAGCCGTGGACGCGGACCTGCTTCTGCATACCGTGGATATCTCTGATCCGCGCCATGAGTATTATGTAGAGCAGGTGAACGAGGTGCTGAAATCCATCGGTGCCGAAAACATCCCGCAATTGCTGGTGCTCAACAAAAGCGATCTGGTGGACGAACGTATGCAGACTATCCTGGAGCGCTATTACGATGATTCCATCGCCCTCAGCGCTGCCAAAAACATCGGCATCGATACCTTGCTGCAGAAAATCGAAGATATGCTGATGGATAACATCAGCTACAGCCTGCTGCTGCCCTATTCCCAAACCGCTTTGGTTTCACGCCTCCACGATATCGCCATCATCGAAAGTGAAGACTATCTGGAAGACGGTATCCATCTGAAAGTGATTATCCCCGAGATGGATATGCACCTGATCCAGCAGTACATCCGGAAGGATGATTGATTCCTGCAGAGGAATGAGGAGATGGGGAGATAGCCAGGTGGCCAGGTGGGGAGGTGGTGAGGTTTTGTCCCATCAGGACGTTATTTTTAGCTGAAACGCAAGACACATAGATTAACCATGTGAGTCCCATCGGGACGGTATTTAGCTAGAACGCAATACACATAGAATAACCGTCTGAGTCCCATCGGGACGGTATTTTAGCTAGAATTCCTGCCCCTACTTAGTTTGAGTTCCGTAGGAACGATATGTTTGATATGGCATCAGCTACGCTGAGAGATCTTCAGGTCCGGGTCTGAAACCCGGTAATCACCATATCACCCCCATTCTGCCTGCCTGTATCGCCGGAGTTTTATCGTGATGTAAAGCTGTTATCATCGTGTGAGCACAGCATGGAGACAGCACAAGACCAGCTTGATACTGGCTGGATAAATGCGGGCTAAGTGCAGATGGATGCTATTTGACAGAAAAACGGCTCAGAGAGACGTGTTCCGGGAAGCCCGCACTAACGACTAAAACCTAAAAAGCTAGAACCAAAGCCGCCAGATAACAGACGGGAACCAGACCGAGCCAAAAATGGGTGACAACCATGTGATTTTGTCTTGACATATTTCCCTGAAGCATCATCCTGCTCTCATGAGGAATATTGCTTTGCTGCTCTTGGTGCTGATCGCGCTAAGTTCCTGCAACATATTTAGTTTGCGGGATACTGAGTTTCCTTCCGAGGAAGCCCAATGGAACGATTTTACGTCTTCCTGGCAGCTTGTTTTGCAGAACCTGCATTACGCCTATCAAGACTCACGCAACGCCATCAATTATCGCCGAATATTCACCAATGATTTCCGCTTCCAGTTTGCCCAGCAAGATATCACAGATTTTAGCACTGATCCTGAATGGACAAACCTGCAAGAACAAGACATGCTGTTGAACCTTCATGCCGGTTTTAGCGATATCAGCATCAGCCTGGAAGCTCTTGAGACTTCCGACGAGATATCGTCGAACTCCGTTATTTTATACCGTTCTTACGAGCTGACCGCCACACCCAAAGACCCCAATCGCGAGATTGTTATCGCCAGGGGGAAATTGGAACTCTATCTCACCCGGCAAAACGGATATTGGTATGTAAACCTGTGGAAGGACTACCGTTCTTCCGGCGAACGCACCTGGGGATTGCTAAAACATGAAAACGGCTAAATTCCTGCTGATCATCACCCTGCTGCTGCTCGGAGCTTGCAACAACCCCTTCCGTCCGCCGCTGATAGACACTTCATCCGGAGTGATTCTCAGCCGGAGTCCGGAAGAATTGTTGCGCAATCTGGAAAAAGCCTATCGCGAAAAGAACATCAACATTTTCCGCCGGCTTTTACATCCGGATTATCGCTTTGAGCTACTATCCAGCGAGTATCAGCAGATCGGCATCGACATGGATGGCGACGGCCGCCGGGATTCCTGGTGGGGCTACGATCATGAGGTGGAGATCACCAGAAATATGTTTGAACGCGGCAGCAGCGACGGCAACTTCCCGGTAGCGGATGAGATCGAGCTGCGCTTGCAGATACCGCCGCAAGAGCTTTGGGAGCGCGATCCGGCAGACGGATTTGAAGATTACATCGTGATCCCCTGTTACTTCGATCTGATTCTCAGCTATCACGACTCAAACAGCAGCTATGTGGCCAATGGAGTTGCCAGATTCTATCTGGTGGAAGAATCCGGCGAGTGGAAAATCATTATCTGGAGGGATGAATCCCTGTTATGACAGGCCGAATCATGGCTGTCGATTATGGCACAAAGCGCATCGGGATCGCCTTTTCAGACCCCTTGCGGATCTTTGCCAAGGCACACTCGGTGCTGGAAAACTGCCCCTTTGAAGAGCTTCTGCCCCAGATCCAAGAGCTGGCAACGAGCAACAAAGCCAGCCTGATCGTAGTCGGCATGCCCTACGCCATCGACGGCTCTCACACTCCCAAAACCATCGAAACCGAGACCTTTCTAAATAAACTGCAGGAATCCCTGGACATTCAGGTAATATCTTACGATGAGCGTTACAGCTCAGCCGAGGCCGAGACCGAACTGAAGAGAATGGGAAAAAGCTGGCAGGAAGCCCGCAAACTGGTGGACGCCATGGCCGCGGCGATGATCTTGAAATCGTATCTGGAGAACATGGAAAACAAATGACAAAACTCCGTCTGTTGATCATAGTAATAATCAGCCTGCTGCTGGTCGGTTCCGGTTTTGCCGCTCACGAACTGTTTTTGATGCGTGACACTGTGGAACGCGTAGTGATTGTGCAAAGCGGAGACAGCGCCCGGACGATCGGAGAAAGGCTTCAGGCTGCCGGAATAGTGCCCAATGCCGCCAGCTTCCGGATTCTAGCCAAATTGCGCTCAGCGGATAGATCGCTAAAGCCCGGCACCTATGTCTTTGAGGGGCACAGCAACCTCTGGAAGACCGTTTCCCGCCTGCAAGACGGCCATTCCGAGAGCATCCGGGTAACCTTTCCGGAAGGGCTTTCCATGCACCTCAGTTTTCAAAGAATAGAAGCCAGCGGCTTGGCCGATTACCAGGGCCTGTACGCGGCAGCCACGGACACATCACTGGTGCGCCGCCTTACCGGGATGCCGTTGAACAGTTTGGAAGGCTTCTTGTATCCGGAGACCTATCTCTTCCCCCTGCCTTGTCCGGCAGATAGCATCCTGGCAATCATGACCAGAGAGTTCTTCCGCAAGTCCGCGCGCGCCGGCATAGATATTGCCGGGATAGACAACTTTTATCAGAAGCTGATTCTGGCTTCTATCGTGGAAAAAGAGGCGGGAAATGCCGAAGAGCGCCCCATCATCGCCGGAGTGTTTGCTCGCCGCCTGAAGATGGGAATGGCTTTGCAAAGCTGCCCCACGGTTGATTATATCCTGGAAAAGCAAGGGATCCGCAGAGCCGTCCTGACCCGGGCAGACACTCAGATCGCTTCCCCGTATAACACATACCAAAACCCGGGCTTGCCCCCTACCCCAATCTCTAATCCCAGAGTTGAATCCATTCTCGCCGCCCTCAACCCAACGGAGCACAACTATCTGTATTTCTTCGCGGACAGACAAGGCACCAATGTCTTCAGTGACACCTACGAAGAGCATCAGCGCTTGCAGAGAAAGATGAGGCTATGAAACATTTGTGCTTGACACTCGCTGCCGCTGCAAACTCTTGGATGACATTCACAGAAGCACCTGACGAGATCCTAGAAAATACAATAAGATATACGCGATCGCGTATGGAGGAAAAATGAAAAGAGCCATTATCGCAGTTCTGATCGTGAGCCTCGCCATTATCAGTTTTGGCTGCTCAAGAAACAAAAAAGAAGTGAAGGCCGATGGAACATTGGTTTACCGCCCTACATGGTGGGGTCAGCAAAGCGAACAAGGCTATGTGAACACTTATGGCCAGGGCACGAACCTGAATGAAAACGCGTCCATGAATGTAGCGCGCTCCAATGCTTTGGCAGAAGCAGCCCAATATGTGGAAATCACTGTGCAGAGCCTGTTGAAGAACTATCTGGAAGAAGCCGGGGTGAACGATCCTCAGGTGTTGGCGCTTACTTCAAACGTTGTTCGTGCAGTATCGAATGCCGAGTTTTCCGGAATCGTCACCGGCAAGATGGAGACGCGCAAGGTAAAAGAAGCCGAAGGTGAACGTTATAAAACCTGGCTGCAAATGAAGATCCCCCAAGACCAGATCAACCGTCGCCTGGCAGCGCAAATCCGCAACGAAGAAGCGCTTTACAACCAGTTCAAGGCTTCACAGGCATTTCAGGAATTGGACCGCTTGTTGGAAAAAGACTGATCCGGAGTCTCAATCGAACTTACACAGGCACCCGCGTTTTTCCGGGTGTCTTTTCTTTATCCCGGTTTGCCGCATCAGAAATCGCGGACTCTGGATAAGACCACACAAGAAAGTATTTGACATCTATTCGCCCCCTCAATACCTTGCATAGTTAAGAAAGAGGATAATATGAAGATTAAAATGACCAAAGAACTGATTCAAAAACTGCCCAAGACAGACCTGCATGTGCATCTGGATGGCAGCGTGCGAATCTCTACTATTATCGACCTTGCGAAACAGCAAAATATAAAGCTTCCCACCATGGATGAGCAGGAGCTGCACAAGCTGATCGTCTGCGGTGAGCATACGGTGAGTTTGGACGACTATTTGCGCGGTTTTCACATCGTGAACCTGGTCTTGCAGAGCAAAGAAGGGCTCCGGCGCGCGGCATACGAACTGGCGGAAGATGCTGCCAAAGAAAACGTGCGCTACATGGAAGTGCGCTATTCACCAATCCTGCATACCCTTAAGGGGCTGAAACTCACCGAGATATCCCAGGCTGTGATCGATGGCTTGAAGCATGGAGAGCGCGATTTTGGCATCCAGACCGGGGTCATCATCTGCGGTATCCGCAACATGGATCCCAATACTTCACTCAAACTGGCGGAGCTGGCAATTGCCTTCAAGAACAAAGGCGTGATCGGTTTTGATCTGGCCGGTGGTGAGTATAATCATCCCGCCAAAGACCACAAGGAAGCATTTGATCTGGCGCTGAAAAACAACCTGAATATCACCATTCACGCCGGAGAAGCATACGGACCCGAATCAATCCACCAGGCTCTTCACTATTGCGGCACTCACCGCATTGGCCACGGTACCAGATTGGTGGAGGACGGCGACCTGCTGAACTATGTAAACGACCACCGCATCCCGCTGGAAATCTGCATTAAAAGCAACTTGCACACCAAGGCCGTGGCGACCATCCAGAGCCACCCTATCGATTTCTACATTGATTATGGCCTAAGGGTAACCATCAATACCGATAACCGTACCATCAGCGATACTACCGTGACCGATGAATACATGCTGGCCATCAATGAACTGGGTTTGGAGTATGCCACAGTGAAATATGTAATCCTAAACGGCTTCAAAAGCGCCTTCCTGCCCTACAAGGAACGAGTCCGCCTGATCAATCAAACCCTGAAAGAATTTGAAGAAATAGAAGAATCCGAACTGAAGACCAAGGTCAAGGTAAAGGAAAACCTCTAAGATGCATACCGCCATCACCGCAGCTTTTGGCGATGCCATGCGAGTGCAGGATGCCTTTATCAAGAACCCTGCAAATAGGCAAACCATCGTTGAAATCGCCACCCAGATCGTCAACACTTACCGCAAACGCGGCAAGGTTATCATCTTCGGCAACGGGGGCAGTATGTGCGACGCCATGCATTTTGCGGAGGAACTCACCGGCAGATTTCACCGGGATCGGGAAGCCTTGCCCGCCATCGCCATTAGTGATCCCTCCCACATCACATGTGTGGGTAACGACTATGGTTTCGAGCAAATCTTTGCCCGCGGCGTTCAGGCATATGCCCAAAGCGGGGATGTGGTAATCGGCATCTCCACCAGCGGAAACTCTGCCAATATCATCGCCGGACTCCAATCTGCCCGGGCGATGGGTTGTGTTACCGTAGCCCTGTTAGGCGGAACCGGGGGCAAGATCTCCGGCAGCACAGATCTGCAATTGATCGTGCCCGCGGACACCAGCGACCGTGTGCAGGAAGTGCATACGATAGTCCTGCATATCTTGGTCCAGCTAGTGGAATCCGAGCTGTTCTTCCCCACACCAAACCCACCTCAATACGCATAAAACCAAGAAGGATAAAATGAAAGACACTCTTAAACTCAGCCTCATATTCCTGCTCCTGCTTATCAGCATCAGCCTCAGAGCAGGCTACTACGATAGCGTGGAAGATCTCAGCGGCAATGATCTTTACAACGCTTTGCACAGCCTGATTTCCACAAACACCTATTCCAGCTACGATGGTGCCAAAGTATTCCTGTTTCAGGAGCTGGACAACAATGGCGGACAGGTAAAATGCATATATACTGGAGAAACGTACAACATCAGCAGCAGTTATAGTGGGCAAAGCAATCCGAACACGGAACACACTTACGCCCAAAGCTGGTTCAGCAGCAGTGAAACCTCGGTTAAGAAAGCAGATCTGCATCATCTCTTCATCACCACCATGCAGGTGAACTCATCCCGCGGCAACCTCCCCTTTGGCAATGTCGCCAGCACCGCCGCCTCCACAGTCTATTATTCATACACGCCCCTGCAAAGCTACCGTGGTTATGATAACTGGCAAAACACTGTGTTTCAGGTGAATCCCCAGTATCGCGGCAATACCGCGCGCGCCATCCTCTATTTTCACACCCGTTATCAGGATCCGATCTACCAGCAGGGCGTAAACATGCTAAACACCATGATAGAATGGCATTACTCCGACCCTCCGGATGCAGCTGAAATCGCGCGGAATACCCAGCTACACGGCTTTCAGGGCAACCGCAATCCCTTCGTGGACCGTCCCGAGTTTGTGAACCGAATCTGGAATCCCACTTCTACGGATGACCCCACGCAGGAAATGGCTCCTGTTTTGCGCATCGACAACGTCTTTCCCAATCCCTTCCGGGATCAGCTCACTGTGGCAATTGATGCCAAGGCCGGTGACAAAGTGCAGGCGAGGATCTACAATGTGCGTGGACAGCTCGTTTATACTCACCAATTCTTAGATAATGCCAAAAGCTTCAGCTGGAACGGCAAGGACAGCACCGGAAAAGATCTGCCCGCCGGCTTGTATTTGGTAAGAGTGAACTCTGCCGATACCGCAGCCACCGCCAGAGTTCTGCTGGTGAAATAGGCCACCCTATTCCCTTTGAAAACATACCCGGAGACATCTTGTTTCCGGGTATTTCTTTTGTTTTGCTGAAGAGCCGGATTGCGGAGATCGCAGGCAAGGTACAGTTGGCGGGTATTCGACGGAAAAACGGTTCAGAGAGAAGTGTTCCGGGGATATGTGAACTTCATTTCGCTCTGTCCACAGCTTCGTCATTGCTTGTTTCGGCTTTCCGCTGCAAAATACATTGACAGAATTGCAAGCCTGAAAAAAATAGCTCGCACAGTGGGTGATTAGCTCAGTTGGTTAGAGCGCTACGTTGACATCGTAGAGGTCACTGGTTCGAATCCAGTATCTCCCACCATTTATCCGCTCTTGGGTGATTAGCTCAGCTGGTTAGAGCGCTACGTTCACATCGTAGAGGTCACTGGTTCGAATCCAGTATCACCCACCACCTTTTACTTCAGCACCACTATCTTCCCCAAGAACACATCTCTGTCCGCTTGCATCTTCAAGAAGTATATGCCTGCGGGACAGCTGTTTCCCCGGGCATCTTTGGCATCCCAATACTCTCGTCTTCCGTTTCCTGCCGCCACCGTGCTCTGCCATTCTCTTACCAACTGCCCCTTCGCGTTGTAAATCTGAAACGCAACTACTCCGCTTTTTGCAAGAGCGTAGTCCATTACAAACACCCCATTCCCGGGGTTCGGGAAAATGCTGTTCAGCATGGTGACCGCCGGAGCTCCCGCAACAGGCGGTTCCTGAATTTGATACCTTAGTTGAATTGGTCCTGCCAGTCCGTTGCTGCCATCCAGATTGCGGTATTCCAGCCAATAGAAGTAATCCCCCACCACAGGCAAATCATCTTTGAACAGATAGCTTTGCACGGTTGAGGTGTTGGTGGCCGGGATCAGATCGCTTTGCAGGCTCGCGGCCCCAAGCTCGGCTTCCGTATTGCGATAGACGTAGTAGCCCAGAAGGTTGCTTTCGCTTTGGCTCACCCATTGTAGTAATGCCTGATTTGTCTGCCCCATCGCCACGTTGAAACTCGAAAGCTCCACCGGCAAGGTGTCGTCGCTCTGCAAGAGCTCAATCGTCAGCACAGCCTTTCCGCCCGCGATTCCGGATATCGTGATCCCGGAAGAAGCGGAACCCAGGCTAAAAAGCGCCGGATGATACAGTTCACCGCCAAACCTATAACGTATTCCCTGCGGGATATAGCCCAGGCCTTCATGATAAAGTGTGTATGAGCCATTCAGGGCACTTGCCTCGGAAGATGTAATGGCATAGCTGAGACCCTCGCCAAACTCTGCTACCACCACGCTGAAATCCGGATTTGCACCCAGATCAGGATCGATCGTCACCCGGTTATCGCTCAAAGAAGGCAACGCTGCCACCTCGATGGTAACAGGCATTCCCGCAATCGCTGTACCGGCACCGCTGCCCTGGTTTTCCGCTATGGTATTCACGCTATGCAATTCTGAATAATCCCCGGTAAAGCCCGAATTCAGCGCTTGTACCCGGAATCCGTATTCTGTGCTTGATTGCAGCCCGGATACGCGGAGCACCAGGAAAGAAGTCTGTTCATTATTATATCCCACCAACACGGAGCTGCCTTGATGCGAATGGCTGCCCAAGCCGCTGGCGGTATCAACCGCAAAGACGTCCCACTCTGTCCCCAATGTCGTAAATGCAGCTACTCCGGTGCCCGTGGGATTCTGCGTAACTCCCTGAATCACATCGGATTTGCGTGCCAAAGTTCTATCCACTGTAGTATAGCCTCCGTCAGCAGTCCAGGCTGTACCGGGGTCATTACCGATGCGCCCAAAGATATCCACATGCCCCGCAGGACTCACTTTGTACAAACTGATAGCGTCATCGCCATTGAAGTTCACCGCGCCCGCAACTTCTGCAGTTACCCCTGCAGGTAGCGTTAGAACTGCAGAAGAATTGCGATACACCTTGGCTTCGCCATGTGCTAATATCCCTGATAATGCGCTGGTTGTGCTCACCGTGGATACTCCGTTTGAATACAAGAGTAATTGATAATTGCCAAGATCCACGCTCTGTCCGGTTCCGTTATAGATCTCGAGGTATTTGTTATTGCCGCTGCCTTCCACATATTCGCTGATGATCAGGTCTGCGCAGTTTCCCCCGCCCTGTTCATATACCTGAATCTGATATGAAGTTGCCCCGCTGACGGCATTCCAGCGCGCGCTGAAGCCTTCGTGAGATATTGCCGAGGCGAAAAGACCGCTGGGTGCAGAGAGTTCCACGATCTGCAGGGTTTGCACCGTGATCACGTTTGAATAGTCGGAATAGCCTTCGTTATAAAGGGATCTCAGTCGATAATAGTATGTAGCGCCGGATTGCAGCCCGGAGAGCAATACAGACGCGTCTTCGGTGAAGTAATCCTGATAGCCATCCACAAAGCTGCTGAAATCGCTATTGCCCGAAACATCCAGCAGATAGCCTTCCACTCCGCTGACCGGCTGCCAGTTCACCCGGAATGTCGTGAAAGCCACATCACTTGCCGCGGTAGCCAGCGGTGCCGGGATGTCGTTATCCAGGATTGTGAGATTAAATCCATAATAATTCCCCGCGATCGCGGAGAATCCCCCGGTTACGTTGATGATCCTGAATTCAAAGTACTCCGTGCCATCCATCAGACTGTCATCGGTGATATTGACCGTGATCTGTCTGTCCGCGGAACTGCCAGCCGGGAAGGTAACGCTCTGCGTAGTGTAATTGCCCACATCCGCGCTATCGCCATTGAACAGTTGTACTTGCGCGCTTGTGGCGGCAGAGCTTGAGGGATTGGTGATCTTCAGGTTCAAAGTGATGCTGACCGCATCCTCGCTAACTGAAGCGCTCGCGGGGGAAAACTCCACAGTGGTATTGGGCAACGCACCACCCCAGATATAGCTTGCAAACTCGGGATAATCCACAAACGGGTTACGATTGCCCTGATAGAGTTGAACTTTGGTGTTGCGAATCTGTTCCGCTTCGTCCACAGGATCAGCAAGATGCCAATCCAGTAGAGTGTCGAGCATATCCACGCCTCCCTGAGAAAGCGTCATTTCGTAGCGTACACTGAAATACATAAGCGCCCGGGCAAGATTGCCCTTGTGCTGATCCGCCGGTTCGAATACAGTCTTTCCACCACTGTTTGTGCCTTTATAGGAGTAATAGCCGTTGGCGTAGGTATATGTGTTTGTGACATATACCACATCATCGAAAGGATAGTTACTGCGGGAGGAATTTACATTCATATTGGTCACAAAGAGGTGATGTAAGTCCGCTTTCTTGATGTTTGTTTCGGAGGTTCCAAACCAGCTCTGGGCATATGTATGCTCTGTGTTGGGATCGCTGGATCCGTTGTAAGTGCTGTTCACTGTATAATCCCGCCCGGTATAAACACAGCGCACAACACCACCATTGTTATCCAAATTCTGAAACAGTTCCAGCTTGGCATCGTCATAATTGGTGTTCGTGTTATTATCGATGATATTGTGCAAAGCGTTTTTCAATGCCGTCCCACTCAGGCCATCAGCCGAAGCATAATAGCCGTCGAATGGATCTGGTGCGTCAGTTGTGGCGCTGATGCTATTTGAGTTTGGGCTGGTGCCGGCACTGTTGCTTGCCCGCACACGGTAGTAATACGTGGTTTCTGCAGCGAGTCCTGCGATTACCAGCGACGTAGCCGCTATATAGTAATCCTGATATCCGCTGACAAAGCTACTAAAACTGCTGGTTAGAGAAAGGTCAAAATAGTAGCCGGTAGCACCCGAGGAAGCGTTCCAGTTTGCCGTGAAGCCGGAATCTGTAACATTCGTAGCAGCTGTCACCAACGGTGCGGGCGGGATCTCAGGCGTGCCTCCGCTGAAGGTAGTTACCTGAATGTCATCCAGATAGATGCTGTTGCCGGTTCTGTCATAAGCCACAAACTTCAGCACGATGTTGGCGGAATTGTCGTTCACTACCACTGTCTGTTCAACGGCTGTCGTGGTATGCGGTTTGGGATATGTTGCCAGATCAGTGAACGCAGCCCCGCCTACGGACTTTTGCACCTTGAACGAGATTGCTGAACTGGCAGCAGAGCCTTTCATCCAGAAGCTTAGTGTCCCCACGCCATTCATTGAAGGTGTTTGCAAGTATTTGTTATTTGCGTTGAAGCCCGCTCCATTAACGCCACTCAGGTTGCCGATGTTGGCGGTGCTGTTGAAATAAACATCACCACTCCAGCCCGTAGGCAGAGACGTGGTGCTAAAACCTTCCTGTATGTGGTAGGTCTGCCCGTAAACCAGGCAAATGACGAATATCCATATGGCGATCAGTGCGATTCTTTTCATCAGGGACTCCATTGCTGTCTTTGAGGGATCATTGAGTACAAATCGCAATTACCGTCAAGCAATGTATTGATGCTTATGTCTCTTCACGCTCTCTGCTTTGAGCACAGATAAAGCTGAGATCAAGCTGTTATTGTCCCATGGGCACAGCTTAAAAACAGCATAAAATCAGCTTGACCTTGGTTCAGCAAATCCGGGGTAGATGCTGGGGCTCGCAGAGATGCTTGCATATTGAACCCAAATGCAAAACCGGGTTGAAGCCGTAGTGCCTGCTTTACAAAGCCGCTCTGCTTTTTTGCGTGACCCTGCGGTGAGCACCGGTGCCGCGGCTTAATGCGTGGGATGATTGTGGAGTGAAAGCATTGCCGAAACAAAGCTTGACAAAAAAAAGCTGAAGTCAAACCCTGTAGCCAAGGCATTTTTCACAGAAATATTGGGGAGGAACGATGGGATCACAAAAAGCACTGGACACAGTGCTGATGATTTTGGCATTGCTGGTTAGTTTGCTGCTGGTGGCTTCTGCCATCCAGATCCTGCGTGGAGGAGATATTTTGCAGACCTTCACCCAGGTCACCATGCAGGTGATCTATATCATCTTTGCCATCACCATCGTGCTGATCGTGCTGATTCTGGTATTGGAAAACTCCTCTCCGGTACATACTCTGGCTTGGATCATGGTGCTGATCTTTCTGCCCGTGGTCGGTTTCATTTTCTATCTGTTCTTTGGCAGAAACTGGCGCAAGATCAACCTGTTCAATCGCAAAGAGCTGTTTGACAAGCAGGTTCTGGAAGGCCTTGTCTCCAGCTTTCCTGCATATTCGCAGCAGTTTCTGGAAGATGGCCTGGAGCATAAACTGCATCGCCTGCTGAAGAACAATAGCAAAGCTATTCTTACTTCCTTCAATGAAATAGAGCTGTTCAGCGACACAGCAGTCGCGTTTAATGCCATTTGTGAGGGTATCCGGGCTGCCGAACATCATGTACATCTGGAATACTTCTCGATCGCGGCGGATGCCACCGGGAATTATCTGAAGGATCTCTTGATTCAAAAAGCCCGGGAAGGGGTGGAAGTGCGTTTTATCTACGACGATGTGGCGTGCTGGAGACTGCCGCGGAGCTTCAAGCGTGACTTGCGGCGGGCAGGAGTGCGATTTGTGCCCTTTATGCCGGTGTGGATTCCGCTATTAAACAGCCGCATGAACTATCGAAACCACCGCAAGCTGGTAGTTGTGGATGGCAAAGTGGGGTATCTGGGCGGGCTTAATATCGGAGATCAATATTTGGGCAAAGACCCATATTTCGGCTATTGGCGGGATTCCCTGGCGATATTCCGGGGGCAAAGCATCCTCAGTTTGCAAGCTATCTTCATGGTAGATTGGAACTTTGTGAGTGGCGAGGACCTTCTTGCCGACGACGGATTCGCGCGCTATGTGAACAGTGTTGAGATCAACAAAGTGAAGCATATCTCCGCGGTGCAGGTGGTAGCCAGCGGGCCGGATACGAACCATGCCAATATTCTGCAATTGTATTTCTCTGCCATTGCCAATGCTCATCACTCCATCCGCATCAACACACCCTACCTGATCCTCAATGAAGCTCTGCTGATGGCGATCAAAACAGCCGCAATCAGTGGCGTGAAAGTCCAGATCATTCTGCCCGCAAAGCCTGATCACTTCATCGTATATTGGGGCTCCCGATCCTATTTCTCAGAACTTCTGGACGCGGGTGTGGAGATTTACGAATACACTCGAGGCTTCATGCATGCCAAGATCTTGATCGTGGACGATGAGATTCTGGGCCTTGGGACCGCGAATATGGATCTGCGCAGCTTTAACCATAACTTTGAACTAACCGCTTTGGTCTATGACGACTGGACTGTGGACAAGGCCAGCGATGCTTTCAGCGAGGATCTCAGCTACGCGCGGCGCATCGCAGCGGATGAATTTGAACGAAGAGGCCTGGTGGAACGCAGCAAGGAATCCATTTGCCGGCTGTTTTCCCCGCTTTTATAAGGAGATTTGATGCATTTTAAAGTAGTAGATTTTGCTAAGGACATCCTGGACAGCGCCCTGGAGATGATTAGCCCGCGCTGTGTCATGGTGTTTCCCACCCGGGCAGTAGCCGATCTCGCGCGCTTGCGCTTTGAGCCCCGCTGGCGTTTGGAAGAGATCCTCTGGCTCACGATGGAAGATTTCAAGCGCGTCCTGCTGGTTCAGGATGAGGCAATCCTGGAAGACGAAAAGCGCCTCCTCTGCCTCTGGCAAGTGCTTTCGGAGGAAGATAAAGAGCGCTTTCATCTGCAGGAATACAATGATCTGGTGGAATGGGGAACGAACTTCTTTGGCTTTTTGCAGGAATTCACGGAAGCGGGACGACACTATGATGAACTCCTGCTTTTGCCGGATGATCCGCAGCTCTATATCCGCGCCTGGCAGGAAGATCACATCCGGCACATCCATGCCCTGCTGCTGCGCTATAAAGCATTCATCGCAGAACTCGGTTTATCTGACCGCGTCTTTTGCCTGCCGCTGGGGAATCTGCAAATCCCCTGGCAGGGCTACCGCATTGTCCTGGTAAATCAGTTCTACTTCAGCCGCCTGGAACAGGAACTGCTTAGTTTGTGCGAAAACTCGCTCAATGAAGTTGTCCTGCTCAACCATGAAGTGAGCTATCTGCGGGATAACTGGCAGATGCCGCTCTTTGAGCCGGAGAAATCGCCCATGCTGGAAGGCTTGCAGGAGCGGGTGAAAATCTACGAATGCGAAAACGAGGAACAAGCAGCCTTGGCCTTTTTGGCACTGAATGGCCCCGCCCCCGATGCGGCGATCATCGACAGCAGTTTTTGGAAACAGCCATACAGTGCGCTTTATCCGGAGGACATCGTGGGCAACAGGCAGCAACTGCCCATCACCAATACCCTGCTTTTTCGGTTCCTGAGCTTGCTGAAGGAACTGGCAATATCGCAAATAAACAGCCCGGGGTTTATCCCCTTGCGTGTCATCACCCGCTATTGCCTGGATTCCGAAATACCCTCGTGTCTGTTGGAAAACTGGACTGAAGCGCAACAGGAGCTTCTGACGCGAGAGATCTTTGCCCTGGCGGATAGCGAAGTGATCATGCTGGATATCAACCCACTGGAACAATTCGGCAATCTCCCGCAGGATAAATCCTCCTATCCGCTGCTCTGCATGCTTTGTCAGGCACTTTTCTCAAAGCTTTCCGGGATCTTGAGCCTTACCGGGATCCGCCAGCTCAGTGAGCTCTTTGCCGGTGAACTGGAGCCCCGGCGGTTCTGCGCGAAAGAAGAGCTTCAGAAGACGGACATCTTGGAGCAATTCTGGACCGCTCTGGCAAACTTTATGGGCACAGAGAGTTTGAACATCGTGGCAGACTGGAGCTTGATCTTCAGCCACCCGGGGATCGGAATCTTCGGCCTCTGGCTGGACTTCCTGAAACCGGTATTGTTGCGTTTCAACTCTCCGCAAAGCTCCAAAGATAGCTGGGAAATCAGCAATCTGCTGGATTCCCGCAATCGCAGCTTTGCCAATCTTGCTTTTCTACAGGTGGTGGAAGGCATCCTGCCTCAGGCTCCGGGTTCCGTCTGGCTGCTCAATGAGGGACAACGCGCGCGTCTGGGACTGCTGAGCTACGAGGTGATCCGCAATTGGGAACGCTATTACTTTTTCCGGCTGGTGCTCACTACACCCCGGGTGCAGATCTTCACATACCGCGATCTGGAGATGAACCAAAAACCCAGCAGCTTCATCGGTGAACTGCTGCAACTCGCCGCAGTCTCTTGCCAAAAAGTGCGCATTCCTGCCAAAACCCTGTTTGAAGCATACGCCGGAGCGTGCGAAAACCCCCTGGGTGCCGCGATTGCGCAAGCGGAGTGCTTTCATCAAAAGGCGGGAGCAGAATTCTGCACCTTGCCGGCAGAACCGGAAAAGGACTTTGGCGGAAGCCACGAAATCCGCTTCAACAGCTACGACATCAGCCTGCTGGAACGCAACCCCTTCGTTTGGTACATTCAAGGGCTGCGCAAGCTCAAAGCACGCAAGACGGATCTGCAGGAAAGCCTGAGCCCAGCGCTCTTCGGTACCCTGATGCACTCTTACTTTGCCGAGATTCTGGGCACAAATACCAGTCGCCACAGCAATCCGGCTTCTTTGAAAGCGGCTTTTACGGATGACGAGCGGCTGCGCGTGGTCTTGCAGAGTATCGCGCATAGCCGGGAGTTCTTCTACAAAATCCCCAGAAATTATAACGAAGTGTTTCTGAACCGTATTATCAGCGATTGCCTGGCGGCTTCACTGAAGGAATTCTATTACCGCTTCCTGGAACCATATCTGCAGCAAAGTGAATTTGAACTGATTCCCGAAGGAGCGCGACCGGATGACGAACGGAACTATCGCCAGCTATGCAAGGTGCTGTTCAACCAACAGGAATACCCGGTAAAGATCAAAGGCCGGGCAGATCTGCGCATCAATACCCCGCATACACGCTATATCATCGATTTCAAGACCGGTTCTGCCAGCGTCAATCAACTGATCTTCTATGAATGGTTTTATGAACTGATCGAGCATCCCGAGCGCGCTAAGCAGATGCAATCTCACTTCTGGATGATTCTGGATATGCAGATCAACCGCAGCGAAGTGGTGAAGGATGCCAAACGCGCAAGCTTCGCCGAGGATGTGGCCGGCAACCTGCAGAGTTGCTTTGCGGATGGTTATGCGATCGGGCGGCGCTCGGCAGATCGCCATATGCTGAAGACAATTAGCCGCAGTGACCTTCTGGTCGAGAGAGAAGAGAAATGAACCAGTTTCAGAACGCCATTATCACCGCCAGCGCCGGTACCGGCAAAACCTACCGGCTCTCAATCGAGTTTATCTCCCTGATCCTGAAGTATTATGAGGATCCGGATTTCAAGCTGGATTCCATCCTTGCCCTCACCTTCACGCGCAAGGCCACAGCCGAGATCCGCGAGCGCATCATGAGCCACCTGGAAGAGCTGATCGCCAAGCCGGAAGGAGACTTGGTGGAATCTCTGCGCAAGCACATTCCCGGGGATCCGCAAACTCTGAGCATGAAGGAACAGAACATCCTGCTCTCTGCCTATCGGGAGATTTCCGCGGATTTGCAGAACCTGCAGATCATGACCATCGATAGTTATACCGCAAACATCTTCCGCAATATCGTGCGCCCGATGAAGAGCATTGATGACTACGATATCGACCAGGACGCCATTAAGAAGAGCATGCCGCTGCTGATGAACCACCTGATGAAACCGGAGTTTCACGATAGAATCAATCAACTGCTCTCTCGCAAGGTACATCGCAGCCTGGACGATTACTCCCGCTTCTTTGAAAGCATGATCTACAACCGCTGGCTTTACTTCCTGATTACCAAGCGCTGCAGCCTGCACAGGCAATATCAGCAGCAAGCCCGCAAAGACTTCCCAAAAGCGCTGCGTGTGCTGGGCGATGCGCTGCAGACAAGCCTCAAAGACCCTGCCAAAAAGGGCTTTGCTGATGTATTCCTCACGGATATCAAAAAGCTGTATATCCATATCCCCAACAACCCTGATGAGTTCTGCTCCGCGCTGCAAAACATGCTGCACAATCCCACGGATGCAATGAAGCTGTATGGGGTATTCAAAAAGAGTAGTTTCTTTGCCAAAGCGGCCCTCACCAAAGAAGGCTATGAAACCTGCCTCGCGCTCTACCGGGAAGCGCTGGAGGCCATGGCGGAAACCCTATATTACGACTACTTTCTGCCTGAAGAGCGTGAGATCCTGGACGTCTGGGGCATCATCCTGGAAGAGTATGACAAGCTGATCTACCGCTACAAAAAGCTGAACTACCAAGATATCGCCTGGCTCACTTTTGAAGCGCTGTTTAGCAACGACCCGCCGGAGTTTAAGTTCAACGATGAAAACTCCGCCAACGAGTTCTATATGTTCCTCAGTCACCGCACCCGCTTCATGCTGATCGATGAGTTTCAGGACACCTCGCTGATCCAGTTCAATATGCTGCGCCCCATCATGGAAGAAATCAGCTCCGGATACGGTTCAAAGGACTTTGGCGGGCTGGTGGTGGTAGGTGATGAGAAGCAATCCATCTTCGGCTGGCGGGGAGGAGAGCGGGACCTGCTGCTGAATCTCAACCGGATCATCCCCTCCCTGAAGGAACTAGAGATTGAAGCGCTGGATAAGTCCTGGCGCTCCAGCGCGGACATGGTAAACTTCATCAATGCCGCTTTCGCGGATCAGGCTTTGCACGCGGCTCTGAAAAACCAAAACATGAATTGGCCCTATGCCCCCATCAGCTCTGCCATCGGCGATCTGGACAGCACCATTGAGCTGCGCGCCAAAGGTTACAGCAATATGCACCGCACCGGGCCTGCGGTCTTTGAGTACTTTGTGGATGAGATGATCATCCCGGAACTGAAACGCAATCCCAAGGCAAGCATCGCCATCCTCTGCCGCAAGACCAAGCAATTATCCACTCTGCAATTGCTTCTGGAAGAGCGCGGTGAAACCGGCGTTTTCCAGCCCAGCGCGCCCATCTCGGAGCATCACCTGGTGGCTCCGCTGATCAATTGGTTACGCTTTGTGGCCTATGGAGATTGGCTGGACTTCCTGGCCTTCATCCGCTCGGATTACCTGTTGATCAGCAGCGCAGCTTTGAAAGCAGCTATTGATGAAATCTCTGCGTATGAACCCGCCAAGGCATCCCCAGCCCCTCTGTTCAGCAGCATCAGCCCTCTGAGTGAACTCCATAACCTGGCCGCCAGACAGCATCTGATGCCGCCCTACGCGATCTTGCGCGAGATCACGGTGCTTTGCATGCCCGATCCCGCGCGCTTCCCTGAGCGCGATCTGCTGAATGTGCAGGCCTTCCTGAACCTTGCGGCAACCTGGGAGTTAAGCGAAGCCCACAAAGGCCTGAAGATCACGGATTGGCTGGACTATCTGGATGAAAACGTGAACCAGGAAGGCTTCACCCAGGTTAGCGTGGAAAGCACCCGCGGAGTCCAATTGCTCACCTTCCACAAATCCAAAGGCTTACAATTCGACAAGGTGTTTGTCTATTACGACCTCAGTACCCCGGACGTGAACGAGAAAAACCTCTTTTGGGCTTCCGACTATCTGGATCACGAGTTCAGGTATATCAAGGACTACGCGCTCAGTTTCCATTTCGCCAAGATCCTGCCGGAAAGCCCCGCCCGCGGGCTGTGGGAGAATAAACAGAAGCAGGAACGCCTGGAAGAGCTGAACAACCTCTATGTGGCCTTCACGCGCGCCAAGGCAGACCTCCATGTGCTCTTTGCATACCATAGCACTGCCCCCTGGCAGGACTATCTGGCCTCCAAACAAGAACAGCCGGCCTTGCCCCTGATCCTGGCAGATGCCTGTGGGCGATGGTTTTCGGAAGAGCATAGATTGCCCGATGGCAGCTTCAGAGTAAGCACAAAATACCCTGCCAAAGAGCCTAAACCCGGTGCCGAAGCTGGCGCTTTACCCGGAGTTCTGGATAGCATCCGCATCTCTGAACCCCGCCACTCCCCGCTGGCAACGGCATTGCCCAAGCCCTCGCCGGAGCTTGATTACAAAGCAGTGTATCTGGATAAACGGCACGCTCTTTACGGTGATCTGACCCACTATTACCTCAGCTTCATCCTGCACGATACTCCGGATCAGCACAGCCGCGCCACCCGCGAGAGCATGCAGCGCTACGGTTCGATACTGGGAACCGCCCGCATCTCCCGCACGTTGGAAAGCATCCGCCGGGAGCTTTACAAACACAGCTATCTCTTTGACTCTGCTTATGACAAGGTATTCACCGAGTTTGCCATCGGTGCCTTCCGCGTGGACCGCCTGATGCTGAATACCCAAAGTAAAGAAGCCCTGATCGTAGATTTCAAAACCGGAGGCATCCATGAGCAGGAGCAGCTTGAGATATACCAAAAAGCACTCTGCAAGCATCCCGCGCTCTGTGATTACCGGTTCAGCACCCGCTATGTGAAGCTGGAAATCCTGTAGCTGTTGTGGTAGCTCATTTGCCCCTTCAGGCATCAGGAATTCTCATCAAAGTGGCTATATTAAACGCTTTGCTGCACATTTCGCTTGACACAAAAGCATTGAGACGCATAATTGAAAGATGAAGGTATTGCTAAAATGAGAATCTGCATCATATCGAATTCGCATCCCACGAACGATGTTCGGTTGCTTTACAAGCTGGGGCAAAGCCTCACGCAGCGGGGCGAGGTGTATATCATCTCGACAAACGGGATGGTGAATAACACCGTGAACCCCTATCAGGTGGTGGTGGATGCCACTTCGCCGCTGAAGGCATTACCTCTGCTTTACCGGGCAGCCGCGCGCCATAAACCGGATCTGGTGATCTGTGTGGAGCCGCTCACCCTGCTGGTGGGTTTGGCGTTGAGGCGGAAGTTTCGCTGCAAACTGGTGTTTGATTGCCACGAGTTCTTTGCCGATGCCCACGCCGAACGCTTTTCGTTTCCCCTGCGCCCCTTTGTAAAAGCCTTTTACCTGAAGTTCCTACGCTCTTTGGCATGCCGGGCAGATTCCGTCTGGGCAGTGAATCAGGAGATTCTCAATCAGCTTTTCCCCAGGAATTCCAAATCCAAAAAGTATTTGGTCTTACCGAACAATCCGGTGGCAAATGTGTGGGATTACAAATGTGATATCCCCGGTGCTTTGGCTCAGCTTTGCGACATGCGCTTTGACCTCATCTACGTGGGTGGCCTGACCAGAGAGCGCGGCATCTTCAAGATCCTGAAATGCGCCTCCTTGCTAAAGATCGAGTTTCCCCGGCTCCGGATCCTGATTGTAGGCAAGTTCCACGATCCGGCGGTGGAACGTGAATTCAATGACAGCGTGAACAACTTCAACCTGAATGCCGTGATCTACTATCAGGAGTGGATTCCCGCGGAGAAGATCGGGCTACTGCTGAAACGCTCTCGCTTCGGCCTGTGGCTGTTCAATCCCCGGGTGCGGCGGATGAGCCTGGCGACCCCTCTGAAGGTTCTGGAATACTTCGCCGCGGGCTTGCCGGTGATCAGCATCAAAACCCCGCTAATGAAAAGCCTGGTTGAGTATCACAAACTGGGGCAACTGAGCGCTTACCGTGCCAGAGATATCGCCGCCACCATCTCCACGATGCTGAATATGCCCCGTGAAGACTATGAAGCGATGAGCCGCCGCTGCCTCGAGATCTCCGAAACCCGCTTCAGTTGGGAGAGTCTGGAACCGGCACTGTTCAATTTGCTCGACAACCTGAAATGAAAATCCTTTACATCAGCTATTTCTACCCACCTCTGGGAGGACCCGCCGCGCTGCGCAACATGAAGACTGTGCGCTATCTTAGCGAACTGGGGGCGGAAATCAGTGTGCTCACGGTGGAAGACATTGAATATGCCTATTTTGACCCCAGTCTGCAAGCCGGATGTGGCGAAAGCGCTTTGCACCGCGTCCCTTCCTGGGATCCCATGGCGCTCTTGCGCAAGGCTTTCGGCAAGCATAAAACCGCTTCCCAAATGGTCTATAAACGCAGTCCGGAGCGTTTGAAACTCTTCATCCGTCGCCTGTCTCCGATTGATGATAAAATCGGCTGGCTGCCGCATCTTTTGAAAGCAGGGCGCAGGCTTCTGTCGGAAGAGCATTTCGATATCATCTATGTATCCTGCGGCCCCTTTTCCTCTGCTTTGGCGGCATATAAGCTGGCAGAGGAGTTTGATAAACCTCTGGTGGTTGACTATCGGGATTATTGGACTTTGCTAACGGATTATGACCTGATGGGCAACAAGCTGAAAATGGCATGGTCACGCCGCTGGGAAGCCCGCATCCTCAAGCGCGCCAACCTGCTGATCTGCGCAACAAAAGGGATTCGGGATGATCTGGCCAACGCTTTTGACCCGGACTTGAACCGGCATAGTTTCATCCTTTACAACGGACATGATGAGCGGGATTTCGGCGACCTTCCTTTCACGAAACCGTCCAGCGACTATTTTACGCTCAGCTATTTTGGCAATATCTATGCCCGGCGCAGCTTGAAACATCTTTACCAGGCACTGGAAGAGATGGAGCGCGAGAAACTGATCCCGCGGAATCTGAGAGTGTTGTTGTATGGCAATTTTAACCGCGAAGTGTATGAAGAGATCGAACATAGCGGCATTTCCGGGCGCATCGCGATCCTGCCCCAGACCAGTCACCGGGAGGCATTGACGGCGATGCAAGAGGCAGACGCGCTGATCCTGGTGATCAACAGCAGCAGCCCGAAGGGAACGCTCACCTCCAAGGTGTTTGAATACCTGAGACTGGGACGGCCGATTTTGGCGATGGTGCCGCGCAAAGGCGAAGCGGCAGACCTGCTGCGGGAATACGGCATCACGAGCATCTGCCCGATGGAATCGGTATCCGGAATCAAGCATTGCCTCAGTGATCTGTTTGACGCTCGAGCTATTGAGACCGGTGTGGCTGAAGCACTCAGTAAATATGAAAGAGGGGCTCAGATCAAAGCGCTTTTTGCCAGATTGCAGGATTTGATTTAGTCTCCTATTTCCACAAACAGAAACATTGATCCCATATGAAAGAGGGATAATTGCGGTAAACGTGGGATTTCCTAGTCAATTTTGCACTCAATCGCAATGTATTAGCTGATTATTGCATGTTTCATGGGCGCTACCTTCTTCCTACGCTTCTTGTTAACTTGAGATTGTCGGGATATTATGCCCTTATCAAGCTATGCTCACAGCTTTATAATGGCTCAATAACAGCTTTGCTATAGTATGAGTGATACGGGATGGGATTATCGTGCTAACGGGGAAACGGCATCTTGCCGCGCACTAAAGTATGAATATGATGATTCTTGCTCGTATATGGCAGCATAATTCAGAGATAAGTCCCAGCGGGACGGTATTGTG